>CALUHC010000022.1 GCA_944320355.1 uncultured Prevotella sp. | reverse complement strand
CGACTTGCATGTGTTAAGCCTGTAGCTAGCGTTCATCCTGAGCCAGGATCAAACTCTACATTGTAAAATCTGTCTCTTCTAGACCTCACCACAAAAGGCAAGGCCGTATCCTGTCAACAGGACGCCTATCCGGTAGCACTGAGCCGCCCGGTAAACACCCGCCGCACAGCGGCGGGGCATTGACGGTTCGCATCGGCGCCCTCGGCGGACGCCGCTTCTCGTACTACTTCCTGTCTCTTGTATGTCAACTTCCCAAAGAACTCTTTCTTGTGTCGCCCCCGGGCGTCATTCCCGAAAGCGGATGCAAAGGTAAGAACTTTTCAAACACAAAACAAGAGATTAGCTAAAAAAGTTTGCGAATTTAACGGTTTTTAAGTATCCAAGAGGGAATAACGGGGCGCGTGCGCGCACACACATTATTTTATAAAGGAAGGGAGAACAGGAAGAGAGAAGGACTGGAGAAACGGCAGACAGAGCCAGCAACTGCTTGCAAGGCTGTGGCGCAAACAACAGCAAAAAAGCGTTGCGCCTCACAGTATCTGGCAAAACGCCCGCATATAAAACTCGCTTAAACTTTTTCCGAAAAAGTATTTTTGCCCATTTTGAGGCTCTTTTCGACCTCTTCCTCTGCCGTTGCCCGTCACGTGACCCCGCCATGCCCCTCTTAACGGCAAAGAAACAGTCTCGAAAACACCTCACAGAATCGGTCGAAAAAAAAAGTTAGACGAGTTCATAATTCGAGAATATGAAATATGAGAAGCTGTTTTGATTTTATAAAACTTGTCTTTTATACCTGCCGTCTTGAGTGTCTTTTCGGTTATATTCGCCCGTTTGCTTCGTCACATAGCCCGCTATGCTCCTCAGCAACCGGACAAATATACCTCGAAAATCCATCTCAATTCGGCAGTTTATAAAATCAAAACAGCTTCTGAATATCCACAGTCTGCCCTTACTTGCAGATATGCAGCTAAAAGCCGCGGCCGTTTCCTTGATTTTCCGTATATTCCATATCATGCCATGAAACACCCTGTTTTGCTTTGCAATATGGCCCGTTTCAGCCTGCGAAACAGTACATTCAGCAAGGCTGAACGCCCCGTATTGCAACTCTCTGTATATCAAACGATTGGCAGAGGCAATCACCGTGGATGTCTTTAACCAAAAATGTTAACGGCTGCACGCACCTGTGGGCAGCCATAGTGCGTATGGGCTGTAGCGGAATTCATCCAAGCAAAACAGGCTCTTAGCATTTAATAACGCTGCAAGCAACAAAAAAAGCTGGAATTATGGTATCTTTGTATTGTGGACAAGTTGCACCGTGAAAAGCAGAGTGCACATAGACCAGGCTCGTTCGCATTATCGTTGCAGCAAGTGAAAGCGGCAAACAAACAACAAGAAAAGATAAAAGCAATGACAACAGAATTCATAACACGGCTATTCGTCGCAGCCATACTTGGCGGCATAATAGGATTGGAACGGAATTACCGCGCCAAGGAGGCCGGGTTCCGCACCCACTTTCTTGTTGCACTTGGCAGTGCGCTTTTCATGGTAATATCACAATACGGCTTCTCTGACGAGCTGATAGCCAAAGACAATGTGTCGCTCGACCCCTCGCGCATAGCCTCTCAGGTAGTGACGGGCATAGGATTCATAGGCACGGGTATCATCATCTTCCAGAAGCACGTGGTGAAAGGGCTGACCACGGCCGCCGGGCTGTGGGTGACCTCGGCCATAGGCCTGGCCTGCGGCTCGGGCATGTACGCGATAGCCACGGCCGCAACGCTCTTCGTGCTGCTCTGCCTCGAAATACTCAGCGTGATGCTCGAAAAGTTCGGAAGCCGCAACATATCGCTCACGTTCACCACAAAGGAGAAGGCGGACATGGGCAAGGCAATAGAAAAGCTAAAAAGAGACGGGGTGAAGATAAACTACTACAACGTGAAAGAAGAGCGCACGCCAAACGGCAAAGCGCTGAAAGTAACCATGGAGGTAAAGATAAAGCGGTCGCAATATGAAGAGAAGGTAGCAACGTTCATGAACGAGCTTGAAGACATTGGCATAGAGAACATAGAGTGAGAAGGCTTCCTGACGAGAGAGAAGCCCCTCTCACAGCGCCAACGCGCAAGCCGCGGTCAGCATTCTCCACGATAGACCTCTGCCACCCGGTCGGCAATCTTCTCCCAGTCGTACTTCGCCATGTCGTAGTCGATGCGTCGCACCGGTTGTCCGATGACACCCTTCAGTTTCTCCGCCAAAGCCTCAACATTGCCAACGGGGAAATAATCCCCATCTGCCAGACCCACTTCCAGGTTTGCCGGAATGTCGCTGACGACAACCCTCACCCCATAACTCATCGCTTCGAGAAGGGCAATGGGCAGACCCTCATGGCTTGACGGCAGGCAGTAAGCACGGCAATTCGTCAACAGCGAATGCAGCTTCTTGCCCTTGATAAAGCCCGTAAGAATGACACCGTTCTTACGCGCCATCTCCTTCAGCCCCCGCGAATAATCATCCTCAAAGTCCGTGTCGCCGGCAAGCACCAGCCTTATGCCGCTATCTTTCTTGCCTCTTAATTCCTCTGCCTTAACCTGAGCGAACGCGGCAACGAGGTGGTGCAGGTTCTTCTCCGGCACAAAGCGGCACATGCCGAGGATGTACTTGCCCTTCTCTATGCCAAGTTCGCTGAAATATTCAGGGTAGTCGCACACCTCCGGCCGTGACACTCCGTTATATATCAGGTGGACATGGCTTGTGCGGCCATACTTCCTCTTTATCAAGTTGCGGATGACATCGGATATGACAATCACCTCATCGGCAAACATACACCCCATGCGCTCTCCGAGCTTCAACATCACCTTGGCCGCCATGCCCCACTTGTCGCGATCATAGTCAGGGCCGTGGTGGGTGAACACCACCCTCATGCCGAGCATCCTGGCGTATGGAACGAGAAGAGCCGGGCCTATGGCATGGATGTGCACGACGTCCGCCCCCATCCGCTTCGCCTCGTTTATGGCACGGAACGTGTGGATGATGGCCTCGAAAGACTTCCGCTTCGGACTGTCGATGTCCACCAGCTTCACCCCTTCCCATTCCTTCAGGCCGTCCTTTACATAATCACTTCTGCGCACAACGGTGACGTCAAAGCCACGCCTGGCCATTCTCGGGAACAGCTCCTCGCAATGCGTCTCAACACCGCCCATCACGTTTGGGATGCCGCGCGTGCCGGTAACAACAATCTTCATAAAGTCTCAGAATAAGAAAATAAATAATGAATGTCCGCATTTCGCCGACTCGACGTACACATCTCCCCCCATTTTGCAAAAGGAGGGGACAAGTGAAGCCTTAGAAAAAACAGCTTGGCAACTTGCGGACATTCATAAATAAATATGTAATTTTGCACCACAGACAGCTAAAACGCATCGGATGAAGAACAACAAGACATCGATAAGAGAAGCCGTGCAATACGCCGGGATTGCCGTCCTCTCGGCCCTGTCCGCATTGTGGCTGCTGCTCAAGGGCAGAAGAATCAAATAGCCGAAATCAGTCGGCCGCGACAAAACGACGATAAAAGGCCTCCAACCTCATCCAATAACTCTCTTTGCTGAGATTCTTGCGGGCAAAGGAGATGGAGTTTCTGCTCAATGCGGTATATTCGCCGGCAAGCAAGCCGGCTGCCTCCGCCAGCTTTTCCCGCAAGTCGTCCGCGTTGCCGCTCTCGAACTGATAGCCGGTAATGCCATCGATGACAATCTCCGGGATACCCCCTATCCTCGCCCCTATCACAGGCGTACCGACAGAATAGGACTCAATGACAGTCATCGGGTTGTTCTCGTACCACTCGGACGGAACGACCACGAAATAAGCATTGCTTACCAAGTCCGTCAGTTCTTTACCCGTCTTGTAACCGAGGAACGCCACATTCTGCATACCGTTATCCCTTGCAAAGGCTCTAAGCTCACCCTCTTTCGGACCTGTTCCTACAATTTTCAGGCGGCAATGAGGCAAATCCTTAAACGAGCGGAGCAACGTCATCACACCTTTCTCGTATGACAGGCGGCCGAAGAACATGAAATAGCGTTCCTGCGGCATCGCTTTTGGCTCTTCTGCGATGGATGTCGAGAAGTTATAGAGCGTGATGTTCGGCTTAGCCTTCACCGCCTGCATATACTTCTCCTGCATTTCCTTGGCGAAGTTGCTCACATAGACGAAACCGTCGATGTATTTGGCCGGATTGAAAAATGCGTTGCGGAAATATTGCTCGGCTGCCATCACCGCGCTCATCGCCCGGCTGCCCTTGCAGCATCTGTGGGTGAAACAATGATAGAAATGCCTGCCGCGGCACTCCTCGCATATCCTGCCGCTGCCGTCACGAAAAGTATATGCCGGGCATACTATGCGGTAATCATGGACTGTGAACAAAATCGGGATGCCGTATCTCCGCAACACGGGAAATATCGAGGGAGTGATTTGCCCCCACATCAAATGGATATGGGCAATGTCCGGATGTTCGTCCTGTACCAGTTGTTCTATCTTCTTTGCGGCTTCAAAATGATAAAAGTAATTTATCATATTCTTGAGTTGCCTCAATGGGCCACGCCGCGTCTCCTTGGACTCTGGGAAATACTTGCAGTAAGGCGAAGGGCGGTTGGCTTTCCATTTCAGCGTGAAGTAAACGACTTCGTGGCCGTGTTCCTCCAACAGACGGCCAGTATTGAAGCACACAGTCTCTGCCCCACCTTTGTTATAGTTGTAAACGTCAATAAGAAGGACTTTCATGTATGTAAAACTGACAAAATGGATTGTATCTTTTCCAAAGAAATCTTGCGCTGTTCATAAAGAATGATATTGACATCTTCGTAATTGATTCGGTAATCATAGGCTTTTATTGGGGCAATACGTCTGTTTTGGACGCATACGATTAAAACAGTGACAATAATTTCATGCAAAATTCCAAGCCACACAAATTAAGGACAATGGCAATTATTTTAGTTTTTAAGTTTCCGGCCAACATAACCTTACCATATCTTTTAGCCTTACTATGCTCCAATAAAACAATTCTATATTCACTATTACGAGATTTTACAACTTCTTTTATTGCAAATAAATAAAAAGAAGAAAAACACAGATGATAGAATCTCTTAAGTATCAATGGACAAGATATGTAAGCCGCATAAAAAGCATCACAATTTGTAAATATTGAATTTATCTTTTCCATGTCAACTGTATGCGTAATACTTGTTTTGCGCTGCAGATAATTATAACTTACCTTACTAAAATAGCGAATACGTTTTAACATTGGCAATGACCTAAACGCAAAGTCACTGTCCTCATAATACAAACCTTCTGTAAATCGCAAACCATTTTCAACAAGAAAAGAACGCTTATAAATAAACGACCAAGCAAAAAGGTAATTATTCAGAACCTTTGACATAAAGTCAATGCCAGACATGACAGAAAAATCTTTTTTATGACAATGGGGTGAATAATCTGGCAACACTTTTCCGGCCTCATCCAAGCACCTCCAATCTAACCACAAGGCTTCGAGTTCTTTTTCGCTAAGAATATTGTAAATTTGAGCCAAGACATTTAGCTCAATATAATCATCCGAATCTATAAACCAAACATATTCTCCAACAGCATGCGCCAGACCTGTATTACGCGCTGCACTCAACCCTCCATTATCTCTTTCTATAATCTTTATATTTGGATGCTCGCGCTGATAATGCCGCGCTATATCTATCGACCTATCCGGCGAACCATCAACTACCACGATTATCTCATATTCCGCATGAGGCAAGTTCTGATTCAAGCAACTCTCAATGCACTTGCCTAAATAATCCTCGACATTATAAACCGGCAATATCAATGAAAACTTCATACAAAAAGAATTAATCAATCCTTTAATGAAACATTATCAAAACCAGACAGCCATGTGTCATAGAAATTCTTGTTTTTCCCGTAAGAGTTATCTACCAACACAACTTCTTTGCCCAACAATATTGACAATATCGCACCATGAAGCCTTGTGGTCTCTACCCGCTTATATGGAGATATAAACCGAACTCCCTCTTTTATCATTGCCTTTTGAAAATAAGACGAAGCATACCAATTCCATATAAGATTGCAAAATTTCGAAAGAACTGGAATTCTTAAATCTGACACACGCTTGAATAATTTATTTACAAAAGTTGATTTTCTGAATGAATGCTCAAACACCGGCCAATCTGAAACATCACCATCTACACACAATTGCCCTCCTCCTTTCTCGCAATCAATTCTATCAATAACAAGCTTATCTCTTGAAATGGGAAGTAAGTAAGGCTTCAGTCTTGCAAAATCAATGCAGAAAGCCATATCCGGAACAAGAAGAGTTTTACTGCCAAAATAGTTTTTCAAACTTTCAAATACGACTTTATCTCGAGCACAAAAATAAAAATCGTCGTGCCGTGCCAAAAACTCAAAATCGGAATCCATTACAGCCTTATCTCCATAATAAACCGTTTGCGGCAAAACAATTATCCGATTATTTGGGTAATGCCGCACAACAGCCTTTAGAAACTCTACATGTTCATGATAAAGATCACCGAGATTTCCTCCGCCATTGAACAAAACCACCACATCCTCACTTATCTTAGGGAATGTACAAGTCTCATAAGATGCTGTATATAAACAACGAATCCCATTGGTTTCTATAAAACTTTGCGTTCCTGCCCATATCAAAACATCACCTATATTATGATAATAAGGGGCATCCAACAAAATACATTTTTGGCGAAGTAACGTAGCAAGCCTCTCATTCGCCAATACTTGCAAAGAATTTATCTTATCCATTGACGACTATCACTTATGCCGTTCACTTGGTTTATAACTTTTATCTATCATTTTAACGGCATTTCTAATATTCCAAAAGATAAAATAAACAAAACCATAAAATTTATTTATAATCACATCGCTCAACGGTCGAGATTGCTCATTCTCTTCTTCCAGCTTACATGACATGAATGCCTTCATTTCCGGTTGTAACCATTCTGTACCATCCACACATACCCTATTTCGTAACTCATAATAATATGGGGTTTTAAGTTCTGGAATTGCTCCAAAGCATAAAAAAGCATGTGCATTATGACAATGCGGAGCTTTACATCCCTTCCCTATATTTACAAACTTTATAGGCTTATTAGGATGCTTATAAATATTCGTAAAATAATTTGTCATATAGCATTGTTTCATTGTTCCCGTCAAAAGATTCAATGTGCAAGTCCAATTTCCAGCATAACAATACTCGTTCCGTTTTTGCCCGAATACACTCATCTTAAAATCAAACATCTTTGAATCAAATTGCCCCCATGTTTTTATATAATCTTCTTTGGACAACTTTGTAAGAAGCGGATAATCCGGCTTACTCTCATCACGAGCAACAGTAATATGAGGTAAGGCGCCCAATCTTTTTAAAGATATTTCTTTTAGCTCATCTATATAAGGAATCAATTCATCAGATGGAGTAACCTCTATCGTAAAAGATGCCTTCATCTCTCGCATCAAATCAATGTTTGCGAAAAACAAATCAAACTTATTCAGACGCTTCAATTCCAAGTAGTGAAACGACACCTTAAAGAAAAGCCGCTTTCTATATTCTTCGGGGAACTCGGCAAACTCTTTAATTCGTTTTGTAAGCATCCCATTTGTAACAATCATAACATAATGCCCTTGTGCCAATATTGCCCTCACATATTCTACAATTTCATGAGGTATCAAAGTTTCCC
The DNA here is from genome assembly GCA_944320355.1 of uncultured Prevotella sp. Lineage (GTDB taxonomy): Bacteria > Bacteroidota > Bacteroidia > Bacteroidales > Bacteroidaceae > Prevotella. The sequence goes on along the minus strand of CALUHC010000022.1, from coordinate 143,353 downwards.
CTGAAGCACATATATTAAACATACAAACACCGCCAAGGCGTTCCTTTGACAAGGCTTTACCTATAAGTGCCGGAGGGTACTTAAATGTTGGAACTTTTTGTGTAAACAAAAAATTCTGCGCAACATAACAATAATGGCACCTAAGATTACAAGCAAACGTACCAACTCCACAATCTATAAAACGCTTCATCTTGTCCATGTCTCTCTATAATCCTATTTTAATTTAATAAATCCATTGGAAAGCCAAAACGATAACCACGCTTAAAATAAAAAGCGCATATAATTCGCAATAGCATCTGTACTAAATATCTCTTGACTTTTACCTTAACCGACTTAGGATAAAATATCCATTCGTGAGTAAAAAATAAAACAATACTATTTACAATGTATGTGTGTGGTGGTGTGTGTGTGTGGGGGGGGGGGGGAAATAACGAAGAACACATCTTATAGAAAGATTCTCCAACCTTTGTGTTGTCTTCAAAATCAGCACGTTTGACAACTTCAGCCATCCTTGACACTGTAGCATTATATTCTCCTTAGAATTTAAGCCATAAGACACACGACCATCATCCGCAGCCAACAAGCCCAATAATGGATATTGCGCACACACCATTGAGTTTATTAAATCCTTGTTTGCAGCGAACCCATGTAGTCTTGGGAAATAATCCAATGACCTTTTACCGACTATCCTTTCCAAGGAACTCATGGTTGTTATATATTGCCATAAAGACAATCCAACATCCTGCAATTCAAAATTCTCCCTGCCAGAAAAGCCATGAAATCCAAATCTTAGCCAATCTGCATTCTCTTCAAATTCTTCTTTATAACTTGTAGTACAACAAGACAACGAGAATTTATCATTACAAAAAAAGCAATAACAACTTAATACAATATAGAATTCATCATGCAGTTTCTTAAAATACCCCCAAAAAGGAATATCAAATATAGAAGAAGGCTTTCGTGAAGTCAATTCCTCAAAAACTCCAACAACATCATCGACAGAAAAATGAATGTAGTTATTTGGTAACACTGCCATACAACGGTATTTATATCATTCCCTAATAAACCATAAAATATAACAAAAGTCACTTTAATGTATCTATTGCTTTATAAAATGCCTTTACGGAAACTTCCCAACTCTTACTCGCCCCTTTAGAATATTGCTTCTCTATTTCTTTTGAAAACGTCGTCAATATATTAGGGTTTTCTTTAATATATACAAGAGCTTTATATAACTCATCTATATTTCTTGGAGAAACCAACAATCCCAAGTTTCCAAAATCCAGCATTTCCGGCAGACCTCCTACATTCGTTGCCAAAACAGGCTTACGCAATGAGTAGGCCATCATTACCACTCCACTCTGTGTTGCATCAGTATAAGGACAAACCACAATATCACAACCTTTCAAATAGCTTGCCAATCGCGGACTGTCCAAATAATTATTGTCTATATGTATTTGTGGATAAACATCATATTTAGACCTATCAAAGTCAAAATTTCCCCTACCCGCAATTATTACATCTATGTTTTCATCATATTCATTTATATATTTAATAACAGCCTCCAACAAATAATAAATCCCCTTATATGGAGAAATACGTCCCCAAAACAAGACTTTTAGTTTTTTCGAATTCCCTTCCAAAATGCCAGTTGGTTTCAATAAAGGTAGTATTTCATTTGCACTAAGAAAAGAATTAAAAACATCGCATTGATTCAGCTTATAAAAACGAATAAAACGTTCTCGCTGGTTCTCATTAAACAAAATATACCGAGCCCCTAATTTCACCAATAATCTATCCCCAATTTTCCTCAAAAAAGTCGCTTCACCTGAATGTGGAAATGGATCATGAATAATTGATATAACCCGCTTCCTATATAAAACTCTGGATAAAAGATAATACAATTGCACTGTATCTGTAAGAATGCAATCAGGATTGATAGACATCACTTTTTTTAATACACTAAATTCAATTTTTAGTTTGTCTAGACTCACCCCCTTCGCATGCCTCACAACAAAAGTCTTGCTTAAATCAATAAATTCTGACACTAACTTATATGCAGGTATTTCTGTTGCCTCAGATATATTTTTATGTAATTCTACATCACCAATACAAGATTTGCCATTAGCCATTAATGATATATAATATACATCATACCGCTCACGCAATCTTTTTATTATAGACACATTTACATCAAGCCCCATTACAGAAAGAAAAACAATCTTTTTCATCTTAAATACATTGTGGTTATTTTATCAAGTTTCAAACTAACGCTTAACGAAAACTAGGCTTATAATATTCCCCTTTCAAAGGAATATAAACCAAATTATGATTTCTTTCTCCTATGACTTTGGCAGGGACACCACCAACAATTGTAAAAGGTTCAACATCTTTCGTCACAACTGCACCGGCACAAACCACCGCCCCTTTACCAATATGCACATTGCCTATTATCGTTGCATTTGCGCCAATCCACACATAATCATCTATTATTATCTCGCTTGACTTATATTTAAAATTAGGCGAGTTTACTTCATGTGATCCTGTTATTAAAGAAACCCCAAAAGAAATACTCACCCTATTGCCTATAACAACTTTCCCACGAGAATCCAAAATGCAGTTCCGATTTATATGTGAATTATTCCCAACGACAAGCTTTCGAGGTTCGTAGAAATATATATCCATATCCAACTTCGTCCGCTTACCCAACTTAAATAATGGCTTACAAAACAACTTTCTAACTGTCCAAAACGGAATTTTGAAGATTATCCTATTAAGCAGAACATAAGTAAAAAATTCATAAATAACAAAAAGAACAGTTTTCAAGGCTTTAATGAATCCTTTCGTTTCAAGCAACAAAAACTTTAAAATATCAAAACAAGGAAAAACATAACACACAAAAAAGTAACAAGTTTTATATAGCCTATGTCTCAACATACAGAATGAAGCCTTCAATGACAAAGCTTTCACTTTGGTTATTGTACAAGCACTTATATCCACACGCTGAACCACATCCATAAAATCATCATAACCTCTCAATGACTTCCATGACGATATGTAATTCAAGAACAATGAGAAATTAAACCTACAAATGAATCCCCAATAATGATCATTAGTAAAATTAAATTTTTGCGTCAGCCTCTGGTAAGCAAAAGACAAACATTCCATACAATAAAAATATTGTATCTTATCCAACTTATACTTTCTCAACGCATACTGGCAATAATAAAAATATCCTGCATAATCAACGAGCACAATTGTGTTACAATAGAACAAATATTGCTGAACAAAAAACGTATCCTCACAAATACGCATATTAATATCAAATACAAGATGGTTATCTCGTATTATTTGACTTTTGAAAAGTTTTCCCCAAGGCGCACGAAAAGGCCCATCGCCAAGGTGTTGTTCCAAACACTTCCCTATCTTTTCTTTTTCATAGACACAGTTATCATAAAACACACCACCTTTCGATGTGCCATAATACTGCACTCCTCCTATAATAATATCTGCCGAAATAGCACCCAGTTTTTCCAACAATCTGTTATCACAATAATCATCAGAATCGCAGAAAAACAAATATTCTCCCTGTGCTTTTTCTATCCCTAAGTTGCGGGCAGAGCTTACCCCTCCATTTTCCTTATGGAAAACCTTCACACGCGAATCCTCTTCTGCATATTCATCACAGATTTTTCCCGAGTCATCTGTGCTTCCATCATCAATCAACAACAACTCAAAATCTGTCATTGTCTGTGATAATATACTGGCCACACACAACCTAAGAAATTTCTCCGCGTTATGAACAGGTACAATAACAGAAACCAATGGTAACTTCATCATCTTACAATTTTTTCATCAAGCCACTGCCAATACGGCAAAAAATTACGCCCATTTGCATCCCAAATAAATAACATTTCATTGTCATTCTCGCGTGAGGGAATCACACTAATGCTTGGCCATAAATTCGCAAAAAAACACAATCCAAGAATAATTGTCACTAATTTACCATATACATATTTATTTTTCATAACCACACAGAACGTTACACCACAAACAATGCAGGAAAAGAATGTTAACGCAGACGCATACCTATCAAAAATTTCTACTGTGGAAAGAATTGGATAAAGTATTGCACCTATGACAAACAAATTGTAAATAAGCAATCCGTATCGCTCACATCTCATTATTCTCTTACCATAAATTATCAACGGAATAAATGCCAGTAAAATCCGAATATTATTGCTTAGTGTTCGCGCTGCATAGTAACCAGAACGTCCAAACTCACCATTTATAAGCAATTCTGTTTGGGACAGATATGATGCAATTCTACTATCTATATTTCCAATACCTATCGAAAGCAAGAAGTTACTAATACCAACAAGTATATTCATATCAGAAACCGACATAACAAGAGTAGTAATCACGCAGAATACAGATGCCACACTTGGATTTATCTGCAGTTTATCCAAACGATTTCCAAAAATAAGTATCGGCAATAATAAAGCGGAACCAACATGAGTAAATACAGCACACGCAAAAGCCAGATAAGCTTTCCTTTTCTGATCTTGTATTAAACAATAAAGTGCCAATAAAACAAATGAAAACGCCAAATACCAACGAATATAGTTTTCGCTCTGTACCACACAAAAAGGCAATAACGGCAAAACATACTGAAGATATTGCCTATAATTCTGGAATAGAACAAAAACAGAAAAAATCAAAAAAAGGCTGCAAGCAGCAATAAAGAACGGATAAGAAAAACCACTATTATAAAAAGCATAAATAATTAACTTAAACAATAACTCATAATTCTCCGAATTGAAATTTTCCCCAATGCTTTCATACCTAAAATAATATACATTATAATCTATCAAACGCCCAAAACGCAAGCCTTCAACAATAGTAAACGCAAGGATCGGGACTAACGCCTTTTTCCAATATTCCTCTTGCCGCTTAGTCTTAGAGAGAATAAAGCCATAATAAATAAAAATAACAAGCTCTAAACTCTTTAATAAAACATATACTATTTTTACATCACTCCACATAACCTATAAATTTTTGAAGATATGCATTAGACACACTCCGCCACTTTGCCAAGACATTATATGTCTCAGTGTTTTCTGCCATATTTTCACTTTCTTTCACGTCAAGCTTTTCCAATAAAGAACAAATCCTCGTATTTCCCCTATTCTTATTTTCAAGAACCTTAAACGGTTTTTTGAACAATATTGAGAACACACAAGCATGAAAGGAGTCTGTAATAACAAAATCTGCATCATAGAAGCCACGCAACCATTGCTCAACAGGCGGCTGGATGCGCTCATTCAATAGAGCGTTCATACTCTCGACCTTAGAATTAACACGAAAAGGAACAAGCCCCTTCTCATGTGCAATCCTATCAATCTGATCTGCTTTCTCCGGCGTTTCGTCAAGAACATAAACCAGTAAAGTTCCTGCGCTTCTGGGAGTATTGGCAGTTTCAAACAATCGAATATAATCATCTGGCCCAAGAAGCATTGTTGGATCAAGCACATGCTCAGCCATCACACCAAAATGCCCACGACACAAATCAACACCCGACGCTTCACGAACAGAAACAGCATCAAACAACCGCAATAAATCACCACACTTTTCTGTTTGTCGTGAAGTATATTCCCACTCATCAGTGCCAAACGAGGTAGCATAAGCAATACGCCTAATCTTCCAATTCCTGGCAAAACCAAGATAAGCATTCTCTATATTAGGATAATATAATGGGCGCCAAATCTGGTCACTACCAACTACAATTGCATCAAGACCATCCTTTTTCAATTCGGCAAGGTTAGCGACTTCTCTCCTATGAATATACTTATCTATAAAGAGTTGGGTGTATTGGCTTATAACCGGATATACAGCATTATGATATCTCTCTGAAAAAACTTTTATGTTTTTGCCCAAAATATATTTCTTTACCAACCGCACCGGATAAGCAATCGGTTTCTTCCACAAAGAAAGCCTATGCACGTTTGGAGTATCAATCACAACAACCTCATGCCCCATACGCTCAAGCACGGTCTGCAAAGCGTAAGCCTGCAATATGCCGCCATAGTTGGTGTGAAGCGGCAGAGTAAGAATTCCTATTCTCATCGCAACAGTCTTTTAAATATCTTTACTGCAACATTCTTAGCCTTACGAAAAGCCGATCTGTATCTAGGGATATACAACACTACGTCAACTGCTTGGGCAACGGAAGTGTCTCGCGCAAAAGAATGGAAAAACATCTCACGCTTTGGATGTTTGGCAACCGCCTCTTTGAATCCGCCGTTACACCTCCGGGCATCTTCGAGCGTTGACTGGCGCACCTCCATGTCAAGAGCGGCGAAAGCCTCCTTGCCGGCGGCGGTATTGACCAACACAAGCCCTACGCCGCGGTCATCGTCAAAATCGGGCATCAGACGGCCTATGCCCCAATAGTCGGCTATCGTCAGGTCACTGTGGCTGACGCCATTCTTGCACTTGCAGCGGTAGCACGAGGGGCGCAGATAGACATCAGAGAGGAAGCCGCGCATGAACGGATTGTCACGGTGTATATCGGACAACAAAACTGAATTTTTGTCCGCCTTAGAGGCGGACTCCCCACGGACAACAAAACTGTATTTTTTCCAGCCAAACGATTTCTTGTCTCTAAAATCGATGCCTGTTATCACAGGCGCGGATTTTAGAGACGAGGACAAAACTGTATTTTTTCCAGCCGCCGCCCTGCGGGCGGAACGGCCGAATGTCTCGTCCAGATACCTGCGCCAAACGCCGGGACTCGGCACTCCGTGACAGAGAAAATCGACCGCTAGAAGGTTGGGATAATCCTTACGGAGGTAATTGCGCAGTCCGGTTATCTGGCACGGACTTCCCGTAAACAGTACCTCACGGCCTTGCTTCAAGAATGTTTCCGCCTCACGGTAACAGTTCTCCATGCGGCTCTGCACGTATTTGCTGCCCATCATCGGCTTTACGCCATCAAGAGTCTCGGCACAGGTATGTTTCACCTCCCAATTCCCGTCGAACACAGCCCCGCATACGACACCTCCCCTTTCAAGGGTCTTCTTTGCCAAAGCTATGAATACTCCACCCGATGAACTCGCCATGCGTTCAGCCTCATCACGGTTCTTCACCGCAAGGACATTTTGCACAGGCAACTTTTCGGGGTGGCTGATTATAGGGCAGACCTTCTCGCACAATCCGCAGTCTATGCACACCGCTCCGTCAACAACGGGATAAAGGAAACCTTCCTCATCCTCGACCATGGAAATGCAGTGTTTTGGACAACGCTGCACGCACGCCGCACAGCCGCAACAATCTTGCTTGTCTGTTATCTTTATCATCTAAGGAAAACTTTATTTGCCATTGCAACAGCTTTTGCCTTGACGAACACACGCTCACCGCCCGTCAAGCCAACCGCGTAAGCCACAACCCCCACAGAGAGCACACAAACGATGCTGACTGCGAAAAAGCGTGCGACCGTGTCAGCAATACTCTCATGAACAGCAAACGGAACGATCACCGACAAAGCAACGACCACAAAGGCACGCGAATATACATTTACGAAATAGTCGCGTAAGCGGATGCCTATCAACGGGCGCAACATCACCATCCGTGCCAATTGGGCAACCAGCTCAATGACAAAATGGACTATGAACACTGAATATGCCGGGCAGCCCAACTGAAGGCAGACATAAGAGACAGGCAATATCATCAGAAGGATGGAGCCGCACACCGCCTGGTACTTCTTCACACGGCCGGTGGCCTGGTTGGCCACTATCAAGGGATTGGCCAGCGTATAAATCAGAGATATGCAGATCATTATGCGGAGGAATACCACGGTATGATCAGGAACGGTCTTCAGCCACAAGGTCAGGATAAAATCGGTCTCAAGCAAAACCGGCAACGCCAAAAGCAGAAGAAGGTAGAAAGAGAACCTCGCGCTGCGAAACATCAGGCGGTGCATGTCATCCATCGCGCCGGCGGCGTATGTCTTGGTTATCTGGGGGTTCAAGGCCATCTGGAAGTTGCCGACAAACTGCTGGACGGCAGTCTGAACTTGCACGGCCACAGCACGGGCGGCATTGACCACAGGACCAAAGAAAACATTCAGCAACATGTTCAATCCCTGACCATACAAGACTACAGAAAGATTTCCGAACATGCTCCAACCCGCAAACCCGGTCATTTCCTTGAACAACGCCCTGTCCCATATATGACGGTATCTCGACTCGGGGAAGTGCCGGCCGCAATAACGACCGTAACAGAGGCGCACGAGCAACTGGACCAACAATATGAGAAAGGCATAAAGCGTCAGCTTGTCGCATGGGAAAACGAGCAGCAGGTAAACAACGGCGAGCTTCAAGACGGCCTCAAGTATGGAAATGTAAGCGAAGGCCGACATCCTCTCGTGCGCTATTATGTCGGCGTTGTAAGGAACGCTGACCATCATAACAACTGTTGACAATATCGAGCATTGCAACACCCAGAAGGCGGCATCCATGCGCCCGGCGGGAATCTGCATCTGGGTGTACAAGAACCACAGGCCTACGGTCTCGCCCAACAACACGACCAACGCGGCAATGAGCACATGGATCTGCAACGCCGTGCTGAAAACCCTCTGCAGCCCCTCCGCATCGCCCCTGCCCAAGGCAAAGGTTATGTAACGCTGGGTAGCGGAGGCCATAGAGCTGTTTATGAAGCCGAACATCACAATAATGCCGCCAACCACATTGTATATGCCGTAGTCCTCCACACCCAGGGTGTTCAGCACCACGCGGCTTGTGTACAGCGTCACGGCCATGATAAATAGCGTGCGGAAGTAAAGCAGCAGCGTGTTCTTGGCTATCCGCTTGTTGTTTACCGAAGAAACCAATTGACAGGTAAGAGTTAAAAGTTAAGAATTAAGAGTTAAGAGTTATGAGTTAAGAATTAAGAGTTAAGAATTAAGAAGGTATGCCTTTGTTTCTCGGCATTCTCTATCTATGAAACGGCGGCAGCCCGATGACGGGGCCACAAACGTTGCTCCCTGAAAAGTGGCTGCGCGAATGGCTGCCGCCGATGTTGTATATGGGCGTTTGTGCCGTCCTATCTGCAAGCAGGCGAACATGACTTGAGAATCCGACTCAATCCGACAGTTGACAAAATCAAAACAGATTCTGATTTTTTTTGCAATCTCAAAGTGCCTCCGCCCTGTATCAAAAAACAGGAATAGGCTGTACGAAATCACTTTGGGCTCTAATGACCGATTGGTGATAGAGAACGGGGGCGGAGAGGGTGGCAATACGGGCGTGGCAAAACCATGAGGGGCTCAGCCGCGCACTATCTCGACGTCGTCGGGATGTATCTGTATCTTGGCGCAGCCGAGCACGTCGAGCTGCACCACTAGGTATGCGCTGCCGCCACTGCGCACTATGTTGCCCTCGATGCCGATGAGCTTCCCGCGGACCACGCGCACGCGGTCGCCCACGCGGATGGGGCGCTGCTCCACGGTGACGGGCGCATCGGAATTGTAGAGGAGGAAGCGCAGGGTGCGTATCTCGCGGTCTGTGACCACGGCCACGGGGTGGGAGCCCGTTGGGGTGAGGCGGGCGCGGTCGGTCATGAAACGCTTGACGAAGGGCAGTGTGACCACCTCGCGGCGGCGTTGCAGCTCGGTGCAACGCACGAAGACGACAGACGGTATGACCACGCGGGCCACGGTCTTGACGCGCCCATCGGGCGTTCGGCGCTCGTCTATGCTCAGGGGCACGTATGTGGCGAAGCCGAGCGACTCGATGCGCGCGCCGCAAAGCCGCTCGGTGTTGTTGTTGACAATGGCAACATACCACTGCTTGCGGCGCGGCACGCCTACGGCCTCGCAGGCGGCATCAGCCCGCGCAACAGATTGTGTCTCAGAGGTTTGCGTTCCCATATCTTTGCGTATGGTTCTGCGTGAGCGGCTTTCCGGCCACGAAGCAGGCGGAAGGCCACGGTGCAAAGGTAGCAAAAATAAGATAAACGACAGCTGTTTTGCCCGCAATTTGTTGTCGGCAAGGGATTGAAAGTTTTTCCACAAAGGCGAGAAAAAGGCGGAAGGAGGGTGTATCGAAATGAAGCTAGAAGCTGTTTTGATTTTATCAAATATATCTTTTGTTCCTGCCGCTTTGAGTGCCTTTTCGAGGTATATTTGCCCATTTGCTTCGTCACATAGCCCGCTATGCTCCTCAGCAAACGGACAAATATACCTCGAAAATCCACCACAAATCGGCAGTTGATAAAATCAAAACAGCTTCTTAACTGGAGTTTAGGCCTTCGCCCGAAGTTATCCGAAGTTAACGGACGAATGTTTTGTTGCGGATTACTAAGCTATTTCTCGCTGCGCTCTGGCAGCACGTGTCCGTTAACTTCCGATGACCGATAGGTCGTCTAACTCCGGATACCTTCCGTTAACTCCTTTTTGATACACCTTCCCTATTATCTGTTCCATTCATGCATTGTGTAGGGAAGCCCTCTACATGGGCGGAAGGATGTGGACGCTCAGTAAAATGGCTTGCCGGATGTGCGGGTATTCATCAGCGAATATCCGCAAACAGCCCATACGCCATGTGGATGCCGGATGCCGCTTGTCGGCGTTAACATTTTTATGTTAAAGGCCGCAGCAAGGGCACACCTTGGGTAAGCACCTGATACACAACGACTTGCAAGACGAGCCGTTTCGCATTCCAAAACGGCTCGTTTTGCAGCCTGAAATGTGTCGTTTCGCAAGCCAAAACGGCACGTTTCGGAATGCGAAACGGCACATAGGGAAAATCAAGACGGCTGCGGCTGTTTTTAATTGCATATTTGCAAGTACGCAAGAATGATAAATGCCAAAGGTTAAAAGTTAAACAACGCATGGACGGCAGCCAATCCACATGACAATAGAATGAAATCGTTTCAGAGGCTGTTTTGTTTTTTTCAAGTGAATGTCCGCAAGTTGCCAACCTCTAAGGGTATTGTCCCCTCCTTTTCCGAAGGAGGGGCGGGGGGGGTGTGGAACAATGTCACAGCCAATGATTAAACACATTGTATATCAACTTATTTGACAAACCACCCCTGCCCCTCCTTTGGAAAAGGAGGGGACAAGTGGAAGCTCTTTCAAACCGGTTTGGCAACTTGCGGACACTCATAAAGTTTTTATCCCTCCGTATAGAGTGACTTTTCGGTCATATTCGCCCGTTTGTTTCGTCACATAGCACGCTATGCTCCTCTGCAAACGGACAAAAATGCCTCGAAAATCCAACTCAATCCGGCTGTTGATAAAATCAAAACAGCTTCTCACATAAGCCAAAACAGCGCATATTTTTTGGCCATATAGCAGAATTATACTAACTTTGCATAAGCCTATCTGCATTCGGCAATATGTGAGCAAGCTCACATTGCGCTCATTGGCAACGGCTTTGCATAAGCCTATCTGCATTCGGCAATATGCGGGCAAGCTCACATTGCGCTCATTGGCAACGGCTCTAAACAAAACGGACGCAAACAGAGAAACCGGAACACAAGCCCGGGCAAGCCGACAATCAGGGCGGCCCCATCCCCCGCCCCACCACAAACCGCACCGGAACTGACCGCCAAACGGAAACCGACATCACATCGTACACATTAATATATTATGGACATAACCGAAAGATTCTTAAACTACACCAAGTTTGACACGCAGTCGGCCGAAGACAGCCAAAGCGTGCCGAGCACCAAAAAACAGCTTGCCTTTGCCGAATACTTGGCGAAGGAGCTTGAGAACGAGGGGCTTGAGGACGTGGAAATGGACGACAAGGGCTACATATACGCCACGCTGAAGTCGAACATGAAGGGCAAAGTGCCCACCATAGGCTTCATAAGCCACTACGACACCAGCCCCGACTGCAGCGGGGCCAACATAAACGCGCGCATTGTGAAGGGCTATGACGGGGGCGACATAGTGCTCTCTGAGGGCATAGTGTCGTCGCCGAAGAAGTTTCCCGAGCTGCTCAACCACGTGGGCGAAGACCTCATTGTGACCGACGGGCACACGCTGCTGGGCGCCGACGACAAGGCGGGCATAGCCGAGATAGTGCAGGCCATGTGCTACCTGCGCGACCACAAGGAGATAAAGCACGGCGACATACGCGTGGCCTTCAACCCCGACGAGGAGATAGGCATGGGCGCCCACCACTTCGACGTCGAGAAGTTCGGCTGCGAATGGGCCTACACCATGGACGGCGGAGACCTAGGCGAGCTGGAGTTCGAGAACTTCAACGCCGCCGGAGCCAAGGTCACGATAAAGGGAGTGAGCGTGCACCCGGGCTACGCCAAGGGCAAGATGGTGAACGCAAACAGGCTGGCGGCAGAGTTTGCGGCCATGATTCCTGCCGACGAGACGCCCGAGGCAACCGAGGGCTACCAAGGCTTCTACCACCTGACCGGCATCAACGCCAACATAGAGGAGGCCACACTGTCGTACATCATACGCGACCACGACCGCAAACGCTTTGAGGAGCGCAAGGCGTTCATGGCCGACTGCGCCCGCCGCATGAACGAGAAGTATGGCGAGGGGACGTGCACAGCCGACGTGAACGACCAGTATTACAACATGAAGGAGAAGATAGACCCCAACATGCACGTGATAGACCTCGTGCTGAAAGCCATGCAGGAGTGCGGCATCCCGCCGCGCGTGCAGCCCATACGCGGCGGCACGGACGGAGCGCAGCTCAGCTTCAAGGGCCTGCCCTGCCCCAACATATTCGCCGGCGGGGTGAACTTCCACGGACCATACGAGTTCGTGAGCATCCAGGTCATGGAAAAAGCGATGGACGTTATCATCAGAATCTGCCAGCTGACCGCCGAATACAACGACTGACACACGGCAAGGCAAGGGCGGAGACGCACTGAGATAGAGTCAATCCAGAATCGGCCATCAGACCGCCGGATGCACATTCTTTGTCTGTGTTCGGCTTACCAAGCTCTTCCTTCCTCTTGTCGGCATCTTGCCTGCCGCTTCGTCTCGACGTAGCCCGCTACGCCGTCGGCAAAGGCGGCCGCCAGTCTGCACGGCAATAGAAAGGATTCGTTTGGGTCTCTAATGACCGATTCGGGCAAACATGAGCAGAGTTTTCGCCCCTGATTTATCGGGAACTGGCGGACAAACGCTTGGAAATCATTGACAAAGCGTTTGTCCGCCAGTTCCCTTCTATCCAAATACGAATGTCCGCATTTTGCCAAATTGATGCGCACGTCTCCCCTCCTTATACAAAAGGAGGGGCGGGGGATGGTTTGTGGAACCATGTCGCAACCACCGGCCAAACGCATTGCACATCAGCTTATTTGACAAACCACCCCTGTGAGGTATACCAAAATGTGTGTTTAGGTCTGCAAAACCTCTCCCCCGCCCTTTGGGAGTTGGCTAGAGAGAGGGTTATGGACATTAGACATTCATTTTGATACACCCTCACAAGCGGAACGCCTTTCTGGCGAGTTTGGCAACTTGCGGACATTCATTATCCCCAATAAGCCGTCAGAGCCAGCAACGATTTCATCATATTGTCGCGCAGATTGGCAGCCGGCAAGATGCCGACAAGAAGAAGGAAACGCTTGGAAAGCGCAACACAGACCAAAGAACCATCATTCGACGGCCTAATGACCGAATTGTGATTATAGGTTGGCCGTCCTGCTTCTGTCAACTCCTTGCAGTTCCGTTTTGGCACGACCTCACCTCACTGCTTATCAGCCTGTCGAGGGCTTCCTCCTCTCCCACAACCCAAACAATGTCTCCCTCAACGAACTTCCGGTTGGGATCGGGCTGCGAAAGGTTCTCCTTTCCCTCCTCCAATCCCACCACAAGGCAGCCATAGACATCGCGTATGCCGCTCTCGCGCAGCATCTTGCCCTCAAGCGGGCTGCCCTTTCCCACCACGATATGGCGCAACTTGGTCTCCCGCTTCTCTATCTGCGGGTCGTCGGCATATACCTCTGTCCTCATGGCCGCCGCCATGGCCGCCAACTGCCCGTCGCTGCCTATCACCTGCAGGCGGTCGCCCGGGAATATGATGGAGTTGCCGTCGGGTATGTTTATGCGCCGCCTGGCCCGCAGTATGCTGCTCACGTGGACACCGAATCGCGTGCGCAACTCCAGCTCCCGCAGCGTGTGGCCCGACCAAGCCGAATCGGCCGGCACGTCGATGTCGGCCATGTGCACGTCGCGGTCAAGCAGATGTCCCTCATACAGAGGCCGCTTGCGCCCGCGCACCTGGGCCTCGATGTCGCGCGACCGGAGGTTCTGCACAAACAGCCGCTCCAACTTTATAGACTCACGCTTCAGCCTCCGTGACAGAATCATGACCACAACCAACGCCAAGGCGATGGTCAGCATGATGGCATTGGTGAGGCGACTGAGGTAGTTGCACACATAAAACACGAAAGCGCAGGCCACCACCACGCGCACAAGCACGGTGAAAAGCAGCGGCAGGTGGTTGCGCCGGCTCTCTGCCCACAGCGCCTTGAATTCCTCGCTGTGGTTCTTCTTCATCACCATGGCGCGCAGGAACGGCGATATGGCCAGCACTGTGAGCAGGCCGCAGATGAAGTTCGCCGTCCAGTGCCAGCCCACAAGAAGATGGCGGACGAAAGGCAGGAAGAACGTGAACATGATGAAGATGACGGCCACGGAGAGGATGGAGTAGACCACTGTGTTGGCACCCATCTGCATGAGCAGGCTCTTCCAGTTGCTCCTGGACGACGTTGACGAGGGGCGGCTGAGCGTGATGCCATTCAGAGCGGCTATCACCCGCGGCGGCAAGCGGCGTTCGAGCACTGCGTAACATGGCGTGGCGAAACGTATCATGTAGGGGGTGAGGAAGGTGGTTATCACCGACACGGCCACCACCACGGGGTAAAGGAAATCGCCTATGACCCCGAGCGACAGGCCGAGCGAGGCTATGATGAAGGCGAACTCGCCTATCTGCGCCATTGAGAAGCCGCAACGCATGGCCGTCTTGAGCGTCTGCCCGCCAAGAAGGTAGCCGAAAGAGCCGAACACGGCCTGCCCCACAAGGATGGCGAGCACCAAGACAACAATCGGGACGGCGTAGTCGGCTATGACCTGCGGCTCCACCAGCATGCCAACGGAAACGAAAAAGATGGCTCCGAAAAGGTTCTTGACCGGCTCCACCACCTTTATTATCTTCTCGGCCTCCACCGTCTCGGCCAGTATGCTACCCATGACGAATGCCCCAAACGCGCTGCTGAAGCCCACCTTGGTGGACACCACGGCCATGAGGAAGCACAGCCCCAGCGACACCACGAGCAGCGTCTCGTCGTTGATGAGCCGGCGGGCGCGGCGCAGGAACATGGGTATGAGGAAGATGCCCACCACAAACCATAGTATGAGGAAGAACAATATGCGGGCCACGATGCCGAGCATCTGGCCGCCGTCGGGGTTGCTGCCGTGGGCTATGGCCGACAGCATGACCATCATGACGATGGCGAGCACATCCTCAAGTATGAGCACGCTCATCACCAACCCGGCAAAACGCTGCTGCCGAAGGCCCATGTCGTCGAACGCCTTGTATATAATTGTGGTGGACGACATGGCCAGCATTCCGCCGAGGAACACGCAGTCCATGTGGCTCCAGCCGAACGCCTTGCCCACGAAGATGCCCGAGGCCATCATGCAGAATATGATGGTGCAGGCCGCTATTACCGGCGCGAAGCCCATCTTGAGAATCTTCTTGAAGGAGAAATCGAGGCCAAGCGAGAAGAGCAGGAACACGACCCCTATGTCGGCCCACGCCTTGACGTTGGCTATGTCTATGACAGACACAGTGTAAGGGAACTGCGGACTCACCATGAATCCGGCCATGATGTAGCCCAGCACCAACGGTTGCTTGAGCCACTTGAAAACCAACGTGACCGCGCCCGCCACGATAAGTATGAGCGCGAGGTCCTGAATGAGTGCGGGTAACTCAGACATCTGCCAAGATATTTAGTCCTTTCCGCAGCTGGCCGTGCAATGTCAATACCACTGCACGGCGTTGCTGTAGCTGCTGCGCTTGTCATACTTGAGCACGTCGGTGAGCGTGGCCGCGTTGCAGCGGAAAGAGAAGTTATAGCTTGTATAGGGCGCGAGCACCACCGAGCACGACATATTGAAGCAGTGGAGGTCGCGGCTGAGCGAGGCTGTGGTCATGGAGATTGCCTTGTTCTCGAAGTCGTATCCCGACGAGAAGCTGATGTTCCAGCCGTCGCTGATGCGTATGTTCCCACTGAAGTTGAGCGTCTGGGTGAAGGCGTATGGATAGCGCATCTTGTCATAGTTGAAGTTTCCGCCCACATCCTCGCGCATGGATATGCCGTAGCCGAAGCTGAGCGACCACGGCAGGCTGAACTTCATGTATCCGTCCTCGTCGGTCTCGGCCTTGCCTGCGTCTTCCTTGCGCGCGCCGCGCTGCCCCTCCTGCAGGGTCTTGTCCTCGTTGGTGTCGGGGTCGTAGTAGTCTTCCTCCTCCTCGGGCTTATCCTCCTCGTCGTCCTTTTTCACTTTCTCGCCCTTGAGCCACTTTATGAAGTTCACCACCTTCTTGTTGTCGAGGGTGTACGATATGTTCTGCGACATTCCCTGGAAGCGACCGAACTTGCCCTGGCTCCACCGCGTGACGCGGTCGCTGACGCGCGGGTTGCCGTTCTCGTCGAGCACGTATGCGTAGGTGGCGAAGGTGGCGTTCATGTTGAAGGTGTAGTTCTTGGTCAGCTTGAGTCGCAGGCGCGTGCTGAGGTCGCTCCACGGCCTTATGTCCGTGGCGAAGTTGTACGACAAGCTGGCTCCCAGCTCGTCGATGATGCTTATCTTCTTTGTGCCAGTGGAGTCGTCGTCGGAGCGCACCTTCATCTCTATGTTGTTTGAGACGTCGAAAGACACGCTTCCCGTCTTGCCTGTGCCTGGCACGCCGAAGATGCCGTTGGAATATGGCGAATATGTGACGAGCGACACATTGCCGTCGGCATCGGTGCGCTGATACGTCTCATAGTAACCGTAGCGCTCGGCGCTGAAGTCGGGCGCGTAGTTGAACGACACCTGCGGGGTGAACACGTGGCGTATGGCAACAATCTTGTCGCCGAAGAGCTTCTTCCACGGCACGTACATTCCGTAGAGCTTGGTCGAGGCCGACACGCTGAGCCGCCAGTTGTATATGTTGTAGAAGCCGTCGACGGTGTCGGTGACCTCGCGCTGGTGCTCCTCGTCCCACGAGCGCATCACCTTGTTGGTGTACATACGGTCGGTGAAGGTGAACTGCGGGTTGATGTTCAGGTAGTCGAAGAGCGTGAAGTTGGCGCTGATGGGTATGCTGTGCTGCATACCGTTGCGCCAGTCGCGCGTCAGGCTGGAGTGCAGCAACTGGTTTTCCTTGGTCGTTATGGAGTTGCTCAGCTGTCCGGTGTAGCTCAGCGAGATTTTCTCATACCAGCGCTCCTTGCCTGCCATCTTCTTCCGCTTGAACGGGTAGAGGCGGCTCAGCGATATGTTCACGTCGGGCAGGGTCATCGATATTGTGGAGTCCTGCATCCGCTGGTTTAGGTTCATGGTGGTGCTGATGGTCAGGCCAATGTTGGAGAAGGTGTTGGTCATGCTGACAGACGACGTTCGCGTGCTCTGCGTGTAGCTCTGCGGGTTGTACATGCTGGTCAGGTTGTTGCGCTCGTAGCTGCTCGTGGCAAAGTTGACACTGGCCGAGAGCGTGCGGTATGGGTTGGCCTTTGCGTCCTGGCGGTGGCTCCACTGTATCTTGAAGCTGGTCTGCTTCGAATAGTCGGGCATATTCTTCTCGCCCTCCACGGTGTTCTGGTAGCTGGCATAGAAGCTGCCGCTGAAGCGGTAGCGCTTGCGGTAGTTCGACGCGGCCGACAGTCCCCACGACCCCTTGGTGTAGATCTCTCCGAGCAGCTTGAGGTCCATCTTGTCGCTGATGGCAAAGTAATAGCCGCCGTCGCGCAGGTAGAAGCCTCGCGAGGTCTCGTCGCCGTAGGTCGGCATGATGAATCCGCTGGAGTAGCTCTTTGTGAACGGGAAGAAGCCGTAGGGTATGGCCAGGGGCAGCGGCACGTCGGCCACCACAAGATATGCCGGGCCGAAGATGACCTCCTTGCCCGGCCTCACCTTTGCCCGCGACAGCGCCACGTAGAAGTCGGGGTGCGGCTGGTCGCAGGTGGTGTACCGGCCGTGCTGCAGGTACAGCTCGCCGGTGGCGGTGCGCTTTGACAGCTCGCTCGTCAGGTAGCCGTCCTGCTGGGCTGTGTACACCTCGCTTATCAGTCCTTTCTTGGTCTTGAAATTGAACGACATGGTGTCGCTCTCGTATGTGTCGCTGCCCATCACGAACACGGGCGTGCCGTACATCCTGCCGGTAGAGTCCTGCGAGCCGGTGGCGTGGACGAGACTGCTGTCCATCGACATGGAAACCTTGTCGCTCGTCAGGTCCATGTTCTCGTACTTCACGTGAGAGTCGCCGAAGAGGTAGGCCAGGCCGGTGGAGCCTTCGTATATGAGCGAGTCCTCGGCCGAGTAGACCACAGGCGCGTCGATGCCGTTTTTCTTCTGGCGGTTCATGCTGTCCAGGGCCAGCGAGTCGTCAATAGCCTTGTTGTGGTGGTATATGGCCAGTTGCAGCGAGTCCATCTTTGTGGTGTCCGGGCCGGCCGAAGCCGCATCCTCCCCCATCGCCAGAGGCATGGCGGCCTCAATGCCCAGCTCTCCCGACAAGGCAGTCATGTCGACCAGCGGCACGGCCTCAATGGGCTTCAGCACCAGTGAGTCGCCCCCACGCTTGCCCGAATCGGCAGGCGCGCCGCCCCCCGCCCTTCCGGCGAAAGGCGCAAAAGGCACACCCGCCATCACGAAGATGAAGGCGAAAAGCATCAAAAATATCAATGTATTTTTTCTCACGGGTGCAAAATTAGCTATAAAATGGCGAATATCACGTAGCCTTTCAGATATTTAACTTTAAGAGCTTGCTTTATTTGTCCACTCCAACCATTTTGCCGCCCGCTTTGCCCAGCACCGCAGGCCCGCAACGGCGGTTGACCGCAAAAACACTCGGAGGCGTGCCGCCGCCGCGTGTCAACAAGTGTTAATAATATTAATTGTCACGGGAAAAAGCTCTCGGAGAATCGGTTCTCGCTGACGGACCGCACCTCGGCGGCAAATAACGCGAAAACGGGCGTGCAATCGCAAGCGGCTGAGCATCAGGGATGTTATGGAGAAAATGGCATAAGTGTGCAACAACGGATGCCATGATATTTGCCAAAAATCGGCAAGAAACAGTGTTTTTTGACCAAAAACGGCCTGCCAAACCTGCCGTTTCGGCTTGCGAAACAGGCCTTTTCGCAATGCAATATGTGCCGTTTCGCACACCGAAACGGCACATATTGCATTGCGCGGCGGCTTTTTTGAGCGGATATTTCGCAAAACCACGCTTTTTGTTTTCTATTTCGTCGGAAAATGAAGTGTTAATTTTAAGAAGCTGTTTTGATTTTATCAACTGCCGGATTGTGTTGGATTTTTGAGGCATTTTTGTCCGTTTGCTGGGAAGCATAGCGGGCTATGTGACGAAGCAAACGGGCGAATATGACCCAAAATGCACTCAAGACGGCAGGGGTAAAAGGCATATATGATAAAATCAAAACAGCTTCTAAGCCCTCCACTGAGAACACATCAAAATGCTCGTCCCTCTCAGCAAGCCCTCTCCCCGACCCTCTCCCAAAGGGCGAGGGAGCAGTTACCGCTTGCCCCCGAAGTCATTCTGAGACATCTTATTTTATTGTCATTCAAGTCGTTATGGCTATTCATTCTTAAGCTCGCCCCACAGGCAAACTACTTCCTCGCCGCCCATAAAAGTAAAAAAGTAAAAGGGTAAAAAGGTAAAACAAAGGCTGCGAAAGCCAAAGGGCATCGTGCTAACTGCTCCCTCACCCTTTGGGAGAGGGCTGGGGAGAGGGTTATAGCCACAAGATGTGCATTTCGGCACACCCACTTGGAGGGAGGAACGCTTTTGGGAAAGGCTGGAGGTGGTCCTGTCAGGCCCACGCCCCGCCCTACTCGAACAAGGCTGCCCAGGCCATGAAGCGGTCAACGCCGTCCGGCCCAAACTTGGCAAGGCTCTTGGCGGCCTGCTCCACCGTGCGAACGCGCTCGGGATGTGACTTGGAGAAGAACTTGTCTGCATAGCATATCACCTTCTCCTCCATGGTCTCGGGCAGGAAGTCTTGCAGCGGCAACGGCAGCCGCTGCGCCTCTATCTGCGCGAGCGTTATGCCCGCGCCGGTGTGCCGCTCGCACACGCGGGCGTGGCGGGGCAACCCATCGCGGCGCATCAGCTCCGCACCGTCTATGCCGTGGCGTATGTACGGGTCGGTGCCGTGGCAGTGTATGCCGGGCGCGTCGGTCATAAATATGCCTATGTCGTGTAGCATGGCTCCTTCTTCAAGGAACGCCGTGTCGAGCTTCAGCTCGGGATGGCGCACGGCTATGGCCATGGCACGGTCGGCCACGTCGCGGCTGTGGCGCAGCAACAGCCGCTTCAAGGCGTTGTCTTCGGGGTAATACTTGTCTATTATTGACTGATACATCGGGGAAATTGAGAATTGAAAATTGGGAATTGAGAACCTATGCTTGCGCAAATTGAGAATTAAGAAGGGAGAATTGAGAATTATGATTACCTTGATGCGTCACGCTTTCGGTGCATTTGCAGTATGGAAACAGGTACAGCCTCCATCCGGAAAAAGGTAATCATAATTCTCAATTCCCAATTCTCAATTATCAATTAGTTGCCCTCTCGCTCTATCCAGCCGAGTATGTCGCCGCGGCGAACACTTGCTCCCTGTCGCGCAACGACCTCAACGAGCTTGCCGCCGAGGTCGGACGGCACAGGAACAATCTCGCCCCACTTGGCCTGTATGTAGCAGAAGGTGTCGCCCTCCTTGTAGCGCTGGCCTATGAACGGCTCAAGACAGGGTGCGCACTCGCTCGCGCCGCCAAACTCGTAGTACAGGTGCCCGCCCAGCGGAGCCACTATGGCATCGGCCTTGGCGTGCTTGAGCGCAGACAGTTGCTCGGGGGTCAGCTGCGAGCCGAGGCGCGCGTCCTTGGCCTTCTGCAGGTCGGCCAGGAAGTTTTTCTTGGCCTGCCCGCTCTTGTAGTTGCGGTACTGCTCGGGGTGCATGGCCAGCTCGAACAGCTCTTCGTCGTCCTGCCCGGCCTCCCAGCCGTTCTTCTGCATCTCCTCGCGGAATCCGTCGAGAGCGTCGGGCAGCAGCGTGTGCGGGTCGTCGTCGGTGAACTTGCGCCCCTGCTTCTCGGCCAGAGCCACCAGCTCGGGTGCTATCGTTCCCGGCACCTTGCCGCTCTTGCCCAGTATCATGCCCCACATCGAGTCGTCCATCATCACGAAACGCCCCTTGCCCTGCGTCAGCGTGAGCAGGTTCATAAGGGCGATGTTCTTGACATACTGCGAGAACGGCGTCACCAATGGCGGATAGCCGACGCGCGGCCACACGTATGCCACCTCGTCGAAAAGCTTCACCAGCATATCGTCCATGCTCAGCTCGCTCTCGCCCTTGCCCCGGCGTATGCCGTTGATGACGTTGCGTATGCCGCCCATGTCGGCCATCATGGAGCCCATCATTCCGCCCGGCAACCCGCAACCGAGCAGCAGCGACGACGTGTGCTTGTTGGCAGGGTTGATGAAATAGCCCAGCCAGTCGTCTATGAACTCCTGCGTGAGCGACCGGGCCTGCATATAAGCGTTCATGTTTATCTCCGGAACATCGAAGCCCTCGTTCTTCAGCATGCTCTGGACCGAGATGACATCCGGATGGACCTTGCCCCAGCTGAGCGGCTCTATGGCCGTGTCAATGATGTCGGCACCGTTGTTGCACACCTCAAGGATGGAAGCCATGGAGAGGCCGGGGCCCGAGTGGCCGTGGTATTGTATGATGATGTCGGGGTGCTTCGTCTTTATAGCCTTGGTCAGCGCGCCGAGCATGGCAGGTTGGCCTATGCCGGCCATGTCCTTGAGGCATATCTCCTCGGCCCCGGCGGCTATGAGCTGGTCGGCTATGTCGCTGTAATATTCTACGGTATGTATAGGTGACGTGGTGATGCAGAGCGTGCCTTGCGGAGTCATGCCGGCCTCCTTGGCCCACTTGATGCTGGGTATTATGTTGCGCACATCGTTCAGGCCGCAGAATATTCGCGGTATGTCAACACCCTGAGCGTGCTTCACGCGGTACATCAGGCGGCGCACATCGTCGGGCACGGGATACATTCGCAGAGCGTTGAGTCCGCGGTCGAGCATGTGGGTCTTTATGCCAACCTCGTTGAATGGCTTGCAGAACGCCCTCACGGCAGCGTTTGGGTTCTCGCCCGCCAGCAGGTTCACCTGCTCGAAGGCGCCACCGTTGGTCTCCACACGGGCAAAGCACCCCATGTCGATTATGACCGGAGCGATGCGCTCCAACTGGTCCTTGAGTGGCTGGAACTTACCTGAAGACTGCCACATGTCCCGGTAAACGAGACTGAACTGGATTCTTTTCTTCATAACGTCTCTAATTTTTTGTCTGTGGGCCGCGCCCACTTCAGTCATACATTAATTAATAGTTAACGCGAGCCCGCCACCGGAGCCTGCGGCACACACTATGCGCCGACAGCCATTGTGCGGACTATCCCAACGCAAAGGTAAGGAATATTATCGGAATAAACATATCGGTAGGCGTTTATTTTTTGCCGAACGGATAAATCGTTTCTATAAACGCAAAGTGATGACAGCGGCTCAGAACTCGTAGCCGAGGTTAAGATAGAAAAATGCGCTGCGTGTCTTGCTCGAATAGCCCACGTTGGCATTGACCGGGCCAAAGAACGAATTGTAGGCCCACGACAGCTGGTAGCCCTGCAGCAATGGGCTGTCCAGCAGGTTGCGCGGCTTGTCGGCATTGAGCGCAAAGGCCACCCGCGCCATCACGTAGTTGTTGTCCATGATGCGCTGCTGCACCTTCAGCCCCGCGGCCACAAAGGCATTGTCGGCCATCTCCACGTTGCCGATGCCTGCAAAGGGCAGCTGCTGCTCCATGTAATGGCCGGCAAAGTCGCCCCCGATGAAGTTGCCCAGGCACCAAGGCATATCCCCGCCTATGAGAATCCGCCCATACACCGCAGGCTGGAGCGTCAGGCGGCTGTTCAAGCGCATGGCCACGCGCCACCGTCCGCTCACGATATGTATCGGATCGCCCGACCGATAGTGCACAAAATCGTCGGTATAGAGCGAATATCCGGCTTCGAGCATCGCGCCGCGGGTGGTGAAGTAGCGGTCGTTCTCCGAGTTGTAGTGCAGCCACAGGTTGTAGCTGTACAGGTGTTCGTCGGCTATGAGCAGGCCGTTGTGCTCCTCGCCGTGCAGCATATTGCCGAAGTTGAAGTTCTCCCAGCGTGCAGTAAGGTCGAGCATGAAGTTGCGCAGGTTGAGCCGTATGATGCCCAACTTGGCCGAATGGTAATCGTAAGTGATGCTGTAATCGCGGTTGCCTCCGCTATATACGTTGATGTCGTTATAGCGGAAGGTGTAGTTTATGGTCCAGTTGCGCCTGTTCGCCGGCATCACGGTGGCCGCCACGTCGGCCATGTAGCGCTTGCCCAGCCTGCCGGTCACCGACACTTCGACAGGCAGCCGCGTAGGAAGGCGGAACGCGCTGTTGCCCTGCAAGGCCACGGTCTCCTCTGTGTCGAACCTCACTCCGAGGTTCAGTTGCGTCACCGTGCGCCTCCCTGCAACGATGCGGAGCCAATATCCTCCAGCGATGCGGTGCAGGCTGTACTCTGCCGAGGAGTACATCAGGTCCGAGCGGAGCGAAGCCATGACAGCCTCAAGCACCTCCGAGCTTACGCTGTCGCCCTCCTCTATGCCGAACTTGCGGCTTATGTACTTGCTGTCACCCGGGGTCACGCCCTCAAAATCCACCACAGAGAGGCGCATCATCTGCGGACTGAAAGCCTCTACAAGACGGTGTATGCGCTTAGGCACGAACGCAGAGTCGAGCCCGAGCGACCGCTTCAGGCTCTGCAACGAGTCCCAGCGCTCCATGGCTGCCTGCTCGCCGATTGTGATTAGCGAGTCGATGGCCTTAGGCGAGAAGCTCATCGAGTTGTAATTGCCCGCGTCTATGGGTATCTGGACATCCGTATGGGCCACGTTGTCGTCGAACTTGTTCTTCACACTGAAGTCAACGAGCTGCAAAAGTATGTCAGCCGTGTTCTTCAACTCATCGGCAGTGCGTGCCGGCTTCTGCAGTGTAACGCCGATGACCACGTCGGCTCCCATGCTTCGGGCCACGTCAACGGGGTAGTTGTTCTTCAGTCCTCCGTCCACAAGCACCATCGAATCGACCCTGACAGGGGTAAAAACGCCCGGTATGGCCATGCTCGCCCTCATGGCCTGCGACAGCCATCCACTGCGCATGACCACCTCCGAGAAGTCCACCATGTTGGTGGCCACGCAGGCGTAAGGTATGGGCAGGTTGTCGAAACTGATGGAATCGTGGTAACCGACGGTGAGCCACGAGAAGAGGTTCGACAGGTTGTGACCGGAGATAAGGCCTCCCTCGGCAGCCAGCCCCGTGGTCCTGATGATGGGGCGCGACAGCAGATAGGTGCTCTGGTTGCGTTTTTCGCGCAGGCTCTGGTTGCGCGGCTCCACCATGTCTGACAGCAAATAGCGCCAATCCTGGCAGCGTACAAGCGAGTCGAGCGTAGGCGCGTCATAGCCGATGGCATAGAGTCCGCCCACGATTGCGCCCATACTCGTGCCTACGACATAGTCAACCGGGATGCCAGCGCGCTCTATCACCTTAAGGACGCCTATGTGTGCCATGCCCTTAGCGCCGCCTCCGCTCAGCACCACGGCCACCTTCTTGCGCTCACCGGCAGACGAAACCGCTGCCACAAAGAGCATTCCGAGGAGCAGCACAAGCCGCAGCACACGACGACACCGCACGGACAAGCCACGCTCAAAACGACCGCCACTTGCCAACACAGGCGCAAGCAGCCCCCTATCCTCCTCCATTGATGAGGACAGTAATGCGGCAAAAGGGGCTTTGCCGCCCCAAAAGGCAAGCAGATTTGGCATTTCCCGTATATATTTATAATGTGGCAGGCAAGGCTGCTCTATTCGTTCATCTCGGCAGATTGGATTGGACTAGGCCGCCGCTCCCGGCATACGCCTCCAGCCTTCGCGCGGCCATCTGCTCGTATTTTGTGCCCGGCCGGCCGTAGTTGGCGTAGGGATGTATGCTTATTCCGCCGCGTGGGGTGAACAGTCCGGTCACCTCTATATACTTGGGCTGCATCAACCTCACGAGGTCTTTCATTATTATGTTCACGCAGTCCTCATGGAAATCGCCATGATTGCGGAAACTGAAGAGATAGAGCTTCAGGCTCTTGCTCTCCACCATACGCTCGCCGGGAATGTACATTATGCGTATCTCGGCGAAGTCGGGCTGCCCGGTGATGGGGCAGAGCGACGTGAACTCGGGACAGTTGAACTGCACCCAGTAGTCGTTCTCCGGGTGCTTGTTGGCGAAAGTCTCCAGCACCTCGGGCGCGTAGTCCATGGAATATCTCGTATTCGAGCCGAGGGCGTGCAGCCCCTCATCCTTTCTGTTGTCTGTATTTGTCATCTGTCTGTTTACTTATCCTTTTGTCTATGTGTGCATTAAGCGCATTATCTCCCGCTCACTCTCTACAAGTTCCCCACTCGGAAGATGTTGTAGCTGATGCCATTGTCATATACATCCTCGCCCTCGTGGCGCTTGGTGAAGGCCACAACGCGCAGTGTCAGCGGCAGGGCCACGACCTCATAGAGTGTCTTCAGCACCACCTGCGACACTATGAGCGACGGCATCTGGCTCATGGGTACCACGCCCGATAGGGCCAGAGGGAAGAATACCACCGAGTCGGCGGCCTCGCCCAGCACCGTGCTCACCACTGCCCGCACTGAGAAATGCCGGCCGCCCTGCGACAGCTTCATGCGGCTCATCACGTAGGCGTTGATGAACGAGCCCACGAGGAAGGCCACAAACGAGGCCGCAGCCACGCGCGGGGCAAGCCCGAACACGGCGTGGAAGCCGCGGTCATTGTCCCAATAGGGCGCTCCCGGTATGGCATCGGCCAGCGCGCCGAACGCCACGAAGAGGAAGTTCATGGCGAAACCTGTCCATATCAGCAACCGTGCGCGGCGGAAGCCCCACACCTCGCACACGCAGTCATTGATGATATAAGACACGGGGAACACCAGGAGTCCGCCGGTAATCGTCACCGGCCCGAAGGCCATCTGCTTGGTCTCAAGCACGTTTGCCGTTATCAGGCAAACGCAAAACAGTATGCCGAACAGCATGAACAGCACACTGACTTGTTCTCTTTTCTTGTTCATTTCCTTGTTTTTTAATGGAGGTTAGACAAGCACTCCACCCGCCCTGCGGCGGGACCGTCATGTTTTATTCGCCCGCAAAGGTACGAAAAATCTTCCGTATTCGGCAGCTTCTGCCGCATACTTTGGTGCGTACTTCCGCAATAGGATACGCAATAGGCACATCAGGACACATCTATTCTATATATTTGCACCAGCCATTTGAGCCGAAAGCAACGGGGCTGAGCCATCTGTGAGTGGCTCAGCCCCGTATATGTCTATGCAGTCAAGCAGGAAAGCCCTATGCGAACTCCCGCCCGATGACCTGCTCTATCACCTCGGGGAAGTGGCGCTGTTCGAGGCGGTGTACCGATGCGGCTATGTCGTCGGGCGTGTCGTCGGGGCCGACGGGGGTCTTGGCCTGGAATATTATCTCGCCTCCGTCGCACACGTTGCTCACGTAGTGGATGGTGATGCCGGTCTCGGTGTCGCCCGATGCGCGCACCGCCTCGTGCACGTGGTGGCCGTACATACCCTTGCCGCCATACTTCGGCAGCAGCGCAGGGTGTATGTTCACTATGCGGCGGGGGTAACGCTCCGTGAGGAATGGCGGCACCATGAGCAGGAACCCGGCCAGGACTATGAAGTCAATGGCGTGCTCCGCGAGCACGGCCATGAGCTTCCGCTCGTCGTTGAAGTCGGCCTTGGGCATGACCACCGACGGCACTCCGAGCCTCTCGGCGCGCACCAGCGCGTAGGCGTCGGCCCTGTTGCTCAGCACCAGGGCCACGCGCACCGAGCCGCTACCGCTGAAGTGGCGGATGATGTTCTCACAGTTGGTGCCGCTGCCCGACACGAATATAGCTACGTTGACCATGTCAGGGCTGAGTCGTATCGTAGGTGAAAGTATATGTCACCGTGCCGCCCTGCTTGTCGGTGACGGTCATCGTGCTCACGCTGCCGTCGCCGTTGAGCGTCGTCGCGACGGTATATTTGCCGTCAGTGGCCTCGGCCTCGGATATTACATAGCTGTTGCGCGCGAGGCGGAAGAGGGATATCAGCTGGTAGGGGTTGCACTCCTCCACGCCGAGCAGCAGCTGGTTCACGTCCACCGACTGGCGGCGGTTGCTGTTCTGGCTGTAGCTCAGCCTCAGGTCCTCGCGATATGACGTGCCGTCGGTATAGCGGTGCAGGTAGCGCAGGCTGTCGGCCGTCTGCAGGCTGTCGGGGCCTTTCTGGCTTATGCTGCCCTTGGTGAAGAGCAACGCCTGCGCCGTCACCTCGCCGCGCGGCCTGTGCTCCTCCACGTTGAAGGCATCGCCCTCCACTATCCAAGTGCTCTGCTCGTAATAGCCCACGGTGTCTGTCGACGACACAAGCTGGCTGGGCTGGTAGGCAAAGGAGCAGTCGGCAGTGAGTTCGTTGTTCCTGTCGTTGTCTGCCACCACGTTCATGAAGTAAGAAGAGTCGTCGGCAGCATACGTCACCGCCAACTGGCGCAGCCGTGTGCCGTTCTTTCTCATTTCGAGGTCGACAGGACGGCACAGCGTGTCATACCCGATGGTTATCTCGGTGCCGTCATCGCCGGTGATGCCGGTGACGAGAGCCGCCGACCCAAGGCTTCCGTCTATGCGCGTACCGTACTGTCTGAAGGTGATGGTGGCATAGACATCGTCGGGATTTTCGTCATCGCGGGCGGTGAATGAGGCCACGCGATACTGGTCGGTGGTGTTGAGCTTGAAACGGGCGGGGATGGAATAGTAAGCATTGCCCGCGCCGCGCATCATGTCGAGGCTGCACCAGTCGCTGCCAGAGTTCTGCTCTATGTGCCACGAACCGAACGAGCCGAGCGTGGCAAAGGCATGGCCGGTGTTGGCAAATACAGGGCTGCCGCCATTGGCGCTCACGCCGAATATGGCAGAGTAAGTGTTGCTGTTGTCCATGCAGGCCGTGAACAGCGGCACTGCCGCGACGGCCATCATCAGCTTCTTGAAAAGTCTCATAGGATTGATCATTTATATAATAATTGTGTAATTGTATGAACATCAGTAGACGCCGCAGGCCGCCCTCACCAGAGGGGCGCACGGCCATACGCGGCCGGGCACAGGCGCAAGACGGCCACACCCTGCCGGCCGTCTCCGGGCCAGCCCGCCGCTGTCAGTCGTCCTCCTCTTCGCCGTCGTCCCAGTCGTCGAAGCCTTCGAGCGACGGGCCTATGAAGGCATCGAGCGAGCGGCGCTCCTTCTTTGTGGGGCGGCCGGTGCCGCGCGCGCGGTTCACAAAGCCGCTGATGCGGGTCATCTCCAGCAGTTCGTACTGGTCGGGCGGGGTCACGTTCTCGTATATCTCGGGTATGAGTTTCGCCCCCACGCGCTGCTCTATGGCCTTTAGTATCTTGAACGAGTAAGTGACGGGGGGCTTGCGCACGCTCACCACGTCGCCCACCTTGACCGTGTGCGACGGCTTCACGTTCTGCCCGCCCTTGGTCACGCGCCCGTTCTTGCAGGCATCGGCGGCGAGCGAGCGCGTCTTGAATATGCGGGCCGCCCACAGCCACTTGTCTATCCTTGCCTCGTCTGCCATCACTTCTTCTTGTTATAGAGGTTCATCGTTATGTCAACGCCGGCGAGCACGAAGCTCTTTATCACCTCGCAGGCCGTGTCTATGCTGGGGCGCAGCACGGCCATCTCCTCGTCGCTGTAGCGGCCGAGCACCCACTCCACCTGCATTCCGCGCGGAAAGTCGTTGCCAATGCCCACGCGCAGGCGGCAGTAGCGGTCGGTGCCCAGCACCGACTGTATGTTGCCCAGCCCGTTGTGCCCTGCATTGCTGCCCGAGGGCTTCAGCCTGAGCGCGCCGAGCGGCAGCGCGAGGTCGTCCACGATGACAAGCATCCGCTCCACGTCTATCTTCTCCTTGCCGAGCCAGTAGCGCACCGCGTTGCCGCTCAAGTTCATGAAGGTGGACGGCTTGAGCAGCACGAGCTTGCGCCCCTTCAGGCTTGTTTCGGCCACGAAGCCGTAACGGCGGTCGTCAAAAACAATATTGGACGCCTTTGCGAAAGCGTCCAATACCATGAATCCTGTGTTGTGGCGGGTCATGTCGTACTCCTGGCCGACGTTTCCCAGTCCCACTATCAAGTACTTATCCATCTATATAGCCGTGGCTGCCGGTTTAGCTGTTGGCTGCTTCAGCGGCCGCAGCCGACTTGGACGCACGCGTAGCCTTGACAGAGCAAACCACAACATCGGCCGGTGTCACCAGCTCAAGGCCCTCGAAGCTGAGGTCGCCCACGCGGATGCTCTTGCCCAGACGCAGGTTCGTGACGTCGATGTCGAGGTGCTCGGGTATGGTCTGGTAGGGAGCGCGCACATTGATCTTGCGTATGGAGAGGTTGATGCGGCCACCGTCGCGCACACCCTGAGCCAGTCCGTTGAGCTTGACGGGGATGCCAATGGTGAGCGGCTTCTCCTCGTTCACCTCATAGAAGTCCACGTGGAGCACCTGGTCCGTAACGGGATGGAACTGCAGCTCCTTCAGCACGGCGGTGTGGCTCTCGCCGTCTATGATGAGGTTCACCACATAGATGTGGGGAGTGTAGACGATTTTGCGCAGGTCCTGTGCAGACACTGCGAACGAGAGTGCCTCGGGCAGTCCGTCCTCACCTTTCTTCTCACCGTAAACGTTGCAGGGAACGAGTCCTTGCTTGCGCAGCAGCTTGCTGGCCTTCTTGCCTGTCTCGGCACGCTTGGTGCCTTTGAGTTCGATTTCTTTCATCTTGAATCTGTGTTACTCTAAAATTAAGTTGTCTTGTTGTGCTTAATTCACCATCACACGAACACTACTTTCGATGTGTCTGAAAAAGCGGTGCAAAGGTACGTTTTTTTATCCAAACGAGCAAGGATTTCACGCAAAATAACACACGCCGTGCCCTTCTTTGACCTCCGGCGACAGACAAGTGCCACCTCGCGCCACAGTCCACGGCAGCGCGAGGCTGCTACCGG
The DNA here is from genome assembly GCA_944320355.1 of uncultured Prevotella sp. GTDB lineage: Bacteria > Bacteroidota > Bacteroidia > Bacteroidales > Bacteroidaceae > Prevotella. The sequence goes on along the minus strand of CALUHC010000022.1, from coordinate 112,893 downwards.
AAGCGAGCGCAGCAAGGGTTACAGAAACACAACAAACACGAAAATATGTTTCACAAGGCAACCTCCCACACGATGAAAAAGCCGCTCATTTTGCCCGTTTTTGCGGCGAAACCGCCATCAGGCCGCAAATACGACCAAAACGGGCATACTGACACAACACCCTGAAACACAACCGTTTAAACACAGAAAACGGCAATATGCACAGCGATTTAGACACGGTTGAAACGCAAGACAGGCCGTTTTGGAACGCAAAACGACCCGTTTCGGGTTGCAGTATGTGGCGTTTCGGAGAGCGAAACAGCCTGTCTGGAAAGCTGTCTGCCGCCCATTTTACCACAAAACAAAGCCGCAAGCGCAGAAAACACGGTCGAGACAACCACCATGCAACCCGCTTTTCGCTCTATTTCACGACTTCCGTTTGTCAACAATTCGGAAAAACCGGCACGCCACGGAACGCCTCGCTTTCACATCTTTTTGCTTTTCCACCCACAATTGGCGCACAAAGACACACGCCCAAAGGCCACTTAAACCCACTACGACAGGCACGGTCGCCCCGACGCGCAATGTCACGCACAAGCCACGCTGGCATCGTTTGCACACACATATTCATAAAAAAACTCAATTAAACGGCGCATTTCTTGCACCATAAAAGATTTTTATCTAAATTTGCACTTTGTGAGGCTGACAACACGATAGCCCCCGCCGCACGCCGATGACGTGCGCGCCTACAATAAAGTAGTTATATATGATAAACCGAGAAATTATAAGGGTAAAGGTAGTCCAGTTAACCTATGCGTACTATCAAAACGGCAACAAGAACATAGACTCGGCTGAAAAGGAGCTGTTTTTCAGCCTGTCGAAGGCTTACGACCTGTACAACCACATGCTGTCACTGATAGTGAGCGTGACGAAAGAGGCCCGCAAGCACCTTGAGGTGGCACAGGCGAGAGCAAGGCGCGAGGGCAAGGAAATGCCGCTGCAGAAGTTCGCATACAACAGGTTCGCCATGCAACTTGAAGAGAACAAGATGCTCAACGACTTCATGGAAACCCAAAAGAAGACATGGGACAACGACATCGAGTTTGTAAGGAAACTGTACAAGCAGATAACGGAGTCGCAGATATATACCGACTACATGGCAGACAAGGAGGACAGCTATGCCGCCGACCGTGAGGTGTGGCGCAAGCTGTACCGCACACTCATAGAAGACAACAGCGAGATAGACGCGCTGCTGGAGGAGCAGAGCCTGTATTGGAACGACGACAAGGAGATTGTGGACACCTTCGTGGTGAAGACCATAAAGCGCTTCGACGAGAAGAACGGCGCCAAGCAGGAACTGCTGCCTGAATACGACAGCGAGGAGGACCGCGAGTTCGCCCGCAAGCTGTTCCGCGCCACCATAATGAACGCCAACGAGTACCAGCACTTCATGAGCGAGGCTTCGCGCAACTGGGACTTCAACCGGCTGGCATATATGGACGTCGTGATAATGCAGATTGCCATAGCCGAAATGATGTCGTTCCCGTCGATACCCGTCAGCGTGACCATCAACGAGTTCGTTGACATAGCCAAGCTGTACAGCACGCCGCGCAGCGGAGGCTACATAAACGGCATGCTCGACGCAATAGCGCGCCACCTCATCAGCACCGGGCGGCTGATGAAGCACATCGGCGAGCCACGCCAGCGCAAGGCCGCAGCCAAGGAGGAGAGGCCTGCGCCAGCAGAGAAACCGGCCGGAATGGAAGAAACGCCCGAGACACCGCAGGAAGGCGAGCCTGACAGCCCGGCCGACAGCGTAGAGACGACAGAGAAACAAGAACAATAATAACAAAGAACACAATTAAATTATGACAACTACACTTCTGGCCGCACAGGCAGCGCAAGGTGGAAGCAGCATGAGCTTCATCATAATGATGATAGCCCTCTTCGCCATCATGTACTTCTTTATGATAAGGCCACAGCAGAAAAAGCAAAAGGAGATACAGAAATTCCAGAACTCCATCGCCGAAGGAACGTCGGTGGTGACAGGCGGAGGCATCTACGGAACGGTGAAGAAGATAGACCTCGCAGCCAACATCGTGGAGATAGAAATCGCAAAGGGCGTCATCATCCGCGTTGACAAGAACTATATCTTCAAGGATCCGGCCAGCTCTCAGCTTACAAAGTAAATGGGCAGCGCGCGCGACATAATGCAAATGGTCAGGAAATTCATGTTCAGTTCGGTGAACAAGAATTTCCTGACCTTTTTGTGTTTCCTCGCCATCGCAGGCATATTCTGGCTGATGATGACCCTCAACGAGACCTACGAACAGGAGGTGGAGATACCGGTGAGGGTGGTCAACGTGCCGAAAAACGTCGTGCTGACATCTGAAGAGTATGACACCGTGAGGGTGACGCTGCGCGACAAGGGGCTCACGCTCATAAGCTACCTGTATGGCGAAGGCACGCGCCCCGTCTCGATAAACTTCAAGACATACGCCAAGGGCAACGGATACACCGCAATACCCGCCGCCGAACTGCAAAAGCTGATATACCAGCAACTGTCGGCATCGACAAAAATAGTAAGCTCAAAACCCGACAAATACGAACTGTTCTACAACTACGGGCTGAGCAAGCGCGTGCCGGTGAAATGGACAGGGCGGGTCATTCCCGAGCACCTCTACTTCATATCGCACGTGGGCTACTTCCCCGACAGCGTGAACATATACGCATCGCAGGAGAAACTTGACAGCATAAAGGAAGTGTACACAGAGCCGCTCAACTACGCCAACTTCCGCGACACGCTCAACGTGACCGCCCGCCTGCAGAAGACCAGGGGCGTGAAGACGGTGCCAGAGACGGTGAAGGTGGCTTTCCACACCGATGTGCTGACCGAGGAGAGCATCAGCGACATACCCATCAAGGGCATCAATATGCCCGAAGGCAAGGTGCTGCGCACGTTCCCCTCGAAAGTGACAGTGAGGTTTGTCACCGGCGTAAGCCGGTTCAAGAGCCTCAAGCCCGAGGACTTCATTGTGGTGGCCGACTACAACGAGATACGCAACAACCCGTCAGACAAGTGCGACATACACCTGAAGACAATGCCGGGCGGCATATCCAAGCCACAGCTAAGCGTAACGCAGGTAGACTACCTCATAGAGGAGAACTGACAATGAAGATAGGCATAACAGGAGGCATAGGCAGCGGCAAGAGCTATGTGTGCGCCCGGCTGGCCGCCCGTGGCATCGAAGTGTACGACTGCGACAGCGCGGCCAAGCGGCTGATGCGCTCGTCGGCCGACTTGCGCGAAGCCCTGACCGCCCTCATCGGGCCCGACACATACACCGACGGGAAGCTGAACAAGGCCAGAGTGGCCGCATTCCTGCTCGCCTCCGAAGACAACGCCAAGGCCATCGACGCCATTGTCCACCCTGCCGTCGCCGCCGACTTCGAGCGCAGCGGCCTGCAGTGGATGGAGTGCGCCATACTATACGAGTCGGGATTCGACCGACTCGTGGACCGCGTGGTGGCCGTGACTGCCCCGGAAGACGTAAGGCTGAGGCGCATAAGCGAGCGCGACGGCATCAGCGAAGCCAAGGCGGCAGAGTGGATGCGGCGGCAAATGGCACAAGAGGACGTGGCGCGACGAGCCGACTTCATAATAATAAACGACGGCCGGAGCGACATAGACACCCAGATAGACACAATGACCAACAAACTGAAATAACGACAAAAATGCTACAGACAATCTTATCAATCTCGGGCAAACCGGGACTCTACAAGCTGGTTTCAAGGACAAAGAACAGCCTCATCGTTGAAGCTCTCGACGAGACACACCGCAGGTTGCCGGCCTTTGCCGCCGACAAGATAACCTCGCTCGCCGACATTGCCATGTACACCGACACCGAAGACGTGCCACTGCACAAGGTGCTCACGAGCCTGAAGGAACAGGAAGGCGGCAAGGCCGCATCCATAGACTACCGCAAGGCCGGCAACGACGAGCTGCGCGAGTACTTCGCCAAAGTGCTGCCAAACTTCGACAGGGAGCGCGTGCACAACAGCGACATAAAGAAACTGCTGCAGTGGTACAACATACTCGTGGCCAACGGAATAACCGACTTCGACGAGTCCATGCGCCCGACAGAAGGCGACAACATAGCCGACCGCATGGAGGAGAAGGCCAACGAGGCTGAGACCAAGGAATGAACAAGCGCACCCGGGGCGGCCCTCAGGCTGTCCGGGTGCACTATCACTAGCACCACGCGACAGCGGCTTGCCTCAGTCGCCAACCCAGACTGCCAACCGCCAACCACCTAAAACGACACCCCCGCAAACCGCCTGACCATGACCGAACAAAACAGACACGCATCGCTGAAAGACATTGCGGCAAGGCTCGGACTGAGCATTGCCACGGTGAGCCGCGCGCTGAAAGGCAACCCTGCGATAAGCAAGGCCACACGAGAGAAAGTGATGCAGGCGGCAAGCGAGATGAACTACTCGAAGAACTTCATAGCCGACAGCCTGCGCAGCGGACAACTGCCACTAATCGGGGTGATAGTGCCACACGCCGTGACGCTGTTCTACTCGTCGGTGCTCGACGGAATAGAACACATGGCGGCACAAGAAGGATATGCTGTAATCAGCATGAACTCCCACGAGAACTACTACGAGGAGTGCGACAACACCAGAAACCTGCGCAAACTGCACGTGGCAGGCATAATAGCCAGCGTCACACAGCAGACGGCCGACTTCAGCCACTTCGACTCTCTGGCCGCCGAGCAGCTGCCCGTGGTATTCGTGGCACGCGACATACCGACCTGCATACACTCGTCTGTGACCGCCGACTGCGCAGAAGCCGCCCACAGAGCCACGTTCCACCTCGCGGAACAAGGGTGCCGGCGCATAGCCATACTGTGCGGACCGGGCCGACTGAAGATGGTAACAGACCGCAAGCACGGATATATAGAGGCACTGCATGACCTGCGTATGCCCGTAAAACCGGAATACGTGGCCTACAGCGACATCAACACAGAAGCCGCCATGGCTGCCACCGAGCGGCTGCTGGCGCTGCCTGAACGCCCAGACGCCATCCTCGCGCTCAACGACACACTGCTCTTCGCCGCCATGAAAACCATAAAGAGGAACGGACTGTCCATGCCGTCTGACATCGCCCTGATAGGATTCAGCGACGTGGAATACGCCGAATACACCTCCCCCGCCCTCTCCACCATCGAAGACCAAAGCCGCCTGATGGGAGAAACAGCCTGCCGCATCCTTATATCCCACATAAAAGGCAACATGAAACCCATAAAGGAAATAATCCCCACCATACAAAAAATACGCGAAAGCAGCCTGAAGAAAAAAGAGGCATAAACACGCCACGAGCCAAAACAGACCGGACACAAACGGAAAACAATGCCACTGAGCACAAACGGCGTACAAAAGACGAAACACGCCCCACGGCAAAATAGCAACCACGCCCCGCCATACTGGCCACCGCCCACATTCCTCCGCCTGCGGTACGCATTGCCGCACACACAACAGCACAAGCCCAACGGACATAATAGCGATGCCACGAAAGACAAGACACACACAATAACCTTAAAACCAAATCGGCCATTAGACCGCCGGATGCCCATTCTTTGTCTGCGTCCGGCTTCCCAAACGCTTTCCTCCTCTTGCCGGCATCTTGTCTGCCGCCTCGTCTCGACGCAGCCCGCTATGCCTTCGACCAAGGCGGCCGCCAATCTGCACGACAATAGAAAGGATTCGTTTTGGGGCTCTAATGTCGATTTGGGTTAAATGGATATCCGCAATCTGCCCGTACTTGCAAATACGCAACTAAAAAACAATCTATGCAGCCTTGGTTTTCCGTATGTGCCGTTTCACATTCTGAAACGACCTGTTTCGCGCTGCAATATGGCTTGTTTTGGCCTGCAAAACGGCACATTTCGCAAGGCAGAACGCCCCGTTTTGCAACCCATTGGATATCAGGCGTTTGGCCAACACTGCTCTTGTCGCCGTCTTTAACATAAAAATGTTAATGGCGACGCGTGTCTGTTGGCAGGCACAGAGCGTCTGGGCTGTTTGCGGAAATTCATTAGCCTTATCCTAACCATATACGATTAAAAACCAGGAAACTCTTGCAACCACCTGAATATTTTAGTAACTTTGCATAATGCTGGCCGCACTCGGCCACGCATTGGCAAGCTCACATTGCACTCGCCTGCACAGACTTGCCCAATCGGTATGGGACAAAGATATGTGTGGCAACAAATGGAATGCCACAGATTATAATATATATTACAATATGGATTTAGAAAAGATAAAAGACCTCATAGGGCGCAAGCACAACCTTGCCGACGCCCTCGGGATGAGCTTCGTGTCCACTCCCGATGAAGATACGTGCGTGGCCAAGATGCAAGTGGACAGCCGCACGTGCCAGCCCATGGGACTGCTCAGCGGCGGAGCCACGCTCGCCCTGGCCGAATATCTGGCCGGGGTGGGGTCGTCGGCATTGTGCCCGGGGCGTGCCGTGGTGGGTGTCAACGTGAGCGGAAGCCACGTAAGAAGTGCCTTTGAGGGCGACACGGTGACGGCCACGGCGCATATAGTACACTGCGGACGGACACTGCACGTGTGGAACGTGACTGTGGCCGGCGCTGACGGGAAGACCATATCGACGGTGAGCGTGATGAACTTCATTACCGACAAACCCACGGAGGCTCCCGAATGACAGCGCGCGCACTGTTCAGGCTGCCATACTCCGAGACTTATACGGTGGTGGAACAAACCTATGGGCAGCCCGAGGAACTTGCATCGATGGCCGCGCTCGACGGGCGCGAGGGCTTTGTCATCGCGCCGTTTGCCACTACTGACGGCGAGCCGATGCTACTGTTGCGCCCCGACCGCGTGGAGACGCGCCCTGTGGAAGCGGAAACGGAGATGGCGGGGCGGACACTGCGGACGGCTGACGAGGAGGAACGCGACCGCAGGAGCTACGCAGAGAGCTTTGCGCGGTGCCACGCGCAGCTCGTCGGCAGGCGATTCGACAAGCTGGTGCTGGCGCGCCGGGCAACGGAACGCATGGCCAGGCGGGTGGAGGCGGAGCAACTGTTCCGCCGCGCCTGCCGGCTGTATCCACGAATGTTTGTGACCCTTGTCGAGGCCGAACGCTGCGGCACATGGCTCGCTGCCACGCCCGAGATACTGCTCAGTGGCGACGGCGGGCGATGGCGCACAATGGCCTTGGCCGGCACTATGCGCCTCAGTGGCAGCGGTCTCGGCTTTGATTGTCCGCCAGCGCCCGGCGGACAGGTCGCCGGCGGACCTGCCTGGGACGACAAGAACCGCCGCGAGCAACGCCTCGTGGCCGACTATATAGAAGACGCTCTGCGGCCGCTGGTTTCCTATATCAGCCGTGGCGAGGCACACACGGTGCGCGCCGGTGATGTGGTCCACCTGCGCAGCGACTTCGAGTTCGGCCTCGCCAAGGGTATAGGTGTCGGCGCGGTGGTGCAGGCCTTGCACCCCACACCCGCCGTCTGCGGACTGCCCAAGGCCGATGCTTACGGTTTTCTGCAGGCCTGTGAGCCGTCGCCGCGCAGCTATTACAGCGGCTTCATGGGGCCGTTGGGCATCGGCGGCGACACACATCTCTATGTCTCGCTGCGCTGTATGTCCGTTTGCGGCGACCGCTGCCATCTGTACGCCGGCGGCGGACTGCTCGCCGACAGCGTGGAGGAGCACGAATGGCTGGAAACCGAGGCCAAGATGGAAACCATGCGCCGCGTGCTCGGCGAAGCAATAGACTACAGTTATCAGGACAGAAAGCCAGATGTATAGCAACAAAGAAAACGTAAACATACTCACCGCACTGCTCGTGGCGCACGGCATAAGTGATGCCGTGGTGTGCCCGGGCAGTCGCAACGCGCCAATAGTGCACAATCTCAACGAGTGCGGCACGGTGAGGTGCGTGCCCGTCACCGACGAGCGTTCGGCGGGCTTCGTGGCTCTCGGCATCGCGCTGGCCACGGGTCGGCCTGTCGTGGTGTGCGTCACCTCAGGCTCGGCCCTGCTCAACCTTGCGCCCGCCGTGGCCGAGGCAGCCTATCGCCACGTGCCGTTGGTGGTGGTTTCGGCCGACCGTCCGCAGGCGTGGATAGACCAACTCGACGGTCAGACGCTGCCGCAGGGCGATGCCTTGGGGCGGTTTGTGCGCCGTGCCGTCAGCCTGCCCGAGCCTGTCGATGCCGTGTCGCGCTGGCACTGCAACCGTCTTGTCAACGAGGCTCTGAGCTTCGCCACGCTACGCCTGCCGGCTCCCGTGCATATCAACGTGCCTATAACCGAGCCGCTGTTCGATTTCACAGTGGCCGAACTGCCCGCCGAACGCAGCTTCTCTCACGTGGCGTTGGACGACAGCCCGTGCCGTTGCCAAGCGCTCGAAGAGGCTTTCGAGCGTGCAGAGAGGCCGATGGTGGTCATCGGGCAGATGCCGCCCGGAGTTGTTGGCAGGCGGCTCATCGACCGGCTTTCGCGCCGTGCCGTGGTGATAAGTGAGCCGTTGGGCAGCGACCGCGGGGCTATACCTGCCGACGAGGTGCTCTATGCCATCGGCGACGATGCCGCCCTGATGCCCGACATGACAGTATATGCGGGCGATACCGTGGTGAGCAAGCGCGTGCGCGGCTTCCTGCGCCGTGCCGGTGCGCCAGCCTATCTGCTCTCTGCCGATGCCTCGCAGGCGGCCGACCCCACCATGAGCCTTGCCCGGGTGGTGGATTGCGGCAGCCTCGGCGGCGTGAGCGGTGTGCTTGAGTCGCTGGCTTCAGACGGCGAAAACCAGCCGCAGCGTCAGGCATATATAGACCGCTGGGCAGCCCTGGCGGCCCTGGCCGAGGCCAACCGCGCCGACTTTGAGCCGCCGTTCTCGCAGATGGCGGTGGTAAAGTATTTCGAGGAACAGCTCGACGACTATCCGGCTGACTTCCATGTGCACTATGCCAACAGCTCGGCCGTGCGCCTTGCCAACATCTATGCGGGCCACTACGTGTGGTGCAACCGCGGCGTTAACGGCATTGAGGGGTCGCTGTCGGCAGCCGCAGGCTTCTCCGTGGCGGTGCCGGATGTGGTGTTTTGCGTCATCGGCGACCTCAGTTTCTTCTACGACCAGAACGCACTCTGGAACACGTCGCTGCGCGGCAACCTGCGCATAGTGCTGCTCAACAACCGCTGCGGGGGCATCTTCCACATCCTGCGCGGCCTCGAAGGCAGTCCGGCACGCGACTCGATGGTGGCCGCAGGCCATAACGCCGACTCACGGGGCATCTGCACCCAGAACGACATCGGCTATCTTCGCGCCGCCAATATGGCCGAGATGCAGCTCGGCATCGTCACGCTGATGACCCGCCAGTCGGACCGCCCCATGCTCCTCGAAGTGTTCACCGATGCTGATGAAGACGGCCGCGCGATGCGGGAATACTACCGCAGGCTGCGCAGAACGATTGGCGAGGGCCGGTGATTAGTGATTTCTCTTGTTGCGTTTTGCGCGTTATTCTATGTCAAATCCGCCTTCCAATGCCGCTGAAACATTGAAAGGCGGATTTGTTTTTAGCTCTGATTTATTCCCGATCAGTCTTCTTTTTTGTCAGCAGGCCCTTGTTCTGCCTTGGCTATGCAGCATGAAATATCGTGGAAAAAGTCGTGTTGCAGTATGCGCGATATGCGAATCAGCAGGTCGGTGTCAACTATTCAAAAAATGCCATAGACTTTTAACGTCAAGTTTTTTGTCACGATTCCTTTTAACCCAAATCGGTCACAAAACTGCCGAATGCCCGTTTTTGAGTTTGCTATCGGCTTTCCAAACATCCCTAAGTGACAATGGAAACATACTTTGTTTTTCACAACTATGGATTATATCCATGCAAAAACATCTATTGCCTTTCCCTGTTCGCCAAATTTGCATTACCTTTGCATAAGCTAAGCTGCGCCCGGCAATGGGCCGGGTTGCGGCCTTTGGTGGATTGAAATGACAGATAGAAAACGGTTTATATATGGGAAAAAGAGAATGGAAGCCCATCGAGGGGTTTGACTTTAAGGAGATACTGTTTGAGGAATACGGCGGAATTGCGAAGATAACCATCAACCGGCCGCGCTACCGCAACGCCTTCACGCCGCGCACCACGTGGGAGATGGGGCGTGCGCTGGCATGGTGCCGCGAGGCGCAGCGCATTGGCGTGGTGATACTCACCGGCGCGGGCGACAAGGCATTCTGCTCGGGCGGCGACATGAACGTGAAGGGCCGGGGCGGCTATGTGGGCGAGGACGGTGTGCCGCGGCTCAACGTCCTCGATGTGCAGATGCAGATACGCCGCCTGCCCAAGCCAGTCATCGCCATGGTGAACGGCTATGCCATCGGCGGCGGCCACGTGCTCCACCTTGTGTGCGACCTCACCATCGCGAGCGAGAACGCCATCTTCGGGCAGACAGGACCTAAGGTTGGCTCGTTCGACGCGGGCTTCGGCGCAAGCTATCTTGCCCGCATCGTGGGGCAGAAGAAGGCGCGCGAGATATGGTTCCTGTGCCGCCAGTACAGCGCGGAGGAGGCCGAGCGCATGGGCTTGGTGAACAAGGTGGTGCCGCTCGACCGCCTTGAGGACGAGTGCGTGGAGTGGGCCGAGACGATGATGGAGCGCAGTCCGCTGGCCCTGCGCATGATCAAGGCAGGGCTGAACGCCGAGCTTGACGGCCAGGCGGGCATACAGGAGCTGGCGGGCGACGCCACAATGCTCTACTACTTCCTCGACGAGGCGCAGGAGGGCGGCCGCGCTTTCCTCGAAAAACGCAAGCCAGACTTCAAGAAATATCCCAAGTTGCCATAAGGAAGCTGGAGGCAGGAGTGCGGACGATTGTTCAGTAGTCAGGAGTTCAGTAGTTGCAGGAGTTCAGACAAATGCTTTGTAAGGAGGCTGGAGACTGGAGGCAGGAGTGCGGACGATTGTTCAGTAGTCAGGAGTTCGGTAGTTGCAGGAGTTCAGACAAATGCTCTTAGGGAGTTAAAGAAGTTAGAGGAAATTATCGCTTCGTTGCACTCCGCTGAGGAGTTAGAGGACAAGTGCTTTGCTAATCGCGCAGTCTGAGCCTCCCCCTGTGGAAGTTTGGTGGACTTCTGCGCATTCTGCCGCATGGCTTTTTACCTCTTTACTTTTTTACCTTTTTACCTTTATAAGATGGAAAAGAAGTTTGAAATAAAGATTACGCCGCGCACGCTGCACTTCAAGCAGCCGGCCGGCACCTCGCGCGGGGTCTACACCGAGCGCGTGTCGTGGTTCATCGAGTTGACCTCGCCAGGCCGGCCGGGCCGACGCGGCGTGGGCGAATGCGCCCCGCTGCCCGACCTCAGCTGCGACGCCGTGCCGGATTATGAGAGCCGGCTGCGCGCTTTCTGCGACAGGCTGGAGCGGGAAGGCGAGATTGACTACGCCGCCATGGAAGACTATCCGTCTATGCTCTTCGGCCTGGAGACGGCCATGCGCAGCTTCAACGCCGGCTCGGCCGCACTGTTCGACACGGCATTCAGCCGCGGCGAGGAGGGAATACCCATCAACGGCCTGGTGTGGATGGGCTCGCACGACGAGATGCTGGCCCGCATGGAGCAGAAGATAGAGCAGGGCTTCACGTGCATAAAGCTGAAGATAGGCGCGATAGATTTCGATGCCGAGCTGGACTTGCTGAAGCGCATTCGCGACCGCTTCTCGCACCGCACCATGCAGATACGCCTCGACGCCAACTGCGCCTTCGCCATAGACGAGGCACTGTACAAGCTGGAGCTGCTGTCGCAGTATGCCGTGCACTCCATCGAGCAGCCCATACGCACGCGCCGCTGGGGCGACATGGCGGCGCTCTGCCGCGACGCGCCGCTGCCCATAGCTCTCGACGAGGAGCTCATCGGGGTCAACGACCCGACCACGAAGGAGGAGCTGCTCAACATCATAAAGCCGGCCTACATAGTGCTGAAGCCGTCGCTCCACGGCGGGATGCGCGGCGTGGAGGAATGGGTGCGCATGGCGCGGTGGCGCGACATTGGCTCGTGGATAACCAGCGCGCTGGAGAGCAACGTGGGCCTCAACGCCGTGGCTCAGCTCGCCGCCCACGTATATGGCGACCATATCACCATGGCGCAGGGCCTCGGCACGGGCCTGCTCTACACCGACAACGTGGCCATGCCGATAGAGATAAGGAAGGACGCGCTATGGTTCAATCCGGGGCTATGACCGTAGAGGAGTTTCTGGCAGAGTGGCGCAGCCCCGCCCCTCGTGTGCTTGTGCACACCAGCGGGTCAACGGGCAGCCCCAAGCCCCTGTGGGTGGAGAAGCGGCGCATGGCCGCCTCGGCCCGCATCACGTGCTCCTTTCTCGGCCTGCGCCGGGGCGACACCGCCCTGCTGTGCATGCCTCTGGACTACATAGCGGGCAAGATGGTGGTGGTGCGCGCCGAGGTGTGCGGCCTGCGGCTGGTCTGCGTGCCGCCGTCGGGCCATCCCTTGGCCGGTCTTTCGGTTCCGCCCGTGTTTGCCGCCATGGTACCCATGCAGGTGTATGGCTCGCTGCAGGTAGAGCGCGAGTGCGAGTTGCTGCGCTCCGTGCGCCACCTCATCATTGGCGGCGGTGCTGTCGATGAGGCCATGGCCGACAGGCTGCGCGGCTTCCCCAACGCCGTGTGGAGCACCTACGGCATGACCGAGACGCTGTCGCACATAGCACTGCGCCGCCTCAGCGGCCCCGGGGCGAGCCAGTGGTACACACCCTTCAGCGGCGTCAGCGTCAGCCTGTCGGCCGAGGGCTGCCTTGTCATCGACGCTCCGGCCGTGTGCGAGGCCACGATAACCACCAACGACATTGCCCGCCTGGACTCCGACGGCCGCCGCTTCCGCATCATCGGGCGCAAGGACAACGTCATCTGCAGCGGCGGCATAAAGATACAGGCCGAGGAGGTGGAGCGAATGCTCGCCCCGCATATAGCCGCCCCGTTCATGATAACCAAGCGGCGCGACCCACGGCTGGGCGAGGCCGTGGTGCTGATGGTGCAGGCCGCCGGCACGGCCGAGGCCGAGGCTGCCTGCCGCGCCGTGCTGCCGCGCTACTGGCAGCCGCGCCACTATATGGCCGTGAGCCGCCTCCCGCTGACCGGCACGGGCAAGCCCGCCCGCAAGGAGGCCGAGCGCATGGCCGCCGATGAGGCCGCACGCGAGGCGGGATAGCGCCGGGGCGACTTTGTTTTTTGCCACACGGCACAAGGCTCGCGCCGCCTCTGTAAATCGCTGACAATCAGTGGGGTTGCAAAACGGGTCGTTTCGCAGTGCGAAACGACCCGTTTTGCATGATGAAACGTGCCGTTTCGCGTCACGAAACGGCACATATTGCACGACGAAACGGCAGCCCTTGATTTTTGATACGCTTCCGGGCGGATGGCCCGCTGCCCACGAGCACACCCACGAGCGGGCCGTCAGTTGCTCTCGCGGTAGAAGTCGAGGGCCTCGAAAATCTCTTCCTTCGTAGCCGTCTGGTTTATCCTTATGTCGCCGATGCCGCCGAGCAGCGTGAAGTTTATTGTGCCGGCGGTGTTCTTCTTGTCGTGGGTCATAAGCTCGTAGAGCGCTGGATAGTCGTCGCAGGTGATGTCCATCTTGCCGTAGTTGGCGTTTACGAAGCTCACGGTCTGGCGCATCTTGTCGGTGGGGAATCCGGCCTTGACCGCGCTCAGGTAGAGTTCGCACACCAGTCCGTATGCCACGGCATATCCGTGGAGCACAGGGCGGCGGCTGAGAGCCAGCGACTCGAAGGCGTGGCCGGCCGTGTGGCCCAGGTTGAGAGCCTTGCGCAGGCCCTGCTCCGTTGGGTCCTGCTCCACTATGCGCTCCTTCACCCTCACGGAGTCGGCCACCATCTGGCGCAGTCGGCCGAGGTCTGGGCTGTCGAGGTCGAACGACAGTAGGTCGGCCCACGCGCTCTCGCTGCTGATGAGGCCGTGCTTCAGCATCTCGGCGTAGCCCGATCGCAGGTTGGCGGCATCCATGGTGCGCAGGAACTCGGTGTCCAGAATCACGCTGCGGGCGTTGCTGAACACGCCCACCTCGTTCTTCAGCCCGCCGAAGTTGATGCCTGTCTTGCCTCCCACCGACGCGTCGACCATGGCAAGCAGCGTGGTTGGGATGTTTATGTAGCTGATGCCGCGCTTGAAGGTAGAGGCAGCAAAGCCCCCGAGGTCGGTCACCATGCCACCGCCAATGTTGACAAGCAGCGAGTGGCGAGTGGCCCCGAGCCGCCCCAGCTCAGCCCACACGTGGGCCAGCGAGTCGAGAGTCTTGTTGGTGTCGGTGGCCGGTATGGTTATCAGCGGCGCCGAGGCCATGGCCCCGCAGCGGCGCGCCACGGGCAGGCAGAGCCGCGCCGTGGTCTCGTCGGCGAGCGCGAAGAGGCGGTCGTGAGGGCATTCGGCGATGGCATCGGCCAGCGAGCGGCCAATGTCGTCGGATATTACGATAGTTTGTTTCTGCATATATCTGTTGCGTTTGTGTGGTTGCAATGCCAGCGCAAACGGGCTGAAAGCGGACTTGCCCGCCGTTACCCGAGTGCTGCTTATCCCCTGCAAAGGTACGCTAAATATGCCGGTTGTGAAATAAAAGCCAACGATTATTTTGCAGAATGTCAAAGTTAACGTATCTTTGCGGTATATATATCGCCATAGTAACCAAATAAACTACTTTAAGATATGGAAAGAGAGCTGGATCAGAAAGACTTATTCCACGAAGTGAACGAGGGATATTCCATCCTCGAAGCCATCAACGAGGCCAAGCGCTGCCTGCACTGCAAGGTCCCGCAGTGCAGCAAGGGATGCCCCATCAGCCAAGACATCCCCGACTGGATTCACGAAATATCGAAGGGAAACTTCGGCAACGCCATGAAGATAATCAACGACAAGAGCAACCTGCCGGCCGTTTGCGGCCGCGTGTGCCCACACGAGAAGCAGTGCGAAGGCCACTGCGTGCTCGCCAAGAAGGGCGAAGGCATACACGTGGGCAAGCTCGAACGCTTCATAGCCGACTTCGACGGAGACATGAGCCTGATACGCGAGAAGCTGCAACCGAAGACCCGCGGCCGCGTGGCCGTGATAGGCTCAGGGCCGGCGGGGCTGACAATAGCCGGCGACCTGGCCCGCATGGGCTTCAACGTGGAGGTGCTGGAAATGGAACCGGAGCCGGGAGGAGTGCTCATGTTCGGCATACCGGAATACCGCCTGCCCAAAGACGTGGTGCGCCGCGAGATAAAAAAGATAGAGGAACTGGGCGTGGTGTTCCACTGCAACATCACCGTGGGCACCGACATCAACATCGACCAGCTCTTCGAGCGAGGCTTCGACGCCATATTCATGGGCACCGGCACCGTGAAGCCACGCAAGCCCGACATCCCGGGGCGCAACCTGCGCGGAGTGCGCCAGGCCGTCTACTTCCTGCGAAAGGTCAGCCTCTACCACGAGGGCAGCATAGCCCGCGAGGACGTGCCCGTGCATGAGGGCGACCGCGTGTTCGTCATCGGATGCGGGAACACAGCCATGGACGCCGCCCGCACGGCCATACGCATGGGAGCCAAGGACGTGGAGATTGTCTATCACCGCACCATAAACGACATGAGTGCGCTGCGCTCGGAGTATGAGGAAGCCGTGGAGGAAGGCGTGAAGTTCAACTGGGAGTCGAGCATAGTGGAGATACTTGACTACAACGGCGTGCTCAGCGGAGTCGTGATAGAGCACGGCGGCGAGCGGCGCATAGAGAAAGCGGACAAGGTTCTCATGGCCATCGGCTCGCTGCCTGCCAGCCGCATCGTGTCGACCACAAAGGGCATAGAGGTGGATGAGCGCGGATATGTGCTCACGCGCGAGAACCCTTACGGCATGACCACGCGCAAAGGCGTGTTTGCCGGCGGCGACGTGGTGAACCGCCCGTCAACAGTTGTGCTGGCCATGCGCGACGCCAAGCGCGTGGCCGAGGGCATGGCCAAGTATGTGGACGCCATAAAACTCTTGCAGGCCGTGGACTCCGCGACCCCTGCCGCAAACGACTCTGCCGACGAAAACGCATGAGAATGCCGGCCGACAGGCATACGGACATGAGATGATGTGCCGCACGACGTTGGCTGATGAACGGCACAAAAACAATAGTTGAGGGGCGCAGCCGACTGGCTGCGCCCCTCAACTATTGTGTCTTTTGCGTATGTTCGGCCAAGCGGACGGCGAGCCGCGCCATACCGTCAGAAGCGGCGCGGGCCTCCGAATCCGCCTCCGCGCGGGCCGCGGCCGCCGGGTCCCTCCCTGCCGGGGCCTCCCTGGTTCATACCCTGGCGCGCCGCCTTGCCTCCGAAGATGTTCATGCGGTAAACAACGTGAAGCATCGCGAAATTCGTAACCGCGTTATACTCCGTGTCGCTACGCTCCATCGCGCTGATGGTGCGGCTGAAGTTGCTCTGCTGGTTGAGCAGGTCGTAGAACTGTAGCATCACGATGAGGTTGTTCTTTTTGAGGAAACTCTGGCTTATCTGCGCGTTCCATATCAGCTCGTTCGTGTTTAGCGACTCGTCGGTGTAGCCCCGGCGGCTGTTCATGTTGAGGTCGAAGGCCACCTCGGTGCCCCACGGCAGCCTTACGTTTGAGTTGAAACCGTAGGCGAACTCCCACGTGTCGAGGTTGCCGTTGGTCATGAGCTGGTTGCGCGCGTGGTTGTATTCCACCGAGCCGTTCAGTTCGAACTCGAACCAGTCGTTGCGGTAGCCGGCGGTCAGCTCTTCCTCTATGCCAAGGCTGCGGGTGGTGTTCTTCTCCGAGTCACGGTTGTCCACACTCACGTAGCCCACGCTGTTGTCGTACTTTATCTCGGTGTTCGTGCTGATGTTGAAGTATCCGGCGGTGTCGATAGCGGTGTTGAACATGAACTGTCCGCGGGCATTCCAGTTGCCGTTGATGTTCTCAGGGCGCGTGGTGCGGCCTCCGGTGACGGGGTCGTAGCGCACCATGTTGCTTATGGCGTTGCTCGTCGTAGTGACGTTGAGGTTGGCCATGATGGTCTTGTAGCGCTTCTGTATGTAATTGTTGTAGAACATCCTGAAGGTGTTGGTGAACGACGGGCGCAGTCCGGGGTTACCCATCGAGATGTTCAGCGGGTCGCTGTCGTCGGTGATGTCGAGCAGGTTGGTCATGCTCGGCTGGCTTGTCGTTCCGCGATACCACACCCTGAGCTGGCTCACCTTCGATATTTTCCACCGGAAATTGAGCGAAGGCGAGATGTTGGTGACGGTCCGCGTGGTGTCGGTAGACACGCCCTGGTAGTCTTGCCTGAAGTTGGTCTTCTGCGGAATCACGGTCACGCCGAAGTTGAGGTTGTACTTGGGGCGCACTATGCGCATCATCACTTGGATGTTGTGTATGTAGTTCTTGTACTCGGAGAAGCGGCTGAGGTCATCGTCAAGGTAGCTGTCGAGCGGGTTGTCGAGGCGCGCCAGATAGTCGTCCCAGCCGCGGTATATGGGCGAGAGGCCGCTGAAGAAGTCCTCTCCGAGGTTGCTGAAGTCGTAGGTGGAGCGGTCGCTCTTGGTGTATTTGTACTGGAACTCATAGCTGAACTGCAGATATGTGGCCTTCATTATCGGCTCGCTGTATGTGGCGCGCACGCTGTAGTCCCAGTTTTTCTGCGGAGTGGTGTTGTAGCGGTTGGTCTGGTAGGTTGAGTCCAGGCCCATGGCGTTGAGCGTTTTGTACAGGTGCACGTTGTTGGTGTTGAGGCTCTTGCTCTCGCTCTCGCCGTAGTTGCCCCTCAGGCGCAGTGTTATGTTGCGCCCGGATGAGTTGAGCCTGCGGTTCAGCATGAGCATTCCGCCGAAGCTCTTGGAGTCGCTGTAGGTGATGCTCTGGTTCTGGCGCGAGTTGACGGCCAGTGAGTCGGCGTCCATCAAGGCTATCGACTCGGCCGAGAGCGGGTTGTCCACATAAAGGAAGGGGTCGTCGCTGAACATTGCCGACTGGTTCATGCTGATGCCGTCGCTGTAGGAATAGCTCATGGTGGGACGGAACATGATGGTGGTCATTGTGTCGGGGTGCCACTCGAAGCGCATCTGCGCGTTCCACGAGTCGCTGCGCGAGAAGCTCTGGTTGACGCTGTTGGAGAACGAGCCTTCGGTGTTCACGAAGTTCTCCGACGAGTTTTCTGTCCTGGTGTCGCCGTCACTGTGGTTCCAGCGCACGCTTCCGTCGAGCCTCAACTTGTCTTTCTCCTCGTAGTTGAAGTTGACCCCGAGCATCTTTGAGGCGGAAAGTCCGCGCCGCCCGCCGCCGAAGCGCCCGCCGCGCCCGCCGAATCCGCGTCCGTTTATGTTCTCGGCATTGCCGAATCCCATGATTTTTATTTTGTCGGTGAAGTGGGCCGCCATCAGCCGCGCGGCGTACCGGTCGTGCGTTCCGTATGCCAGATCGGTGTTGGTCAGGTAGCCTTTGTTCATGCCTTTCTTGATTCCGAAGTCGAGCACGGTCTCCTCCTCGCCGTCGTCGATGCCCGAGACGCGGGCGAGGTCGCTCTTCTGGTCATACGATTTCACCTTTTCTATTATCGACGTGGGCAGGTTTTTCAGCGCCGTCTTGGTGTCGCCGGTCATGAACTCCTTGCCGTCAACGAGTATCTTCGACACGCTCTTGCCGTTGATGGTGATGTTTCCATCATCGTCCACCTTGGCTCCCGGCAGACGCTTTATCAGCTCTTCCACCACCGAGCCTGCGGGAGTGCGGTACGCGCTGGCGTTATATACGAATGTGTCTTCCTTTGTTGTCACCTTGAGAGCGCGCCCCGTCACGGTGGCGCCCTTCAGCATTATGGCGTCAGGCTCCATGGCTATGGTGCCCGCTTTCACGCCCTTGCCGCCGCTTATCGTCACGTTGCGGTGGTAGTTCTTGTACCCGATGCACGACACTTGCAGTATGTACTTGCCGTCAGCCGGCGCCTCGACAGAGAAAGAGCCGTTGGTTGCGGTGAGCACTCCCTTCACCATCGTGCTATCTGCCTTGAGCAACTTCACTGTGGTCAGGGCCAGAGGCTCCTTCGTGTCGCTCTCTATCACTGTTCCGGTAATGGCCCGCTGGGCAAAAATAGCAGTAGTTGCCACTGTCATGGCAATCATCAGTAAGAGTCGTTTCATTTCTATGCTTAGGGATTTGTTACGTGTTTTTGACGGCAAAGGCGGCAGAACGTTTAATCGACTTCAACGATTATTCACTCTTTTTCCGGCTTTTCCGCCACCACGCCTGCCTGTGGCCGCGAGACATTAAAAGAGGTGAAAAAGCTGCGCGGAATCCCCGTTGCCAAACCGCCGCAAACGTTTCGTATTTTAAAACGTGCCGTTTCGCACGATGAAACGACCCGTTTCGCGCCCTAAAACGGGCCGTTTTGCAAGCCGAAACGGGCCATTTTGCAACACTTTGTGTATCAACGTGTTACACAGCCAGCGGCATCAGGCTGGAACATACCGCGAGAACCTGCGCCAGAACCGCCCTGCGGCATAAGTTAAACAAAATTAAAAGCCGGAGACGTTTTTCCGGTTTGCAGGAATTATGTAGTACATTTGCAACATACAAGCCAACGCCCCGGCAGGGGAAAGCGGCATCGCGCGCAACAGGCAGGCGCACATTTACGCAAAGCAAATCAAAAACAACCGCAAGGCCGGGGCACGGCCTGCCCGCCCGCCCAAGCAGGCTTCGACACATTAATTAATATAATATATGCTATCATGAAACTGAAGAAAATGATTTCTCCCGTGCTGTGCGCCGTGCTCATCGCTGGCGCGGTGCCGGCGGCTGCGGCCAATCCGGCCAAGCCTTCAAAGAAAAGCGTCATCACGGCCATGCGCGTGGCCAACGACCACTTCATGCAGAAGTGGAGCGACCCGGGCCAGGTCATCCCCTACCCCTCGCGCAAGAAGAACTACGAGGCCAACCTGTGGACGCGCGGATACTACTTCGAGGGGCTGATGGACTTCTATGAAGTGGACCCGCAGCAGCGCTACATCGACTATGCACTGGAGTGGGGCGAGAAGCACAACTGGGGGCTGCGCGGAACCAAGAACGGCGTGCTGCCGCGCAACGCCGACAACCTGTGCGCCGGGCAGACCTACATCTACCTCTACCAGCGCGACCCGAAGAAGCCCGAAAGGTACATCAAGGCAATACGCTCGGCCATAGACACAATGATGGCCGGCGACAAGATTGACGACTGGTCGTGGATAGACGCGGTGCAGATGGCCATGCCAATATTCGCGCAGATGGGCAACCTGACCGGCAACAAGGCATACTATGACCGCGCCTACGATATGTATATGTACACCAAGACGAAGCACGGCGACAACGGTCTGTACAATCCCAAGGACTCGCTGTGGTGGCGCGACGCCGACTTCGACCCTCCATACAAGGAGCCTAACGGCGAGGACTGCTACTGGTCGCGCGGCAACGGCTGGATAGTGGTGGCCATGGCGCGTATGCTTGAGTTGCTGCCCAAGGACGAGAGCCACCGCAAGGAGTACGAGACCATGCTCGTGTCCATGTGCAAGGCGCTCAAGCCCCTGCAGCGCGAGGACGGCTTCTGGAACGTGAGCCTGCACGACCCGTCGAACTATGGCGGCAAGGAGCTCAGCGGAACGGCCATGTTCATCTACGGAATGGCATACGGAGTGAACAACGGCCTGCTGGACCACGACGAGTTCGCACCGGTCATCTACACCGCCTGGAACGCCATGGTGAAGGACTGCCTGCACCCCAACGGATTCCTCGGCTACGTGCAGGGCACCGGAAAGGAGCCCAAGGAGGCACAGCCGGTGACCTACGACCGCGAGCCAGACTTCGACGACTTCGGCCTCGGCGCCTTCCTCATGGCAGGCTCAGAGATAACCAAGATAAAATAAGAAGCCGTTTTGATTTCATCAAAGCTGAACATATCTATGTCGTTTTGAATGCATTTCCGGCCATATCCGCCCCGTCTTGGTTCGTCACATAGCCCGCTATGCTCATCACCAAACGGGCAATCTGCCTCGAAAATCCAAGTCAAGCCGACAGTTGATAAAATCAAAGCAGCCTCTAAGAGGGCGCGCAAGGCGCCCACGCACAATACGTTTCGTTCCCGCACGACCACCAGGCGCACACACGCCTGGCACCGCGCGGGAACGAAACGTTTACCCCAAATCGGTCATTAGAGTCCAAAGTGATTTCGTCTTGCCGGCGTGCAGATTGGCAGTCGCCTTTGTCGAAGGCGTAGCGGGCTACGTCGAGACAAAGCGGCAGACAAGATGCCGCCGGCAGGGCGAAAGCACTTGGAAAGCCTGAAAAGTGACAAAAATATATTCCTGGCGGCCTAATGACCGATTTGGGTTTACACAACCTGCCACTCATAATGGCCGGAACACGGCCCACAGCAAAGCCTGCGCCACAGGCAGGCAATCCGCGCTAACGCGCGACAGCTATGCCTTCCCAGCTGTCGCGCAGGTCGGTCATGCGGCCGAACACCAAGCTCGCCCCCTCGGCAGAGAGCATTTCGGATGGCAGCGGGCCGGTGTTCACGGCCACGGTGAATATCCTTGCGGCCACGGCGGCGCGCACACCGAGCGGCGCGTTCTCCACCACAACGGCCTGCCACGGCTCCACTCCCGCCTTGGCCAGCCCCTTGAGATAAGGCTCGGGGTTGGGTTTGCCGCGGCTAACGTCAAAGCTCGACACTATGAGGTCGGGGCTTACGAGGCCGCGGAAGTCCTCCACCAGCTTCTGGAGCAGCGAGTGCTGGCCGCTGCCCGTAACGACAACAATCTTCATCCCCGCAGCCTTTATCTTGCGCTGCAAGTCCTGCACGCCCTCCATAACCTTGGCCTGGGGGCACAGGGCGAACAGGCGCGACTTCTCGTCGTACATCCGCTGCGACTCCTCGTCGCTTATCTCGCGGTGCCACTGCTCACGGGCCACAATCTTTATCGTCTCCACCCCGCGCATACCCTCGTACTTGTAAGCCTCTGCTTCCGACATCCTAATGCCGAAGCTCGCCATCGACCGGTGCCAGCTCTGCGCGTGGTTGGGCATGGAGTCGTAGAGAACGCCGTCCATATCGAAAAGTACGGCTTTGGGGCAGAACTCCCCAAAGCCGTACTTCTGCTTGTATTCATTTATTTCTTTCTCGTACATCACGTAGCGTATTGTTGTGTCAGGCCTCCTTGGCGAGCCTATCCTTTATTGCCTTGCTGTCGGCCTCGTATCCCGGTTTGTCCAAGAGAGCGAACATATTCTTCTTGTATGCCTCCACGCCGGGCTGGTTGAACGGGTTCACTCCGAGCACGTTGCCGCTGATGCCGCAGGCAATCTCGAAGAAGTAAATGAGCTGTCCGATGCAGTGCTCGTCGAGTTTCGGCACGCTGATGCGTATGTTAGGCACACCGCCGTCCACGTGGGCGAGACGCGTTCCCAACTCGGCCATCTTGTTGACCTGGTCAACGCGCTTGCCCGCAAGGAAGTTCAGGCCGTCCAGGTTCTCCTCGTCTGAGGGGAAGAGCAGGTGCGTGTTGGGCTCCTCCACGCTGATCACGGTCTCGTATATGGTGCGCTCGCCCTGCTGAATCCACTGTCCCATGGAGTGCAGGTCGGTGGTGAAGTCGCACGATGCGGGGAATATGCCCTTGCCGTCCTTGCCCTCGCTCTCGCCGTAGAGCTGCTTCCACCACTCACTGAAGTAGTGGAGCTTGGGCTGATAGTTGACCATTATCTCTATCTTCTTGCCGGCCTCGTTGTAGAGGGCGTTGCGCACGGCGGCATAGATGGCTGCGGGATTCTCACCGAAAGGCACGTCGATGGCGCACGCCTTCTCCATGTCGGCGGCTCCGGCTACGAGCTGCGCGATGTCAAAACCGGCGCAGGCGATGGGCAGCAGGCCCACCGGCGTGAGCACGGAGAAGCGCCCGCCAACGTTGTCGGGGATGACGAAGGTCTTGTAACCCTCCTTGGTAGCGGCTGCGCGGGCAGCTCCCTTGGTGGCGTCGGTCACGGCCACTATCACCTTGCGGGCCTCGTCCTTGCCCCGCTGGTCCTCGCACTGCTTCTTGAGCAGGCGGAATGTCAGTGCGGTCTCGGTCGTTGTGCCCGACTTGGATATGTTGATCACGCCGAACTTGCGGCCTTTCAGATAGTCGGTAAGCTCAGAGAGATAGTCCTCGCCTATGTTGTTGCCGGCAAAGAGGATGGTGGGGTTCTTGCCGTCGGCCACGAGCCATCCGAACGAGTTGCCCAAAGCCTCGATCACGGCGCGCGCTCCGAGATAGCTGCCGCCTATGCCTGCCACCACGATGGTGTCGCAGTTGGCGCGCAGGGTGTCGGCGCAGTCCTGTATCTCCTGCAGGAACGCGGGCGTGATGGACGACGGAAGGTGAAGCCAGCCGAGGAAGTCGTTGCCCGGGCAAGTGCCGTCTTCGAGAGCCTTGCGGGCTTCGTTCACTTTTGCTTCGTAGGCCTTCACGGCTCCCTCTGCGAGGAACTGCTCGGCCTTGCTGATGTCTAAGCTGATGGTTTTCATTGCTTTTTTACTTTATATTGTTGCTTAATATCTCAATACGGATGTCTCGTGGCGAAATGCCGCTGTCGCTTCTGCGACACTATCTGAACGAGTCTGTGAGCAGCTTTATCTCTATCTGCGGGCTGATGCGCTCGTAGAGTATGTTGTAAACGGCGTCGAGTATGGGCATATTGACGTGCAGGTGGCGGTTGATTTCCTTCATGCACTTTGTGCCGAAGTAGCCCTCGGCAATCATTTCCATCTCTATCTGCGCGCTCTTCACGCTGTAGCCCTTGCCTATCATGGTGCCGAAGGTGCGGTTGCGCGAGAAGTTGCTGTAGCCCGTGACGAGCAGGTCGCCCAGGTAAACGGAGTCATAGACGTTGCGCTCTATGGGGTGCACGGCTGTGAGCAGGCGCGACATCTCCTGCACGGCGTTGGCCATGAGCACGGCCTGGAAGTTGTCTCCGAACTTCAGTCCGCTGCAGATGCCGGCCGCTATGGCGTATACGTTCTTGAGCACCGACGAGTATTCGATGCCTATCACGTCGTCGCTGGTCTTCGTCTTGATGAAGTCGCAGGCCAGAAGGTCGGCAAAGGCCTGCGCCTTGTCACGGTCGGCGCAGCCCACGGTGAGGTATGACAGCCGCTCAAGTGCCACTTCCTCGGCGTGCGACGGCCCTCCGAGGCACGACAGGTTCTCGTAAGGCACGTCGTAAACCTGGTGGAAATACTCCGAGCAGACCAGGTTCTCGTCGGGCACTATGCCCTTTATGGCTGTCACCACAAACTTGTCCTTCAGCCTGACGCGCAGCTTCTTGAGATGGTTCTTGATGTAGGGCGAGGGCGTGACGAACACCAGCGTGTCGTAGTTCTCGGCTATCTTGTTGATGTCGCTGGAGAAGAATATCTCGTCGATGTTGAACCTTACGCCCATGAGATAGGCCGGGTTGTGGCCCAGTCGCCTGAAGTCGTCTATGCGGTCGTCGCGCCTCATATACCAGCCGATGTGGTGAGTGTGGCTCACCACTATCTTGGCAATGGCCGTAGCCCAGCTGCCTCCGCCTATGATTGCTATTTTTCCGCAGTCGAACATTTCTTGATCACTTAGTGTCCACGGGCAGTGTGTATGGTGGGTGATGGCCCGGCGCGGCGCCGCATGGCGGCAGCATCGCGCCGGGCCGTGCCCTTTTCAGTCTTGCTTCTCTCCTTCCGCCTGTCCGGCCGCGGCCTCTATCCAGGCTGCAAACGTCTCTACCTTGGGGTTGTCGTAGCCCAGCTTGTACTTCTTGTTGACGCCGCAGACATCCTGTTGCAGCTTCTGCGGGTTCACGTCCTTGATGTCTTGCACGAGGTAGTAGCCGCACTTGTTGAGCACCGGCACCCACTCCTCCGGCACGCCCACGGCTGCCCACTCTGCGGCCGAGCTGCGCGGAGCCTTGTGCTCTGGGCGCATCTGCGGGAAGAAGAGCACCTCCTGTATGAACGTCTTGCCCGTCATGAGCATCACCAGGCGGTCTATGCCGATGCCGATGCCGCTCGTGGGCGGCATGCCGTACTGCAGGGCGCGCAGGAAGTCGTGGTCTATCACCATGGCCTCGTCGTCACCCTTGTCGGCCAGCCGCATCTGGTCTATGAAGCGTTGCTCCTGGTCTATGGGGTCGTTCAGCTCGGAGTAGGCGTTGGCCAGCTCCTTGCCGTTGACCATCAGCTCGAAGCGCTCGGTCAATCCAGGCTTTGAGCGGTGCATCTTGGTGAGCGGAGACATCTCCACGGGATAGTCTGTGATGAACGTTGGCTGTATGAACGTGCCCTCGCAGAACTCGCCGAATATCTCGTCTATGAGCTTGCCCTTGCCCATTGTGTCGTCAATCTCCATGCCGAGTTTGCCGCACACCTCGCGTATCTGTGCCTCGTCCATGCCCGTGAGGTCGTAGCCCGTCTTCTCCTTTATGGCGTCGAGTATGGGCAGGCGGCGGTAGGGAGCCTTGAAGCTGACGATGTTGCCGTCTATCTCGCGCTCCGTGCTGCCGTTCACGGCCACGCACACCTCTTCGAGCAGCTTCTCGGTGAACGACATCATCCAGTTGTAGTCCTTGTACTGCACGTAGAGTTCCATGCAGGTGAACTCCGGATTGTGGTTGCGGTCCATGCCCTCGTTGCGGAAGTTCTTGCCTATCTCATACACGCCCTCAAATCCGCCGACTATCAGTCTCTTCAGATACAGCTCGGTGGCTATGCGCATATACATATCGGTGTCGAGCGCGTTGAAGTGCGTTATGAACGGCCTTGCGCTCGCACCGCCCGGTATGTTCTGCAGCGTTGGCGTCTCCACCTCGGTGTATCCGGCCCCGTCGAGCACGCGGCGTATGGTGCTTATCACCTTGGCGCGCTTCAGGAATGTGTCCTTCACTCCGTCGTTGACCACCAGGTCCACGTACCTCTGGCGGTAGCGCAGCTCGGGGTCGTCAAACTTGTCGTAGGCCACGCCGTCCTTGTACTTCACTATGGGCAGCGGCTTGAGGCTCTTCGACAGCAGCGTCAGCTCCTTGGCGTGCACCGAAATCTCGCCCGTCTGCGTGCGGAACACGAATCCGCGCACGCCGATGAAGTCGCCGATGTCGAGCAAACGCTTGAACACCTTATTATATAAGTCCTTGTCTTCGCCCGGACAGATGTCGTCGCGGGTGATGTAAACCTGTATCCTTCCCTTCGAGTCCTGCAGCTCGGCAAAGCTGGCCTTGCCCATCACGCGGCGGCTCATCATCCTCCCGGCGATGCACACCTGCCTCGGCTCGTCCTCGTCGCGGAAGTTTTCCTTGATGTCGGTGGAGAAAGCGTTGGTGGGATATTCGGCTGCGGGATAGGGGTCGATGCCCATCTCGCGCAGCTCCTGCAGGCTCTGGCGTCTGCCAAGTTCCTGTTCGCTCAGTTCTAAAACGTTCATAGTCATTCGAATGTTCTCTATATTGTAGCTGCAAATTTACTAATTTATTTTGAATGCGCATTCTTTTTTACTTTTATTATAATGAAGCTGGCGTGCCGGGCAAAGGCCTGCCAAAAAACAAAGCCTGCCAAACGGCTGTGCGAAACGGCAAGTTTCGCAAGGCAAAACGGCACGTTTTGGACGGTGAAACGGCACGTTTCGCAAGGCAAAACGGCACGTTTCGCAACTCCACTGACTATCAGGCACTTACACAGGGCGTGCATACTGCCGGCAACGGGACAAAAACAAAGGCCCCGACTGCCGCGCCGCGCCATGCGTGGAAAGTGAAACGGCCTGCGCGACACCACACAGCGGCCCAATGCCCCGCCCTTGTTACCATCCGGAATAAAATAGGCCGATTTTCTTTCTGTTCTCGCCAATAATGTGTAATTTTGCCTGCTGTTACACGAAAATACAAGTTTTAGAGATGAAATATGCCGTTATTGCCGCCGGGCATGGCAGCCGGTTGGCAGCAGAAGGGGTGACGGAGCACAAGCCTCTTGTGCGAATCGGGGGCGAACCGCTCATAGACCGCCTGCTGAGAGTGTTCATGGATAACGATGCCGAGAGCATAGCCGTGATATGCAACGACCGTATGCCGGCAGTGGCCGCCCACCTCAAGGAGCTGCAGCGCTTCGGGCTCGACGGCCGCAAGCTGCCGCTGCGCTACGTCGTGAAGAGCACCCCCAGCTCCATGCACAGCTTTTTCGAGATAAGCCGCTACGTGGGCGGAGGGGCGTTCTGCCTCACCACGGTGGACACAATCTTCCGCGAGAGCGAGTTCGGGGAGTACATACGCGCCTTCACCGCAGCCGTAAAGCGCGGTGAGTGTGACGGCATGATGGGTGTCACCGACTACATCGACGACGAGAAGCCGCTCTACGTGGAGACCGACAGCGAGCTGAACATCACCTCATTCCTTGACAGCTCAGACACGTGCCGCCACATATCGGGCGGCATATACGGGCTCACGCCCCAGTCGCTCACCACGCTCGACGGCTGCCTGGCGCGCGGAGAGAGCCGTATGCGCAACTTCCAGCGCGCGCTGATAGCCGACGGACTGAGGCTGAAGGCGTACCCGTTCTCTAAGGTCCTCGACGTTGACCACGCCGGAGACATAAAGAAAGCAGAGGAATTTTTAGCCGGAGAATGACAATGAGACGCAATTTCAGGCAACTGCTCCACGCCTCGTTCAAGTCGGAAGACACCGAGGAGTGGCTCGACATACACTTCACACGCCCCGTGGGCCTGGCCATAGCCCTGGCCTGCGAGCGGCTGCGCATACACCCGAACACCATCACCATAGTCTCGATATTCCTCGGACTGGGAGCCGGAGCGATGTTCTACTCCACCGAGCTGTGGCACAACGCGCTCGGCGTGCTGCTGCTCATGCTGGCCAACTTCTGCGACTCGGCCGACGGACAGCTGGCCCGCCTCACAGGGCAAAAGACACTAATAGGCCGCATGCTCGACGGATTCTCGGGCGACGTGTGGTTCTTCGCCATCTATCTGGCCATCGCCCTGCGCCTCTGGCCGCAGCCAATTCCGTTCACCGAGCTGCAGTGGGGGCCGGCCGCGATAGTGCTTTGCGGCGTGGCGGGGTTCCTGTGCCACTCGCCCCAAAGCTCGCTCTCCGACTATTACCGCCAGATACACCTCTTCTTCCTGCTCGGCAAGGAGGGCAGTGAGCTCGACGACTCCAAGACGCAGCGCGCCATTTATGACTCGCTGCCGCGCCACGGAGCCTTCTGGGCGCGCAAGTTCTACTACAACTACACCAACTATTGCCGCAGCCAGGAGCGGCGCACGCCCGCCTTCCAGCGGTTCTACGCAGCCCTGCGGGCCAAGTATCCCAACGCGGGAGACATCCCGCAGAGCCTCCGCGACGACTTCCGCCAAGGCTCGCTGCCGCTGATGAAGTATGCCAACCTGCTCACATTCAACTCACGCGCCATACTGATCTACGTAACGTGCCTGCTCGGCGTGCCTTACGTCTACCCTCTCGTGGAGATTGTTGTGTTCTCCCTGATGTACCGCCACATGCATTCCACGCACGAGGCACTGTGCCTCCGCCTCACCAAGAAGTACTGCTGATGGGCTGGCGGGGGTGGCTCATATTGCTTTTCGTGTCGTTCTGCGGCCTGAAGGCCGCGGCACAGGCCAACCCCGACGTTAGCCGCGACACCACAAAGTGGTTCAACCGCACCCACCGCGTCAGCGAAATAACTGTGAGGTCGAAGCGTTCGCGCTACAGCCGGAAGAACAATCCGGCCGTGGAACTTATGAAAAAGGTCATCGCCGCGAAAAAGAAGACCGACCTCGAAAACCGAGATTACTACCGCTACCGCAAGTACCAGAAAATCACTTTCGCCGCCAACGACGTGGAGCCGGCCGACTTCCAGAGCGGACTGCTAAGCAAAATACCCGGCCTCTACGAGCAGATTGAGCTGTGTCCGTATAACGACAAGCTCATACTTCCCGTCACAGTGAACGAGACAGTGACGCGCCGCATCTACCGCAAGCGCCCACGCGCCACGCGCGACATCGTGGAAGGCGAGCGGTCGGCGGGCATAGAGCAGTTCTTCCAGTCGGGCGACATACTCACGGAAGCCCTCAAGGACTTCTTCACCGACGTCAACATATACGACGACCAGATACGCCTTCTGCAGCATCCCTTCACCTCTCCGATAGGCAAGGATGCCATCCGCTTCTACCGTTTCTATATACAAGACACGCTCTCCGTGGCCGGCGACAGCTGCATCCACCTGAACTTCCTGCCCAACAACCAGCGCGACTTCGGTTTCCGGGGCGACATTTACATCCTCAAAGACTCCTCGTATCAGGTCAAGCGGTGCGAGCTGTCCATACCGCAGAGCAGCGAGGTGAACTTCGTCGACGGCATGAAGATTGTCCAGGAGTTCACCAAGACGGCCTCTGGCGACTGGCTCCTCACCACCGACGACATGATAGTGGAGCTTGTCCTGTTCGACTTCCTACAGAAAGGCGTGGTCATCCGCACCACGCGCATCGACGGTTACGACTTCAACCCGATAGCCGACAGCGAGTTCAGCGGCCGCCCAGCCATGAGCAAGGACGACGGCGCAAAGCGACGCGACGACCAATTCTGGCAGCGGAACCGCCGCGTGGAGCTGACAAGGGGCGAGAGCCGCATGGACAATTTCCTCGGAAGGCTGCGCGGCGGAGGCGGCTTCCGATACATCATGCTCGGCCTGAAGCTGCTCGTGGAGAACTATATCGAGACGGGAACGAAGGGACGTCCGAGCAAGGTTGACATCGGACCGGTGAACACCATGCTCACCTCCAACTTCATAGACGGACTGCGCACACGCATCAGCGCGCAAACAACGGCCAACCTCAACCCACATCTCTTCTTCAGCGGATACTACGCCCGCGGCTGGAAAAGCAAGAAAAACTATTACGAAACCGAGCTTACCTACTCGTTCAACCGCAAGGAATACCTGCCCCACGAGCAGCTCCTGCGCAACATCACGTTCTCGTCCACCTACGATGTGTGCGCCCCTACGGACAAGTTCCTGTCCACCGACAAGGACAATGTGTTCACCTCGCTCAAGTGGACCACGGTTGACAAGATGATGTTCTACAACCGACAGCAGCTCACCCTGCAGCGCGAGGAGACCTTCGGGCTGCGTTCCACGCTCACGCTGACCGCCGAAGAGAACGAGCCTTGCGGCCAACTGGCCTTCGTCACGCTGGCCGACGCCGCCCGCGCCGAGGCTTCGGGGATGGCACCGGCGGCCCTGTCGCGCTCCATCCGCACCACAGAACTGCGCGCCGAGCTGCGCTACGCCCCCGGAGAGAAGCTCGTGAACACCAAGCAACACAGCCGACCGATAAACCGCGACGTGCCAGTCGTCACGCTCAGCCACGCCCTGGGCATCACAGGAGCGCTCGGCGGGCAGTACCGTTACAACTTCACCGAGGCCACGTTCTTCAAGCGTTTCTGGGTGAAAAGCTGGGGAAAGATAGACCTCGACGTGCGTGCCGGAGCGCAGTGGAACCAGGTTCCATTCCCGCTGCTGGTCATGCCGGCGGCCAACCTGTCATACATTGTGCAGCGCGGAACGTTCGAGCTGATCAACAACATGGAGTTTCTCAACGACCGTTACGCCAGCCTCGACCTGTCGTGGGACCTCAACGGCAAGCTGTTCAACCGCCTGCCGCTCATCAACCGCCTCAAGTGGCGCGAGTATCTGGCCGTGCGCGCCCTATGGGGCGACCTCACCGACAAGAACAACCCCACGCTGGCGCGCAACGCAGGCAGCACAGTGCTGATGCGGTTCCCCGAAGGCTCTTACGTCATGGACCCCGAGAAGCCCTACGTAGAGGTGGCCTTCGGCATCCACAACGTGTTCCGCTTCTTCCACATAGAATATGTAAGGAGGCTCACCTACCTCGACTTGCCCACGGCAACAAAGCACGGAGTGAGGTTCAAGTTCACCCTCAAGTTCTGAGAAATTGCCCTACGGCTGTGTTTTTCCATCGCGCCACGGCTTGCATTCTGCCGTTTTTTCATTACTTTTGCGCATACAACCAAACATCAATGCTTATGCGAAAGATAAAGAACCACTGGCTGGCCAAGCCCGGCTACGAGTGCTTTGGCTGCAGCCCCTCCAACCCGCTGGGGCTCAAGATGGAGTTCTACGAGGACGGCGACGACATTGTCTGCTTCTGGAAGCCGCAGGAACACTATCAGGGATGGATAGACACGCTGCACGGCGGCATACAGGCCACGCTCATAGACGAGTGCGCCTCGTGGGTGATGTTCCGCAAGCTGCAGACCACCGGCGTGACCAGCAAGCTCGAAGTGCGCTACCGCCACCCGATAATGACCACCGAGACACAGCTCACCATCCGCGCCCGGCTGCGCGAGATGAGGCGCAACCTCGCCATCATCGACGTGAAGATAGAGAACAGCATGGGGCGCACGTGCGCCGAGGGCGAGGCCACCTATTTCACCTTCACCGCCGAGAAGGCGCGCGAGATGGGCTTCACACACTGCGACACCGAGGGCGACGAGCTGCTGTCTCTGTGACACCGCCACCACGACGGCGGCCATGGCGAGCCGCAAGACGCACAGCGCGGGCCGAGCACGGACCGCGCCCAGACATGAGCGGAATGGGGAAAACAAAAAGATTAAGAGCGTCTCACGACGGTCTTAATCCTCAACCTATAAAATATTATCAACTATTCATTACTCATCTATCACATACGACAAGGCGCGTCACCGCGTCGCCCGCAAGGCGGCAGGCCTGACCCCACCGCCCGCGCATCATACAAACCGTATTGCAAAGATATTAAATTATCCCACCAATATATGCCCCGGAATGGCAAAAAAGTTACGTAAACGTTTGCAATTTACGCAACTTTGCGTACTTTTGCAGACAGAAACCCTATCATTTTTTTACCATAACAAAAACAAAGCCCTATGCCAGACCACAGACGAAGAGTGTCTCTCAAAGACTTGGCGCAGGAACTCGGGGTGAGCATAGCCACCGTAAGCCGGGCACTGCGCAACAGCCCCGAGATAGGCAAGGATATGCAGCAGAAGGTGAAGGAGCTGGCCAAGCGGCTCAACTACCGCCCCAACCCTTTTGCGCGGAGCCTGCGCCGCGAGTCCCCGAGGATAATAGGCGTGGTGATGCCCAACCTCGTCTCGCACTATTATGCCGCCGTGCTCGACGGCATAGAGGACGAGGCGGCCACTGCCGGATACTCCGTCATCAGCGCGAACAGCCACGAGGACTTTGCCACCGAGGCCCGCGCGATAGACAACTTCATAAGTCTGCACGTGGAGGGCATAGTGGCCTGCCTCGCGCAGAGCACCACCGACTACTCTCACTTCGTAGAGCTGGCCGACATGGGCATACCCCTCGTGTTCTGCGGGCGCACCTGCCTGCCAGAGCGGTTCTCGTCTGTCACGGCCAACGGCGACGAGGCCGCCCGCATGGCCACGCAGCACCTGATAGACACTGGCAGCCGCCGCATAGCGTTCATAGGCGGCCCCAACCATCTCGACATGGTGAGGCGGCGCAAGCACGGATACCTTGAGGCGCTGCGCGACAACCGGATTGCCATCGACCGCACGCTCGTGGCCTGCGGCAAGATAGACTATGGCGTGGCGCTGGGCGCGGCCATGGAGATGCTGGGCAGAGACGACCGGCCTGACGCGATAATAGCCTTCAACGACACAATGACCTTTGCCGCATTTGCCGCCATAAAGCGGATGAAGCTGAGGATACCCGACGACGTGGCACTGATAGGCTTCACTGACGACGCGCACGCGGCCTACGTGACGCCGCGCCTGTCGGCAATCGTTGACCAGTCGCACCTGATGGGGGTCACGGCCTGCAGGATGCTGCTGCGCAACATAGGCGGCGACACGTCCGTGTGCCGAGAGGTGGTGCCGCAGCAACTGGTCATACGCGAGACATCGGCCAAGATAAGGACTGAGCCATGAACGCCTGCTGCCCACGCAGGCCGCAGGAACACTACGACAGTGGCAACGGCGACACGCCATGCCTGCAACCGCCCGAAAAGGATAACGGAAACCCACCGGAAAACAATGGCGCACACACGCCATTGCGATTCGTGCCGTTTTGCATTGCAAAACGGCACGAATCGCATGGTGAAACGGGTCGTTTCAGAGGCCGAAACGGGCCGTTTTACAACCAACTGAATATCAGACAGTTACTAGACCCGAGCCAAACCGTCCGGGAGTGGTGCCCGCTGCGCGCCTGAAAAGACCGGCAGCGGCCTCTGGCCATACGCCTTAATCCCAAATAGGTCATTAGAAACCAAAACGATTCCTTTCCATTGTCGCGCAGATTGGCAGCCGCCTTTGTAGAAGGCGCAGCGGGCTACGTCGAGACGAGGCGGCAGACAAGATGCCGACAAGGGGAAGGAAGCGTTTGGGAAGCCGAACACAGACAAAGAATGAGCATCCGGCGGTCTAACGGCCGATTGGGGTTAAGGCTGCGCGTCGGCGTTCTGCGTGCGCGGCCAGTTGACAAGAAACAGCCGCTCGGTGGCACGGGTGAAAGCCGTGTAGAGCCAGTGGAGATAGTCGGGAGTGAGCATATCGTCGGTCATGTAGCCCTGGTCCACATACACGTGCGCCCACTGTCCGCCCTGCGCCTTGTGGCAGGTCACGGCGTAGGCATACTTCACCTGCAGGGCGTTGTAGTGCCCGTCCTGCTTCATCTGCCTCAGCCTGTCGGCCTTCAGCGGCGTGTCGGCATAGTCGTCCATCACGGCGTTGAACAGCAGCTCGTGCTGCTCGCGCGTCAGTGCGGGCGCGTCGGAGCCCAGCGTATCGAGCAGCGTGGTGGCCGTAAGCTCATAGTCGTCATAGTCGGGCAGCGTCATGGTGACGTCGGCAAAGCGGAACCCGTACAGGCTGCGGCAGCGCCGCACGCGGCGTACTATGGCCCTGTCGCCGTTGGCAATGAACGACGGCAGTCCCGCCGCGTCGTCATCGGCCTGCGCGGTCGGCTCCCCTGCGGCCTTGGCGGCCTCGCGCTCCATC
This sequence comes from uncultured Prevotella sp., assembly GCA_944320355.1. Classification (GTDB taxonomy): domain Bacteria; phylum Bacteroidota; class Bacteroidia; order Bacteroidales; family Bacteroidaceae; genus Prevotella. The sequence continues at coordinate 78,750 of CALUHC010000022.1, read as the reverse complement.
TCCGTCCAGTAGTAGTTGTTCTTCACTACCATGAGTATGTCGCCCGTGCACAGCTCCTCCTCGCGTCCGAGCACCATGCCGCGTATGCCCCGGTTGTATATGTTTGCCCGCTTGTTGCTGCGCGTTATCACGGTGGTCTCGTCGATGCCCACGCGGCTGTAGCTCGACGCGAGTGTCTCTATCAGCTCGTCGCCCGTCACGACGCAGATGTCGGCAAAGCCCTTGAAGCGGATCATGGGCAGGCCGGTGGGCGCGTCGTGCGTTATCATGCGGCGTATCATGGTGGCGTTGGTCAGTATCCCCGAGCCTTCGCCCTGGCGCACCACCTCGTCGAGGTCGGCCTCACGCACCGCCAGTCCGTACGCGCCCACTGCCCCGGCCAGCAGCGCCGGGCTTTCGTCTTCGCCCACCGGGGGCAGCTGCGCGCGGTCGCCCACGAGCATCAGGCGGCAGTTGCGCCCGCTATATACGTACTCCACGAGGTCGTCGAGCAGGCAGCCGCTGCCGAATGCGGCCTCGCCCAGGCTCATGTTGGATATCATCGACGCCTCGTCAACGATGAACAGCGTGTCGGCGTAGCCGTTGTGGTTCAGGCTGAAGCCCGTCATGTCGGCCGAGAGAGCCCTCTGCCGGTATATGCGGCGGTGGATGGTGTAGGCCGGGTGGCCGGCGTTCAGGGCAAAGACCTTGGCCGCCCGCCCCGTGGGGGCGAGCAGCACCATGCGCCATCCCAACGAGGCCAGCGCGCGCACAATGGCCGCCGCCAGCGTGGTCTTGCCCGTTCCGGCCGAGCCGCGCATTATCATCGCCGCGCGGTCGGGGCGGTCGGTCATGAAGCTGCAGAACACCTCTGCCGCCCGTTCTTGGTCGGCGGTGGGGCTGAAGCCCATCGCGCCGAGTATCATCCGTTTCAGTTCGTCGCCAATCATGCCGTTTTACACATTAATAAATATCCGCATTCTGCCAAATGTGAGGAGTTAGCCGGAGTTAGCAGAAGTTATCACTCGCTGCGCTCGTTCATGGAGTTAGCGGACATTACCCACTAAAGCTATTTTTCGCAAGCTCAACAACACGTGTCCGCTAACTCCGGGCGACCGTAAGGGAGCCTAACTCCCGTTAACTCCATATAACTACTTGGCAACCTGCCTACTTTTATGACACATTATATTATACAGGGCATTGCTACCCAATACAAAGGTAGCGAAAATGCGCGAAATAAAGATTAAAACATCAAAAAAATAGAAAACGCTGCCACGGGTGGCTTGCGGCGTTCGGACAAAAAACGTAACTTTGTATATATAATCTTACAGAAGGAAGGAGGCAATCATGTCAATGAAGTGGTTGATAGTGCCGATGTTCGCCGCCGTGAGCCTTTGCTCGCACGCCCAGAGGGATGTGGTGGTGATAGATATGGAGACGAAAGTGCCGGTGGGCAGCGTGGTGGTGACGCTCGACGATGCCAACTTCAGCCAGCTGATGACCGACTACAAGGGAGGGGTTACCATCCCGGCCGGCGTTGACAGCCTGATATTCGGCCACCCGGGATACGAGACCCTGTGCCTGCGCACTGACGAACTGACAGACACCCTGGAGCTGCTGCGCAAGTACAGAGCGCTGAGCGAGGTGGTCATCTATGGCTCGATGCCGCAGATGGGCTTCAGCCTGGCAGGCTCGTTGCAGAAGATGTACGATGAGATGCGCGCCACGCCGCGGCCCACTCCGCTGGCCACATTCGACTTCTTCTCCATCTTCGGCTCCAAGAAGCGCAAGAAAACGCGCGAGCGGATAGAGGCCATTGAGAATTATTAAGATGCTTAGTGAAAAGAAACTAATAAACGCCGCGCTGGCCATTGTGGCACTATTGTTGCTGTGGATATGCGTGAGGAGCGTCACCGGGGGCATGGCCCACGGCGGCACGCAGCCCGGCGGCGGCACTGACAGTGTGGCCGCGGGCGGCCGCTGACGCTACCGGCAAGAGTCAAACAAACCAACAACAGATAAAGAAAATGAACGTAAAGAAACATTTGGGATGGATAATTGCAGGGGCAATCGTGGTTGTTCTCCTGCTGTGGTGTGTCACAGGATACAACGGCCTCGTGTCCATGGACGAGCAGGTGGCCGGCAAGTGGGCCAACGTAGAGACGCAATACCAGCGCCGGGCCGACCTCATACCAAACCTCGTCAGCACTGTCAAGGGCTACGCCACGCACGAGCAGACCACCCTCGCGCAGGTGGTAGAGGCGCGGAGCAAGGCCACGCAGGTGACCGTTGACCCCACCGACCTCAGCCCCGAGCGGCTGGCCGCCTACCAGAAGGCGCAGGGCAACGTCTCGGCCGCGCTGGGACGGCTGCTCATGGTGGCCGAGAACTACCCGCAGCTGAAGGCCAACCAGAACTTCCTCGAACTGCAGTCGCAGCTCGAAGGCACAGAGAACCGCATCACCGTGGCCCGCAAGGACTTCAACGACGCGGCCAAGGCATACAACGTGGCCATACGCCGCTTCCCCAAAAACATACTTGCCGGCATCTTCGGATTCGACAAGAAAGCCTACTTTGAGGCTGCCGAGGGGGCAGAGAAGGCTCCCGAAGTGAAATTCTGACAGGCACAATGGCAAGACGCACAGCACTGGCGCTGATCATGGCATTCGCCTTCCTGCTCCCCATCGTGGCGCAGGAGGGCGGCAGGGCATACACCGTGGAGAGTGTGCCCAACGTCCACGTGGCCGACCGCAGGCAGTATGTCTCCGACCCGGCAAGGCTGATGTCGGCCGCCGCCCGCGACACAGTGAACGCGCTCCTTGCCCGCCTTGAAGCCACTACAGGCATTGAGACCGCCGTGGTGGTGCTGCCATCGATAGGCGAAGCCGCGCCGTTCGACTTCGCGCAGAGCCTGTTCCGCCATTGGGGCGTAGGCAAGGCTGAGAGCGACAACGGCCTGCTGATACTCTACGTGGGCGACCAGCGCAAGATAAGATTCCACACCGGCTATGGCATAGAGGGCCACCTCACCGACGCGATGGGCAAGCGCATCCAGTCGCGCTATATGGTTCCGGCCTTCCGCCGGGGCGATGTCAGCAGCGGGATTGTGGCCGGAGTAGGGGCGGTGTGCGCCGTGCTCGATGGCACCATGAAGCCCGAGGCCCCGGCAGACGAGGGCATAGGGATGGCACCGATAGTGATGTTCATCATCATCCTGGCCGTGGTGCTTGCCGCCACCGGCGTGTTCGGCCAGCGCAAACGGCGCTGCCCCAACTGCGGGATGCGCAAGCTGAGCCTCATGTCAACCGACTTTTACCGCGCGGCCGACGGCCGGCGTATGCGCAAGGATGTCTACGTCTGCGCCCACTGCGGCAAGGTGACGGTAGAGAACACGCCCGCAGATGACGACAGGCACGGCGGCTCGGGCCTGGGCTCGTTCCTTGCAGGCATGATGCTCGGCTCGCTTCTGCATGGCGGGCGCGGCGGATATGGCGGCGGAGGCGGCGGCTTCAGCGGAGGCAGCTTTGGCGGAGGCGACAGCGGCGGCGGCGGCTCGGAGTCGAGCTGGTAGACCAGGCGCGGCGCAATGCAAGCCACTGCCGGCTCCTGACCGGCCCAGAACGCAGCATCCGAAAGCCGTCGCAGCCCGGCTGGACCGGCAGACAGAAACATAAGAAACGCAACGAAAACATTTTCATAGGTTACATTTTTTTTGAATCATCCATGCCCCGGCACAGTCGAGACGACTGTGCCGGGACTTTTTTCACAGGCACACGGCAACGCCTCAACACCGTGGCAATCATGCCAGCAAGGCATTGCCGGTTTGCAGGCTGCGCGACTTTTGTAACATAAATGAAACACACGTGTATTCAAGATGTAAAATACGTTTCTTAATTTTGCAGCGATTTTCAGAACGAAACTTAATTTTTTATGGAAGCAATTTATTTGGTTATCGTGGTCTTCCTGCTCGTGTTGGCGGTGTTTGACCTGTTTGTGGGAGTGAGCAACGACGCTGTGAACTTCCTAAACTCCGCCATCGGAGCCAAGGTGGCGAAGTTCAAGACCGTCATTTTCATCGCGTCCATAGGCGTGCTTGTAGGCTCGGTGATGAGCGCAGGCATGATGGACGTGGCGCGGCACGGCATCATGCACCCCGCGAACTACAACTTCCACGAGGTGATGACGATATTCCTCGCGGTGATGGTCACGGACGTCATCGTCCTCGATATGTTCAACACGCTGGGCTTGCCCACGTCGACCACGGTGTCGCTTGTGTTCGAGCTGCTCGGCGGCACGTTCGTTCTGGCCATACTGAAGATGAGCGGCGACCCGTCGCTCGGCTTTGACGACCTGCTGAACAGCAACAAGGCCCTGAGCGTCATCATAGCCATATTCGTGAGCGTGGCCATCGCTTTCGTGTTCGGAATAATAGTCCAGTGGATTTCGCGCGTCATTTTCACCTTCAACTACAAGAAGCACCTGCGCTACACGGTGGCCGTCTTCGGCGGCATCGCGTTCACCTGCCTTGCCTATTTCATCTTCATCCAGGGCCTGGCCAAGTCGCCGCTGATCAGCGAAGAAAGCAAGGCGTGGATAACGGAGAACACCAATATGCTGCTGGCATGGACGTTTGTGGCCTCCACCGTCGTCATGGAGTTAATCCACCTGCTGCGCGTCAACGTGTTCAAGCTGGTGGTGCTGATGGGCACTTTCGCCCTGGCCATGGCCTTTGCCGGCAATGACCTCGTCAACTTCATCGGCGTTCCGCTGGCCGGCCTGGACTCCTACCAGGACTTTGTGGCCAACGGCAACGGCAACGACGAGACCTTCTTCATGTCCTCGCTGATGACTTCGGCCAAGACACCTCTGCTGTATCTCATGCTGGCGGGCATCATAATGATTGTCGCCATGACCACATCGAAGAAGGCGCAGAACGTGATAAAGACCAGCGTAGACCTGTCGCGCCAGGACGAGGGCGACGAGATGTTCGGCACGTCGAGGGCCGCACGCAGCATAGTGCGCGCCACGCAGGATGCCGGAGGCTTCGTGTCGAAGTACATCCCGAAGTCAGTCTCGGCGTGGATAGACTCCCGCTTCCGCAAGGAAGACGCCATACTGGCCGACGGCGCGGCGTTCGACGTGGTGCGCGCCGCCGTCAACCTTGTGCTGGCCTCCATGCTGATAACCTTCGGAACCAACTACAAGCTGCCGCTGTCAACGACCTACGTCACCTTCATGGTGGCCATGGGTTCGAGCCTTGCCGACCGTGCTTGGTCGCGCGAGAGCGCCGTGTTCCGCGTCACAGGTGTCATCTCCGTCATCGGCGGCTGGTTCATCACCGCCGGCGTGGCCTTCGGAGCCTGCGCCATAGTGTGCCTGCTGATGTATTACGGAGGCTTTGTGGCCATGTTCATCTTCATGGCCATCGTGGTGATAATGCTCGTGAGGAGCAACATACAGTATGGCAAGAAGGCCAAGGAGGAAGGCAAGGACGACGTGTTCCGCCTGATGATGCGCACACGCGACCCCGAGATTGTGTGGGACCTGCTCATCAAGCACGTGTCGCGCACGCAGAGTTTCGTGAACCGCTTCGCCCTCGACCAGTTCAACAAGATAATAGACGGCCTGGCCAACGAGAACCTGCACACACTCTCCAAGAGCCAGCGCGAGCTGAAGAACGAGCAGGAACAGCTCAAGAAGTTCCGCCGCAAGGAGCTGCTCGCGCTGCGCCGCGTGCCAATGGCAGTGGCCGCCGAGCGCAACACATGGTACCATCTGGGCGTGAACAGCGACTCGCAGTTCATCTATTGCCTGAAGCGTATGCTCGACCCGATAAAGGAACACGTGGACAACAACTTCAACCCGATGCCACAAGTGTTCGTGGACGAATACCGACCAGTGCGCGAGAAGATTGCCGACCTTATGACACGAACAGAGGCAATGCTCTCCACGACCCACTTCGACGAGTATGACTCCGTGCTCACAGAGGCCGACCAACTGAAAGACGAGCTGTCCGTGATACGCAAGCACCACTACGACCGTATGCAGAGCGACCACGACGTGAAGAACCTCAAGATATCGCTCGTCTACCTGAACATACTCCAAGAGAGCCAGGAATTCCTCAGCATAATGCGCCACCAGCTGCGCGCTGCCAACCGTTTCTACGGCAACTGACGCACAGCCTACGCAACACCATAGCGCCGCCGCCCGCCTATCACAACAGACAGCGGGCGGCGGTTCTCGTTTGCCTGCCCCCAGCCGGGATGCCGCATGGGCACAGGCAGCTTGAGCCAGCCGCGCGTCAATGATTGTTAATTATGTTAATCGCCGCAAGAAAAAGGCTCCCAGAAATCGCATTTCCAAACGAAAAGACTGCCACGGCTGCAAATAACGCGAAAATGGATGTGCAATCGCAAGCTGCTGTAAACCACACGATTAGCAGAAGGTTTGAGCACACTGCGCAACAAAGAGCGCCCCAATATCCGGCGAAAAGCTACCCGAAACGACGCATTTTGGCCAAAAACGGCCTGCCGTATGTGCCATTTTACCCTGCGATATGGCCTGTTTCGCGACGCAATACATGCCGTTTCGGATTTCAAAACGGCATATATCACAAAAAAGAGAGCCGTTTTTGTCAAGACAATCTATTCCACGAAGCTTTTCGTTTCCTATTTCAGCATTTTCTTAAATGTTAAAATTAAGGAGTCAGAAGGCGAAGACAGGGGTGCAAACGATTGTCCTGTTGTCAGAATTTCTGTAGTTGCAGGAGTTCTGACAATGGCTCGTGCGCATGGCTGTCACACTATTTCCGCATGGATTTTTTACCTCTGCAAGAAAACATAACCGTAAAATAAGGCCTTGTGATGTGATATTGGCCAGTATGCAAAAGGCTTCATTCCACACAAGGACGTACCTTAACCCAAATAGGTCACTCCCAACTACGAATGCGGACGCAGAAACAGTTAAGGACGTTCTTGCATGGTGAAGGCCTGACTTCTTGAGTAAATGAATGTCCGCATATTGCCAAATAGAAACGCATTGTCCCCTCCTTTTCCAAAGGAGGGGCATGGGTGGTTTGTAGAATAATGCCATAATCTATGATGAAACGTATTATGTATAAACCTATTTTGACAAGCCACCCCCGCCCCTCCTTTGGAAAAGGATGGGACAAGTGAAACTCTTTCAAACACGTTTGGCAACTTGCGGACATTCATACTTGAGTATTTGCCGGCGTCAGACGGCATATAATGCAGATATACGGCATAAAGAGCATATTTCAAGAAGTTTAGAACACTTTACTGAAATATATTGCTAAGAAAAATTAAAATGGCCGCAAAGTTTTCTGATATAAGACATATTTTATCTAACTTTGTCGCCCGGAATATAACTAATCCGGACAAATGATATTGGCCATAGGCAGGGCAGAGCGTTATTCCCCAAACTCGGTGGGCAAGGACGCTGCCATAATTGGTTGCGTGAGCGAGGCGCTCAGTCGCAGGGGTATCGATGTCGAGTGTGTTGGCGAAAGCCGGATGGCACCCGATAGCGATGCTGATGTCTATTTGTCCATGGGCCGCAACCCGGCCACATTGGCTTTTCTAGCCGCGCGGCAGAAAGACGGCGCGGTTGTGGTGAACAGCCCGGCTGGAGTCGCCTTGTGCTGCGACAGGCAGCGGCTCACTGCCGCCCTGAGCGCGGGCGGCGTGCCTGTGCCGCCCGAGGAGGGCGCGCACGGATATTGGCTGAAGCGCGCGCACGGCGTGGCCGAAAGCCCGTGGGACGTGAGATATGCCGCCGACCGTGACGACGTGGACGCAACAATGTCGCTGATGGCCGCCAACGGCGTTGGCGAGGTTATGGTCCAGGCGCACGTCCCGGGCGACTTGGTAAAGTTCTATGGCGTTCGCGGAACGCACTTTTTCCGCTTCTTCTATCCCGGCGACGACGGGCTGACCAAGTTCAGCGACGAGCTTCGCAACGGCCTTCCGCACCACTATCCGTTCAGCGTGGACGAACTGCGGGCGACGGCGGGCCGCGCGGCGGCCATCGCCGGAGTGGACGTTTATGGCGGCGACTGCATTGTGGGCTGCGACGGCAGCCTGTGCATCATAGACTTCAACGACTGGCCCAGCTTCTCCCGATGCCGCGAAGAGGCCGCCGAGGCCATCGCAGACATGACAGAGCTGCGCATGGCCTGCCTGCATATAGAGAAAAGAGCATTATGACAGAAATATTGGAGCAGACCGACGGCTGCATATTCGACTACGGAGGCACGCTCGACACGGGCGGGCACCATTGGGGGCGCGTCATCTGGCACGCCTATGAGCGGCAACGGGTGCCGGTGGGCGAGCCGCTGTTCCGTGAAGCATACGTGCACGCAGAGCGCGAACTGGGGCGCAACCCCATCATACAGCCGGACTATACGTTCCGGCAGACGCTCTCAGCTAAGCTACGCATAGAAATGGAATATATAGCCGCACACAACGAGGGATTCGCCCCCGCACTGTGGCACGACGCTGTGCTCGCCGACCTATATGCCGCCGTGCGGGCCGAGACGGCGCGCAGCCGCAGGGTGCTCGACGCAATCAAGGCAGAGAGGCCGTTGGCACTGGTGAGCAATTTCTACGGCAACATAGCCACGGTGCTCGCTGAGTTCGGCCTCGAAGGCATCTTCGACAGCATCGTGGAATCGGCTGTGGTGGGCGTCCGCAAGCCCGACCCGCGCATTTTCACCCTCGGGGTGGAGGCTCTCGGCATGGAAGCCGGGCGCGTGGCCGTGGTGGGAGACAGCTACGACAAGGACATTGTGCCGGCACGGCTGGCCGGATGCCGCACGGTGTGGATGCGCGGCGAGAGCTGGACGGGAACCGACCCGGCAGACACCTCGGCGGCCGACGCGGTGATTGGCAGCCTCGACGAATTGCTGTAGCCGTATGGCAAAACGCACGCCATACATACAAACGATGTGTTCACAAACAAAAAAATAACATCTACATTTAATATTCATTGCAATGAAACAAACTGATGTAAAGCCGGCTGACGGCAAGTTGGGTATTATGATCGTTGGCAACGGTGCCGTTGCCACGACGTTCATGACAGGCGTGTTCATGGCGCGCCGCGGATTGGCCAAGCCCATTGGCTCTATGACACAATATGACAAGATACGTGTCGGACGCGGCGCAGACAAGCAATACCTGCATTACGGCGACATAGTTCCATTGGCAAAGCTCGACGACATTGTCTTCGGCACATGGGATGTCTACCCCCAGAACGCCTATCAGGCAGCCATGTACGCCGAGGTCCTGAAGGAGAAGGACATTGACCCAGTCAGGGATGAGCTTGAGAAGATTGTGCCGATGAAAGCCGCTTTCGACAAGAACTACGCGAAGCGCCTCGACGGCGACAACGTCAAGGACTGCAAGACGCGCTGGGAGATGGCAGAGGCCATACGCCAGGACATACGCGACTTCAAGCAGAAGAACGGCTGCGCGCGTGTTGTTGTCATCTGGGCCGCATCCACAGAGATATACGTTCCGGTAGACGAGAAGGTTCACGGAACGCTGGCCGCGCTCGAGCAGGCAATGAAAGACGACGACCGCGAGCACGTGGCTCCGTCGATGTGCTACGCCTACGCAGCCCTCACCGAAGGCGCCCCGTTCATCATGGGCGCACCAAACACGACCGTAGACATACCCGCCATGTGGGAACTGGCCGAGAAGACCCGTATGCCCATAGCCGGCAAGGACTTCAAGACCGGCCAGACTCTCGTCAAGAGCGGATTCGCCCCCATCATCGGCACGCGCTGCCTGGGCCTGAGCGGATGGTTCTCGACAAACATCCTGGGCAACCGCGACGGCCTCGTGCTCGACGAGCCGGCCAACTTCCACACCAAGGAGGTGAGCAAGCTCTCCACGCTTGAGACCATACTGAAGCCCGAGGTGCAGCCCGACCTCTACACGGACTACTACCACAAGGTGCGCATCAACTACTACCCGCCGCGCAACGACAACAAGGAGGGTTGGGACAACATCGACATATTCGGCTGGATGGGCTACCCGATGCAGATCAAGATAAACTTCCTCTGCCGCGACTCCATACTCGCCGCCCCGCTGCTGCTCGACCTCACGCTGCTCAGCGACCTCGCCGCGCGCGCCGGACGCTACGGCATACAGCGTTTCCTCAGCTTCTTCCTGAAGAGCCCCATGCACGACTACACCAAGGGAGAGGAGGCTGTGAACAACCTCTACCAGCAGTACACGATGCTGAAGAACGCCATCCGCGAGATGGGCGGATACGAAGCCGACGAAGAGATTGACTGATTGTGCCGATTCCGTGACGGCAGCTCCGCCACGGAATCTTTTATGCTTGGAGAGGGAAGCCACGCATTGCGCACAGCCGCCGCTAAGTGCATATTGCATCAGCACACAGGCCGCAACGCACACCACGGCCCACAAGGCTGGCGCAAGCATGGCTTCCGTTCTCGTCGCCTAATCTTGTTTTTGCCGCCATTTGAGCTTAAAGATTGTGAGAATAAACAGAATAACATACTTCCTGTTGCTGCTTTTATTTGTGGCACTGCCGCTTAAAGCGCAGATCTCCGGCTATATCATTGATGATGCCACCGGCGACAGCATACCGTATGCCAGCGTGATCTACCGCAGCCATAACGTCGCCGTGGCCTCGAATCTCAGCGGCCATTACACCATAGAGCGCCACAACGGCTGGCAGCTCACGTTCAGCTCTGTCGGCTACCTGCCGCAGACCGTCACCATAGGGCCTAAAACAAAGTCAAGGCTCGACATAAGGCTGAAACCAGACACGCGCTCGCTGAAGGAAGTGACGGTGAGGTCCAAGCGCGGCAAGTACAGCCGCAAGAACAACCCGGCGGTGGAACTGATGAAGAAAGTCATCGCCGCAAAGAAGCTCACCGACCTGAAGAACCGCGACTATTACCAATACAACAAGTACCAGAAGATAACACTGGCCATCAACGACATCACACCCGAGAAGCTGGAGACGCCAAGGTTCAAGAAGATGCCGTGGCTCAAGGACCAGGTGGAGAAGTGCCAGTACAACGGAAAGCTCATACTGCCGCTCTCGGTCGACGAGACCGTGACGCAGAAAATATACCGCAAGGACCCCCACAACGAAAAAGACATCATCAAGGGGCAGAACTCCAGCGGCGTGAACGACCTGTTCCAGACGGGCAACATACTCACCGTGGCCCTAAAGGACGTGTTCACCGACGTCAACATCTACGACGACCAGGTGCGCCTGCTGCAGTATCCGTTCACCTCGCCGATAGGAAAGGACGCCATCGCCTTCTACCGTTTCTACATCGAGGACACCGTCTACGTGGACCGCGACAAGTGCTTCCACCTGCACTTCCTGCCCAACAACCAGCAGGACTTCGGCTTCCGCGGCGACATATACATCATGGCCGACTCGTCATACCAGGTGAAACGCTGCGAGCTCACCATCCCCAAGCGCAGCGACGTCAACTTCGTCGAGAACCTGCGCGTGCTGCAGCAGTTTACAAAGCTGGCCGACGGCACTTGGGTGCTCACGCAAGACGACATGGTGGCCGAGATGAAGGTGACCAATTTCATAGCCAAGGCCGTGGTCATACGCACCACGCGGCTGAGCGACTATGCCTTCGACGAGCTGCCAAAGCAGCTCTTCAAGGGCAAGGCCCGCGAAGTGAGGGAAGCCGACGCGATGATGCGCGACGATGATTTCTGGAACAAGTACAGGCAGGTGCACCTCACACAGAGCGAGGGCAAGATGGATGCCTTCGTGCACAACCTTGAGCAGATAAAAGGATTCAAGTATATCATCTTCTTCGCAAAGGCCCTCGTGGAGAACTTTGTGGAAACCGGCGACCCGAGCAAGGTGGACATAGGCCCGATAAACACGATGATATCGAGCAACTTCATCGACGGAGTGCGCACCCGCGTAAGCGCGCAGACCACCGCGAAGCTGCACCCGCAGCTCTTCCTCAGCGGCTACTACGCCCGCGGGTGGGACAGCCACAAGAACTACTACAAGGGCGAAGTGACATACTCGTTCAACAAGAAGGAATACCTGCCGCGCGAGTTCCCAAAGCGCACGCTCACGTTCTCGTCCACCTACGACGTTTGCTCGCCTTCCGACAAGTTCATGCACACCGACAAGGACAACGTGTTCACAGCCCTGAAATGGACGAAGGTGGACAAGATGATGTTCTACAACAGGCAGGAACTGACCTTCGAGCGCGAGGAGGACTGGGGCTTCAAGACCACCGTCGCCGTGAAGGCCGAGGAGAACGAGGCCTGCGGCTACCTGTACTTCCGCCCGCTGTCAGCAACCGACGGCGTGAAGTTCCGCACAACCGAAGTGCGCGCCGAGCTGCGCTTCGCCCCCGGCGAGACATACATCAACACGAAGCAACGCCGGCTGAAGATAAACCTCGACGCGCCGGTGTTCACCATCAGCCACACGGTAGGCCTGAAAGACGTGCTGGGGGGCGACTACAACTACAACTACTCCGAGGCCAGCATCTACAAGCGCTTCTGGCTCAACAGCTGGGGAAAGGTGGACTGCTATGTGCGCGGCGGCGTACAGTGGAACAAGGTGCCGTTCCCGCTGCTCTGCATGCCCGCCACAAACCTTTCATACATCATCCAGGACCAGACATTCCAGCTCGTGAACAACATGGAGTTCCTCAACGACCGCTTTGTCAGCGCCGACATATCGTGGGACCTCAACGGCAAGCTGTTCAACCGCATACCGCTCATAAAGAAGCTGAAGTGGCGCGAATACATAGCCGTGAAATGCCTCTGGGGCGACCTTTCGAGCAAGAACAACCCCTATCTGGCGCAGAACGCCGGCGACCCCCTGCTCATGGAGTTCCCCGAGGGCTGCTATGTCATGGACCCCAAGAAACCATACGTGGAGATGTCGTTCGGCATACACAACATCTTCAAGATACTCCATGTGGAGTATGTGCACAGGTTCAACTACCTCAACCTGCCCACCGCACACAAGCACGGAGTGCGCTTCATGTTCCGCATGACATTCTGACGGTAAGCAGTCTCCGCGACATAGTTTTACAAAACGTGCCGTTTCGCGTTGCGAAACGGCACGTTTTGCATTGCGAAACGACCCGTTTCATCGCCTGAAACGGCACGTTTTGGAAAACGGCACAACAGCCTTTTGCAACACACTGAGCGCCAACGTGTTAAGCACGATGCCACTCTTGCGGTCTACTGCGCATAGACACCAACAGCAACGCAAGTCCGGCCGATGCCGCAAACACAGGCTTGCGCACGTATCTGCGCCAGATGCCGATCGCAGACAGCCACGCCCGCACAATCCGCCTGTGCGCCACTGGCGGGAAAGCCTATGCCGGACACCGCGCGCCGACGCTCCTGAAGCGCCACCACAGGCAGCCGGACAGACCACAAATCTGCTCGCGTGTATTGGCCATATCGGGCAAAATTATTAATTTTGCAGAAACTAACACACTCTGCAATGATAGCGATATATATATTGGCAGGCATCAGCGCCATCCTCATTGCCGCCGTGGCTCTCGCTGAGCGCCGCCTGCTGAAAGCCAGAAAAGAGACAGCACGGCTTGAGATAGAACTTGAGAAGTGCACCACCGAGCTGCGACTCGTCAGCGGACTGCTGCAGGAGAAGAAAGACGAGCTGCAGGAGCGGGACAAGCAACTGGCGCAGGCCGAGGCCGAGAACAAGGCCGTATGCGCCAGAGCCGAGGCCCTGCAGCACGAGACGGAGCTGCTGCGGAAGCACGCCGCCGAAGAGATGCGCCTGAACAACGAGCGGTTCAACGAGCAGCTGCGCGTGGCCAAGGAGGAGATTGCCAACATGGCGGGGCGGCTGCTGGAGCAAAGCGCGGCCAAGCTGAAGGAGCAAAACACCGAGAGCATGGGCAACATCACACAGCCGCTCAAGGATGCCATAGGCGAGGTGCGCCGCGCCATAGGCGAGAGCATGAAGGACTCCGAGCGCAACTCGGCTTCGCTGCGCGAGCAGATAAGGCTCATGATGGAGAGCAGCCAGAAGATAGGCGAGAAAGCGGAGAGCCTGGCCAACGTGCTGCGCCGCGACAACAAGGCCGCCGGAAACATGGGCGAAATCATACTCGGCGACCTGCTCGCCTCGCAGGGGCTGACCGAAGGCATTCACTACGAAGTGCAGGCACGGCTGCGCGACGACATGGGCCGCGCCCTGAAAAACGACGAGACAGGGCGCGAGATGCAGCCCGACGTCATACTGCACTACCCGCAGGGGCAGGACGCGATAATAGACTCGAAGGTGTCGCTCGTGGCCTACGAGCGCTATGTCAACGCCACCACGCCCGAGGAGAGAGACCGCTACCTGCAGGAACACATAAAGAGCGTGCGCCAGCACGCCAACGAACTGGCCCGCAAGGACTACAGCAAGTACGTCAAGTCGCCGCGCGAGGCCGTCGATTTCGTCATCATGTTCGTGCCGTTCGAGTCGTCGCTACAGCTCGCCCTGGCCAACGACCCCACGCTGTGGCGAGACGCCTTCGAGCGCAAAGTGTTCATAACGGGCGAGCAGAACCTGCTCGGCATACTGCACATCATACACATTGCGTGGGTGCAGAACCAGCAGGCAGAGAACCAGGAGCGCGTGTTCGGGCTGGCGGAGCAGCTGATAGACCGCCTCGGCGACTTCATAAAGCGGTACAAAGACCTCGGCGAGGCCATAGAGAAGGCACGCAAGGCTTACGACTTTGCCGACAACAAGCTCGTGAGCGGCAACCAGAGCGTGGTCAAGAAAGGCCGCGAACTGATTGACCTCGGCGCGAAGGAGAACCCCAACCGCAAGATTCCGCAACCGCGCGAAGCACTGCTCGAAAAGGCAGAAAAGCCGGAAGACGGGCAGGAGGAATAGCCCTTCAGGCCGCCTTCAGGCATCTATAGGCCGCCTAAGAAGCCTAAGAAACCCACCCACTCCACCCCATTCCCACCACGCCCATGCTCTACATCAACGACGACATCAGCTCTTTCGACCTCGCGGCAGCCCTCAGGCAGCTGCCAGCATGGCGGCGCGAGCAGGCCCTGCGCCACCGCCACGACACAGACCGCCGCCTGTGCGCCGCGGCATATATGCTGCTGTGGCAGGGGCTCAGAGCCGAGTACGGCATCGCAGAGCCGCCAGAGTTCGGCTACGCAGACGGCGGCAAACCGTTCATCGCAGGCCGCCCCGACATTCACTTCAGCCTCAGCCACTGCCCCGCGGCCGCCCTGTGCGCCATAGGCAGCGAGCCGGTGGGAGCCGACATAGAGCGCATACGCCCCTTCAAGGAACGGCTGGCAGAGCGCGTGCTCAACGCCGGCGAACTGGCATCAGTCACGGCCGACCCGCGCCCCGACGTGGCCTTCATCCGCCTGTGGACCATGAAGGAAAGCCTGCTCAAGCTGACCGGCGAGGGCATACGCCGCGAGCTGAAGGGCGTGCTCTGCGGATGCACAGCCCGCTTTGCCACCACCGTGAACGAGGAACGGGGCTACGTGTTCACCATTTGCACTGAGAGATGACCGCCGAGCGCAAGATAATACACATAGACATGGACGCATTTTTCGCATCCGTTGAACAGCGCGACCGCCCCGAACTGCGCGGACTGCCCGTGGCCGTGGGCCACGACGGGCCGCGCGGGGTGGTGTCCACGGCCAGCTACGAGGCCCGCCGCTATGGCGTCCGGTCGGCCATGCCCATGACACGGGCCAAGCGCCTCTGCCCCACACTCGTCATAGTGAACGGCCGCCACGAGGCCTACAAGGCCGTGTCTGAGCAAATCCACGCCATATTCCATGACTACACAGACCTAATCGAGCCACTGTCGATAGACGAAGCCTTTCTCGACGTGACACAAAACAAGCGCGGCGTCGACCTAGCGGTGGACATCGCCCGCGAGATAAGGCAGCGCATACGCAGCGAACTCGGGCTGACGGCATCGGCAGGCGTGTCGTACAACAAGTTCCTGGCCAAGATAGCCTCAGACTACCGCAAGCCCGACGGCATGACAGTGATACACCCCGACCGCGCCCTCGACTTCATAGCGGGACTGAAGATAGAGCAGTTCTGGGGCGTGGGGCCGCGCACAGCCAACCGGATGCACTACATGGGAATCTTCACCGGGGCCGACCTCAGGAAATGCTCGCTGGCCCATCTCACCGAAGTGTTCGGCAAGATGGGGCGCACATACTACGACTTTGCGCGCGGAGTGGACAACCGCCCCGTGGAGACGGAATACGTAAGAAAGTCTGTCGGGTGCGAGCACACACTCGAAAGCGACACCGGACTGCGCTCCACGGCACTGATAGAGCTTTACCACACTGTGCTCGAACTCGTGGAGCGCATAGCCAAAGGGCACTTCGAAGGCCACACGCTGACGCTCAAAGTGAAGTACGGCGACTTCACGCAGATAACGCGCAGCATCACTCTCCACAATGTCCTGCAGACCAAAGACGACATTCTAGCCCCGGCAAAACGGCTGCTCAAACAGGTCGAAGTGTCAGCCACCCATCCCATAAGGCTCATAGGGCTGGCAGTGTCAAACCCGTCGCCCGAAGCCGAACTGCACCGCGCGGAATGGGTGGAAGGCTACCTCGAATTCGAAGACTGAAGCAAGAGCCGCCCAGCACATACCGCCACGGACAACCGCCGAATAGGAAGCGCAGGCACACTTTTTGCGCTTTTTCTTTGGCCAACCGCCAAAAAAGAGTTACTTTTGCCAACGGCCGTGCCGCACCTCTGGCACAGCCATTACTAATCGAGCAATATTTCACAATAACTATCAATTTAATATGAGTCTAAAAATCGTAGTACTTGCAAAGCAAGTTCCGGACACAAGAAACGTGGGCAAGGACGCAATGACGGCCGAAGGCACGGTGAACCGCGCCGCGCTGCCCGCCATCTTCAACCCCGAGGACCTGAACGCACTCGAGCAGGCGTTGCGCCTGAAGGAGCAGAACCCCGGCTCCACCGTGGGAATACTGACCATGGGGCCTCCGCGCGCCGCCGAAATCATCCGCCAGGGACTATACCGCGGAGCCGACACGGGCTGGCTGCTCACAGACCGTCTCTTTGCCGGCGCCGACACACTGGCCACATCATACGCACTGGCCACGGCCATAAAGAAAATCGGCGGAGTTGACATCGTGATAGGCGGACGGCAGGCCATCGACGGCGACACGGCACAGGTGGGGCCGCAAGTGGCCGAGAAGCTGGGCCTGAGCCAGGTGACCTACGCCGAGGAGATACTGAAGTGCGAGGACGGCAAGGTGACCATCCGCCGCCACATAGACGGAGGAGTGGAGACGGTCGAGGCCCCGATGCCCATCGTCATCACCGTAAACGGCAGCGCGGCACCCTGCCGCCCCTGCAACGCCAAGCTCGTGATGAAGTACAAGCACGCCACGGCGCCCATGGAGCGCACGCCCGACATGGCCTACGCAAAGCTGTATGAGGAGCGCCCTTACCTCACACTGAACCAGTGGTCGGTGGCCGACGTTGACGGCGACCCGCAGCAATGCGGCCTCAGCGGCTCGCCCACCAAGGTGAAAGCCGTGCAGAACATAGTGTTCCAAGCCAAGGAGTGCAAGCGTCTCTCGGCCGGTGATGCCGACATAGAGTGCATGATCAAGGAACTGGTCAGCGAGAAGATAATAGGGTAAACACTAACTCCCCAACCACAAAAGAACAAAAAGCAATGAACAACGTATTTGTATATGTAGAAATAGAAGGCACCGAGGTGCGGGAGGTTTCGCAAGAACTGCTCACCAAGGGCCGCAAGCTGGCCAACGAGCTGGGCGTGGAGCTGCACGCCGTGGCCTGCGGAACGGGCATCAAGGGCAAGGTGGAAGACCAAATACTGCCCTACGGCGTGGACAAGCTCTTTGTCTTCGACGGCAATGGTCTGTCGCCCTACACATCGGCACCACACACCGACGTGCTCGTGAACCTGTTCAAAGAGGAGCAGCCCCAGATATGCCTCATGGGCGCAACCGTCATAGGCCGCGACCTCGGGCCGCGCGTGTCGTCGTCGCTAACGAGCGGACTGACCGCCGACTGCACGCAGCTTGAGATCGGCGACTACGACGACAAGAAGAGCGGAAAGCACTATGAGGGGCTGCTGTACCAGATCCGTCCGGCCTTCGGCGGCAACATAGTGGCCACCATCGTCAACCCCGACCACCGTCCGCAGATGGCCACCGTGCGAAGCGGAGTGATGCAGAAGGCTCTCTATGAGGGCAAGGCAAGGGGCGAGGTTGTTTATCCCGACGTCGCTAAATATGTGTCGCCCGAGGCATTTGTGGTCAAAGTGCTCGACCGCCACGTGGAGGCTGCCAAGCACAACCTCAAGGGAGCGTCCATCGTTGTGGCCGGAGGCTACGGCGTGGGCAGCAAGGAAGGCTTCGACCTGCTGTTCAAACTGGCCAAGGAACTGCACGGAGAGGTGGGCGCAAGCCGCGCCGCCGTGGACGCCGGCTGGATTGGCCACGACCGCCAGATAGGCCAGACAGGCGTTACCGTCCACCCGAAGGTTTACATCGCCTGCGGCATTTCGGGCCAGATTCAGCACATCGCCGGCATGCAGGACTCGGGCATCGTCATCTCCGTGAACAGCGATCCCGACGCGCCCATCAACAAAATAGCCGACTACGTCATCACCGGCACCGTAGAAGACGTGGTGCCCAAACTCATCAAGTATTACAAGCAGAATAGTAAATAAACAAGGAGTGGGCGGAAGTTAACCGAAGTTAGCGGCGGCAAAGCCGCCGCATGGGAGTTAACGGACGTATGCTTTGACCGGCGATAACGACTGAGCGAGAATACAGAATATGGCAAAGAGCTTCACAGACATAGTGGCATGGCAGTTCGCCCATGCCTTCGTACTGTCGGTTTACAAGACTACACAGACTTTTCCGGATACGGAGCGGTTCGGCCTTTGCCCGCAATTCCAACGGGCGGCAGTGTCCATCCCCGCAAATATAGCCGAGGGATTCAAGAAGCTCGGCAAGGCCGACAAGCTGCGATTCTTCAACATCGCGCAAGGTAGCCTGGAGGAATGCCGCTACTATGTCATCCTTTCTCGCGATTTGCAATATATCGGCGAAACGGCCTATCAGGCCCTATGGAACGACATCGAGAAAGTAAGCTGGTATCTGAGTGCCTATTGCAAGGGCATAATCAACAATGCAGCTCTCGGCAGTCAAAGCCATTGTCCGTTAACTCCGGCGAACGACAGTGAGCCAAACTCCCGTTAACTCCAATAGCTCCTATAAAGAACAATCCCAATGCCCAACTATTATACAGACCACCCGGAACTGAAGTTCCACCTCCATCACCCGCTGATGGAGCGCATCGTCGAGCTGAAAGAGCGCGACTTTGCAGACAAAGACAAGTATGAGGACGCGCCCGTTGACTTCAACGACGCGATGGAAAACTATGACAGGCTGCTCGAAATAACGGGCGACGTGGCCGCGAACATCATCGAGCCCAACGCCGAGAGCGTGGACGAAGAGGGGCCGCACCTCGAGAACGGCCGCATGATATACGCCTCGAAGACCTACGAGAACCTTGACGCCACGCGCAAGGCCGGTCTCTGGGGAGTGAGCATGCCGCGCCGTTACGGCGGCTTGAACCTGCCCGTGACGCCCTACTCGATGGCGTCAGAGATGGTTGCGGCCGCCGATGCGGGCTTCCAGAACATCTGGAGCCTGCAAGACTGCATCGAGACTCTATATGAATTCGGCAGCGAGGAGCAGCGGCAGAAGTACATCCCGCGCGTGTGCGCCGGCGAGACCATGTCGATGGACCTCACCGAGCCCGACGCCGGCAGCGACCTGCAGCGCGTGATGCTCAAGGCAACATACTCCGAGGAGGAGGGATGCTGGCTGCTCAACGGCGTGAAGCGGTTCATAACCAACGGCGACTCCGACATCCACCTCGTGCTGGCACGCTCTGAAGAGGGCACGCGCGACGGCCGCGGACTCTCCATGTTCATCTACGACAAGCGGCAGGGCGGCGTCAACGTGCGCCACATAGAGCACAAGCTCGGCATACACGGCTCGCCCACGTGCGAGCTTACGTACAAGAACGCCAAGGCAGAGCTGTGCGGCAGCACCCGCATGGGCCTCATAAAGTATGTCATGGCGCTGATGAACGGCGCGCGCCTGGGCATAGCCGCCCAGTCGGTGGGCGTGTCGCAGGCCGCCTACGACGAGGGCCTGGCATACGCCAAGGAGCGCCGCCAGTTCGACACGGCCATCATAGACTTCCCCGCTGTCTATGATATGCTGTCGCGCATGAAGGCCAAGCTCGACGCAGGCCGCTCCATACTCTACCAGACGGCGCGCTATGTCGACATATACAAGGCACTCGACGACATTGCCCGCGAGCGCAAGCTCACGCCCGAGGAGCGCCAGGAGCAGAAGAAGTACGCCCGCCTGGCCGACGCCTTCACGCCCATAGCCAAGGGCATGAACTCCGAGTACGCCAACCAGAACGCCTACGACGCCATACAGATTCACGGCGGCTCGGGCTTCATCATGGAGTACAAGAGCCAGAGGCTGTACCGCGACGCGCGCATATTCTCCATCTACGAGGGAACCACGCAGCTGCAGGTGGTGGCCGCCATACGCTACATCACCAACGGCACATACCTCTCTGTGATGAAGGAGATGCTGCAGAACGAAGTGTCCGAGGATATGCGCGGGCTGCAGATACGCGTAGGCAAGATGGTGGAGCTGTACGAGCAGGCTGTCAACTACGTGAAGGAGGCAGCCAACCAGGAGGTGCACGACTTCCTGGCACGCCGCCTCTACGACATGACTGGCGACATACTCATGTCGCTGCTCATCATCGACGACGCGAGCCGCGCGCCCGAGTTGTTTGCCAAGAGCGCCAACGTCTACGTGCGCCACGCCGAGGAAGAGGTCATCGGCAAGTCGGCCTACGTGAAGAGTTTCATAGCCGAGGAGCTGGTGAACTTCCGCGCCCGCGAGGCCAAAGCCGAGTGACGGGAACGCCATCAGAACGATAAGAAATCTTGACAAAACCGGTTCTGAAAAACCATGCGGGCCGTTTCGCAATGCGAAACGGCCCGTTTTGCGTTCTGAAACGGCACGTTTCGGGCTGCAAAACGGCACATTTTGCAAGCCGAAACGACCCGTTTCGCAACCCCACTGATTATCAGCCATTTACAAGTACGGTGCGGAACGCCCCGCCGCAGGCTACCTGAGCAGCACCACGCGGCGCAGTATCAGGCTCTTGTATCGGCGGCGCAGGTCGTCGGGCAGGAACGAGCGGTCTATCAGCTCGAACCACTTGGGCAGGGCGCGGCCGAACTTTCGCGCCATATTCTCAATCACCTTCTCGTCAACCCCCGACGCTGTTATGGCCTTGTGGAAGTCGGCCTTGCGCAGCCGGTTCTTCTTCCCGTTGAGCGTCAGGGCCAGTTCCTCGTTGTCTTCTGGCATGGCCAGCGCCGTTGACAGCATATCGTAGGCCGGCGTCAGCGTGTAGCCGATGTCGGTGTCGCGGTAGAGCGAGAAGTTCTTCAGGTGCATATCGGCGTTGCCCGTTATCCAAGAGAACACCACAACCTCCCAGAAATTGACCACGTCGAGCTGCGGGGCAGCCGAATATCTGCGTATTATCTTGGCTATCTGCTCGTAAGATCCCTTGTACTTATACTCCGTGAGCCGCTCCGAGAGCTGGCACAGGTCCTCCATGGCCACCTTGGTTCCGTCCTTGCGGCGGTCCACGCGGCGCGTTATGTAGCACAGCTCGCCGTCGGCAAAGCGTATCAGCGCGTGCGGCACCACGCTTATCTTGGCCGCCTCGGCCAGGTGCATGGTCACGTCCTCAAGCTCGGGCAGCGCGCGGTAGGCCGGCGTCTGCGGCTTCAGTATGAAGCGCCCCCACAGGCCAACGATGGTGAAGCGCGGCTGCACTCCCTGCCCGCCGCGGCTGATGTCGAGCGACAGCTTGGCCTGCACGCCCGTGAGCGTGGTCTGGCTGCGCACCACCTTCTGCGCCAGGTCGCCCAGCTGCGAGCGCACGTAGGGCAGGCGCGGCGGCGTGGCCGCGCCGAAGAACTTGCGGGCGCAGGCGGGGTGGTAGTCCGTCTGCCCGTCTTTCAGCTCCTTGTAACAGTAAAGGCACTTTCCCATCACTCGCCCTCCTCCTCTTCAGGCACAACGCTCACCGCCCCGATGCAGTCCTTGCAGCAGGCCAGCAGCAGCGACATACGGTCCAGGCGGCTTATCTTCCAGCTCCGCTCGGCTATGCCGAGCAGCCAGCCTTCGGGTATCAGCCCGTCGAAAAACGGGAAGAGCACCGTGGCCCTGTACGCTTCCGGGCGCAGCGGCAGCGTCAGGCTGACGGGCTCTGCGCCAGGCATGGCAAGGTAGCCGGCATCGTACACGAACTCAAAACCGCTCTCGTCCTCGGTCAGCCGCCCCGCGGGGCGGTCGTGGACATACACCAGCGCCCTCTTCATCGCTCACCCCCTTTCTGCCTTACAATCTCCACCGGCCCGGCCTGCCGCCCGAACAGGCTCAGCACCTGGTTCACCTTGTCGAGGCGCAGCGTCTGCTTGCCCTGCTCAAGGTCGCGCACAAAGCGCAGACCCACGCCCGACTTGTCGGCCAAATCCACCTGCGTGAGACCGAACTGCCGGCGCATTGTCCTTACGAAATCTGCTATAACATTGTCTGTCATACTATACCCGTTTGGGTACAAATATACGGAATATTCCATAAAATTATACCTTTTAGGGTATAATTTAAGTGACTTTGCTTTTTATTATACCCGAAAGGGTATATCCACATACGCATTCCGACCCCAAACAACATACTACGAGCCAGCCTTCAGCGCCTCGCCTCCGTCAGAATAACGCTGGTAGACAACAAGCCCGAAGTCTGGTATCATGGCGTAGATTGTGTCCATTATGTCGGCCAGCTGATGCTCGTATGGCACCCATTCCTTGCATCGCAGGAAGAAGTAGAACTCTATCGGCAGGCCGGTGTTGGTGGCTTCGAGCTGGCGCACCATCAGCATCATGTCGGTGTTGACACCGGGCAGCGTGACCAGATAGCGCTCCACGTATCGGCGGAACAGCGTCATGTTGACCGCTCCCGGCCCCATGTCCTCCGCCTTCAGTCCATACTTGGCGGCAAGGCGGGCGCGCAGCGCGTCGTCGGCGGGGCGTATGCTGCGGAAGTCGAAGTAGACCATGCGCTTCACCCGGCGGCCTTCGCCCTGCCGCATTCCTATCCAGTTCTGGAACGAGTCGTCCACAAGTGTCTGCGGGGCGATGGTAAGTATGGTGTTGTCGAAGTTGCGCACCTTCACCGTGGTCAGCGTTATGTCTTCCACAATGCCGTTGATGTCGGCCTTAGGCACGGTTATCCAGTCTCCCCGGTGCAGCATATCGTTGCTCGTGAGGCGTATTCCGGCCACGAGACCCGATATGGTGTCCTTGAAGACGAGCATCAGCACGGCCGACGTCGCGCCCAGCCCAGCTATGAGAGTGAGCGGGCTGCGGTCGATGGCAATGGCCACCATGACTATCAGTGACAGGAAGATTATGACTATCTTGAGCACGCCGCAGAACGTGTGGTAGTACTGCTGCAGCGACGAGTGGCGCTTGTCCTCATAGCTCTTGAACGCATCCACCACCGAGACCCCGAGCAACATTGACATCACGGTGATGTATATGCCGGTGGCACGGGTGAGCAAATCCTGCACCAAAGGCGCGCCGCTGAACACACCGGGCAGCAACCGCCACACCACCAGAGCCGGGACTATGCGGCAGAGGGCGCGCAGCGAATGTGGATTGAAAAGCAGGTCGTCCCACTCTATGACCGTCCGCGAGGCGAACTTTATCACCAGCGGCACCACCACCCGGCTGCAAACGACGTAGGAAAGCCACGCCAGCAGTGCCGTAAGCGCGGTCTGCAGCACCGGGCTTACCACATCGGCCCACCCAGCATCCATGCCCATGCGGAGCAAAAGGCCGTCAACCATATCAATATCAGCTCTGTCCATAATATCCATTCACCCTCCGATATTCTTTAATTCCCAAAGAAAATCCCCCACAAAACATTCGTCCGTTAACTCCCCGAGCGCAACGCAGTGGAGCGATAACTTCCGTTAACTTCCTTAACTCACATAGAAACACATCCACAAAACACTTGTCCGTTAACTCCCCGAGCGCAACGCAGTGGAGCGATAACTTCCATTAACTCCTTTAACTCCCAAAGAAACCCCCTCACGGCCGGCACAGCGCGTCGCACACCCGGTCCTGGAACGCGCGCCCATCGGCGCCCCGCGCCAGCCCCTGGTTGATGATGGCGAAGCAAAGCACGTGGCCGTTGGCCGCCGTGCAGTAGCCCGCCAGCGAGCTGATGGCCGTCACGGAGCCGGTCTTGGCGCGCACGTTGCCTGCGGCAAACGTGCCGCGCATACGCTTGCGCAGCGTGCCGTCCTCGCCCGCTATGGGCAGCGACGGCAACAGGTGGCTGTAGACATTGGAGTTCTGGTAGGCGTAACGGAGCAGCCTCACCTCCAGTTCGGCCGTCACATAGTTATATAACGAGAGCCCGCTGCCGTCGGCAATCTTATAGTCAGAGGGGTCCAGCCCCACCTTTTCTATCAGCATCCGCTCGGCCCTGCGGGCGTGGCGCGCCGTTGCCGGGCGCGCGCCCAGGTCGGCCCCGAGCTGGTAGAACATGGCCTCGGCGCACAGGTTGTCGCTCTCTTTCATCATGGGCATGAGCACCTGGTCCAAGGTGTGGGTGCGCGTACACATGGTGAAAGCCCCTGCCGGGAGCCGCCCCTCCACGGTGTCGGCCTCGACGGCCACGCCTGCAGAGCGCAACTTGTCGACAAACCGCTCCATGAACCTGTCGCGGCGCGATATGAGCAGAGGCGAGAGCACGGGGTTGTCGTCGTCCCAGCACCAGCCCTCACCCAGGCGGCGGGCGTCCTTCATGCTTTTGTCGGCCACTATGCGGCCGCGTATGGTGTCAACGCCCATGCTGCGCACGCTCTCCACAAAGGCGCTCATGTCGTCGGAATTGAAGCGCGGGTCGAAGCCGCCCACCAGGTAGACATCGCCAGTGAGTGTGCCGTCGGCCACACTGCCAGTATAGCACAGCGACGTGTGGAACTGGAACGAGCCGCCCAGACGGTCGATGGCGGCAATGGCCGTGAGCACCTTCATGGTCGAGGCGGGGCGCAGCCGCTGGCGCTCGTTAAGGCAGTATATCGCGCTGTCGGCCGTGAGGTCGTAGACCATCAGCCCCACCTGAGTGGTCTCAAACATACCATCGGCCACCAGGCCGTCTATCCGCCGCTGCACATTGAGCGGCCAGGCCGGCTCCGGCACGGCCTGCGCGGTGTCGGCCCGGGCTGTGTCGGCGGCGGCAGCCGCAACACTGTCGGGCACACCGCCATACGCCTCCACCCTGTCCTGCGACACCACGGCCAAAGGCAGCACCGCGGCCAGGACCGCCGCAAATACATATTTCAACTGATTCATCGGTAATTGCTCGCTGTTTGCAAGTGCAAAATTAACAAAAATAAATCGCCCGGCAAAATCAAGCGCAGGCAAATATGGGCAGACGGACGCCCCCAATTCCCGGCACTTGCATGACAGCCCCGGCCAGCCTTGCAACCAACTGATAATCAGCGGGGTTGCGAAACAGGCCGTTTTGGCCTCCGAAACGGCACATATTGCACGGCGAAACGGGCCGTTTCATCGCCTGAAACAGGCCGTTTCGCAACACTAAATGGCAACCCTTGATTTTTGGCACGGCGGAGGCCATGCTTATTTATGCCCACTACGACATTGCGTTTCGATTTTTTTATGTACTTTTGCATAAGCAAAGCTGCACTCGGCAATACGCGAACAAGCCAACATTGCGCTCGCCTGCACCTGCCTTGAGCAGGCAGAGCGACACCAGCCAAACGGCAAGCCCACTTGCTTTGCGCCCGTCCGCACCGACTTTGCAAGTAACAAGAAAACAAGATGCTATATGGTTTTTAAGTACGATTTTCTGATTATCGGCGCAGGAGTCGCCGGTATGAGCTACGCCCTGAAGATAGCACGGGCGCACAAGGGCAAGGTATGCATGATATGCAAGACCTCGCTCGAAGAGGCCAACACCTCGTTCGCGCAAGGCGGCGTGGCCTCGGTGACCAACTTGGAAGTCGACAATTTCGAGAAGCACATAGAGGACACAATGATAGCCGGCGACTATATCAGCGACCGCCGCGCCGTGGAACAGGTGGTGCGCAACGCCCCGGCACAAATAAGGGAGCTGGTGAGCTGGGGGGTGAACTTCGACAAGAAGGCCGACGGCCGCTACGACCTGCACCGCGAGGGCGGCCACTCGGAGTTCCGCATACTGCACCACGCCGACGACACCGGCGCCGAGATACAGCGCGGGCTGATGGAGGCCGTGCGCAACAACCCCGACATAGAGATAAAGGAGAACCACTTTGCCGTGGAGATAATAACCCAGCACCACCTCGGTGTGCGCGTCACAAGGCGCTCGCCACACATACAATGCTACGGCGCATACGTGCTAAACCCCGACACGCAGAAGGTGGACACGTACCTGAGCAAGGTGACACTGATGTGCACAGGAGGATGCGGAGCCGTATATCAAAGCACAACCAACCCCGTGATAGCCACAGGCGACGGCGAGGCAATGGTCTACCGGGCCAAGGGAACCGTGGCCGACATGGAGTTCGTGCAGTTCCACCCCACGGCGCTCTACCACCCCGGCGAGACCCACCCCGCCTTCCTCATCACCGAGGCCATGCGCGGCTACGGCGGCATATTGCGCCTGCCCGACGGCAGCTCGTTCATGGAGAAGTACGACAAGCGCCTGTCGCTGGCCCCGCGCGACATCGTGGCCCGCGCCATAGACAAGGAGATGAAGATACACGGCATAGACCACGTCTATCTGGACGTGACCCACAAGGACCCGGAGGAGACAAAGCGCCACTTCCCTAACATCTACGCAAAGTGCAAGTCGATAGGCATCGACATCACCACCGACTACATTCCCGTGCGCCCGGCCGCCCACTATATGTGCGGAGGCATAAAGGTGGACCTGAACGGAGAGTCGAGCATAGAGCGGCTCTATGCCATCGGCGAGTGCTCGTGCACCGGCCTGCACGGCGGCAACCGCCTGGCCAGCAACTCGCTCATAGAGGCCGTGGTCTACGCCGACGCGGCGGCACGCCACTCGCTGGCACACGTCGATGAGTACGACTTCAACGACCGCGTGCCCGAATGGAACGACGAGGGCACCATGACCAACGAAGAGAAAGTGCTGATAACGCAAAGCGTCAAGGAAGTGGGACAGATAATGAGCAACTACGTGGGCATAGTGCGCTCCGACCTGCGCCTGCACCGCGCCTGGGACCGCCTCGATATGCTCTACGAGGAGACCGAGCGGCTGTTCAAGCGCGTAAAGGCCAGCCGCGACATCTGCGAGCTGCGCAACATGATAAACGTGGGATACCTCATCACGCGCTGGGCACTGGAACGCAAGGAATGCCGCGGGCTGCACTACACGATAGACTATCCCGTACACGCCTACGACAAGAAATGACCGCCGCTACAGGCGGCAATGCCAAAAAGAACACAAGGAAACAGACTGGCAGGAGCTTGACGGCAAACAACCGGCAGCCAAGTTCACGGACACGGCGACCATGAGACCGCCGCAAACGGCGCGCCAACAGGCAGCGCAACATTTGCACGCCGACCACCATACCGCCGCGGAACCAAGCCTCAAGCTCCTGCCAATCCCATTGAGATGACGCAAATATGAAGGGCTGTCGCGGCCGCCATCCCGCTGCGCTTGATGACAGCCTGCAAGGCCGCCTCCGCTGTCTGGCACAAGGAGAGCGGCCCTTCATGCGGCAAACGCCCAAAGGGCAGGCGGCTCATTCCTCCTCCTCGCCGCTCGTGTCGAGCTGTGTGTCACGCTCAATGTCCATGCCACCGGTAGCCGACACCGTGACAACAAGCGGTATGTACTCGTCTGTCTGCGGATGGCTGACGCTCGCGGCGAACTTCAGCGACGAGCCGTCCACACGGTCGAACACCAGCCCCTCCAATATGCCGGTCTGCCGATAATCGTCGTCAAGATACTCGCTGAAGGTCTTTTTTGTGAATGTCTTCTTGAAGAACACGCTTCCGTCGGCCCGCCTTATCACCAGTTCTATGCGGTTGTCGACAAACTTCTGGCCCGTCTCGTCGGCCACCATGTCCAGACTGTCGTCGGCCGTGCGGTGTATGTCACACTTCAACAGGCTTCCCGACAACTCCACTTCGCGCGTCTGCTCGTAGTCTTGCATACGCACCGGAGCTGCCGGCTTGCTTGCCTCCACCTTCGTTGTTATTATGTTGTCGCTGTCTTTCTTGCCGCCACATGATGCCAAGGCGCACGCCATGACACCCGCAGCCAACCACGGCATCACTATCTTCATCTGATAATATATGTTTGTTTGCCCCGCAAAATTACGAAAAAAAAGCGACACGCACACCCGCCCCGGCGAGTTTTTTGCCGCGCAGCGCGCATGGCCGGCATGACTCCGCCACCACAGCGCGCACCCGGGCGCACGCCAACGGCGAGCCACAGCCCCGCAGCGTGGCACAAACGGAAACGGCAGGCGCACAAAAAAGAAATGCGCCCAATCAGATTGGGCGCACACTATGCTATCCTAAAACACCTTCCATTCACCTCAAAGTTACACCACTATTAATCTAAATAACTTGGCTCGCTTGCCAAAAACTACTAATGAAAACACTATTTTATTAACCTAAATCACTACTTTCCTTATTGTACAGACGTCTCATTCGCCGCTGACGCGCCTCGGGGCGTTCTTCTCCATATCGGCCTTGTAGCTCTTGTACTGTTCTTCGGTGAGTATGGACTGCAGCTCCTTGTCATAGGCTGCCATCTTCTCTCTCATCTCGCCACGGCGAGCTGACATTCCGCCACGCTTCCCGCCAGGCATCATTGGCCTGCCGCTCCTCACGCTGTTTCCCTGCTCCGGAAGCCGGACGCCGCCCTCGGTGGGATTGCGCCTTGCGCGGTCGAAATTTCTCCTTGCCCCACGCGGCGCGAACGAACGCCCGACGATATCGGCATACTTGGTGTTCAGCTCAAGCAACTTGGCCGACTGCTGCCCGTCAAGGGCGTATTTTTCTGCGACATATTCAGTTCTTTTCTTCACCAGGGCCGTGTCTACGGCAACTTTCTCCTGCGCCATGACGGTAGCACACATCGCCATCGCGGCAGCCAATATAAACATATTACGTCTCATCATCAAATCATTTTTTATATTCAATTCCAATATTTCCTGTTTAGGCTGCAACCTCTTATATGACGCAGAACGCTCTCTATGGTTTAACGAGGCTGCGCGGGAAATATTGCATGGCAGGCTCCCTTTCTGTGTTAAAATTGCGTAACCTCGCTTTTTTTTCAACAAAGCCATGCCTTGATTGCCCTGTCCGGAATATTTGTATTACCTTTGTATAGGCGCAACCCTGGCTCATGCCATCTGGCTGCCCGGCACTGAAGCGCCAGCCTGGCGCCGCTGCCTGACAGCAGGCACGGCCGCCCGAAGAGACAAGAGAACAAACTAAAGCCCACCGACATGAAACGATTTATGATATGCATCGCCATCGCCTGCACGACGCTATGCGCCTGCTCGCGGAAAGAAGGCGCACGGACTGAAAGGCCAGAAGCCACAATAGACACGCTGCCCACGCTGATAACGCAGGTGAAAAAGTGCTCAAAGCTGTACACAGCCGAATATAACATACACAAGATTGTGACATACGACGACGTGGTGCGCATGAAAGGGAACATACTGAAGCGCGACTTCAGCGTGCGGCTGCCGCTCGGCGACCGCAAGATAGCCATACCCATGGACGTAAGGCTGAAGGCGTACATCGACTTCGAGGGCTTTTCGGAGAAGAACGTGGAGCGGCACGGCAACAAGATAACCATAATACTGCCCGACCCGAAGGTGGCGCTGACATCGAGCAAGATAGACCACGGCGAGACGAAAGAGTACGTGGCGCTGACCCGCTCGCGCTTCACCGACGCGGAGATGGCCGTCTTCGAGCAGCAGGGACGCCAAGCCGTGATAGACGCCATACCGCGGATGGGCATCATAGAGACCGCACGCAGCAACGCGGCAAGGGTGCTGATACCGATGATAGAGCAGCTGGGATACGCCGAGAGCGACATAACCATAACCTTCCGCAAGGAATTCGGAAAGGCCGACATAAACACATTACTCGACAAAACAACCATTGAGCGATGAGAAAAATGCTACAAACGATAGGCCGCGCGCGCATCGCGCTCGTGGCTCTGGCCGCCATCGCCGTGGCGGCACTGCTGCTATGGGCGGGCCACACGGCCAGCAACAGCACCATCACCATAGGCTCCGACAAGAAGATAGGCATCACGCCCGAGCAGATACAGTCGATAAAGGCCATCGGAGAGTGGGAGTTCCTATCAGTGAGCGACGAGGAACTCGTGGACACGGTGCGCCCGAGGCTGTTCGGTGACGACCACCTCGTGCGCATATACTACGGCACCATGCGCCTCGGCATAGACCTGGGCAAGGCCAAGCCCGGCTGGATAGCAACGAAGGGCGACACCATAACAGTGACGCTGCCGCCGATAAGCCTGCTCGACCAAGACTTCATAGACGAGGCGCGGACAAGGTCTTTCTATGAAAGCGGGCGCTGGACGGCGGCCGACCGCGAGGAGATGTACCAAAGGGCGGCGGCGGCCATGAGGCGCAACGGCCTCTCGCCGGCCAACATTCGCAGCGCGGAAAACAACGCCGACGCGCAGTTCCGCGATATGCTCCGCGCCATGGGCCACGAGAACATCATAATAAGGTTTGAGGGAAAGTGACCGCAAAGCGTCCCGCCAAGCCACGCATACCGCCACCGACTCCGCCCCACAGGCAAGCGGCCGGCGCAGCCTCCGTAAGTCATTGACAATCAGTGGGGTTGCGAAACGTGCCGTTTGGGCTTGCGAAACGGGTCGTTTCATCGCCTGAAACGTGCCGTTTCGCAAGCCCAAACGGCACGTTTCGCAATGCGCTAAGGCCGCCATGAAAAAAGCATGCACCCCCGCCCCTATTCATTCTCGCCGGGAACGGGCGTCCGGCACGCCCCCGAAAGCCGTCCGGCAGGCTCGACAGCCACCACGCGGAGCACTCCGCCAGACACTGTGAAACGCACATCCCAATCGCCAAAAGGCATACCGTAGACACGCCCAGGGTCGTCCTGATAGTGCGGGCGCGGGTCTTGGGCAAGCGCGTCCAGCAACGCCGCGGCATCGCTTTCGCCCATGCAGCCGAGCAGCCCCGGCTCGCACTCCACGCGCAGCGTGGCCCAGCCCTGTGCGGCCACAAAGCCGCAACGGGCGCCGGCGTGGCTGTCGGCAAAGGCAAGGTAGGGCTTTATGTCGTAAACGGGCGTCCCGTCCATGAGGTCGGCGCCCGAAACGTGTATCACCGGACCGCCCTCCGCGCCCAGCTCCACGCGCTCCAGCCTGACCGCCGACAGCCCGAGGCCGTTGGGACGGAACGGCGAGCGCGTGGCAAACACCCCCATGCGCTTGTTGCCGCCGAGCCTCGGAGGGCGCACCGTGGGCTTCCAGCCCGCGCCGGCATTGGCCGAGAAGCCCCAGATGAGCCACAGGTAGTCATAGCCGTCGAGCCCGCGCAGCGCGTCGGCGCAACGGTATTCAGGCTCAAACTCTATGCGCCCGCGCAGCCCGGCCACCAAGCCGCTCTGCCTCGGCACGCCAAACTTGCTCTTGAAGGGCGAACGGAAATAGGCTATCGGTGTTATCGTCATAAGCATAAGTGTCTGCCGCCGGAGCCGTCAGCGCGTCAGCGAGAACTTCAGGCTGAGGCCGAAGTCCTGCGTGGTGGTGGGATAGCTGCTGCTGGACAGCAGCGGAGTGTTGGTCTGGCGGTCATAATAGGCAGAAAGAGTGAGCAGGCGGGACAGCGTGTAGTCGGCCGAGAACGACATACGGAAGGCCGAGTTGCCGCTGCTGGCCGCACTGGTGACGGTGGCGATGTCGCGCGTGATGGACGCCTGCTTGCGGAACGATATGTCGAGCCGCAGGTTGAGGTCGTGGTTCACCCCGGTGGAACGGGCGTTTGAGGTTGCGGTGGTCTTGCCCGCGTCGGCGGCCTTGCCGCTGCCACGCTGCGTCTTCTTGATTTTGCGCGAGGTGCCGCTGCCGAAGAGGCGGAAGTTGCTTATCTTGTAGCCCATGCCTATCACCCAGTCCTTGCTCAGCGCCTCGTTTATCTGGATGCTGGTCATGCTGAGGCTGAGCACGCGCGTAGTGCGGTATTCGAGCTTGCAGGTAAGGTTGTTGTTGAGCGTCATGTCGAAGCCGATGAGCGGCGAGAAAGCCTCGTTTATGCTCACCGTGCTCACGTTGTACATGCTGTTCGGTATGGGGTTGCCCGTGGTGGCGTCGCTGATGAAGCCCAGCCCGTCCATGTATTCGTGGTAGGTGCTGTATGTGGCATAGCTGCCCACGGCATACACGCTCTTGTAAGAATGGTTGATGTTGATGCTCTTGAAGTGGTCGCGCAGCCACGGCAGCCGCACCAGCCCGCTGTACTTCACGGTCCAGTTGGGCAGGAGCTTCTTCAGCGTGGGGAATATGTCGAGCGACGAGCCGCCGCTTGAGGTGTAGGCAGCGAGGAACGCCGGTATGAGCACATCGGCGCTGTAGCGGTTGACCTGGCCCAGCTCGGGGTTGTATGGCGAGCCGGAGAGGTCGATGTTGTTGGCATCGGTGACCCCCTGCGGGTAGCGGGCGTTGGCATACCGGGCCTGCACGCGGTCCCGGAAGCCGTCTATCGACGCGCAGAACTTCTCGAACGTCTTCGAGGCATAGCCGTTGCTGGCGTCGCCCATGCCCTCGAACGCCCCCTTGAGGCTTATGGTGGTCATGGTGAACGTGCCGCTCTGGGTGGTCGGCATACCCTCATACATATATTGTATGCTGCGCGACTTGTTCACCGTCCGGCTGGCGTTGAGGTCTATCTTGAAGTCGCGTATTGGCTCAAGCGTCATGCGTATCTGCAAGTCTTCGCTGCTGTTGGTTGTGGCCGGCGTGGCAACGCTGTCGTTAGTGAGCAGCCAGCCGTTGTCATAGGCCTTCTGCAGGTAGCTGTCGCCGGTGAAGCCGAAGGCGAAGTCGAGTCCCGGCGACATCACGCCACCGGTACGCTGGCCGAGCATATCGCCCACACTGGGCAGGAATCCGGGCAGCGACATGGAGTACTGGTTGCGGTACGATATGCCTACGCTGCGCACCATCATCAGGAAACGCGCCGCCATCTGCGCCGGCTTGTACCACCACTGGTTTTCAAGCGGCTCCTTTGGCGTTATGCTGAGCTTCAGCTGCACGGTGTCGAGGTTCTTTATGAGAATCTTGTTCTCGTCTATCACCTTGAACTTCAGCTTGTATGGCTTGCCGTCCTTGGTGCGGGCCTGCACCCTCAGCCTCTTGCTCTTCTTGCCGTGGGCCACGGTCAAGGTGGTGTCGGGCTTGAGGGTTATCTCCCGCTGGTAGGTGTTCTTGTTGCGTGGCAGCTCCTTGGCCTGCTTCATGTCGTCCTTGGTCTGTGCCATCAGGCTGTCCTTTGCTGTCTTGGTGGCCGGCACCCTGGTCTTCGGCGCGGCCTTGGGCTTGCGCGTTGTGGTGCGCTTCTTGTTGAAAGCCTCGTTGGCTTTCTTTAGGAACGGCACGTGGTTGTAGAGCGTCTCAAGGTTGAGCGTGGAGTTCACGTTCACGTTGCGGTTGTTCGTGATGGTGTTGCCGAGCGATGTCCCGTCGTCAAGTTCTGTGCCGCGCACCCATGTGTAGGTGGCGGTATAGGTGGCGTCGGCGTTCAGCCAGTCGAATATCGGCAGCTTGTTGAGCGGCAACTGGTAGGAAGCGGTGAACGTCTGCTGGTAGTCGAGCGGTGTTCCGAACTCCTTGAGGCTCTGCTTCACGGAGTCTTTCCACACGGCATACTGGTCGGGATAGAGGTCCTTGTTCACCGGCGTGTACGGTTCCTCTATCTCGGCGTGCGTGGCCGACTGGAAGTTCATGTGCAGGTTTTTGGTCAAGTCCCAGCGCAACGAGAAGTCACGGTTCCAAAGGAACTGCGAGCTGAAGTTCAGAGGAAGCTGGTATCCGTCAGTGCTTTCGAGGTCGCGCTCCTGCAGTTCGTAATAGTTTCGCGTAATCTCCGTGTTGAACGAGATGTTCTGCGGCAGATAGTTCAGCCCGAGAGCCTTCGGGAAGTTTATCCACTTGCTCTTCCCCTTCAGCTTCTTGAACGGCTCAAATGTCTTGTACACCGGCGTGTAACTGTAGTTCATGGAGCCGCTCCAGTTGTCTTCTTTCTCGTAGACAGTGGTCTCTCCCGAAGTATATCGGTGCGAATGGCTGTAACTGAAGGAGAAGTTGGCCGGGTCGTATGGCATCGGGTGGCGCTTGGTCTTTATGCCGACGCGCATATTGGAGAACGAGAGGTTGGTGTTGGTGGTCTTGGTCACGGCTATCGACTCGATGGAGTCGCGCTCTCGCTGGCTGGCAGCCGACTCCAGGGCATCGTCAAGCTCCATGTCAGAGTCGAGCGGATTGTATCGCGGACGGGTCTCTTCCTTGGTGACGGAATAGTAGAACGGGATTGTCACCTGCGCCTTGTCGGGGAAGAACTTGCCCAACTCAAGGTTGGCGGTGATGCTATATGTCTTGTAGTCGTCGTTGGAACGCTCGGCCACCCCTTCCTCAAGGCCACCGAATCCATCGGTCATTATCTTGCCGGTAAGGTTGACCGTGCCGAAGTCTGACAGCTGCATATTGAGCGCCCCGGACGCCGCCCAGCCGCCTTTGTTGTTGTATTCGAGCAGGCGAAGCTCGTTCACCCACACCTCTCCCGACTTGGGCGACGACGAAAGGTTGCGCACTCCTATCATCATTGTCTTCACCTCGCCCAGCGACGGGTTGCCCATCACGCTCACCTTGTTGCTCGGGCGGTCGCTGTCATAGTCGGAATAGACTGTGGTATATGACGCGGTGCCGGTGGCCCGGGCCGAGTTGCGCGCCTTCTTTATGGCGGTGAACACGCTGAGGTCTATGTCAAGCATATTGGCTTCGGGCCAAACGGCGCGGCATCCCTCATACGAACGGCGGTCATACTGCCCGGCCGGGGTCAGCTCGAGCGGTATCTCGTACTCATAGTAGTTGTTTTTATAGTCGCTGCCGAGGCGTATGAACACTGCCAGCTGGTCGTTCTGCAGGTTGGTTGTGTTCTGCTGCAGGGCGTTGGCGTGCACGAACATCTGTATGCGCTTGTACTGTCGGAGGTCGAGGTTGGTGTTCTTGTAGACGGCCTTTGCCTCGTCACGCGACAGGTTGTTGACCGTCATGTTGAGTGCCTGCTCGTTGCTCTCCACGAGTTGCGACTGCGACGGGTCTGTGACACGGCTTATGCCCGGGGGCAGCACGTAGTTTACGGGCTGCTTGTCGTTGTGCTCCTCTATGTTGACAGCACTCGTTTCGAGCGTTCCGCTATTGGCCGCCGTGTTGCTGAGTGTCTGCTCGTAGGTGCGCCACTCGCCTCTGACGAGGTCCAGACTGCCGAAGCGCAGCACCACGGGCTGCTGGAAATTGGTGAGGAACATACGCATGAAGCGAATCGAAGTGAAATCGCTTATCGGGCCTATCTTCTCGGCATCGGCCGAGTTTATGGGTATTCGGAACTTGTACCAGTGGACGGTCTCCCTGTTGCCGTTGCGCAGTGTGGGCGTGACCTCGCGTATGTCGGCAAGGTAGTTGTTGCCTATGTTGGCCTCGGTCAGGTCTTCTGGGCGGATGCTTATCTTGTATTGGTAGTAGCGCTCATACTCGTTGAGCGTGTAGTCCTGGTTTATGTCCTCCACGTCGGGCGTGGTCTTGTACGACGTGTCGTAGCTCTCGTTGTTGTTGTCGTTGTCCGGCGAATTGCCCTGCGGGTTGTTTATGCGCTTGTAACGCTCAAGGATTGGCATCTCGGCAGCGTCGAAGTCTGAGCCGCGGAAGTAGTGGTAGTTGTCATTGGCGGGGTCGTTGGTCCAGGCGGTGCGCAGGCTGTCGTTGGCAAGAGTCTGCACAAAGTTGTTGAACTCGGTGTAAGACTCAAACGTGCGCTCCTCGTCGTCGGTCAAGCCATTGTATCCAACGTCTTGCAGTGCGCGCGAGCCTGACGACGTGGCGAAGGCATACGTCTGCGTGGCCTGCACCGGAATCTTGCCCCACTGGGTGGTGGTGAAGCTGCCAGAGCCATCCACCGGCATTCCGCTCTCGTAGAACTTCTTGCCGTCGTGGAGCACATCCTCGCTCACCTCGCCGAGGTTTATGTAAAGGTCGCCGCCGTAAGAAGAGGCGTCGGCTGCGCCGCGGGTGTAGATGAAGGGGTCGAGCAGCCAGAACTCGATGTACTCTATGTTGGCCGTCTCGAAGTCGTTGGTGTCGAGCTTGCGCATCATCCCGCCCCACTTTGCGGTGGGGTTCTGCAGCGTTCCGTCGGGATTGATGCCCGTTGTGAAGTTGTACGGGCCGCGCTCCGTGGGATAGTAGGCCAGGTTGAGCACGTCGAGCGTGGCCGTTGCGCCGCTGTACGAGCTCTGGTCGCGGTTGGGGTAAAGCTCGCTCACGTAGACTTCGCGCACATAGTGGTTGGAGAGCTGGTTGAGGTCTCCGCGGATATGGTCGGGCGTCAGCGAGCTGCTCTGGTATGTGAAGAGCGGGTCTATGTTGTACCATGCGAGCCGCGCGCGGTTGAAGCCGCTGGTAAGCCCCTCCTTGTCTGAGCTTTCAGAGAAGAGCGAGGGCGTGCTCGACAGTATCCACTCGTGCGGGTCGGACACGTCGATGCCGTTCTTGGTGTTCTCGAAGTCGTCTATGTAAGAGGCGTTGTCCTGCGTGCCGCTGGCCTGCCCGGCTATGAGCTGGGCGAACTCGCCGGTGAACGAGATCTGCGATGGCTGCGTGAGGTGGAGGAATGGTATCTTGTCGAGCACGTTGGTGAGCCACTGGCTCTCTTTCTTCCAGTTTATGTTGAGTCCCCAGAGGATGTTGTTCAGAGGCTCGGAGCCCATGGTCACCTTCGAGGTGAGCGCCTGCTCGTGGAGCCGCTGGAACGTTCCGCCGATGAAGAAGTCCTTGGTGAAGTCGTACTCGAAGTTGAGTCCGAACATGGTCTTGCGCGTCATGCCGAAGTCGGTGTTGCTCTCAAGGCTGACGCTGACCGACGTTCCGGCGTCGATGATGCTCTGGTTGAGGATGGTCACCTCGCCGGCGGAGTAGTCAACGGAGTAATCGGACCCCTCGGTGAGCACAACTCCGCCCGCCGTGACCACCACCGAGCCTTGCGGAACGTTGTACGCGCCGAGCGAGATGACGTTGGCCGAGGTGCCCTTATACTGTCCGGTGAGTATGTACTTGTTCTTCTCGGCTATCTGCTTGGCCGAGGTCTTGGTCTGGTCGTACAGCTCGGTGAAGGCGTAGTGCTCGGCGCGGTCGGCCGGAACGCCCGCCGACACGAGATAGTCGTACAGGTATGAGCCGAAGGGCTCGGCCTTTGGGAAGAACACGCGGCCGTTGCTCACGGTGTAACCCTCCACGTAGTCGAAGTAGCCGTTGGCGTGCGCCTTGTTGTTGTTGTCCAGACGGTCGGCCCCGAGCACCCTTATTATTATGTTGTCCTTTACCTGCTGCTCGGGGATGTAGGTCAGATAGACGCCCGTGGTGTCGCTCTGGTACTTCACGTCGAGGCGGAACTTGGTCTTCTCCACGTTCGACGCGAGGTAATAGACGTTCTTCATCATCAGCCGCCAGTTGCCCATCTCGGGGCTGTTGTTGGTGTTCTTGAGCGACTTCACGAAGATGGCCTGGCTTGTCTCGGTGTTGTCCGATGCGAACTCTCCTACCTGATAGGTCACGCCGTTCATCGTATATTCGAACGCCACGGCCAGCACCTGGTCGCTTTGCAGCGTGGAGCGCAGCGAGATATAGCCGAGCGAGGAGTTCAGGGTGTATTCAGACGATGTGAGCAGGCGCGCGCTCTGCACCTTCTCGTAGTCCACTCCGCCGGTGAATCCGCTGATGGCGTCGAGCACGGAGTTGGCCTGGTCTATGTCGCGCGCGGCCGAATACTGCGTTGTCATGGCCTGATACTCGCCGTTGGCGGCGTTCTGGGGCGGCACGTTGCCCATGCCTCCCCATATCGGGTTGGACACGTTGCTGCCCTCACCGAGGTCGGTCAGGGCTATTATGTTGCGGGTGTTGCTGGTGGTTCCGGTCTTGTTGGTCACCCACACTTCCACGCGCGTTATGTTGATGCCGCTCATCACGTTGGGCAGCGAGGACATATTCTGGTCGTAGCGCTCGCGGAAGTAGTGCGAGAGGAAGAAGTGGCGGTTCTCCTCATAGTCGGCCACGTCTATCTCGAACGGCGTGGTCTGCGTGCCGCCCTTCGACGACACGCTCTTCGTCGTGGAGTTCTTCTGCGATATGACCGTCTGCAGTTTCAGCTTGCCGAACTGCATATCGGTGCGCACTCCGAACAGGGAGCTGGCGCCCTTGATGAGCGACGAGTTGGACGGGAAGGTCACGTTGCCGGCCTCCACGAGCTTTATTATCTCGTCTTCCTTGCCCTCGTAGCGCAGCTTTATGTTCTTGGTGTCAAAGTCGAAGGTGGCGTCGGTGTTGTAGTTGAGGTTCATGTTCACCTTGTCGCCCACGCTTCCGGTCATGTTCAGGTTTATCTTCTCGTCGAAGTCGAACGCCTTTGTCTTCCTGTTGCGTATGGGCAGCGACGGGTTGTCTATGTTCTTCATCGTCATGCCGAGCTTCAGCTCCGCCGTTCCCTGCGTCTTTATGCGCACTCCGCCGGGGCCGAATATCTTCTCGGCCGGGCCGAGGTCGAACTTCATGTCGGTGAACGAGAACTTCTCCTTGCCGCCGCTGGCCACGTTCTCCGCGTCCTTGCCGCGGAAGAAGTCGTGCATGGCGCGGCGCTCGCTCCACTGCCTGTACTCCTCGGGGGTCATCAGTATCGGGGCGTTGATGTATGTGTCGCCTATCTTCGAGCCCACTAGATAGACATCGAGCGAGTCGTTGTACTCCACCTCTTGCTTTATGTTGTCGGGCATCTTGAGGTCCAGCACCGACGAGTCGAGGTCTTCCACCAGCATGGGTGCGGTCTTCTTCACGGCCCAGCGGGGGTGCAGCAGCGAGTCGGGTATGGCCTCGTCGTCGGCCGCGAGGCGCGGCTGTGCCTTGGGCGCGGGCCGCTTCTGCGCCGTCTTGTCGTCTTGCGGCGGCATGGCCAGCGCGCACACGCCCACGAGCGATATCAGTATGTACAGTATGCGCTTCTTCATGGCCTTATGTCATAGGTTGTCTCTGCGTGGCGCGGAGCCGCCGCAGCGGTGGCAAACGGGGCCGCGGCCGGCACGTCAGGGCCGATGCCGGCGCCCACTGCGCCACATATTATACATAACGAGAAGCGGGGCGGAATGCTGCCGCAGCCATACCGAATTGCGAAACGGGCCGTTTCACCTTGCGAAACGGGCCGTTTTGCAGGCCGAAACGGGCCGTTTTGCAAACCGAAACGGGTCGTTTTGCAACACATTGAGGAACAGACACTTACACAGGCAGGCACAGAGCTGTCTGAGAAAGCGCCGCCCCCCTTGCCCACGTTGCCGCGCACACGGCCTGCGGCAGGCGCAAGACGCTGCCACCGGCGGCCGCGACCGCCACCGGCGAACGTTGCCGCCGGAGCGTGGCCAACAGCACTATGACTGTACGTATCCAACTTATGTTCCTCTATGTTTGCCGTCGTTGTCACTTTATCTGCTTCAAGGCCAGCTTCACCACCTCCTCCACTGGCGCGTCGGGCTGCTGCTGCAGTATCTGCACCACCACCTTCTGCGACGGCGCGGGGGCGAAGCCGAGCATCGTCAGCGCGCTCACGGCCTCGTCTTTCACCTTGTTGTTCACCGGCGCGGCCATCATTCCGCCGACAGGTATCTCGTCGGTTATGCCCAGGGCCACTATCTTGTCGCGCAGGTCTACGATGATGCGCTGCGCCGTTTTCAGCCCTATGCCCTTCACGCTCTTTATCAGCCGCTCGTTGCCGGTGGATATGCTGTCGCACAGCTCGGCCGGGCTCATCGACGAGAGCACCATGCGCGCCGTGTTAGTTCCCACACCCGACACGCTGATGAGCAGCTCGAAAAGCTCGCGCTCCTTCTTGCCGGCAAAGCCGTAGAGGGCGTGCGAGTCCTCGCGTATGGCCTCATAGACGTAGAGCTTCACCTCCTTCTTGCCCTGTATGGCCGTGTATGTGTTGAGCGATATGTTCAGGCCGTAGCCCACCCCGCCTGCCTCCACCGTGGCCAGCGCGGGTGTCAGCTCTGCCAGTTCGCCCTTTATGTATTCTATCATCCTTGTTGTAGCTGAACGGTTACGAATATATACATGTAATAAACGCCGTTTTGTTACGATTTATTGTATCCGCACAGCAAAACATGAACGATTATTGCGCGGCGTAAGTTTTTACTAATTTTAAGTGCCTTTTTGTCATTCCATTCGCACAAAAAGAGTACTTTTGCAACCGAAAACGAGCAAACCAAACTTTTAAACAACATAAAAAGATGAAAAAAATCAGAGCAGCCGTAGTTGGCTACGGCAACATAGGGCACTACACGGTGCAGGCCCTGCAGGCCGCCCCCGACTTCGAGATAGCAGGCATCGTGCGCCGCAACGGCGCCGAAGGCAAGCCCGCAGAGCTTGCCGGATATGAAGTGGTGAAGGACATACGCGAGCTCAAGGATGTAGACGTGGCCATACTGGCCACCCCGACGCGCAGCTGCGAGGAGTACGCACGGCAGATCATCCCGCTGGGCATCAACACTGTGGACAGCTTCGACATACACCAGCAGATACCGCAATACCGCGCCGGCATGATGCCACTGTGCCGCGAGCACGGCCGTGTGTCGGTCATCGCCGCCGGATGGGACCCGGGCTCGGACTCCATCGTGCGCACCCTGCTGCAGGGCCTCGCCCCCAAGGGCCTCAGCTACACCAACTTCGGCCCCGGAATGTCGATGGGCCACAGCGTCTGCGTGCGCTCAAAGAAGGGCGTGAAGAACGCCCTCTCCATGACGATTCCCCTCGGCGAGGGCATACACCGCCGCATGGTGTACGTTGAACTGGAGCCGGGCGCAAGCCTCGACGAGGTGGCCAAGGACATAAAAGCCGACCCCTACTTCGCCAGCGACGAGACCCACGTGTTCGCAGTTCCCTCGGTTGACGAGGTGCGCGACATGGGCCACGGCGTACACATGGTGCGCAAGGGCGTGAGCGGACAGACGCAAAACCAGCGCTTCGAGTTCTCAATGAGCATCAACAACCCCGCACTCACGGCACAGGTGCTCGTCAACGTGGCCCGCGCCTCCATGCGCCTGCAGCCCGGATGCTACACCATGATAGAGATTCCGGTGGTGGATATGCTCCCCGGCGACCGCGACGAGCACATCGCCCACCTTGTGTAAGCCACACAATA
Source organism: uncultured Prevotella sp. (assembly GCA_944320355.1). Lineage (GTDB taxonomy): Bacteria > Bacteroidota > Bacteroidia > Bacteroidales > Bacteroidaceae > Prevotella. Next base: position 37,035 of record CALUHC010000022.1, on the reverse strand, counting down.
TCATACATATAACCGGAGGGAAAAGCACCCGCGGCACATCCCGCCAAACAACAACGACAGCCCGGACAGCGAACGAAAGAACGCGGCCCGGGCTGTTTCCGTGACCGCGTCCGTCGCATTTCCATGTATATTTGCGCCACGCCCGAATGCTTTTCCGCGAAAAACGCACCGCAACACTTGCCCGTTCGGGAAGAAAAGCGTATCTTTGCAAAGAATACAATAACATCTATATTAAAGACATTTGGGCAACGCTGCAATATGGGAGACGTAAAGCCACAACGAGACAAAGCTCTAAGCAAACAGGAAAAAGAAAAAACAAGGAGCGAAAAACTTGCAGGATTCTTTTTTAATTTGGCACAACTTGCGTTCGCCGGCCTCGTAATCGGTTGGATAACTCCATTGGCATCGACAACCGAGAATTCGCAAAATTGGGTCATACTCTGCGGTGGAATTGCTTTTACAACCATATTTGCAGCCATAGGCAACAATATTTTAAAATAAAGATATGGAGGAAACATCATGAATATGCTGGCCGCAACATACATAATAGGGAGTGTCATCGGACTGGGAATCCTCATCTGGCTTAACACAAAGTGGGGCAAGAAGTGGAAAGACAGCCTGTAAACAATAGCGCAAGCAAAGACATACCGCATCCCTGACGGCAACACCCCACGTTACCGTCAGGGATGTTTCGTACCCATGAACAACATATATCCATAGAGAGCCATATCCCCGCCGAGATGCTTTTCCGCGAAAAACGCACCGCAACACTTGCCCGTTCGGGAAGAAAAGCGTATCTTTGCAAAGAATACAATAATATGCGATAACGGCGAAAACAAGCCATAAGAGATACAATGATATGAATTTGCTCTATACATTTGACCCCGAATCGGCCGCTGACATTATGGCCATCATAGCTCAGAACCTGCGCCGCCGCAGGCTCGAACGCGGCTTGTCGCGCGGGGCATTGGCGCAGATGAGCGGTGTGCCTGCGCCAACCATCGCCAAGTTTGAGCAGCGGCACACCATCTCTATGACCTCGTTTGTGGCCATAGCCAAGGCTCTCGGCTACTCAAAAGACATCAAGGCTCTGCTCTCCGAACCCATTTACAGCACGCTGGAAGAGCTTGAGACCATAAACAAAAACAAAGACAGAAAACGTGGAAGGAATGAACTCGATAAGCTCGCTGACAGTTTTATACCATGAGCGGCGCGTGGGCTGCATCACCATGACCGCCCAAGGGCGGTGCGCGTTCCAGTATGACAGCGCGTGGCTTGCCGACGGTTTTTCCATATCACCGCTGGACCTGCCACTTAAACCGGGAATATTCATAGCCAAGCCAACGCCATTTTGGGGCAACTTTGGCATCTTTGAAGACAGCCTACCCGATGGGTATGGCCGCTACTTGTTAAGCCGTATGCTAAAGAGACAAGGCATAGACGACTCTACACTTACGCCGCTGCAACGCCTGAGCATTGTAGGAAGCTCCGGCATGGGCGCACTCTGCTATGTGCCGGAAACGGACCTTGGCGGGCAGGACAGTTCCACACAACTTGACGAATTGCAAGAAAAGGCTCTTGAAGTGCTGTCGGAAAAGAATGACGGAGACGCAGATTTACTGTATTTCAACAGCGGAAATTCCGGCGGATGCCGCCCAAAATGTCTGTACCACGACGCGGAGGGCGACTGGTTGGTGAAGTTCCGCCACACTTACGACAGCCCGGACATAGGACGCACTGAATACCAATACAATGAGGTAGCACGCAGATGTGGCATATCCGTGCCGGACTTCAAGTTGGTTGGCGGCAAGTATTTCGCATCAAGGCGATTCGACTTGGACAATGGAACACGGCTTCATACCGCCACGGCAGGTGCCCTGCTCAACGAATCAATATACCAACCGAAGCTCGACTACAAGACTCTGCTCCACCTTACCGGATTCATCACTCAGTCATCAAGCGATGTGGAAGAAATGTTTCGGCGCATGGTGTTCAACATACTGACAGATAACAAGGATGACCATCCCAAGAACTTCTGCTTTATCTGCCGTGAAGGTCATTGGACACTCGCCCCCGCATACGACCTCACTTACTCTCCGACAGGCTTCAACGGCGAACACGCCACATCCGTAAACAACAACGGACGGCCAACCATCAGCGATGTATTGAAGGTAGGTGAAAGCATAAAGATACCCCGGGAAAAAGGATTGGGCATTGTGAGAAATATTTCAGAGGGATGCAAAGACATACTTCACAGCCCACTATTGTGAGTCCACGGCAACATCCACGCTGCCTATTTCGGTTTTGACATTGCAAAAAGAAGGAGCCAACTACCATAAATGCAGCCCCTTCTTTTTGCTCGTCTATAGTCACGCTATTTGCGAGTTCCGGTGAACAAAATAGAACCGGATGTCGATGAAAGGTTCAAGGTCAGATTGCGACCAGACACGGTTCCAAATATCACATTGTCATTAGCGCGTATTGTGTAAATACCATTTTCGCCCTCTTCAACGCTTATTGCTGTGAAGTCATAATACAAGTCTGCCGATGGACTGTCAAATGTCATGTCCACAGAGGTGCTGGTGCGCTTGTTAAGTACAACCGTTGTCGGAATCGTACCTGTGTAACCTGTCACCGACACACTTCCATTATATTCACCGGCAACTGCCGCTGCAGCATCAGCAGCACCTGCACTGCCCGAATCATCATCGTCGTCGCTGCACGAAGTGAACGATGCAACACACAATGCCATCACGAGGAATGGCAAGAAACTCAATAAAAACTTCTTCATGTCTGGTTTGTTTTCGGCCTGCAGACTCCCCGGATTCGGCATTCTTAAATAGTAATTTTAACTGTCTGCGGACATAAAATGAAAATGCGTGGGAATCTGTACCATTGCCCATTCCACGTCCAGAGGCTCTCGCATTGCCCGATGTAGCAGAACGGGCAACGCAGAACCCCACGCAGAATATGATGATCAATACAACACCCATGCCACGCCCTTACAACGGACGATGGCCGGAATAATTGCACGGACACTACATATCCACGTGGCATCTACTGTTGCCCTGTCCTTGACTACATCTGAAACTTGCGAGATTTCCGGACGTCAAGAACAAGCGTCAAGTAAACGCCTTTTCCTAATATGCCGCCCCTCAGCTTCACGCACCACCCGCGCATGGGGCGTGCTTTCCGCATCGGAACAGTTGCAAAGATACGGATTAATTTCCGATATGACAACTTTTAACGCAAAAAAGTTTAAACAACCAACAATGGAATGCCGCTATATGGCGTAGGCAACCGGTCTCTGACAATCTCGCCACAAGGAGCTAACGACTGTTAATTGTGTTAAATTCGGCATGACAAGAGCCTCTGCGAATCGCATTTCCGCAAAAAGAAAGCCACAAGGGCGCAAATATCGCGAAAACGGGTGTGCAATCTTAACTCTCTGGTAACTATGGGAGTTATGATAGCTTTGGGAGAACTGTGCAATAATCTGCACTATAATATCTGCCGGAAAACCGCCATAAACCATGTTTTTTGGCAGAAAACGGATCGTGAGACGGGTCGTCTGGCATTGCGATATGGCTTGTCTGGCATTGCGATATGTGCCGTTTCGCTGTCCGGGACGGCATATATCGGGAAACGGAAGTGCGCTTTTGTCAATATATTTTACTCCACGAGGCTTTCCGTTTTCTATTTCAAGGGAAAACGAAGTGTTAAATTCGAGGAGGCGGAAGGCGGGAGGCAGGAGTGCGGACAATAGTTTAGGAGACAGGGGGTCTGTAGTTGCAGGAGTGCGGAGAATGGCTCTTCAAGGAGTTGAAGGAGTTATAAGGAGTTGTCGCTACGTTTCACTCTGCTGAGGAGTCAGAGTACATTCGCCTTGTGCCCGGCGTTGCCCAAGTTGTCCCTTGGGGAGTTTTGAAAGAGCATTGAGGTCATTCCGCATGGCTCTTTTGCATTTTTAACTTTTAACCCAAATCGGTCATTAGACCGCCGGGGATATGTTTCGCTTCTTTTCCCGGCTTTCCATGTGCTTTCGTCCTGTCGGCGGCATCTTGCCTGCCGCTTTGTCTCGACGTAGTCCGCTACGCCTTCGACAGAAGGCGACAGCCAATCTGCCGCCGACAGGACGAAATCACATTGGCCTCTAATGACCGATTTGGGTTTAATTTTTAACTTTTCACGGCCGCACTATGACTGAGCCGAAGCTCGCGCCGTAGCCGAACCAATAGCCGAGGCCGCCACGGACGTTGGAGTAGAGGTTGTTGGTGACGGGGAAAAAGGGGTTGCGCGAGAGCGTCACCATGTCCTCGAAGTCGCGCCAGAAGGCGTAGGCCGTGCTGTCAACACGCGCCAGCTTGACCATCACAGTGTCGCCAACGGCGAAGTAGGGCGTAAAGTCGGATGTCATGTTCTGCCGCCCCTGGCTCACGGCCATGCGCCCGTCTGACTGCAACATATCGGCAGAGGCTATGCCGAGACAGGCCGACAGGTAGCCGTACTCGTGGCCGAGCACACGAGTGAAGAGCTTATAGTAACCGCCGGCGGCAGCGGAGTTGTCGAAGAAAGCGTACACCTGGCGCAGCGTGTCGGCCACGGCCACAGGCTCTACCGTGAGCGAGTCGATGGCGACGGGGTGCGGAATGGTGGCCGAAGCCTCGGCATGGGTGCCGTCGATGCAGTCGACGGTGAGGCTGTATGTGCGCCCGGCCACGCCCCTCATGTCGGTGGTGGTATAGACGTATGGCGGGAAGTAGTCGTCATCGCGGTGGCCAACGAGCACCACTTCGCGCTCTCCGTCGCTCACGGCCACGCGCGCCCACTGCTCAACGCAGTCGTTGAGCGAGGATGTGGGGCGGTAGTCGGAGCCTACGGCCACGGTGCGCGTGAGCATCACCACGGGGAACCCGCCGCTGTCTATCCACCCCTCCACCACCAGCTCGTTGCCTCCCGCCACGTCGAGCCCGGCCTCGCAGCCCGCCATGACGGCTGCGGCGAGAAGCACGGAGAGGCGGCTTACAAGTATGTTTATGCGCATAATGTTCAGAAACTAATGTAATAATTGACCGAAGGCATCACCCTGAGGGCAAACGAGAATGGCCGGTAGGCAAACTCATACTCGTTGATTTTCAGGCGGTAGAAGAGCACGTTCTCGTGCGCCGTGGCGTTGTAGAGCGACAGGTTTATGCCGCTGCGGCGGCCGTGGCGCACCGGGAAGTCGTAGCTTACCGACAGGTCGAGGCGCACGTATGGCGGCAGCCGCTCGCCGTTGTGCGGCCCGTATTCGGATATCACGTGGTTGCTCAGCACGTAGAACCGCTCCACGCGGGTGAACGGAGTGCCCGATGCCACCACCATTGTGGCCCCGAAGCTCCAGCGGGGCGACAGCCTGAAGGTGGCCACGGCGTTCAGCTCGTGCGGCCGCTCGTGCGCCGCGTCATACCACCCGGCCAGTTGCGGGTCGTCGAAGCGCCTCCGCGCCCTGCCGTACGAGTATGCCACCCATCCCGTCAGCCGCCCCTTGCGCCGCTCTGCCATCAGGCTCAGCCCGTAGTTATGGCCGTCGCCGCTGAGCAGGGAGTTGTCGAGCGAGTAGTCGTCGTAAAGGAAGTCGAACACGTTGCCACGGTATTCCACCTGGTGGTACAGCCGCTTGTAGTAGGCTTCGGCCGAGAGCAGCCAGCCGCGGCGTGCGGTATAGGCCTCAAAGAGCAGCGAGGCGTTGAGCGAGTACTGCGGGCTCTGCCCGTAGCCGGTGGAGAACCAGAACTCCGTTGGCAGGCCGATGTCCGAGAAACCCGTCTTGACGAGATACTGGTGGCGCGCCCACGCGCTCAGCGTGAGGCGCGAGCCTGGCGACAGGGCTACGGCCACCGAGGCCGTGGGGTCGGCAGATGCCCGCGTGCCGCGCGACGTGGCGTAGAGCGTGGAGCACAGGCCGGCATTGACTTCCGCCCGTCCGAAGGCCCTGCCCCACTCCGCCCAGAGCGACAGTTCGAGCGCGCGCTGGCGGCCGGCGCCGGTCTGGGTGTGCACGTTGTAACCCTCCACAGACGGGTCTTGCGGGCGTATGGTGTGGTGGGCCGCGTCTATCCCCACCGTCCAGCCGCCCCAGTCAAGGCTCGCCTTGTAGCCAATGTCCATGATATACGACGGCAGGCGCACGGCCACGGTGGCCTGGTCGAGGCTGAAGCGGTTGCTGTATCGCGTGAAGTAGAGGCTCTGGCTGAGCGCCCAACGCCCGCCGTCGTGCCGCCAGTGTACGGCGGCCATGGTGTTGTACCAGCGCAGCGAGGTGTCCATGCCGTAGTTGCTCTCGGCATAGCCCACGTCGTCGCCGCCGTAGTATGCGTCTACCCGCACAAGGTTGCGCCCGTCGGGGCACACGGTGTAGGTGAGGTTGTAGTCGTGGAAGAAGTAATCGATGGCCTCGCCGTCCACCTTCAGCCATTGCGAATAGAGCAGGTTGAGGTAGGCGGCGCGCGCCGACAGCGTGAGCCACGAGCGGTCAGAGAGCGGCAGGCGCACCGTGCCCTGCGACGACATGGGGCCAACAGACACGTCGCCAGCCGTGCGGCGCACGGCGGCAGTGTCGGTCAGCATATCAAGAGTGCCGCCGAGGCGGTTTGGCGAGCAGGCCCCGGCAGTGGCCTTGGCCAGCCTCATGGACGAAAAATGTGTGGGATTGAAGATGGAGAAGAAGCCGAGCAGATGGGCCACGCTGTAGAGCGGCACACCGTTTACGGACACCTGGTTGTGCGCGTTGTCGCTGCCCTGTATGTGCAGGCCGGCGTCATACTCCGCGTTGGTCTGCACCCCGGGCAGCATCTGCGCGTAGTGCATGGGGTCGGCGTTGCCGAGTATGCGTGGCAAACGGTTCATAAGCTCCATGCCTACGATGGTCGCGCCCCCCTCGCTGCGCACTGACGAGCGCACGCGGCGGCCTCTGACATCGACAGACCGCAGGCTGTGCGTGAGCGTATCAAGGCTGTCGGCCGCCACGCCGGCGTGCAGCGTGGCGGCCGAACAGGCCAAGAAGAGAGTCAATAGGAATCGGTTCACCTATGCGCTATCGTATAATATATATAGGTAAAAAGAGCCGGGCGGAGCTGTATGCGCCACTCCGCCCGGTGCCTGTAAGCAATGCCTGGGCAGGCATCCATGCCGACGCAGCCCGGCGGACGCCCCTGAGGGCAGTCTGGATGCGGGCAACGTTACCAGTCTACATTCTCGTCTGCGTCGACCAAGTGGATGAAGCTGTTGACCAGGTCGGTGAACTGCGTGATGACGCTGTCGTAGTATTCCTCGTCGAAATATGTTGCAAGGGAGTAAGACGAACCGTCGCTGAACATGATGGCAGGCTCATAATACCACTCTGTGCCGTAGTAATGGTCGTCCTCGTAGAACGGATACAGAATCACGTTGGCGCTCGGAGAGCCGTTGCCGTTGAAGTAAAGGCCCATGTCAATGTAGCCGTTGGCACGGTCGAGCGCGGCCCTGAAGGCGGCCTCGTTGTAGCTGTTGTTGTCGGCTTCGTCCATAGCCGTGGCCAGTTCGTCCACGTCGCTGATGGTGCCGCCCAGCCTTACGCGCCCGAGAATGTCGAGGTTCACGGTCGGGATGCTGCCCTGCAGGTCGTCATCGTTGTCGAGGTTGCCGTTGGCGGTGGCCGACACCGTGAGCAGCGTCATGCCGCCTTTTGACAGCACTGCCTGCACTTCGGCATCACGCCCGGCGTTGAACATTACGCGGTCTACCGTCACCGTGTAATCGGCAGCGCTCACCTGGGCCGACACGTCGGCGCGGTCGGTCTTGTAGTTGAACTCGCCGTCGGCGCTCTGGAGCGTCAGGTTGGTGTTGACCATCACCGATGCCAGCGTCTCACTGCCCTGGGTCAGCGTGATGTTGATGCGCTCTGGGATGACAAAGCGGTTCTCTATGCGGGTGACAACAGAGTAATAATTGCCGTTGTCATAATAGTAATACCAGTCCTCGTCGTCAAACTCCTCATGGTGGATTGTGGTCTCTTGGCCGCTGCACTCAAGGTGAAGGACACAGAGCTGGCCACTGGCATCGGTGACGCGGAACTCAAGGTAGTTTACGTCTGAGGCCGTCTGCTGCCACCGCCCGTTGCGCAATTCAAACTGGCCGTAGAAGTTTGATGCCCTGTACAGGTTCATGATGTCATTGCCGGCGGCAGGCATCTCGCAGGCGTCGACGCAACTCTCCCACCAGTCTTCCACCACACTGCCGTCGTCGGTGTTGTTGTCAACATAGTGGCCGAGGTCGGAAATGCGGTTGAAGTCGGCCGCGCGAAACATCCCCATCAGCTCGTTGGCGGTGTTTTTCAGCTCCGCCTTCTGCTGGTCCAGGTCAAGTATCTGGTTGCCAGAGCCTCCGCCAGGCTCATCGCCACCGCCACCGGGCTCATCGTCACCGCCACCGGGCTCATCGTCGCCGCCACCGCCGGCGCCACCATCGCCGCCGGCAGTCTCCGTCGGGTCGTCATCGCCACAAGAAACAAACGTCACCGGAAGTGACAAAGCCACGAACATCATGGCCAAAACGCTAATTTTCTTCATGCTATACTATTTCCTTTGATTAATGAATTACAGGTTTCGGATCTCATTTATGATACACACTCTTCTCGACATACAGCCAAAGACGCAGGCAAGACCATTTTCCTGATAAAACGCGCCAGAGGCAAAAACGCAGACAGGCGGCACGAATGCTCATGCGCACGGCCCTGAAACTGCTTACTGGGACAAAGGTAATAAATTTTTGTTATAATCGTTACTCTGAAAGAGAAAAATGGCAAGGCCACGCGAAAAAGCGCGGTATATGTCATGATCAGGGTTAACGCGACCGAGGAATTTAAGCCAAACCAGTCATTAGACCGCCGGAACTGTGTTTTTGTTGCCTTCCCCGACTTTCCACGTGCTTTAGCCCTGCCAGCGGTATCGTGTCTGCCGCCTTGTCCCAACGTAGCCCGCAATGCCTTTGACAAAGGCGGCCGACAATCTGCGCGGCAACAGAGCGAAACCACTCTGGCCTATAATAAACGATTTGAATTTAACACTTCGTGAAACATTGAAATAGAAACGTGAAACATATCCACGGCTTAATATTTCGGCAAAAAAGCCACGCCGCCGCGCAAAACAGCCTGTTTCGGATTGCGAAACGGCACATATCGCAAGCCCAAACAGGCCATATCGCCGTGCAAAACGACCCACTTTTCGACCGGTTTTCCGCCAAAAGACACAACTTTTGGCAGCTTTTCAGCAAATATTGGAGTGCGCATTATTGCACATTCCTCTAAAAATCCCCATAACCCTCGTGTCTCCCAACAAGTTACGATTGCACACCTGTCTTTGCGTTATTTGCCGCACGAGGCGGCCATCTTCGCGAGAACGCGATTCTTGGAGGGCTTTGCCATCTCCGTTTTAACATTTTGAAGCATCGTTAACGCTTGCCGGTCGCCGTGTTCTCCGTGCCTCCGGCGTTGCCCTCCACCGCCTTGATGTTGCGCATCAGGCCGTCATACTTTGCCCTTTTCACTGCGCTGCCCTTGAACAGCCGGCGATATCCATCCACGGTGAGTGCGCTCCAGTCAGCCCGGCTCATGCGCAGCAGCTCGGGGTTGGGCCGCAGTTCGGGTACAGTGGCCGCTGGCGCGAAGCGGTTCCACGGGCAGGCCGCCTGGCAGCGGTCGCAGCCGTAGATGGTGTTGCCCATGGCCCGGGCGGCCTGCGGGGGTATCTCACCCCGGTTCTCTATGGTGAGGTAGGACAGGCATCGGCGCGCATCGAGCGCGCCGTCGGCAGAGAGGGCGCAGGTTGGGCAGGCATCTATGCAGGCGCGGCACGTGCCGCAGCGCGGCGGCAGGGGGCTGTCGGAGAGCAGTGTGCGGTTGACCAGCACCTCGCCGAGGAAGAACATCGACCCCGCGCCGGGTATGACGAGCTGCGTGTTGCGCCCCGTCCAGCCCAGTCCGGCGCGTGCGGCCCAGTAGCGTTCGAGCACGGGGGCGGTGTCGCAGCACACGCGCGTCTCCACCGGTGGCTGCCCGTCGGGCGGCTGCGGGCCGTCGCTCTCGGTCAAGAGCCGCTCCATGGCGGCGGCGAGCTGCCTGAGGCGGGCTTTCATCACGTCGTGGTAGTCGCGCCCCATGGCGTATGCCGCTATGGCATATCCATCTTTTGGCAAAGCCACGGCGGGGGCGTATGCCATGGCCACGCACACTATGCTCCGCGCGCCGGGCATGAGCAGGCGCGGGTCGAGGCGCAGGTCGGTGTGGCGGGCCATGTAGTCCATGCCGGCATTGAGGCCGGAGCGCAACCAACTGGCAAGGCGCGCGGCCGCCGCCCCGTCCACCGGCGCGGCCTCGGCTATGCCGCAACGATAAAAGCCGAGGCTCGCCGCCTCGGCTTTTATCGCGTCAGAGAGCTTCCGCTCAATCGAAAGTCTTGAATTCATATCCTTGTTCCTTCAGCCACTTTATTGCCAGCGGCAGAGCGTAGTGCAGCTTGTCTATGCTGCGCAGCGAGTCGTGGAAGGTGATGATGGAGCCGTTGCGGGCATAGCGCTTCACGTTGTTGAGCACCTCCTCTGCCGTCATCCACTTGGAGTAGTCGCGGGTGACGAGGTCCCACATCACAATGCGGTACTTGCGCCCGAGCCAGAAATACTGGTCTGGGCGCATCCACCCGTGGGGCGGGCGGAACAGGTCTGTGTGCAAAAGCTCGTTGGCCTTCTCGGCGTTGGCGTTATACGTGGCCACGGTATGGGCAAACCCGCCGAGGTGGTTGAACGTGTGGTTGCCAATCCTATGCCCCGCGTCGACCACCATCTTGTATATGTCGGGATGCTTTCGCACATTGTCGCCCACCATGAAGAACGTGGCTCGCACGCCAAACCGCGCCAGAGTCTGCAATATGAACGGCGTGGCTTCGGGTATGGGGCCGTCGTCGAAAGTCAGGTAGACGGCCTTTTCGTGATGGTCCATGCGCCATGTGGCCCTCGGGTAGAGCCATCGCAGCCACATTGCCGGTTGTTCTATGAACATACTGAGATGTTTCCTATGATTTGTATTATTGCTTTTTAGCGGAGCTTGCGCCCTCTGTCGCCTTCCCGTTTTGCCGGTGTCCTTTTGCAAGCCTGGCAGGAGCATGGATTGCGTGCTCCGGTTCAGGCCTGCAAAAGGACACCCGCCGGGATTGGCAAAACGGCCGACGCACCAACAGGCAGAGGCGGCTTACTGCCCTGCCTGGAACGTTCCGCCCTTGCCGCGGTATATGTTCACGAGGCCGTCGAGAGCTTTCAGCTTGCTGTCGCCCCACGCCTGGTCTACTTCAGAGCCCGCCGTGGCGCACTGCTGGAGCAGGAAGATGTGGTACATACAGTCGCGCTGTGCCGAGGCGAAGCGCATACCGCCGAGGCTGCAATACCACTTGAGATACTGCTCCGACTTGTCCCAGAGCTTCTTCAGCATCTCAAGGCCCTTCTCCTTCTGCCCAAGCTCGATGTAGAGACGCGCCTCGTCGAGCGAGCCGGAGGTGTAGTCGAGCGGCACATTGTACTCCGGAATCACCTTGTCACAGTAGGCCAGCACCTCCGCAGCCTTCTTGGGCTGGTTCTCGTTCATCAGGTTTATGGCCAGTTGGACGAACAGACGGCGGTGCGTGTAGCACATACGCCTCACCGTCTCGTCAAGATAGAGGCCTGGCTTTTCGAGTCCTCCGAACTTGAACTTGTGCATCAGGTTGTCGTATGCGCGCTTGGTGTCGAAGTTCTTCGCGCCCGGAGCGTTGGTGGTGAACGGCGTGATGCGGTTGGCAAGGCCCTCCTGCACGAAGTTGTCGCCAAGGTTCATGTAGTTCTCCTGGCCCACTGTGGTGGCCACGTAGATGGGCCTTGTCCAGTTGCAGCGGTCTATCATCTCCAGCATCATCATGTCAACCTTGTACAGGGCGTTCTTTCCCTTGAGCGAAATCACCATGCGGTCGGGTATGCTGTCGGCCGCCATCATCATCCCGCTCTTCCTTACGGCTTCCTTGTCTATGGTTATGTAGACGGTGTCGGTAGGTATTATGCGTGTGTTGTCGCTGCCGGTGAGCATCTTGATTATCTCGCGCTGCTCGTCGTTGAGCTTGCCGCGCACCCAATAATCGAGCACGTTGCGCAGCTCGAATGGCTCCTCTCCGAACACTTTCTTTGCCTCCTCGGGATAGTCTTTGTACAGTTGCCTGATGGAGTTCTTCAGCGCCGGCTCCACCTGTGCGTACTCATTGGTGCCCGAGCAGTACTCCAGACGGCTCCAGCTGATGGGCACCGATGGTGAGTCGTATGCCGGACGGCGCATCTGGTCGATGTACCAGTCGGTCTGCAGGTAGCTCAGGTTGCACACGCGGGCATCGGTCCTGCCGCCCTCGGTGTCTTGTATGTACCAAAGCGGGAAGGTGTCGTTGTCGCCGTTTGTGAATATGATTGGGTTGCCATCCTGCTGGAGCGACATGAGGTAATTGCGCCCGAAGTCACGGCAAGTGTAGCGTCCGCTGCGGTCATGGTCGTCCCATGTCTGCGACGCCATCTGTATCGGGACAAGCAGGCAGACCACACCGACTATCGCGGCGAGGGCTGTCTCGTGCCCCTTCAGGCGCCGGCTGAGCTCGCTTATGATGGCGGCCACGCCCATTCCGCACCAGATGGCAAAGGCGTAGAACGAGCCGGCGTATGCGTAATCGCGCTCACGCGGCTGCATCGGAGTCTGGTTGAGGTAGACAACGATGGCCAGACCGGTCATGAAGAAGAGGAAGAACACCACCCAGAACTGGCGTATGCCGGTGTGCCCGCGGCGCAGCGACTGCCAGAAGAGGCCGAGGAGGCCGAGCAACAGTGGCATGCAGTAGAACACGTTGTGGCCCTTGTTTTCCTTAAGCTCGTCGGGGAGCTTGCTCTGGTCGCCGAGGCGGAGGTTGTCAAGCCATGAGAAACCGGTTATCCAGTTGCCGTGCTCAAGCTCGCCGTTGCCTTGTATGTCGTTCTGCCGGCCGGCAAAGTTCCACATGAAATAGCGCCAATACATGAAGTTGCACTGGTAGGAGAGGAAGAAGCGCAGGTTCTCCAGCTGCGTTGGAACCTTCACCATGATGGTCTCCCCGCAACGGTCGTATGGCACCTGCGTGCCGTCCACGCCTCCCATCCAGCTCTCGTAGGCTCCGGCATGGGTGTCGCTGTACATCCTCGGGAACAGCATATTCTGCGCATACTCATAGGAATCCTTGGTGCGGACAACGAAGTATGAGTCCTTCTCGTCGGCCGAGGCCTTCTCCTTGCGCTGGTAGACGGGGTTGCCTGTCGTCATGGCGGGACGGCAGTAGTTGCCGTCGCGCTCCAGTTTCACTTGCGACGTGTAGGCCCTGCCGTAGAACAGCGGGCGCTCGCCATACTGCTCGCGGCCGAGATACTCGCCGAGAGTGAAGATGTCTTCGGGCGAGTTCTGGTCCATCGGAGGGTTGGCCGACGAGCGGATGACGATGACCGCGTAGCTCGAATAGCCTATCATGAGCATCAGCATGCAGAGCAGCGCCGTGTTCTTGACGCGGGCCGTGACCACTGGCAGCTTGCTCTTCTTGTCTCTTGCCTTGAGTATGAACCAAAGTACGGCCAGCACTATGACACCGATGACAACGGAGCTGATGCCGTGACCGTAGAACGGGATGCCGAGCATGGCCACCGCCAGCAGGAAGGCGATGTTGCCGCGCTTCTCGCTTTTGCCCTTGTAGGTCTCATAGATGGCCCATATCATGGTGGCGATAAGGAGTATGATGTATATTATCTCGCCGGTGTTGAACGGGCAGCCGAGCACGTTGACAAACAGAAGCTCGAACCATCCGCCCACCTGCACGATGCCGGGCACCACGCCATAGAGCACGGCTGCCAGTATGACTATCGACAGGGCAAGGGCGCAGAGCGAGCCGCGCAGGTCGGCTTTGCCCGTGCGGTTGGGGAACTTGCGGTAGTAGTAGACAAGCACTATGGCCGGCACGCACAGCAGGTTGAGCAGGTGCACGCCGATGGAAAGGCCCGTCATGTACATGATGAGCACCAGCCAGCGGTCGCTGTGAGGCTCGTCGGCGTGCTCCTCCCACTTCAGTATGAGCCAGAACACCACGGCGGTGAAGGCCGAGGAGTAGGCATAGACCTCACCCTCTACGGCACTGAACCAGAAGGTGTCGCTGAAAGTGTAAATCAGCGCGCCCACCATTGCCGAGGCTTCGATGGCAATCAGCTTGCCCGCGGTGAGGTCGCCGGGTGCCTTTACGAGCAGGCGGCGAGTGAGGTGGGATATTGTCCAGAACAAGAAGAGGATTGTTGTGGCCGACAGCAACGCGCTCATGGTGTTGACCATGCGGGCCACTTGCGACGGGTCGCTTGCAAACTGTGAGAACAGGTTGGCCGTGAGCATGAAGAACGGCGCTCCGGGCGGGTGGCCGATTTCGAGCTTGTAGCCTGTCGTTATAAACTCAGGACAGTCCCAGAAACTGGCTGTCGGTTCGATGGTGGAGCAATAGACCACGGCCGCGATGGCAAAAGCCACCCATCCGAGTATATTGTCCACAAGCCTGAATTGTTTCATTCTGTCGATGTATTGTTGTTTTTAGTTCGATTCCGTTGGTCGTGTTTGTCAGCCGGCACAAGCTTCCGCGCTCCCCTTCACCGCGGGCGCGACGGCCGTGTGCGCGGCGTTGCGAAAAGGCCGACGAGCCGTTTTCCTCAGGCATGATTCGCCGCCTGCCACCCTTGGCGTACCGTATATGGCTGCCGCGGCACAGCCGGTGCAGGCCAATGGCCACCTTGCGCGTTTGTTTAAACAGCTGCAAAGTTAACATAAAAAAGAGTAGAAGCTATGGCTTTTGGCTTTTTTAACGCATAGGGAGGGCATACGCAGGCCGTCGTGGCGGTGCGCGCCGGTGCGCAGGCTGGAGCGGACCGACTTGTGGGCTGGCGCGATGTGGCATGGTGCGCGGCACTGACTGGCACCGTGATTTTTGATTTTCGCAAAGCCACCGGCATGGAGTCTGTAAGTGATTGATAATCAGCAAGGTTACAAAACGTGCCGTTTCGCGTTTCAAAACGGCACGTTTCAGGCGACAAAACGCGCCGTTTCGCGTCCTGAAACGGCGCGTTTTGCACAGCCAGACGACAGGCTTTGTTTTTTGATACGGCATGGGCCATCCTGCCCGGCTTGCCACAATGCCGCCCTGGGCGGCGCTTACCGGTCTTCAGACAGAGCCAGGGTCTCGTTCACGCAGACCGTCTGCCGCGCGGCCGAACGTATGTATCGGGCATCGTGGCTCACCATTATGACAGCGCAATGGGCGTTGACCTGCGCAAGGAGTCCGTGGAGCCGCTCCTTGAAAGGCTCGTCGAGATATGAGTCTGGCTCGTCGAGCACAAGCACTTCCGGGCGGGCCACCAAGGCGCGGGCCATGAGCACGCGCTGCAACTGGCCTCCGCTCAGTGCCTTGACAGGGCGCGCGGCCAAGTCGGCTATGCCCATGAAGCGCAGCGTGTCGGCCACCATGGCGTGGTGCCGGGCTGTGAACGGAGCGCAGAGCCGCTTCACGGCGCACAGGCCGGAGAGCACCGTGTCGTAGACGGATATGGGGAAATGGCGGTCGATGGCGTTGCGCTGCGGCAGGTATCCCATGCGCAAGCTATCCACTCTGCGCCCCTCGCGGAAGTAGCTCACGCTGCCCTCCATGGGGCGGAGCAGGCCGAGCATGACGCGGAGCAGCGTTGTCTTGCCGCCGCCGTTGGGTCCGGTGATGCCAAGAAAGGCACGCTCAGGCACACCGAGCGTGATGTTGCGTATCTGCGGATGGCCGTCATATCCCGCCGTGATGTTGTCGAGGCGTATTATTTCTCGCATAGGGCGTTGGCTGTTTTTATCAGTTCGGCTTCCCAATCGTGGCCGAGCGGGTCTATCTCCACCACCCTTGCGCCTGTGGCTGAGGCCACGGTGGCGGTGTTGCGGTTGCCGAACTCCCTCTGCACGAACAGCGTCCGCGCTCCCGCCTGCCGCGCTGCGCCTATCAGCCTTTCGAGCGATGCGGGCGATGGCTCGCGCCCATTCTCCTCGATTGCCAGCTGCTCGAAGCCATAGTCGCGGGCAAAATAAGTGAGCGCAGGGTGGTAGATGATGAAAGTCCTGCAAGGAGCGTTGGCCGTGATGGCCCTTATCCGTGCGTCGACGGCAGTGATGCTGGCGGTCAGCGAGTCGAGGTTCGCGCGGAAATAGGCAGAGTCCTTAGCGCAGGCCAGCGTCATTGCGCGGCAGATGTTGCGGGCCATGATGACGGCGTTGGCTGGAGATGTCCACGTATGCGGGTCGGTGGCATTGGCGCGGCCGCCGCCAACCGGCCTGATGCCCTCCGACGAGTTCACCACCATGATGCCTTCGGCGTTGGCCTTCAGCCGCTCTGTCCATGTTCGTTCGAAGCCCAGCGAACCTGCCATTATGTATATGCGGCTGTCGGCGAGGGCGGCCATCTGCTGCGCGGTGGGCTCGTAGGTCTCAGGGCTTGCGCCCCCGGGAACCATCGTCACCACGCGGAAGCGGTCGCCTCCTATCCGCTCGGCAAAGTACCGGAGCGGCTCTATCGTCACCGCCACGGTGGGCCGCGGGTCGCGTTCGCCGCCGCATGAGCAGAGCGCGAGCACGAAAGCCAGGGTTATGATGATATTGTTCATTGTGTAAGAAAAGTGCTTTTGCTATCCTTGCGACAGCCTTTGGCGGAGCTTGCCGGCGCAAGGTGTCATAAGAAAATGTTTGCTCCGTATATCAGTGCGACATATCGCAGAAGCTTGCCTGTGGCCACCGAGAGCAGCGTTATGGCCACGTTGGCCCTCAACAGCCCAAGCATCACCGTTATCGCGTCGCCTATCACCGGCACGAACGCGAAGAACCCCATCCACGCCCCGCGCCCGGCAAGGAACCTCTCGGCGCGGTCGAGGTCGCGCTTCTTCACGTGCAGATAGCGTTCTATCCACTCCGGCTTGCCCAACCGCCCTATGCCGTAGTTGAACATACTGCCAGCCACGTTGCCAACAGTGCCGTAGACAATCAGCCCCACGGGGTCGAGGCCGGCCGCGAGCAGCCCCACCATCACCACCTCGCTGCTGAACGGCAGTATGCTCGCGGCGAGAAACGACGCAAGCAGCAGTCCCCAATATCCGTAGGTTATCAGAATCTCGTTGAGGGCATCCATAAGTTGAAGGCTGTTAAGAGCACCACGGCAACCACGATAAGGCAAAAAGCCACGTTGGTGAGCCTCGTCTTGGTGAGCGCCATGAAATGGGCCATGAGGGGAGCCGTGCCTATTGCCATCATGCGCATGACCGGGTCGTAGAGACGGGGCAGCAACACGGCAAGCGCGGCCGAGGCAACGCTCAGTGTCACAAAGCAATTGTAGAACATCCTTGTGCGTATCTTGTCGTCCATGCGCTGGCGGTAGCAGTGCACGGTTCCGGCAAGGCACAGCAGTGCCACAAGCCCGAACGTGGCGACCTGGTTCACCGTCAGCGCGCTGAAATCGCACACACGGCCCGTTTCCGCAAGCTCACTGAGGCTGTCGCCCATCGCGGACAGCCCGCAGGTGTACATCATAATAGGCACACAAAGCCAATAGGGCAGGCACAAGCCCAACACCGACGCGGCCAGCGTGCGCCAGCTCATGGAACGTATGAAGAAGGCCATCATGAGCCAAAACACCGGTGCGTAATAGAGCATCTGCACATAAAACAGGCTCGACACGCCGAGGCAGGCGAAGGCATAAAACGTATGTCCGGCGGACATCTTGTCCTGATAGCACCTGAACAGCATTGCCAGCGAGGCCAGAGCGAACAGCCCTGCCCACGCGCCGGATATCGACGGGCTGATGAATACCACGGCGCACGTCAGCCCGATGAAGGCTGCCGGCACCATGCCGCTGTACACACGGATGAGCGCGCAGCTGTTGTTAAGCTCAACCATGAGGCAGACCGACGCGGCAAAACACACGAACTGAATCCACAGCCCGCCCATAAGCCCGCCAGCCAGCCACACTGCCACCCCATACACCGCCGCCACAGGCAGCGTCAGGCGGCTTCCCGCCACCCTGTTCTGCAGTCTTGTCGCCATCTGTCATGCTCCCCCTTGGCCTGTGTCAGAGGTCACTGCCGATGTCACGGCGGAAGTATTTGTCTGTGAAATCTATCTTCTCTGCCTCGGTGAACGACTTGCGCAGCGCCTCGTCCTTATCCTTTCCGTATGAGCTTACGGCTATCACGCGGCCACCGGCGGTCACCACCCGGCCGTCTTTCATGGCCGTCCCGGCGTGGAACACAATGCTGCCCTCCACACGGTCTATGCCCGTTATGGGGTAGCCTTTCTTGTATTCCTGCGGATATCCGCCGCTGACCATCATCACGCACACGGCTGAACGCTCGTCGAACTCTATCGCCCGACGGTCGAGGTCGCCTGCGGCAACGCCTTCAAAGAGGTCCACGATGTCGCTCTTCAGGCGCAACATGACGGTCTCTGTCTCCGGGTCGCCCATTCGGCAGTTGTATTCTATCACCATCGGGTCGCCCCCAACGTTGATCAGCCCGAAGAAGATGAAGCCCTTATAGTCTATCCCCTCCTCGGCCAAACCGTCCACGGTGGGGCGTATTATGCGGTCCTCTACCTTCTGCATCCACTCCTTGGTGGCAAAGGGCACGGGGCTCACGCTGCCCATTCCGCCGGTGTTCAGGCCCGTGTCGTGCTCGCCAATGCGCTTGTAGTCCTTGGCTTCGGGCAGTATCTTGTAGTGACGGCCGTCCGTGAGCACAAACACCGAGCACTCTATGCCGCTCAGATATTCCTCAATGACCACGCGAGCCGACGCTCCACCGAACATTCCGCCGAGCATTTCGCGCAGCTCGCGCTTGGCCTCGTCCACCGTGGGGAGTATCAGCACGCCCTTGCCTGCGCAGAGACCGTCGGCCTTCAGCACATAGGGGGGCTGCAGGGTGTCGAGGAAAGCCAGCCCCTCGGCGAGCGTGGTGCCGTCGAACGTGTGGTAGCGGGCGGTGGGAATGTTGTGCCGCTTCATAAATTCCTTGGCGAAATCCTTTGAGCCTTCGAGCACGGCACCGGCCTTCGACGGGCCTATGACGGGTATCGCGGCAGTGCGCGGGTCGGCCTTGAAGTCGTCGTAAATGCCCTTCACGAGCGGGTCTTCGGGACCCACCACCACCATGTCGATGCCCCGCTCTACGGCGAAGTCCTTCAGACGGTCGAACTCACCCACGCCTATCGCCACATTTTCGCCACAGTCTGCCGTGCCGACGTTGCCCGGCGCGATGAACAGCTTGTCCACCTTGGGGCTTTGCGCTATCTTCCATGCGAGGGCGTGCTCACGCCCGCCGCTTCCCAACAAAAGTATCTTCATTATCTCGTTCTTTTTATGTTTTATGCTTATTATCTTGTGTTTGTGCGCTCCTTATAGAGAAAGTGACGACCGGCCGTCACCTTACGGCATACTTCTTCGCACCTATTATATATATGCCCTTGGGCAGGCCGCGCAGTGCCTCGGCGCGGCTCACGCCCGAACGCACGGCCACGCCCGTGGTGGTATATACGGTGACGAAGCCCGATGGCGAGCCGACTGCGGTCACTATGCCCGATGTGGAAGAGCCGCCGTAGTTGTCGTAGCTGAAGGCCTCGGTGAGCTTGCCGCCCCATACGTACTGTTCCAGCCCTGGGTAGTCAACAAACGGGTTGCGGTTGTGCTGCAGCTGCCACACGGCCTCGTTGCGGTCGGTCTCCTTCTGGCTCACGGGGTCGGCCTCGGCCCAGCGCAACAGCATATCCAAGGCCCACGTGGCGAATGCCGGATAGGACGTGCCGTCGAGCATATCGCTGCTCCATGTGGACACAACGTCCTCGTAGCAGGTCACCATGTAGAAGTATATCCGCGCGAAGTCGCCCTTGTATTCGTCGGCCGGCTCGAACACAGTGCCGCTGTAGCCCGCCGTAGTCGACCGCCCGAGCTTGCTGAATCCGCCTTCCGATTGGTATGTCTCGCCCTCCGTCTCGCCGAAGGGGTAGTTGCCGCGTCGGTTGTTCACATAGCCGTCTGTCGGCACAATGTGCATCAGGTCGGTGTACATTGGCCGCGCGTCGTCAAACCAACTCTTGGGCATGGAGTGCTCGCGGTTGTACGAGTCGCCCTCCTTTTTGTAATTGGCTCCCTGCTCCGGGCCGCCCATGGTGTAGTTTGTGGCGTTTGAGTACATATCCCACACCATGCCGTCGTCGCGCCGGTCGGTGGTGTAGAAGCACTCCCACAGGTTGCCGTAAGATAATACGGTGTGGTCGTTGATGATGGCGGCCATGGCCGACTTCAGCCCGCGGCCGGAGGTTCCGTCAGCCGCCTCATAGTAAGTGCCACTGTCGTTAGGCCCTTGCGCGGCGGCATTGGCCACCGCTATCAGCAGTGCCGCCACGGCTGTCATGCCCCGGCGCACCGTCTCTTTGTTCGCTTTCATGCCCATCTGTCTTTGTTTTCGTATTGAACAGGTACTGCCGACGGGCGCAATGTGGGCTTGCTCACAGATTGCCGAACGCAGTAAACCTTCTGCAAAGGTACTGCCAGTGAGTGCAATGTGAGCTTGCTCACAGATTGCCGAGCTCAGTAAACCTTCTGCAAAGGTAACTTTTTGCTTTCAATTATGCAAGCGTATGACGTGGAAAAGAGCAGCGACCAGATTTTGTGCATGCAGTTCAATGGAATGGTTGAGCTGCCGCTTGCGCAGGAATTTGTGCTCGCTACATGGGGAATGGCATCAGATGAAAAGCTGTTTTTTAACACTTCGTTTTCTCTCGAAATAGAAAACGAAAAGCTTCGTTGGGTAAAATATCTTGACAAAAAGTCGGTCTCGTTTTGCGATATGTGCCGTTTCGGATTGCGAAACGGCACGTTTTGGAGTGCGATATGGCCCGTTTTGCAAGGCGAAACGGCACATATTGCAAGCTGTTTTTGGCCAAAAAACACTGTTTTCGACCGTTTTTCGGCAGATATTGGGGTGCCGATTATTGCACAAATTTCCCCCTTTTCACATAACGCCCGTGTCTCTCAATGAGTTATAATTGCACGCCCATTTTTGCGTTATTTGCAGCCACAGATCTTTTTCTCGCAAAAACGCGATTCTCAGAGGGCGTTGTTCAGTGCTCGTTAACATAATCAATATACGTTAACGCTGCTCCTGTTCTACTTTGCTATGGTCTACCCTGTTTCGTATTGCAAGCCTTGCGGCGGCAGCGGGTCAGTGGTTTGGAGTGGCGTTCTGCCCGTGCCGTGGCGTTGAATTAGAAGCTGTCGGATTGGCTTTCGGCCTGTAGGGCGGGCGATTTTTCCGAGATTAGCAGCAGCTGGTCGCCGAGGAGGAGCTTCAGCGAGCCGTTGGGCACAAGGAACTTATCGCCCCGCTTCACTATCATCACGAGCGTTCCCTTGGGCAGGTTCATGTCCTTCAGGGTGTCGCCGGCATAGAGGGTGTCTTCGGTGATGGTCATCTCGCTCAGCTCGGAGCCTATCTCTTCGGGCAGCTCCACGCCGAAGTCGTTGCCGGTCTTGGGCAGCGGCTCCGACAGCCCGAGCCTTCCGGCCATGAACGACACGGTGGTGCCCTGTACCACGAGCGATATGATGGTGATGAAGAACACCACGTTGAAGATGATGTCGGCACCATCCACGCCGGCCACCACGGGATATGTGGCGAAGATGATGGGCACGGCGCCGCGCAATCCCACCCACGACACGAACAACTTTGGCCGCAGCGTGATGCCGCGGAAGGGCAGCAGGCAGAGGAAAACGCTGAGCGGACGACCCACAACTATCATGAACACGCCTATCAGCATGGCCACGGCGGCCACCTGCAGCATCTCGTGCGGGTTGACAAGCAGGCCGAGGCAGAGGAACATTATTATCTGGAAGAGCCACGTGAGGCCGTCGATGAAGGTCGTGATGTAGCGGCGTTGCTTTATCTTCTCGTTGCCTACGATGATGCCGGCTATGTAAACGGCCAGGTAGCCGTTGCCGTTTATCAGGTCGGTGAGCGAGAAGGTGAAGAACACGAAGGCCAGCAACAGGATGGGGTATAGGGCCTGGTTGTCTATGTCGAGTCTGTTGAGTATGCGCACGGCTATCCTTCCGAAGATGTAGCCTGCGCCCGCGCCGACGATGAACTGCACGGCCAGCTGCACCATTATAGCCCCGATGCCCATGTCGGCGGTCTGTGTCAGCTGTATCAGGACGATGGTGAGCATATAGGCCATGGGGTCGTTGCTGCCGCTCTCCAGCTCAAGCATGGGGCGCAGGTTGTGCTTGAGGTGCATCTTCTGCGAGCGGAGTATGGCGAACACAGAGGCCGAGTCGGTTGACGACATGGTGGCGGCGAGCAGCAGCGACGTGGTGAGCGGCAGGCAGATGTTGGTCCAGCTCATGCCCGAGAGCCACCAGATGAACACTCCGGTGGACAGGGCCGTGAGCAGCACTCCGACCGTGGAGAGCACTATGCCGGGGGCGAGCACGGGGCGGATGTCGCCATACTTGGTGTCCATGCCGCCCGAGAAGAGGATGACGCTCAGTGCCACCATGCCTATGAACTGCGCCTCCTCGGCATCGTGGAACTGCAGGCCGAGGCCGTCGCTGCCGAAAAGCATGCCCACAAGCAGGAAGAGCAGCAGGGCGGGAACGCCGAAGCGGTAGCCCGTCTTGCCCACCACGATGCTCACGAACAGCAGCACGGAACCTATAAGGAGAATGTTCTCAGCAGAAAAGGTTATTGCTTCTATCATTGTCTTTGCAGGGTTTGTATGCCACAAAGATAATGAAAAAAAGTGAAAGGAGGGAGGAATTGGGAGTTTGTTTTAGGAGTTACCGCTGCGCTCAAGGAGTTAACGGGAGTTAGACGACCTGCCGGTCGTCGGGAGTTAACGGACAATAGCTTTGTGGGATGGAAAGTAACACTACGTTAAAGATGTTACCGCTATGCTCAAGGATTTAACGGGAGTTAGACGACCTGTCGGTCGTCGGAAGTTAACAGACAATAGCTTTGTGAAATGGAAAGTAACATTACGTTAAAGGAAGTAACGCTGCGCGAAAGAAATTTATAAGAGTTACCGCTATGCCCAATTAGTTATCGAGAGTTAACGGAAAGCAATCGGCAGCAAAAACATTAGTCCGTTAACTTCCGACGACCGACAGGTCGTCTAACTCCCGTTAAATCCTTGAGCGTAGCGGTAACCCCTAAAATAAAATCACTTCAAATTCTCCTCAAAATACTGCGTGATGCGCTCGTGCAGGTGAACGCTCTTGTGGCCTGCCATATTGTGGCCTTCGCCCGGATATACGAAGAAGTCGGGCTGCGTGCCGGCCTCGGTGCAGGCGTTGATGAACTGCAGGGCGTGCTGCGGAACCACGGTCGGGTCGTTCATGCCGATGATTATCTGCAGTTTGCCCTTCAGGTTCTTCGCTTTGGTGATGAGGCTCGTCTCGGCATAGCCCTCGGGGTTGGCCTCCGGCGTGTCCATGTAGCGCTCGCCGTACATCACCTCATACCATTTCCAGTCTATGACCGGCCCTCCGGCCACGCCAACCTTGAACACATCGGGATATGTGGTCATAAGCG
The DNA here is from genome assembly GCA_944320355.1 of uncultured Prevotella sp. GTDB lineage: Bacteria > Bacteroidota > Bacteroidia > Bacteroidales > Bacteroidaceae > Prevotella. The sequence goes on along the minus strand of CALUHC010000022.1, from coordinate 13,308 downwards.
ACGTGGTCATGAAGCCGCCGTAGCTCCAGCCGTGGATGCCCATGCGGGTGGTGTCAACGTAGGCCAGCGACTTGAGGTAGGCCACTCCGCGCATCTGGTCCTTCATCTCTTCCTGCCCCAAGTGGCGGAATGTCACCTGCTCGAAGTCGCGCCCGCGGTCTGACGAGCCGCGGTTGTCGAGTATGAAGAGCAGGTATCCCTTCTGCGCCATGTACGTCTCCCACGTGCGGCTGGCGTAGTGCCAGCTTGCCTCCACGTTGCGCACGTTGGGGCCGCCATATACGTAAACCACCGTGGGATACTTCTTCGAGGGGTCGAATCCGATGGGTTTCACCATGCGGTAGTACAGGTCGGTGGAGTCGTCGGCGGCCTTGATGGTGCCGCACGAGAACTCCGGCACGGCGTAGCCCTGCCACGGATCGGGCGAGCTGAATATCAGACGGCTGTCGGCCGTGGCCGTGTTCGTCACGTTGATGTTGCGCGGCACGTCGGGCGCGGTGTTGTGGTCGAAGAGCCACTTGCCCGACTCAGAGAGCGTGATGGCGTTGTATCCGCGCATGGTATAGTTGCAATGCATGCCCTGCCCGTTGTCGAGCGGGGTGCGGCGACCCGTCTTCAGGTCAACGGCATAGACGTTGTTCTGTATGGGCGAGGCCTCGTTGGACAGTATTATGGCACTCTTCTTGGCCTTGTTGAAGCCTATCAGCTCTATCACCACCCACTGTCCGCTCGTCACCTGGCGCAGTTCGCGCCCCGAGGTGTCGAAGAGGTAGAGGTGGTTATAGCCGTCGCGCTGGCTCTGCAGCAGGAACTTGGAATCGTCCCACGGCAGGAACGTGATGGGAGTCATCGGCTGCACGTACTTGTCGTTGTGCTCCGTGTAGAGCGTTGCCGTGCGCTCGCCGGTGGCAGCGTCATAGCTTCGCAGCGCCATGTCCGTCTGGTCGCGGTTCAGCTCTATCATATATACGGTCTTGGAGTCGGGGCTCCAGGCTATGTTCGTGAAGTAACGGTCTGTGGGGTCGCCTGCCTTCAGATATACCGTGGTGCCGGTCTGCAGGTCATATACGCCCACGGTGACCTTGTGGCTGGCCATTCCGGCCATGGGATACTTGTCGGGCTCCTCGGTGGCTATGCGTGTGAAGGTGTTCACCTGCGGGTAGTCTGTCACCATGCTCTGGTCCATGCGGTAGAATGCCAGCCTCTGTCCGTCGGGGCTCCAGAACGTTCCTTTCATGATGCCGAACTCGTTGCGGTGCACGGCCTGGCCGTAAACGATGTCGCGGCTGCCGTCGGTGGTCAGCGTGCGGATGGCGCCCGACGCGTCGGTGACGCACAGCTGGTAGTCGCGGACAAAGGCGACGGCTCTCGACGCGGCCGTCCAGTCGCTGTGCTCCTCGCCCTCGCACGGCTGCCTCCAGGCTATCTTCTTGGCCTTCCAGTCGTATAGCACGCGCTCCTTGCTGTTTTTCAGCAATGCGAGCGTGCGGTCGGCGTATGGGAACCTGACACTCATGGCCGAGGCCATCTTGCCGCCAGAGAGGGCGGCGTTCACCTCGTCGAGCGTTGCCACGGCGGTTTTCTCGCCCGTCTCCATGTCTACCGTCCCCCAGTCTTCGGCGTCCTGGTACATCAGCCTGTCGCCCCACCACGTGAGGTACATATTCTTCGGCCGCATATTGTTATAGTTGGTGCCGCCGAAGTTGAGGTCTTCGAGTGTGAATTGCTTCAGTTGTGCCGTCATTGCCTGTGCCGTTACCATGGCCGCGAGCAGGGCCAGCGCCCGCCGCGCCATCCTACCTGTCGTTGTCAAACCTGCGCTTCTTGCCATAGTCACCTCCTTTGTTGCCGAAACGTCTGTCGCCGCGGTCGTTGCGGTCGCGCCCGTAGCGTCCGCGGTCTTCGCCCTGCTCGCGCCCCGGCCTGCCCCACCGGCCCCGGTCGTTGCGCTCGTCGCGGTCGCGCCCTCCGCGCGGACTGCGGTCGCGGCCGCCTCCACGCTCGTCGTCAAAGCGCCCGCGCTCGCTGCGCCTGAGGCTCCGCCCTATGTCGATGCGGCGGAAGGTGTACGAGCGAATGTCGTTTTCCTCGTTGTCATCGTCCTCGTCTATGCGGCGCTTGAACTCGCGATTCTTCTTGAACCGGCCCTTCTCGGCCATCTGGCTGCGCTCATCTTCGGTCTGCACCGCGCCGCCCTCGCTGCGGAACTCCTTCATGCGGCCCTCGAAGGTCTGGTACTTGCGGAACTCGCACTCCAGCGAACCATTATATAAAGGTATCTTTATAGACGGGCGGAGGCCTATCTGCTCGAAGCACTCCTCGCGGTAGCTGAGTATCCATGCGTCGTTGCCGAGGAACTGGTGCTTTAGCCTTTCGCCTATCATCTTGTACGTTCCGAGCAGGTCGGGGGTGGATATTCGCTCGCCGTAGGGCGGGTTTGTCACGATGATGCTCTTCTCCTGTGGCTGCGTGAAGTCCTTGAAGTCGGCCTGCTCCACCGTCACGTCGGCCGTGAGCCCTGCCGCCTTGACGTTGAGCCGCGCCGTGTTGACGGCCTTCATGTCTATGTCGTAGCCGTAAACGTGGTGTTTGAACTCCCGCTCCTGCGAGTCGTCGTTGTAGATGCTGTCGAAGAGCTCGCTGTCAAAGTCGGCCCACTTCTCGAAGGCGTACTCCTTGCGGAAGAGGCCGGGCGCCATGTTGCGGGCAATGAGCGCGGCCTCCACGAGCAGCGTGCCAGAGCCGCACATGGGGTCTATGAAGTCTGTCTCGCCGCGCCAGCCCGTCATGAGTATCATGCCGGCGGCCAGCACCTCGTTGAGCGGAGCCTCCACGCTCTCCTGCCGGTAGCCCCGGCGGTGCAGGCTCTCGCCGCTTGAGTCGAGCGACAGGGTGCAGCGGTCTTCGGCCACGTGCATGTTAAGCCTTATGTCGGGGTTGGCCACGCTTATGTTGGGGCGCTTGCCTGTCTTCTCGCGGAACTGGTCAACGATTGCGTCCTTGACTTTGTACGACACGAACTTGGAGTGGCGGAACTCCTCGGAGAACACCACGGAGTCCACGGCAAACGTTGTCTCGTTGCCAAGGTACTGTGACCAGTCTATCTTCTTCACCTCGTCATACACCTCGTCGGCCGTTCCGGCCTTGAAGTGGCGTATGGGCTTGAGCACCCTTATGGCCGTGCGGAGCTGGAAGTTGGCGCGGTACATAAGTTCCTTGCCGCCTGTGAACGAAACCATGCGCCGCCCTATCTGCACGTTGTTTGCGCCCAGCTCGGTCAACTCTTTCGCCAATACAGGTTCGAGGCCCATGAACGTCTTGGCGATCATCTCAAAATCTTGTTCCATCTGTCTGTTGTTTGGGTTGGCGCAAGCGTTTGTGCCCCTTTCCGCCCGGTGCGTGTGTTGCTCCCCGGTTGCGGCCGTGGCCGCCTCCCGGGCTTGCACCGGCGTTCATGCACAAGCGTTTCCGCCGTTTAGGTCATTCCTTTTTATATTTCTTGGTATTTGGTTTCATGTCTTCCGTCACCCAGATGTTGGCGCCCACCACGCAGCCGCGGCCTATGGTGATGCGCCCCAGTATGGTGGCGTTTGAGTACACTATCACGTCGTCTTCGAGTATCGGGTGGCGCGGTATGCCCTTTATGGGGTTGCCGTCGGCGTCGAGCGGGAAGCTCTTCGCCCCCAGCGTGACGCCTTGGTACAGTTTCACGTTGTCGCCGATGATGCAGGTAGCCCCGATGACCACGCCCGTGCCGTGGTCGATGGTGCAGTGGTGGCCTATCTGCGCGGCGGGGTGTATGTCGATGCCGGTCTCCGAATGCGCCATCTCGGTCATCATCCGCGGCAGCAACGGCACGCCGAGCACGTGCAGCTCGTGGGCTATGCGGTAGTTGGTCAGCGCCTTGATGACGGGGTAGCACGATATTATCTCGCCATAGCTCGTGGCCGCCGGGTCGCCGTTGTAGGCAGCCTCCACGTCTGTTGCCAGCGTGGCGCGTATCTGCGGCAGGCGGGCTATCAGTTCCGTGGCCGTGCTCTCGGCGCGGCGGGCGCACGGCAGCGCGTCGCCGTCCGTGCCGTCACAGCCGGCAAACCCCATCGCGGCCATCACCTGCATGGCCAGCAGGCGGTGCAGCCGCTCTATTCCTACGCCTATGTGATAGCGGATTGTGCGCGTATTGACCGACGACCGGCCGAAATAGCCCGGAAATATGATCGAGCGCGACAGGTCTATAATCTCTTCGAGAACCTTGCCGGAGGGCAGCGGGAACCCTTCGCGATGCTGGTGGAACAGCCCCTTGAGCGATTCTGTGGCGGAAAGCTCATCCACTGTCCTTGTAAGGATATGAGCTAAGTCTGCGTTACTCATCTTCTCTTTGTGTCAATACTTGCTGGCTGCAAAGATACACTAAAAAGCGCGAACCGCAAAGGATTGCAACCGTTTTTTGCCACGCCTTGCGGATACAATACGCTGCACGGCGCCCCTGTCCGGGCTGTTATGCCATCCGGCCGCGAAAGGTTAACAATGCTTCAGAATGTTAAAACAAGAACGGCCAAGCCCTCCCAGAATCGCGTTCTCGAGAGAGATGCCGCCTCTTGCGGCAAATAATGCAAAGACAGGTGTGCAATCGTAACTCTCTGGGAACTACGGGAGTTATGGGATATTTGGGAGAAATGTGCAACAATCCGCACCATAATATCTGACTAAAAACCGCCATAAACCATGTTTTTTGGCGGAGAACGGGCTGCGAGACGTGCCGTTTTGCACGGCGATATGGCTTGTTCCGCCTTGCGATATGTGCCGTTTCGCATTCCCAAGCGGGTCGTTTCACGCGACGGCGCGGCTTTTTTGCCTAAACATTGCGACGTGGAAATGTTTCACGTTTCTATTTCGATGTTCCACGAAGTGTTAAATTCAAGGAAGCAGGAGACGGGAGGCTGGAGTGCGGGCAATGGCTCTTGCGCATGGCAGCCACGCCTTTTCCGCATCGTTTTTTCTACTTTTCAATCTTTTATGAATGTCCGCATATTGCCAAATAGAAGCGCATTGTCCCCTCCTTCTCCAAAGGAGGGGCAGGGATGGTTTGTAGAATAATGCCATAATCTATGATGAAACGCATAGTACATCAGGCTATTTTGACAAGCCACCCCGCCCCTCCTTTGGAAAAGGAGTGGACAAGTGAAACTCTTTCAAACACGTTTGGCAACTTGCGGACATTCATTAATCTTTGACTTTTAACATTCCACGCCCTTCCTTGCGCCTGCAGTCGGGGCAGACGCCCTTTATCATATAGTTGACCGAGCACACCTCGTAGCCGTCGGGCAGCCGCACCTGCGGCACGGCGATGTCTTCAAAGCAGAATGTGTGGCGGCAACGCTCGCAATAGAAGTGGGCGTGCTGGTCATCGTCCTCGCCCTCGTTGCGGCTGCGGCACAGTTCGTAGCGCACGCCGTCGCCCCCATCCTCGATGACGTGCACGAGATGGTGCTCCTTGAACACCGCGAGCGCACGGAATATCCCCGACTTGTCTATCGACAATATCCTGCATTCAAGCTCCGAGAGCGACATGGGCCGTTCTGCCGCCGCCAGCTCCTTGAGCACCACTATGCGATTGGCCGTCGGCTTGACGCCGTGGCCGGTGAGTATGTCTTCGCTTGTCTGTACGTCCATAAATAGTTAATTTGCGTTTCCTTAGAAGCTGTTTTGACTTTTTCCACTGCCGGGTTGAGATGAACTTTCGAGGCATAATCGCCCCTCTGCCGAGGAGCGTTTTTCGCTGCGCCGGGCAACACGTGCAGGCCATGTGACGAATCTGAAAGGCAAATAAGACTGAAAAGGCTCTCAAAACGGCAGACAAAACGACCGCATTGACAAAACCAAAACAGCGTCTTAATCCGCCGCACGTGCCACCCCGTCACAGCCGCCCCGTCTCAACAAAGCGCTTGTAGCACCGCTCTTTCACCCTGCGCTCCACGTCGGCAGCAGAACCCGAACCGCTCACGACCGATTTCAGCCACGCGCAGACCACAAACGCCACAACAACAACGGCCGCGCACGCCAGCCAGCGCAGCAGCTCGCGCTCTATAGGAGCCTTGTCCATGAACACCACGCCGACAAGCAGCGGGATGGCAAAAAGCATGAAGTCCGAGCCGGTCTTCAGCTTATAGCTGTCGGCCAGTCGGCGGTACTCCTCGTCCTCGCGCAGCAGGCGGTAGCCCTGTTCGCGCCACAGTTCCTCAAATCGCTCGCGGCTTCTGTCGTCCATAACCTATCATACAGTTTGTCACTGCAAAATTAACGCTATTCTGAATAACGTCAAAATAAAACGCGCTTCCGTCCACTTTGTTTACATAAATTTTTGCTATTTTTGTAACCAATTATGGACAACATAGACAAATATAAGGTTGTTGCCGCGCTGGTGCGCAGCTTTTTCGGAGCCTTCGCGGCCGGCATCACCGACTGCCTCGTCAAGGACGCGTCGGCCAAGTTCAGCCCGCAAGCGGTGAAGCAGGCCATGCTCAACCACTACGAGGCCGTTGGCAGTGTGTTCAACGACACGCTGTTCTACCCCCTGGCGCGCATCAACTACTCCATGGACGAGATAGAGCGCGAGCTGCGCTGGGCCGACATGAGCCGCACTGACATGAGCGCGCTGGTGCGCATGGCCTGCCGCACGGAGGGGATATATGCCGCGATGGTGGCCGAATATAAGCGCAACTTCATGTCGCTGCTGGGCGGGCGCGTGCCCGACGTGGGCACACACCTGCGCGAATACACCCGCCGCGACAAGCCGACAGGAGGCACGGCAGACAACGTGGACAGCGACACGGCCATTGCGCTCACCGTGCGCACCACCATGCTTGCATACGCACGAGGCATACGCCACGCACGCACAGGCAAGGTCTCGCTCCATCAGGCCACGCTCTTCCGCCTGCTGCTCGAAGCAATGGGCACACTGCTGCACGACAAGCCGCTCTCGCTCAGCGGACTGACCGGCGAGGACGGACTGAGCGCCATATTCCTACGCGCCTGCCAGACGGAGCACAACTTCGGCGTAATGACCGCCGAGATGGACCGCACATACGCCGAGCTGGTGAAGACTGAAGGCATAATATCGCAGGATGACATGGCGAACTGACTACAGCCCCTCCCCGTCCCTCCCCTGTGTGGAGGGAGCGCCATGCGGCATCAGCGGCATCAGTTCTACCATCACTCCCTCCCCACGGGGAGGATTGAGGAAGGACTGCCAGTAGCATCTGCTCTCCATGCTCTCCCTTTACTCCCAAAACTCCCATAAAAAATAACACAATGACCAACCTCACCAACTATCACCCACAGTTCCCTCTCCACAGGGGAGGGCATGGAGAGGGACTTCTCCTCCTCCTTTTCCTTCTCTTCTCGCTTACCGCCTCGGCCCAATTCTCCAAGCCGCGCCGCCAGTACGTGGAATATCTCGTGACCACAGACCACCCCGACCGCAACTATCGAACGGGTGAGCAGGCCACTCTGACCATCGAGGCATACAAGGGCGGCAACGCCTTGGACGGAGTGAAAGTCTTTTATCGCACAGGCGACGAGATGTCACTGCCGGAAGAGCGCGACTCAACCGTGTTCCGCGCGGGCAAGGCCAACATACCGATAGGAACGCGCACAGAACCGGGATTCAGGGCCTGCGACCTCAGCTTCAGCGTCTACGGCAAGGAATACAAGGACTTGGTGAAGGTGGCTTTCAGTCACGAGGCCATAAAACCGCTCACGCCCATGCCCGCCGACTTTGACGGCTTCTGGCGCAAAGCCGTGGAGGAGGCCAGGCAGACAGACCTCACGCCCGAGATAACGCCCCTGCCAAAGTACTCCAACGACAGCATAGAGGTGGCTCTCGTAAGGCTCAACGTAGGGCCCGGCGGCAGGAATATGTACGGATACCTGACCCGCCCGCGCGACGGCAAGAAGCACCCCGTGCTGTTCTGCCCGCCAGGCGCAGGCTCCAAGAAGATAGAGCCCACCACCTACTACAGCGAGCACGGCTATATATACCTTAATATAAACATCCACAACGGCTGCAACCCCGAGCTGAGCGACGAAGAGTATGCCGCCCCGCGCCGCGCCGCCGGAGGATACGAGCGACGAGGCATTGCCGACAAGGACAGCTTCTACTACCGCAGCGTCTATGCGGGGTGCTCGCGCTGCGTGGACTTTCTCTGCTCGCTGCCCGACTGGGACGGGCGCAACGTTGGAGTGACGGGCGGCAGCCAGGGCGGCGCTCTCACCATAGTCACCGCCGCACTCAACCCGAAGGTGACGTTCTGCGCGCCATTCTATCCCGCCCTTTGCGACCTGCTCGGCTTCCGCCAAGGGCGCGCCGGCGGATGGCCCAAGTACTTCCGCGACCGTCAGGAGGCCGCCGGGGCTGAGCGGACCCTGCCCTACTACGACGTGGCGAACTTCGCCCGAAAGCTCACCTGCCCTGTATTCTTCTCTTTCGGCTATAACGACGACACCTGCTCGCCCACATCCACTTACGCCGCATATAACGTCATCACCGTACCGAAAACGCTCGCCGTGACGCCCACCAGCGGACACTGGCGATTCCCCGAAACCAACGACGAGGCCATGGAGTGGATGGAGCGGCAGCTGCATTGACGACCGGTAGCCCCTCGCCATCCCTCCCCGGTGGGGAGGGAGCTCCATGCGGAGGTTCAGCAACATCAGTTCTCACTGCCCTCCCATGCCTTCCTACCCACGGGGAATGGCCGGGAAGGGGCTCCCGGCCCTCCTATCACTCCTATCACTCCCAGCCCTCCCATCCTTTCAGGCATTGTCTTTTACCCATTTTCCTGTATCATTTTATTCCAAATGAACCGAAATGAACCTGGCCTGATATTGCATTTCCTTTTTAATTTTGCTATTTTTGCAGACAAACAAACGAGTTTCTGCAGAAAAAGCGGCAATGTATCCCCGCTGACAACCCTTGTTTTGTAAAATAAACATTAATTGAACACATTACCTAAAACATTGAAGTTATGAGAAAAAAGGAATTAGGAACATTATTGTTCACGGCACTGCTGATTACTGCCTGCTCATCGGGAGGTGACGAAAGCACAGCACCTGTCACTCCGCCGCCCACAGAGCCGACAACGCCGGAGAAGATAGCCATCAACATAAGTACCTCGCTGACGGGCATCGACGGCACCCGCGTCACCGACTATGCATTTGAGGCAGGAGACAGGATAGGCCTCTACGTGGTGAACCGCGCCGCCGACGGCTCGGCCGCGGCCCTGCAGCCGTCGGGCAACCACGTGGACAATATGCGTTTCACTTACAACGGGACGTGGACTCCCGCCACGCCCATATACTGGAAGGACGACAAGACACACGCCGATTTCTACCTGTATCACCCCTACCAACAGGAGGTGACGAGCGTGGAGGCGATGCCGTTCAGCCTGAACACCGACCAAAGCACCGAGGCAGCATATAAGGCCGGCGACCTGCTCATAGGCACGACAAAGGACGTGGCCCCCACCGAGCAGGCCGTAAGCATAGCCACCCGCCACGTGATGAGCCAAATGCTGATAACGCTCGTGCCGGGCAACGGCTTCACCGAAGAGAGCCTTGCCGCAGCCGACATCGGCGTGAGGATAAACGGCGTAAAGACCGATGCCACGGTAAACCTCGCCACGGCGGCTGTCACAGCCACCGGACAGGCGGCCAACGTGGTGCCGCTGCTCACCACCACCAATACTTATAAGGCGCTGATAGTGCCGCAGGAGGTGGCCGAGGGCAACCTCATCACAGTGACCGTTGACGGCCGAGACTTCAACCTGAAGCGCGGCATCACCCTCGAGAGCGGCCGTATGTACCGCAGCACCGTCACCCTCAGCAAGACCAGCAACGGCATCAACGTAAGCATAGACCGCTGGCAGGACGACGGCACCGACTACGGCGGAACGGCAGAGTGAAGACAAGCCCCTCCCCGGTGGGGGAGGGTGTTTCTACTGGCTGCCAGTCCTCTCTGTTCTCTCGGAACTCTCAGAACTCCCAGCCCCATTAATAACTAAAACCAACTATCGTTATGACATTCATTAATAATAACATCAATAAGCGGCAGCGAGCCTTTGCAGCTTCCTCTTCACGAGTGAAGGGCAAAGTGGGGCTTCTTCTTTCTTCCCTCCTTGTGTTGGCTGCCTGCTCAGACGACCTGTTCACCAACGGGCCGTCGCCTGACTCGGCAGGGCGCATCAACCTGTCGGGCGAGATAGACCAGCTGGCCGTGACCCGCGTCAACGACAACGGCTTCTGCGATGGCGACGTGATGGGCGTTTACATTGTCGATTACGATGGCAGCACTCCCGGCACGCTGCAGTTGAGCGGCAACCGTGGCGACAACGTGCGCCATACGTTCGACGAGGAAGCCTATAAATGGAGTTCGGCCTACGACCTCTACTGGAAAGACAAGCACACCCACATCGACGTATACGGCTACTATCCCTTCGGCTCGCCCGAGAGCATAGAGGAATACCCGTTCACCGTGCAGCGCGACCAGAGCACCACCACCGACGCCAAGGGCATGGGCGGCTACGAGGCCAGCGACTTCCTGTGGGGCAAGGTGGCCGACGTCGCTCCGACCACAAACGTGATTCGCCTGCCCATGCAGCACCGCATGGCCAACGCCCGCGTCACACTCGTGGAGGGCAGCGGCTTCGCCTCGGGCGAATGGGCGCAGACGGAGAAGACCGTGCTGGCCACAAACCTCATACGCGAGGCAACAATCAACCTCGCCACGGGCGAGGTGACGCCTGCGGGCGATGTGGAAAAGACGGCAACCATGCCCAGCCGCACAGGCGACGAGTGGCGAGCCATCGTTGTGCCGCAGACCGTGGCCGCCGGCCAGACGCTCTTCAGCATCACCATCGGCGGCATCCCATATAAGTTCACCAAGGACGAGGCCATGACCTACGTCGCCGGGAAGATGAACAACTTCTCCATCCGCGTGGACAAGAAAGCCGAGACAGGCCAGTATACCCTCACCCTCATCAGCGAGAGCATCACGCCCTGGGAGAACGACCTCGTGAGCCACGACGCAACAGCCCGCGAGTATATCGTGATCAACTCCACCGCCGGACACCTTAAAGACTCAATCGTTGCTGCCAACAAAGACTACACCCAGGTGAAGAACTTGAAGCTGACCGGCCGCATCAACACGAAGGACTTTGAGTTTATGCGCGACTCAATGGACAACCTGCAGTCCCTGAACATGAAGGAGGTTCGTGTGAGTGGATTTATGGGGCGCAAGCCTTGGGAAAAAGGAGATGCAGCTAATGACTTCGACGAAAAAGACGATATAATAACAGGAAGCGCTTTCAACGAAAAGAAATCGCTTCTCCGAGTCGTGCTCCCCGATACCCTGAAAGGAATAGGCGAATGCGCTTTCAGAAACTGCGTCAACCTCACAGGTTCTATAATCATTCCTGAGGGAGTAACAGAAATCGGACCGAGCGCATTTCTTTGGTGTACATCACTCACTGGAACGCTGTCTCTCCCCAGCACTCTCGAATACATCGGAGGTGGTGGAGCTGTAGACATTCACGGCGCATTCAATGATTGTCACTTTACTTGCGAATTGAAATTGCCTAACAACCTTAAATATATTGGCCACAATGCTTTTGCAGGAAACAGCGGGTACTACGGCAACCTCATTCTCCCGGAAAAGCTGGAATTCATTGGCGACTTTGCTTTTGCCGGAGCAAGTAACCTCACAGGAGATTTGAAAATACCACAAGGTGTAACAATGATTTCACAATATGCTTTCCAAAGTACAGGACTCAACGGTACACTCCAACTGCATGACGGCATAACAGGAATACAGCCTGGAGCTTTCAACAACACGCCATTAAAGGGAGAGCTGGTTCTTCCAAAGAACTTAACAACGCTTGGAGCAAGTGCTTTTGAAGGCTGTGACTTCTCTGGAGAGCTGAAACTACCGAATGACATTGCCTCCATTGGCGACAACGCTTTTGCATACAATTGGCGTCTCATGGGCGTTGTTGAATTCCCGGAGGGCATCCAGACCATCGGCGCAAATGCTTTTGCAGAGTGCAGAAGCATTGAGGGGCTTGTCATACCCGAAAGTGTGGAGAACATACGAAGCAACGCCTTCAGCAATTGCTTCGGCATCGGCAGCATCGTCTGCAAAGGCGAATGGCCGGCAAATGTACAGGATGGGGCTTTCAACGGCGTGGCCAAGGACAACTTCACGCTCGAAGTGCCGGAGTCGGCCATTCCGCAATACCAGGCTGCCACTGGCTGGAGCGACTTCAAGCGCATAGCCGCCCACCACGAGCTGGTGTGCCGTCCATCGGTGGCTTGCGCACTGAATACCGAGCACAAGCAGACGCTTGTTGTTGATGCCGAGGGCGAATGGGAAGTGGAGAGCATGCCCGACTGGTGCGAGCTGTCGCAGACAAGCGGCGGAAACAAGGCCGAGGTGACGCTGACCATAAAGGAAATGGCAAAAGGCTCGGCCGACCGCACGGGCGAGATTGTGTTCAAGCTGAAGGACGAGGAGTACACCCACAAGTGTACCGTGACGCAGTATGACTATGAGTACGGCGAGGATGAGTGGCTGACGCTGCAAAAGGCCACGCGCGGCAACAACGGCGGCATAAACATCGTGATACTCGGCGACGGTTACGACGGCAAGAACATATCCGACGGCGACTACCTGACGAACATAAAGCAGGAGGTGGAATACTTCTTCGGCATAGAGCCTTACACCACCTACCGCGACTACTTCAACGTGTACACGGCCTTCCCGCTGTCCACGGAGACTGGCGTAGGCACGGTTAACACCATACGCTACAACCGCTTCAACACGACGTTCACCGGCGGCGTGGGCCTCAGGGCCGACTACGACGCAATATTCGAGTACGCTCTCAACGCGCCCACCGTAACCAAGGAGAACCTCAACCAGACGCTCATCATCATAGTGCCTAACAGCACCGACTACGGCGGCATCTGCCAGATGTGGGAAGACGGCTCGGCCATAGCCTTCTGCCCGCAGAGCACATACGGCTATCCGCTCGACTCGCGCGGCGTTATCCAGCACGAGGCCGGCGGCCACGGCTTCGGTAAGCTGGGCGACGAGTACATCTACCACAACGAGTTCATAGACTTCTGTGGTTGCACCTGCTGCGGCCACGTGCTTGAGTTCAACTGGGCCAAGGGCCTCGGCTGGTACGACAACCTGTCGCTCACGGGCAAGATGCACGAGGTGCCTTGGAGCCATCTCATCTTCGACGACCGCTA
>CALUHC010000021.1 GCA_944320355.1 uncultured Prevotella sp. | reverse complement strand
CGAAGGCGTAGCGGGCTACGTCGAGACAAAGCGGCAGACAAGATGCCGCTGGCAGGGCGAAAGCACTTGGAAAGCCTGAAAAGGAACAAAAAATATATTCCTGGCGGTCTAATGACCGATTTGGGTTAAAGGTTAAAAGTGAAAAAAACTGTAGGGGAAGGGAAGAGTTAAGGGCTGTTTTTGGTGGGGCCTCTCTTTCTTGAGCTTTCATTCCCGCGCAGTTTTTTCACTTTTAACCTTTAACTTTTCCCTCTCCTTATGGCCTTTTTTCACTTTTAACCTTTAACTTTTCCCTCTCCCATAACTTCTGCAGGTGTACCCCGGCGTGTTGCCAAAGTACACCTGCGGGCGACACGTCTCTCGACGTGAGCCTTGAAATCAGTCATGATGATGCTTGTCTTAACTCTATAAGACAAATGATAAATCAGATCCCAAAGTATCTATTAACAAAATCCATTATGGCTATGTGAGTGTATTGATTCCCGTTTTGCCGCCGGCCGTGGCGCGATATGCCGCGGCCATCATTGCGGCCTGCTTGTGGACGGTCTCCGCCGACGATTCGTCTATGTTGACGCTCTCGTCGCGGAAGTATGTCTGTAGGTCCACTTCGGGCCGTTGCTTGTCGCCGCTGATGCTCAGCCGGTAGACTGTCTTTGTGCGTCCCTGCACGAACGTGAGCACGCACTCGTATTGGTCGCCCCTCTCTTCGCGCTCAACGTTTGTCGCCGAGCGCGCTTCGGCCTCGAAAGCCTCGCGCAGCGCGCCGGCCACCGTGCCTCCCTGGCTGTAGAAGTGGAAGTTCTTGGTCTCCATTCCGATGCGGTGCGTTTTGGGGTCGCGCTTCACTATCTTGTCCGTCATCACGTTGCGGCTCTCCAAATCCTTTACTTGCTCCTCTATGCGGCCTTGTGCCAGGCTTGCCGTCACTGCCGTGAACAGCATCAGCAGCGTTGCCGCCATTGTCCTGAGTATTGTCTTTGCGGTTGTCGTCATATAGTTGGCTTGTGATTGTTGTCCTTGTTTCCCTTTTCCATCATCTTGAATATCTCCTCCGGCGACATCCTTCCGATGTTCTTGCTGCGGCAGGCCATGGCCTCGGCGTCGCGCTCTATGCGCTTCAGCTCGGGCATTATGGCCTTGAGGTCGGTTATCTTCTTTCCTCCGCGCACTATGTAGCTGCCCTCGTAGGTGGCGTACAGCCGCTCCTTCTCCATGTGCTTGTGGTATCCGATAGCGGCTCCGCCTATCAGCAACACCGATGCCGCTATCCCTGCCGTGGCCAGTATTCTCATGCGCAGGGTGCGCGCCCGGCCTGCGGCGGCGGGGGGCTCGGCGGGCAGCGGGTCGGTCATGCCCCCGGCATACCAGCGGAACATGGGCTTGTATTGCTCCAGCCGCCTGTCCACCTTTTCCCCGGCGAAGTAGTCGTAGAGCGTTTGCTCCTCGGCGTTTGTGGTCGCGCCGTCGAGGAATTTCTCCACCAGCTGTTCAATAGTCTTGTAGTATCTCATTGCTGTCATTGTTTTCCAGTGAAGCGTTTCAGTATGTTTCGCCGCGCCCTCGACAGGTTTTGCCTTACTGCTTCGGACGTGCTGCCCGTCACCCGGGCTATCTCTGCCACCTCCATTCCTTCCACGTGCTTCATCCGCAGCACGGTTTGCTGTGCGTCGGGCAGGCTGTCCATCAGCAGCCATGCGCGCTCTGTGTCCTCGTGCGATATCAGTTCGCTTTCAGGTGTCGCCTTGGCGGCGACTTCGCTGTCCATGCTGTCCAGTGTCACGCAGGTGGTTCCGCGCAGCCGGTTGAGGCAAAGGCGGCGCGCCATGACCACGGCCAGGGCTTCGGTGGAACGGTATTCTTCGAGTCGGTCGCGCATGAGCCACAGCTTCAGCACCACCTCTTGGACAATGTCTTCGGCGTCAGAGCTGTCGGACAGATACCTCAAGGCTTCGCTGTGCAAGTGCGGGCGTATTCTGCCGACCTCTATCTCGAATTCCTTTTGTTCCATGTTCTATTGGAGAGACACGCCATATATGCCGTTTGTGACATCCATGCCGTTGTTTTTAACACTGTTTAAGTGATGGCTGTGTGACACGGCCTGTCGCATGGTGAGCTGCCTGTCGTGGTGGCTTGCCTATGGCGCGGCTTTGGCCTTTGCGCTTTCATGTGTTGCGTTGTGTGTCCATTTCTTTGTCACGCAGCGTCCAGTTATTTGACACTTGGCGTTGCCGGCTTTTGTGCTATGTGTTTGTTTATCAGCCTGATGCGCTTTCTGGCACGGCGTTGGCACTTATGTTGGCGATGAAGTACATAGTGACCATAATACTCTCTTTGTCCATCCGGCCTCTCGTGGCGGCGGCACAGCAGCAGTGGACGCTCGACAGGTGTGTCGGCTATGCGCTGGAGCACTCCACGGAGGTGAGGAGACAGGCCGTCGAGCAGCGGCAGGCGCAGGTTGACTACCGCACTGCCCTGCTCGATTTCCTGCCGGGTGTGTCGGCCGGGGTGAGCGGACAGTACAGCTGGGGGCGCAACATAGACCCCGAGACCAATACATATAATAATGTGACGACGTTCAACAACAACTACTCCATAACCGCCTCCATGGTGCTCTTCGACGGTGGCCGCACGTGGAACGCGCTGCGCAGGGCGCGCCTTGCACGCCGTCTCGCCCCCACAAACATGCAGAAGGCCAAGGACGACAAGGCCATAGACGTGATGCAGAAGTATGTCGACGCGGTATATGCCGCGCGGGTGGTGGAGCTGATGGAGGAGAAGCTGCGCGACTCTGAGGCTCTGCTGGCCAAGACGCGCGTGCTCCATGAGCTGGGCGAGAAGAGCCGGCCGGAGGTTGTGCAGGTAGAGAGCCAGGTGGCGGAAGACGGCTACAACCTGCTGCACCAGCAGAACGCGGCACGCACGGCCATGCTCGCCCTGAAATCGGCCATGGACTATCCCGCCGCCGACTCGCTCACACTGTGCAGTGAGCTGCTTGCCGCCACGCCGCTGCCCGCCGCCGGCTGCGCGGTGACCGATGCCTGCATAGCCTCAAAGCCCGCCATGGTGATTGCCGAGGGCAACGCCGAGCGGGCGCGGATCAACTGGAAGATGCAGCGCGGCGCGCTGCTGCCGCGGCTGTCACTGAGCGGCGGCGTGTCAACAAACTATTACGAGAACGTGACCTCCGGGCAGGCCGTGGCCGCCTTCCGCTCGCAGCTCCGCAACAACTTGGGCGAGTACTTGTACCTCTCGCTGTCCGTTCCCATCTTCTCGCCCGGCGACTGGCAGTCGGCACGCAGGGCCGTGGCCGACTACTACATAGCGCGGCTCGACGCCGAGGACGCGCGGAGGCAGCTGCGCGACGAGGCCGAACAGGCCGTGGCCGACTATCGCGGCTACCTCAAAGAGGCCGAGAGCCTGCGCCGGCGGGTGGCATCCGACTCGCTGGCCTATCGCCTGTCGCGCCGCAAGTACGAGGAGGGTATGCTCTCTGCATTGGACCTCCACGAGACGGCACAGGCCTACACCGAGAGCCGCATCACGCTCTTGCAGACGCGGTTGCTGCTCGCCATCAGGCTGAAACTTGTAAGATACTACATTAACAACGAACCGCTATGGACATCAAACTGAAACAGAAACACTATATCCTGCCACGCAAGTACTGGCCGGCGGCTGCCGGCGGCGTGCTCGTGGCCGCCGTGCTGGCGTGGCTCGCGCTCGGCGACTTCGCCTCATCCATGCGCGTTGACCGCCGCAGCCTCAGCATCGGCACCGCCACTCTGGGCCGTTTCGACGACTATGTGAGCGTTGACGGCAGCGTGGTGCCCATCCGCGTGGTGCAGATATCGCCCGAAGAGGGGGGCATAGTGCGCCGCAAGGTGGTGGAAGAAGGGGCGCACGTGCGCCGGGGCGACGTGATTGTGACCCTCACCAACTCCAATCTCGACCTCGAAATACTCAATGCCGAGAGCGAACTCGCCGAGAAGCAGAATATGCTCCGCAACACCCAGCTGTCTCTTGAGCAAGACAGGCTCGACAACAACAACGAGGCTCTGCAACTGAAAATGGACGTGCAGGCCAAGCAGCGGGCCTACAACCACCAGTCGCGGCTGTACGGCGAGGAGCTGGTATCGCGCGAAGAGTACCTCAAGGCCAAGGAAGACTACGAGCTGGCCGTGCAGAAACGCGACCTGATAGAGCTGCGGCTGCAGACCACGCAGCAGCTGCACCGCGCCCAGATGGACCAGATGGCAGCCGACCTCGCCTCGATGCGGCGCAACGTGGAGCTGGTGCGCGAGCGCAAAGCAAGGCTCTACGTGCGCTCATCGATAGACGGCGAGATAGGCTTCCTCGACGTTGAGCTGGGCCAGAGCGTAGGCACGGGACAGAAGATAGGCGTGGTGAACGACCTGAGCGACTACAAGGTGGAGGCCAGGGTGGACGAGCACTACATAGACCGCGTGCACAACGGCCTGCAGGCCACGTTCGAACAGAACGGCAAGAAGTACGCCCTGACCCTCCGCAAGGTTTATCCCGAGGTGCGCGACGGCCGCTTCAAGATAGACTTCACGTTCTGCGGAGAGTGGGCCTGGCCGTGGCGGCGGCTCCCCATGCGGGCCGCCTGCTTGGCACAAAGCTCGACACCAGCCTGCTCTTGCACCCCGTCGCTGCGGTCGGCCTGCTGCTCTTCGTCACGTTGGTGGGGCTTGCCGCCGGGGCATTGCCCGCCGCAGTGCTGGCCAAGGTGAAGCCCATCGAGGTGGTGCGCGGCACGTTCACCCGCCGGACGAAGATGCTCTTCTCGCGCGTTTTCATCGTGGTGCAGAACGTGATCACCATCTCCATGCTTGCCTGCACGCTCATCATGTCCATGCAGATACGCCACTTGGTGACCGCGCCGCTGGGCTTCGACACTGCCGACAAGCTCACCATATACTCCTATGAGAACTTCGTGGGGAGCGACTTCCCCGTGTTCCTCGACAGGTTGCGCGCCCTGCCGGGGGTCAATTCGATAGCCGTCTCCAACGGAACTCCAGCCGACGGCGGTTACAACATAGGCCTGCCGCTGAAAGGTGACACAGATATTACTTCATTCCAATACTTCTACGCCACGCCCGGATTTATGGATATGTTCGGCATAACACTCAATACCGACCGCCACGCCGAGGGCGATGCCATAGTGTATCTGAACGAAGCGGCACTCAACAAGCTCGGCATGAAAGCCACAGACTGCCATCTGTCTGACAGGTTCCCGTTCAGAAACCTAAGCGGTTTCCCCGACAACCTGCAGTTTGGAGGCGTGTTCAACAACTTCAGGGTGCGCTCGATACTCGACCCGCAGTGGCCTATGTTCATCCTGATCATCGACAAACCGGAGCAGCCGTCGTGCGTAACGTTGCAGACCGACGGCGACCCCATGGAGACTTATGCCGCAGCAAGGAAGATATACAAGGAGGTATTTCACGAGGAACTGAGCCAATGGCAACCACCGACGGTGACCGACCAGATAGCACAAGTGTTCGAGAAAGAGCAGCACACCACGCACATAGTCATGCTCTTCGCCCTCATTGCCATCATCATATCCACGCTCGGGCTGGTGGCCATGTCCACTTACTTCATCCGGCAGCGGGCCAAGGAGATTGCCATACGCAAGGTGTTCGGCTCCACCGGCAACCAGATCCGCGCGCGGCTCATACGCACTTTCCTGCTCCATGTGGCTGTGGCGTTCGTCATCGCCGTGCCAATCGTGGTGTGGCTCATGCACAAATGGATATCCGAATACAGCTACCGCATCACCTGGTGGCCGTGGATCATCGTGGCAGGAGCAGCCGTACTGCTCATCAGCTATGCCGCCGTGGCCATCCAGAGCCACATCGCCGGCAACGAGAACCCGGTGAAGAACATCAAGCAAGAGTGAGAACAATGAAGAATTAAGAATTAAAAATTAAGAAAAATAGCACGGAGAGGGGAATTGAGATTGGAGAATTGAGAGTTGAGAATTGGCTGCGCGCTGGCACAGGCTGCCCAAGATGCCTGAGCAGCCCATCGCTATCGGCACCCCGCTTTGCCCGGTTCTCCCATCCCTCCCAGTCCTCCCAAAGCTCCCATCACCCCGATAATCCTCCAAAAAACCAGCAATATTATGATACAGGTAGAAAACATCTGCAAGTCGTTCCGCACCGAAGAGGTGGAGACGATAGCACTCGACAAGGTGTCGTTCGGCGTGGCCGACGGCGAGTTTGTGGCCATCATGGGGCCTTCGGGCTGCGGCAAGTCAACGCTGCTCAATATCCTCGGACTGCTCGACAACCCCACTTCGGGCTGCTACTGGCTCGACGGCCAAGAGGTGGCAGGCCTGCGCGAGAAGGAGCGCACGGCCATACGCAAGGGCAAGATAGGCTTTGTGTTCCAGAGCTTCAACCTAATAGACGAGCTCAACGTGGAGGAGAACATAGAGCTGCCGCTGACCTATCTTGACATAAGCAAGGCCGAACGCCGCGGCAAGGTGGAGCAGGTGATGCGTCGCATTGGCATCAGCCACCGCGCGCACCACTTTCCCCACCAGCTCTCCGGCGGCCAGCAGCAGCGCGTGGCCATAGCCCGCGCCGTGGTGTTCGGCCCGAAACTCATCCTGGCCGACGAGCCTACGGGCAACCTCGACTCCCGAAACGGAGCCGAAGTGATGCGCCTGCTCACCGAACTGAACCAGGACGGCACGGCCATTGTCATGGTGACACACAACGAGCACGACGCGCAGGTGGCCCACCGCACCATCCGTCTCTTCGACGGACGCATAGTGGGCTGACCCGGCCTTGCGCCTGCGGGAACGCCCCACGGCAAGCGAAAGAAAGTTAAAAGCGTTAAATATCGGGGCGCTGAAGGCCTCCATATTTCGCGTTTTCGCGGGCAAACTGCCCCAAGGACGCAAATATCGCAAAAATGGGCGTGCAATCTTAACTCCCTGAGAGCCATGGGAGTTATGAAAGAGTTGGGGGAAATGTGCAATAACCGGCACTCTAATATTTGACAGAATGAGGCCGAAAACTGTGTTTTCTGACAGAAATCAGCCCGCAAAACGGGTCGTTTTGCCTTGCGAAACGGCACATATCGCAGTGCGAAACGGCCCGTTTGGCATTGTGAAGCGGCACATATCGCAAAACGGAATGCAGTCTTTGTCAAGATATTTTACTCCGCGGGGTTTCTCGTTTTCTATTTCGGCAGAAAACGGAGTGTTAAATTTCGGAGCGACATCATCCTGATACCGCCAAGCAGCCATGCCGATAAAGGCACAGAAAACTGTCCAAAAAATAGACACGCGCTTGCTTTTCTCGCCGCCGATGGCTATCTTTGCATAGCGGTAACGGCAGTGGGCTGCGAACGCTACGGGCACTTCCGCAGGAGCAGAAAACGCGAGCCACCCGGCGAAAAGGCAGAGAGAGACAATGAAAAAAGGAACAATACTGATAGCAGACGACAACCGCAACGTGCTGACGGCGGTGAGGATGCTGCTCGAAGACACCTTCGAGCGGGTGGTGGCCGTGGCCAATCCGGAGAACATTCCCGCGAGGCTGCGCGACGACAAGCCCGACGTGGTGCTGCTCGACATGAACTTCCGCAGCGGCGTGAACAACGGCAACGAGGGCCTCTTCTGGCTGCGGCAGATAAAGAAGGTGCGCCCGCAGGCGCAGGTGGTGCTCTTCACGGCCTACGCCGACATAGAGCTGGCTGTGACGGGGATAAAGGAAGGGGCGGCCGACTTTGTGGTGAAGCCGTTTGACAACGCCAAGCTGACAGCCACGCTCACCGAGGCCCGCGACAAGACCCGCGGCCGCCGGGGCGGCAACGGGCGCGCGGCCGGCTCCATGTACTGGGGAACGACACTGCAGATGCTGTCGCTCCGCGCCATGGTGGAGAAGGTGGCGGCCACCGATGCCAACATACTCATCACCGGCGAGAACGGCACGGGCAAGGAGGTACTTACGAACGAGATTCACCGGCTGTCGCTCCGGGCCGACAAGATGCTGCTGCCGATAGACATGGGAGCGATAACGGACACGCTCTTCGAGAGCGAGCTGTTCGGCCACGTGAAGGGGGCGTTCACCGACGCGCACGCCGACAAGCCCGGAAAGTTTGAGCTGGCAGAGGGCGGAACGCTGTTCCTCGACGAGATAGGCAACCTCGGTTACGCCCTGCAGGCCAAGCTGCTGACGGCCCTGCAGCGGCGGAGCATAGTGCGGGTGGGTGGCAGCAAGCCCATACCGATAGACGTAAGGCTGGTCTGCGCCACCAACCGCGACCTCGACAGGATGGTGGCCGAGGGCAGCTTCCGCGAGGACTTACTCTTCCGCATCAACACCATCTGCCTGCACCTGCCGCCGCTGCGACAGCGCAGGGAGGACATAACGCAGCTGGCCAGGATGTTCCTCGACCGCTACGCGGCAATGTACAACAAGCCGCCCATGAGCTTCGCGCCCGCCGCCGAGGCCAAGATGAAGGCTCTGCCGTGGTATGGCAACATACGCGAACTGCAGCACGCGGTGGAGAAAGCCGTGATACTGAGCGACGGAACGACCATCACGGCCGACGACATTGACGGCAATCCGGCACGCGGCGAGAAGCCCATCGACGAGGTGCAGACGATAGACGAGATGGAGAGCCGCCTCATAGCCAAGACCATGCGCGACTGCGAAGGCAATCTGTCGCAGGTGGCACAGCGGCTCGGAGTGTCGCGGCAGACGCTCTATAACAAGATAAAGAAGTATGGACTGTAGCCTTGCCATAGTGTCGGCCGCGGCCGCCATAGCCGTGGCGGGCTGCCTGCTGCTGTGGCGGCGGTGCAGGAGCATGGTGCGCAAGGTGGAGTTCCTCTTCAGCGCGCTGGACAACGGCGACTACGGTTTCCGCTTCGCCGAGGGCGGACGGAGCGGCGGCGACCGCATGGTCAACGCCGCGCTCAACCGCATAAAGGGCATATTGCAGCACGCCCGCGACGAGCAGGCGGAGCGAGAGAAGTACTACGAGCTGATACTCGACTCCGTTGACACTGGCATTCTCGTGGTTGACGGGGAGCGCGGCCTCGTGCTCCGCCACAACAAGGCGGCGCAACGGCTGCTCGGCCGCGACGTGATAACGCACCTGAACCAGGTGAAGGACCGCATGGCGAGCCTCTCGGTGCGCAGCGCCTACACGCAACTGAAGGGGCGGCGCGTGGCCATCATGGCCTTGAGCGACATAAAAGGGGAGCTGGCCAACCAGGAGACAGACTCGTGGGTGAAGCTGATCCGCGTGATGACCCACGAGATAATGAACACCATAACGCCAATAGTCTCGCTGAGCGACGTGCTCATGGAGCGCGCCGAGGGTCGGCAGCGGGATGAGCTGCAGGTGATAAACAAGACGGGAAAGGAGCTGCTGCGCTTCGTGGAGAACTACCGCAAGTTCACCCATGTGCCCGTGCCTGTGCCCTCGCTCTTCTACGTAGGCCCGTTCCTGGAGCGCATGGCGCGGCTGGCCGCGCCGCTGCTGAAGTCCGGTCGCACCGTCGATGTGAGCGTGGAACCTAAAGATCTGCTTGTATATGCCGACGAAAGCCTCATCAGCCGAGTGGTGACCAACCTGCTGAAGAACGCCGCCGAGGCCACCGCCGGCGGCGGGCGGATATGGCTGAAGGCCTACACCGGTGCCAACGACACGGTGACAATCGACGTCATCGACGACGGGCCGCCCATACCCGACGACGTGGCCGCCCACATATTCATACCCTTCTTCACCACGAAAAAGGACGGCAGCGGCATCGGCCTGTCCATATCGCGCCAGATAATGCGCGTGTCGGGCGGCACCATCTCGCTCGTCACCGACAGCGACAACGGCCTGACAGTCTTTCGGCTGGGGTTTAATTGAGGAATGGAAGTGATTTTTATAAAAAAGAGTTAACTGGAGTTAGCTCCCTGCGGTCACCGGGAGTTAACGGACAAATGCTTTATGGAACGACAGCAAACGAGAAGCAAAGATGCTAACGAATGCAGGTGTCTTGCGTCTGTCTGACGCTACAAGCCAACCCACAAAGCTATTTTTCGCAAGCTCAACAACACGTGTCCGTTAACTCCGGCGACCGACAGGGAGCTAACTTCTGCTAACTCCCATCGACTACTTTATGGCGTTCTCATTCACGCTTTCGGCCTCATGCTGTTCCACAAAGCAATTGTCCGTTAACTTCAGCGACCGATAGGGAGCTAACTTCTGCTAACTCCTATCGACTCCAATACATAAAATCATATTCTCCCCAGCGCCTGCTTGATGTCATCGAGGATATCTTCCACATCCTCGATGCCCACGGACAGGCGGATGAGGTCGGGCGCAATGCCGGCCTCGCGCAGCTGTTCGTCGGAGAGCTGGCGGTGGGTATGGCTTGCGGGATGGAGCACACAGGTGCGCGCATCGGCCACGTGGGTCACGATGTTTATCATCTCCAGCGAGTCCATGAACTTGATGGCGGTGTCGCGGTCGCCCTTCAGTCCGAAGGCAATGACACCGCAACTGCCGTTAGGAAGGTACTTCTCGGCCAGCGCGTGGCTGGCATCGTCCTTCAGTCCGGGATAGGTTATCCACGCCACACGTGGGTCGTCGTGCAGGAACTCGGCCACGCGCTGCGCGTTCTGGCAGTGCTGTCGCATCCTGAGATGGAGCGTCTGCAGGCCTATGTTGAGCAGGAACGAGTTCATCGGGGCGGATACCGAGCCGAGGTCGCGCATCAGCTGGGCCACGAGCTTGGTTGTATAGCCCATCTTTCCGAACGCCTTGGTATAGACAAGGCCGTGATACGACTCGTCGGGAGTGCACAGTCCGGGGTAGCGTTCGGCGTTGGCGTCCCAGTCGAAGTTGCCGCTGTCCACCACACAACCGCCAACCTGCATGGCGTGTCCGTCCATATACTTGGTCGTTGAGTGCACCACGATGTCGGCGCCCCACTCGAACGGGCGGCAGTTCACGGGCGTTGCGAAGGTGTTGTCGATAATGAGCGGCACGCCGTGCGAGTGGGCCAGGCGCGCAAACTTCTCTATGTCGAGCACCTTGCAGCCCGGATTGGAGATTGTTTCGCCGAACATCACCTTGGTGTTCGGGCGGAAAGCCTCGGCGATGACCTCCTCGGGAGCCTCGGGATTGACGAAGGTGCAGTCTATTCCGAGCTTCTTGAGCGTCACGCCGAACAGGTTGTATGTGCCGCCGTAAATCTCGTTGGAGGCCACTATGTGGTCGCCCGCCTCGCAGATGTTGAACACTGCGTAGAAGTTGGCGGCCTGTCCTGACGATGTGAGCACCGCCCCCACGCCGCCTTCGAGCGCGGCAATCTTGGCCGCCACGGCATCGTTGGTGGGGTTTTGCAGGCGAGTGTAGAAGTAGCCTTCCTTCTTCAGGTCGAAGAGCATGGCCATCTCGTCGCTGTCGTCATACTTGAACGTAGTGCTTTGGATGATTGGCGGCTCTACAGGCTCGCCGTTCTTTGGGCTCCATCCCGCGCGGACGCAGAGCGAAGCCGGTCTTAGTTTCTTATTCATTCTTGTGTTGCTGGTTATTAAAGCCGCGCCCATTGGGGCGCGGCGGGTTGTTTTTTTATTGATGGGAGGGCCGGGAGTAATGGGAGATATGGGAGGGCTGAAGTGGCAAAAATGCCGCAAACATGGCCTGCCAACAGCGGGAGCAATGAGGGATATGGGAGTGCCGAGAGCAGCGGAAAGCTCTGGCAACTCACCTAAGGATGTCACCCTGCGCCCCGGCGCAGCCCATTCTCAATCCTCAATTCCCGATTCTCACTTCCCCCTCCGCGCCTTTTTAACTCTTCATTTTTAACTTTTAACTCTTCACTTTCCCTCGCCCCATTTCTCAAGTCGTTCGTATTCCTCCTTGGTGAGGCGCATGAACGAGCCATGCTGCGGAGCCTCCACGCCCACGATGTCTTGCGGGGAGTGGAAGTTGCGCAGGTATTTGTCGGCGCGGCAGATGCGGTAGCGCTTGGGCTTCGACGAGTATTCGATGTATCCGATGAGCCATGTGGAGTCGCCGGCGAGCTGGAACGCCGACACGCCCTCGCACTTCTTGTTGCCCTCAAAGTCAACGTAGTCGTCTTCCACCGGCTCGCTCCAAGGCCCTGTCAGTGCGGGAGCCGTGGCGGTGAACAGGCCGCGCTGTCCTCCCTCTTTCTTTATCATCATGTGGTAAAGGCCGTCGCTCTCAAGGTAATTGATGTCGGCGTCGATGGTGGCATAGCCCCAGTCGAAGAGCAGGCGCGGCTTGGTGATGGTGGTGAACGACTCGTCGGCGTATGAGTAATACATACGGTCGTAGGCCTCCTCGGCGCGGTTCAGCATGGAGTAGTATATGAAATAGCCGCCCTTACGGCCGTCTGGCCATGTGTAGGCAGGGTCCCAGAATATCTGCGGAGCCCATACGCGGTTTATCTTCGAGTAGTCTTTGTATGGGTCGGGGCTGTCCTTGTCGGAGAATATGGACGCTCCTTTGCGGAAATCGAACGTGACCGACTTCCAGTTAATGAGGTCGTCGCTGGTCAGCAGGTCGATTCCGTAGTTGTCCCACACCTTGCTCTTGGCCACGCACATATCGGTCGTGACCATGAGATAGCCCGAAAGGTCGTGCTTGCGGCAGATGTATGCGTCGCGTGTGCCGCCCTCTATGCGTGCCACCTGCTTCGGGTCGAACACGGGTTCGCCTCCGCGCAGGTCCTTGTAGTTCAGTCCGTCGCGGCTGATGGCGTAGGCCGTCCACTCGCCGCGGCCGCTCATGTGGCAGAACAGGTAGCCGTAGTCGCCGTGTTGAGGGTTTTGCGCCGATGCCGTGGGCGCGGCGGCTGCGGTCAGCACGGCCGCCATGATGGCTGTAAGAGTCTTTTTCATTGTTATGCTTTTTGTCGTTTTTATTTCTTCTTTGCGGCAGATGCCTTTGCCCTTATTACGGTAAATGAATATGGTTCCACACCGATGGTGTGCTTTTTGTTTATAGTTCCTTTCTTTTTTAGTGGCTTGGCGCGGCTGTCGGAGGGCGTTCCGGTGATGTGCTCTTCCTGCGTTGGCGTTTCGTCGGCTACGAGTTGGCCGAGGTCGAGCTTGTAATCCACGCGCACGGGGAGCAGGTTGGCGAGCTTGATTATCACGTCTCCGGTCTCCTTGTCGCGCACGATTGACTGCCCTATGCGCAGGTTGACGTCCTCGCGGGCGTTGTCTGATGCCACCGTGGCGGGGATATAGGTGTCTCCGGCGTTCTGTCCGTACATACGCTGCACGTAGTAATCTGTGGTGAGGCGCACGGAGGTGTTGTCAAAGTACATCATGTCGGGAGTCCACTGCGTGTTGCCCCGGCGCGCCATGAGCGGCGCGTAGCTGCTCAGGCGCACTATGTCGGCATTGCGCTCAAGGTCGGTCATGTAGAGAGCCAGTGTCAGAGCGGTCTCCATGTTGTTGGGCCTGCGGGGGGCGTGCGAGGCATATTCGCCAAGATATACCTGCGGACCGCGGCGGTCGTAGCCGTCGTAGAAGTCGCGGTTGTGGATGAACCATCCCGGCGGGCAGTAGTAGTGCTCGTCCACGATGTCAACGCCCAGTTCCTTGGCGAACTGCCATCCGTACTCATAGTCGGATCCTTCGTAGAACGGTCCGGCCGTGCCTATGATCTTGATGTCGGGATATTTGGCCCTTACGGCATCGTAGATGAGCTTGAAACGCTCCTTGAACACCTCGGAGATGAGGTCCTCGTTGCCTATGCCTATATACTTAAGGTTGAACGGCTCGGGGTGCCCGGCCTCGGCGCGCAGGCGGCCCCACTTGGTGCTCTTGTCGCCGTTGGCCCACTCTATGAGGTCGATCACGTCCTGTATGTACTCGTCCATCTCCTCGCCGAGGGGCAGTCCGCCCTGCTGTCCGTCGCCTCCGAGCGACGAGTTTTGGCAGGGCACGCCCGCCGCCAGCACCGGCAGCGGCTCGGCTCCCATGTCTTCGCAGAACTGGAAGTACTCATAGAAGCCCAGGCCCATGCTCTGGCGGTAGTTCCAGATGTTGTACATGCCCTTGCGGCTTTCGAGCGGTCCGATGGTGTTCTTCCACCTGTAGATGTTCTTCAAGCCGTTGCCGTGGGCCACGCATCCGCCGGGGAAGCGCACGAAGCGCGGCCTGAGGTCGGCTATGGCCTCGGCCAAGTCGCGGCGAAGCCCGTTGCGCCGCCCCTTGTATGTGTCCTTGGGGAAGAGCGAAACCATGTCGAGCGCGTAGCGTCCGGCCTCTGCCGGCATCACGGCCAGCTCGGCGTCTTTCGCCGTTTCGGCGGCCTTGATGGTGGCCTCAACCTTGCGCCAGCCCTCGCGGGGCAGTGTTACGGTTGTCGAGCCAATCTCGCGGCCGTCCTTGGTGCGCAGGGCGACGCGCACCTTGCGCCCGCTGCCCTGCTCCACGCGGCCGAAGAGCGACAGCAGGTAGGTCTTGCCCTGTTCCACGGCTATGCCGTCGAAGCCGGTGTTGGCCAGCCCGCCGCCTGCCGCTTTCACGTCGAGCACGGCATAGTGGGCGTTGTTCTTGTGTATGGGCGCGGCGGTGTCTATGGCCAGCGTGGCCTCGCCCTCGGTGCGCCAGGCGTATGTCGGCCCCCAGTCCTTGTGTCGCTTGGCGCCCTCGTTGGTATATTCGAAATCGCGGTTCTGCACCAGCTCGGCATAGAGTCCGCCGTCGGCGGCATAGTTGATGTCCTCGAAGAACACGCCGAAGAGGTCGGGGCTTATCTGTTTCTCGCCGTCAAGCTGCGGCGTTATGGTGACCGTCACTTTCTCGAGTCCGGCAAACCGCGTCGCGTCGTCGGCCATCAGCTCGGCGTTCCGCTCCGCGCGGTACTGCCTCCGCTCGTATTCGGCTATGACGTTCTCCACCACCTGCTTCTCCACGCGGTGCACTTGGCCCGTGGCGCGCGTGCCGTCGGCCAGCGTCACCGTGTCGCGCGGCACGTTGCGGTTGGGCCCCATCATCACGCGGGGCGACATATAGTCCTGCGGTTTCCACAGCAGCAGGTCGCGGCTCTCGGTGAGCGCCATCATGCTGCCGTCCTCCTTGACCAGCCAGGAGCACACCCACATACCGCCGGGGCGGCGTTCCAGCACGGGGTCGAACATCTTCTTGCCGCTGCCCCAGGGGCCGTAGTCGCTCTTCACGAAGTCATATTCGCCCCCGATTTTGTTCCACTGCCGCCCGTCGCGGCTCCACGCGAGGTGCAGTCCGCCGGTGTTTTTGTTCTTGTCGGTGGCGTAGGAGAACAGGTAGAGCGAGTCTTGCAGAGTCTCGCGGGCCGTCGCCGTGAGCCCGGAGGCCACGGCCAGTAGGGCGCAAAGTAAGGTTTTCTTCATCGGTTTACTGATATCTTTTTGGTGATATGGCGCAGGCCGGCGCTCAGTCGCGCCCTGCATTATGCAGATGCGGTGCCAGTGAGCGGAGACGGAGCTTGCTCCGGGTATTCCGAACGCAGCCTGCATTATGCAAAGTTAGCTTTTTTCTTCCTACGAAAAGAACGCCTGCGAGATTCTTAAATATATTTAACGCTGCGTCGTCGAGGGCGTTTCGGGCTGTGCTGGCGGTCATACAGGAAGCCTTTCCGGGAGGTGAAAAATGTTGACAAAAGCCATGTCGGAAAACCATCCCTTTCGTTTTACTTTGCGAAACGCGCCGTTTCATCGCCTGAAACGTGCCGTTTTGCGCTCTAAAACGAGCCGTTTCGGAAGCCAAAACGGCCCGTTTCGCAACCCCGCTGATTGTCAATGGTTTACGGATGCGGCGCGGATGGCAGAGCGGTAGATGAAAAATCTTGACAGAATCAGGCTGCCGTATCAGGCCGCTCTGCCTGCGGCGGAGTGTCGGTTGTGTGCGTAAAACCCAACAAAAAGGCAGATATGTTTGCCCGTTTGCGGAAAAAAGACTAACTTTGTTCATCGTGAGGCCGCGGCGGAGCGGAGCAGGCAAGGCGGCGGAATGGCTGGCGGCTCCGTGCCGCCGGCACCTCGCGGAATGTGCAATCCATAACAACCACACACAGATGAAAGCAAAAGTACCACCGGAGTGGAACAAGTTCTACATCAAGGACGTGTCGTTCGTGAACCTGATGACGCGCCGTATCTGCAACGTGCTCATAGTGGCCAACCCCTACGATGCCTTCATGCTTGAGGACGACGGGCGCGTGGACGAGAAGATTTTCGACGAGTATATGGAGCTGGGGCTGCGCTATCCCCCTACGTTCACGCAGGTGACAACGATAGAGGAGGCAGAGAAGGTGCTCCGCACCACCGACATCGACCTCGTGATATGCATGCCGGGCAACGCCGACAACGACGCGTTCGACGTGGCGAGGGCCATCAAGGCAGGCTCGCCAGCCATACCCTGCGTGGTGCTCACGCCCTTCTCGCACGGCATCACCAAGCGGATGGAGAACGAAGACCTGTCGGTGTTCGACTACATCTTCTGCTGGCTGGGCAACACAAACCTCATCCTCTCCATCATAAAGCTCATCGAAGACAAGATGAACATAGAGCACGACATGCACGAGGCGGGCGTGCAGATGATACTGCTCGTGGAGGACAACGTCAGGTTCTACTCCTCTATATTGCCCAATCTGTACAATTACATACTGCAGCAGGCCAAGCGCTTCTCTACCGAGGCGCTCAACCCGCACGCCGCGGCGCAGCGCAAACGCGGCCGGCCTAAGGTGCTCCTGGCGCGCAACTACGAGGAAGCCATAGCCCTGTACGACAAGTATGGCGACAACGCGCTGGGCGTGATAAGCGACGCGCGCTTCCCCCACGGCGGCGAGAAGGACCCCGAGGCGGGGCTGAAGCTGCTGCGCGAGATAAGGAAGCGCGACGAGTACGTGCCCCTGATACTGCAGAGCGCGGAGTCGGAAAACCGCCAGAAGGCTGAGGCCGAGGGCTTCCGCTTCGTCGACAAGAACTCCAAGAAGATGGACATAGACCTGCGTCAGCTCATGGAGGAGCACATGGGCTTCGGCGACTTCGTGTTCCACGACCCAAAGACGGGCAAGGAGATACTGCGCATACACAGCCTGAAGGAACTGCAGGACAACATCTTCACCATACCGAACGACTCGATGCTCTACCACGTCAGCCGCAACCACATGAGCCGCTGGCTCTCGGCCAGGGCCATATTCCCCGTGTCGGCCTTCCTCAAGCACGTCACGTGGCACAAGCTGCAGGATGTGGACGCCCACCGCCAGATCATCTTTGACGCCATAGTGCAGTACCGCCGGCTGAAGAACATCGGCGTGGTGGCCGTGTTCGACCGCGGCAAGTTCGACGCCTACGGCCACTTCGCCCGCATCGGCGAAGGCTCGCTGGGCGGCAAGGGGCGCGGTCTCGCCTTCCTGGACAACATCATCAAGCGTCACCCGGAGCTGAACCAATATGCCAACGCGCAGGTGAGCATACCGAAAACGCTCGTGCTCTGCACCGACGTGTTCGACGATTTCATGGACAAGAACAACCTCTACCAAGTGGCGCTCAGCGATGCCGACGACTCGGAGATACTCACCCACTTCCTCAGGGCGCAGCTGCCGGACTCGCTCATAGCCGACTTCTTCACCTTCTTCGACGCTGTCAAGGCACCGATAGCCATCCGCTCGTCGTCTCTCTTGGAGGACAGCCACTACCAGCCCTTTGCCGGAATCTACTCCACTTACATGATTCCGTATCTCGACGACAAGTATGAGATGCTGCGGATGCTGGCCGCCGCCATCAAGGCGGTGTACGCCTCGGTCTATTATCGCGACTCAAAGGCTTACATGACCGCCACGAGCAACATCATAGACCAGGAGAAGATGGCCGTCATCCTGCAGGAGGTTGTGGGCCGCAGGCACGGCGACCGCTTCTATCCCACGTACAGCGGCGTGCTCAGGTCGCTCAACTACTATCCCATCGGCGAGGAGAAGGCCGAGGAGGGTGTGGTGAACCTCGCCCTCGGTCTGGGCAAGTATATCGTCGACGGAGGCCTAACGCTGCGCGTCTGCCCGTATCATCCGCGCCAGGTCCTGCAGACCAGCGAGATGGAAATGGCCCTCAGGGAGACCCAGACGCGATTCTACGCGCTCGACATGACGCACTTCGGCGACGGACCGAGGGTGGACGACGGCTTCAACCTGCTCAACCTGCGCGTAAAGGAGGCCGACAAGGACGGCGCGCTGGCGGGCATCGCCTCTACCTACGACCCCAACGACCAGATCATCCGAGACGGCATCTACGAGGGAGGACGCAAGGTCATCACCTTCAGCGGCGTGCTGCAGCACGGCGTTTTCCCGTTGCCCGAGCTGCTGCAGATGGTGCAACGCCTCGGCACGGAGGAGATGAGACGGCCCGTGGAGGTGGAGTTTGCGGGCAACCTGAACGATGACCGAACCGGCGAACTGAACCTGCTGCAGATTCGTCCGATAGTGGACAGCAAGCAGATGCTCGACGAAGACATCACGAAGATACCCGACGAGCGGTGCCTGTTGCGCTCGCACAACTCGCTGGGCCACGGCATCGACAACGACGTGACGGACGTTATGTACGTCAAGACCGACGATAGCTTCACGGCAATGAACAACCCTGCCATTGCCTGCGAGATAGAGCGGATGAACCGCAAGTTCCTTGCCGAGGGACGCAATTATGTCCTCGTGGGGCCGGGGCGCTGGGGGTCGAGCGACCCTTGGCTGGGCATTCCGGTGAAGTGGCCGCACATCAGCGCGGCGAAAGTCATCGTGGAGGCAGGCCTGAAGAACTATCGCGTGGACCCGAGCCAGGGCACCCACTTCTTCCAGAACCTCACTTCGTTCGGCGTGGGCTACTTCACCATCAATACATATATGGGCGACGGGCTGTTCCGCAAGGACGTTCTCGACGCCATGCCCGCCGTGGAGGAGACGCAATATGTGCGCCACGTGCGTTTCGACCGGCCATTGCGCATCATGATGGACGGCAAGAAGCAGGAAGGGGTTGTGCTTTTTGGATGATTACGGAACCGGCGGGCGCTTGGCGCTTCGCGCCGTAACGGGAACGCTGGGAAATGGAGTTAACTGAAGTTAGCCACTCCGCCACGGAGTTATCGGCAGTTAACGGGCGGAAGCCTTGCAACTGATTGCCAGGCATTGTCCGTTAACTGCCGGCGACGGACAAGTCGCCTGACTTCTGTTAACTCCTTGTCATTCCTGTTTTTTTACGCCCGCGTTTGCGACAGAAAAGCCGGAAATCATGCTCACGCATTGACTCCCGGCTTAGCTATGAAAACGAATGTACTTTGTCTTTAGTTGTATCTCAGCCGTTGTCCGGGCATGAGCCGCGATGACTTGCTGATGCCGTTGAGGCGGCAGAGGGCGTTGACCGTGGTGCCGAACCGGCGGGCTATTGCTCCGAGGGTGTCGCCGCGGCGCACCTTGTGGTAGCGGGCTTTCACCGTTTTCCTCTTTGCCGGGGCTGCGGTTTCCGGTTCGTCGTCGCTGTCGGAGCCGTTGGCGGCAATTTCAGCGCCCACTCCGCGCAGGCGGGTGGCCACCCTTCCTTCCTTCTCGTATCTGTCGCGGTGGAACATATAGAAGTCACTCACAACGTCTTGGTTGCGGAAATCGAACATGAGTGCGGGGTTAAGGGCCACTCCGCAGAGCCTTGTCTCGAAGTGCAAGTGCGAGCCTGTGCTTCGGCCGGTGTTTCCTCCAAGTCCAATAGGGTCGCCGGCGCGCACCTCGTCGTCCTCTTTCACCAATTGTTTGGACATATGTCCGTAGATGGTCTCAAGCCCGTTGTAGTGGCGAATCACCACATACTTTCCGTATCCGGCGGCCTCATATTTCACCATGCGCACCTTGCCGCTGAACGCCGCGCGTATGGTGTCGCCGATGTACACCTTGATGTCGAGGCCCTTGTGCTGCCTTCCCCAGCGCGCTCCGAAGTTCGACGTGAGCACGCGGCTGTCTGTGGGCATGCAGAATCCCCGCAGGTCGATGCGGAAAGAGTCGGGAAGCTCTGTGGCGCGGTGTGCGTATTTGTTGTTCCAGTCGTCATAAAGGTCGGCTGCCGGCGATTCCAGCTGCTCGCTTTCTATGAGTCTGCTCAGTGCGACAGAGTCCACTGCCTTCATCTTTCTGTCTATGGGCGCCTGTCGGGCCAGAAGGTCTTGAGCTGCAACGGGGAGCGTGCTGACCGACATAACGGCAAATATAACGGCTGTCTTAAAGTTTCTAATCATTACGAATTGCTGTTGTTTCAAGTGAAAAACGTGTTCATTGACCAGAGAATGGCATAATAATTATAACCCAATTATAGCCATGCCACATTCTCTTTTGTGGTTGAACGTTGCAAAGATAGTGATTTTTTCCGGGAAAAGTGCACGGTTAACACTATTTCTTTGACATTTAACAACTTACAAGCAAAACCGGCTTTGTTGTTAACGAATCAAAAATGGAGGCGGTGTTCCTGCGTTTCCGTTCTGTGTCTGCGTGTTGTGGCCGTGACGGTTCGTGGTCTCTGCCGTGTTGTTGCGCTGGTGTAGGCAGTGGCGTTTTTGCATCTCCGCCGACAGAGGAAACGGCTTCGGCTTGATGGTGTGCGTCGGACCATTTTATGAAACGGGTCGTTTTGGCTTGCGAAACGTACCGTTTCATCGTCCGAAATGTGCCGTTTCAGAGTGCAAAACGGCACATTTTGCAACGCGTTGATACTCAGTGTGTTTCGCGGCTTGTCCCATAACCTATGGGAGCGTTGCCCGAAGTGTGGCGCAACCGGGCGGAAACCGGGGTGCATTATATAACTAATGTGTGAATGTTAAATATCGTTTTGCGGTGAAAAATCTTGCCGGAAAGTTTGCGATATGCGCCAAATTGTGCTATCTTTGCGGTGTACTATTACAGTAATACACTAAAAGCTGGCGAACATCAAGTATTAAAATTATGATAGAAGTAAGAGACATCACATTCAAGTATGCGGGGAGCAAGGTTCCCGTGTTCAGCGGTTTCAACCTCAGTCTGGCCGAAGGCCGCGTTTACGGACTGCTCGGCAAGAACGGCATGGGCAAATCGACGCTGCTCCATCTCATGTCCGGGCTGCTGCGCCCGCAGCGGGGCAGCGTGACCATGGACGGCGTGGAGACTGCCCGCCGGCGGCCGGAGCAGTTGCGCGAGATGTTCATCGTGCCCGAGGAATTCTTTCTGCCGGACATCACTCTCGACGCATACGTGCGCACAAACGCGCCGTTCTACCCGCGCTTCAGCCGCGAGGTGCTCGACGCCTGCCTTGCCGACTTCGAGCTGCCCGGCTCGCTCCGCCTCGGCCGCCTGTCCATGGGGCAGAAGAAGGCCTACATGAGCTTCGCACTCGCCGCAGGCACGCGGCTGATGCTGATGGACGAGCCCACCAACGGGCTCGACATCCCGTCGAAAGGGCTGTTCCGCCGCGTCATAGCACGCCACATAACAGACGAGCGGACGCTCGTAATATCCACCCACCAGGTGCACGACGTGGAGTCGCTGCTGGATCATCTGCTCATCATCGACCACACGGGTATGCTGCTCGATGCCTCGGTTGGCGATGTGTGCGACCGCTATTCGTTCGAGCTGCGGCAGCCCGGCGACCTGCAAGATGTCGTTGTCTATGCCGAGCCGTCGCCCCACGGCAGCGCGGTGATAGCCCGACGGGCCGCTAATTCGACGGAAACGCAACTGAACCTCGAACTGCTTTTCAACGCCGTGGTGCAGGGAAAGGTGACCGCCGCCACCTTAAACAAAACAGGGGAGGACTGACCATGGCCGGCGGTTTCAGCTCAAAGAGGCTCGCCCTGGTGCTCCGCCGCGACGCCGAGTACCACTGGCAGGCGTGGCTCAAGTATGCCGCCATGGCGGGCATGGCGTGGTTCACGTTCCTCGTGGCGGCCTACGGCCACAACAGCCACGGCTTCGTCAACATGACGAGCGACAGCGCGATGAGGTGGAAAGGCTACTTCCTGCGGGTGTTCCTCGCCACGGCCATGGTCATTGGTGCGTCGCTCGGCGGCCTGAACACGTGGCGCACAGACCGACGAACGGCCCTGCTCATGCTGCCGGCCTCGGTGGCCGAGAAGTTCGTGGCAAGGATACTGGAGGTCACGGTGGTGCTGTTCGTCTATGTACTGGTGGCCGTAGCCGTGGCCGACCTGCTCCATCTGTGCTTCAGCCTGGCCGCAGGCACCACCCACGGCGTGCGCTCCCTCACCGTGGCACTGGCCGGGAGCGTGGCCCGGTGGTGGCAAGACTTCTTCCAGCACACAGGCAGTTCCTCTGCCGTTGGCGCAATTGCCGCCCTCCACACCATAGCCGTGCTGGCCTGGTGCCAGTCGCTCTACCTGCTCGGCTCGGTGCTTTTCGTGCGCGGCGGGTGGCTCGTGGTGTCGGCGGTGCTGCTCTTGGGGTGGATATTTGTGGCCGTACCGCTCCGCCCGCTGCTGTATGACAGCAACCGGATTGCGATAGGCTCAGCCATGATTGTGGTCTATATAGCCTTGGTTGTGGTTAACTATGCCCTTGCCTACCGCCTGTCCGGGCGGCAGCAAGTGGCGAGAAGCAAATGGATAAACATATAAAACAAATGAATATCCGCATTCAGCCAAGTAGTTATATGGAGTTAACGGGAGTTAGGCTCCCTCACGGTCGCCCGGAGTTAGCGGACAACGGCTTTAGTGGGTAATGTCCGCTAACTCCATGAACGAGCGCAGCGAGTGATGACTCCCGGTAACTCCTGCTAACTCCAAGCATTTGGCAGAATGCGGATAATCATTTAAAACAATGTATGACAGTTATGGAAAGAATATTCAATTTCAGCATAAAGCGGCTGGCGGAGGTGCTCCGCTGGGAGGTGGCCTGCAACGGCCGGATGTACGTCAGGGCAGCCCTGGCCCTATCTGTGGCGGTGTTCATCATGTTCATGTTTGCCTCGGGCAACGTCGATGGGCGTTTCGTTGTGCTCACAGACGACGGCGGCATGGACCGCAAAGCGGGCTTTGCGGCTAACGTCTTCCAGCTGGCCGTCATGGCCGGGGCGTTCTGGGGCAGCTTCACCCTGCGCAACCGGCAGCGGCGCATGGCGTTCCTCATGCTGCCGGCCACGCGGTTCGAGAAGTTCGCGGCGTGGCTTATTGAAATCACCGTGGGCATGATGCTTATCGCGCTTGCGGCCATCGTCATAGCCGATGCGCTCCACTTCGTGTGCAGCCTGGCCATAGGCACCAACGGAGGGCTGCGCTCCGTCACTGCGGCCTTCATGGAAGCGCAGTTCGGCCGGGTGCCCGCCTTCACCGTGGCCACGGCCAAAGGCAGCTTCAGCTTCACCATAAGCAGCGTTTATATGGCCACAATGTCAGTGTGGCTCCAGTCGCTCTTCATGGCGGGGTTCACGCTCCGCTCCCGCCTCAGGCTGCTCTTCATAGCTTTGGTGGCCTTCGGCGGCGTGGTCTTGGGCAGCGTTCTGTTTACCATGCAGTTTGCGGGACCTGCCAGAGACACAAGCGCAAGCTTCGCCATAGCGGTGTTCTCGGCGCTCATAGTCATCAATTATCTCATCACTTACCGCTGGTTCGGCAGGCTGCAACTGGCCGAACAAAAGCATGGCAAGAAATAAAACAAGGAGGAAAAGATATGAACAACACTTTCAGTATGCGCCGTTTCGCGATGTTGTGGCGGTGGGCATGGAGCACGTACAAGAAGGTCTTGATAGGCAGTGTGGTCGGCGCGGCCATCGTATTGTTCGTGTTTCTTGAGGTCAGTATGCTCGACATAGCAGGCGACAGGCACGAGGCCGGTCTCGTGGGCAAGGAGATCAGTATGTACACCAACTTCATATTGATGTTCACCCTGTGGGGGTCTGTATGGGGCGCGAGCCTTGTCTGGTTGATGATGGGCGACCGGCGGCAGGCAATGGCGTTCCTCTTGCTGCCCGCCTCGCCGTTGGAGAAATTTCTGTTCTGCCACCTCGTCGCCACGCTGGGGCTGGTGCTGCCCGTGGTTTGCGGCGCGCTGCTGGCCGACGGGCTGCGCCTTCTGGTCTGCCTCATGGCCGGGCCTCATGTGTATGTGTCGATGTTGGAGATAGCCGCCGACAAGATAGCCCTGTTCTTCTCGTCGGAATACCTGCTCGGATTTGCCGACGAAGATGGCGGATGGCCGTGCGTGGCGTGCCTGGTTCTGCTCTATCTGCTCGTGCTGTCGCTATTCCTGTTGGGCGGAGTGTTCTTCCGCTACAAGGCGTGGGTGGTCACCCCGATGCTGCTCCTTGCCGTCGGCTTCCTCTACAACGCCTCCGGCATCAGTTTCTTTGAGGATATGCTCTACACGGCAAAGCACTCACGGACGGCAGCCACCGTCATTGCGGCCTGCCTGCTGGCTGTTGTCATCGCGCTGTACAGGCTCGCCTACAGCCTTTACTGCCGCTACCAACTTGTAGGAAGGAAATGGATCTGCGTATGACAACATTCAATTCAGACAAGGCTATATACCTGCAGATGGCCGACCGGCTGTGCGACGAGATACTGGCAGGCACCTATCGCGAGGACGACCGCGTGCCGAGCGTGCGCGAGTATGCCGTGATGCTGGAGGTGAACACCAACACGGCGGTGAAGGCCTACGAGGCTCTGGCACGCCGGGAAGTGATATACAACCGCCGCGGACTGGGCTATTTCGTGTCGCCCGGGGCGCGCGACAGGATATTGCACGCACGCCGCGAGGAGTTCATGAGCCGCACTCTGCCCTCCGTGTTCCGCAACATGAGGCTGCTCGGCATAGGCATAGAGGAGGTGAACGAAGCGTGGGAGAGAGGTAAAAGTTAAAGGTTAAAAGTTAAAAAAGCAGGAAAGCAGCAAGCTGTCCATGCGCCCTGCGCCTGCCTTCAGGCGCGCATCGGCGTTAACATTTTTATGTTAAAGGCAGTCGCGGAGGTCACATTAACTAACCGTCTGATATTCAACGAGTTGTAAAACGGGGCGTTTTGGCTCTTAAAACGTCCCGTTTTGGCCTCTGAAACGTACCGTATTGAAACGCAAAACGAGCCGTTTTGCAGCCTGAAACTGCACATATCGAAAATCAAGGAAATGGCGGCTGTTTTTAGTTGCATATTTGCAAGCATCTCAAGGAGGCAGGAGACGGGAGGCAGGAGTGCAGGCAATAGCTCAGGGGCTGCCCCTCCCACGTTTCTCCCGCATGGCTTTTTTACCTTTTTACTTTTTTACCTTTTTACCGTTAAACGCGTCTTTTAACTCTATAAGGCTGGCGAAAAAAGTTGCGAGCCGGTGCAACATTTCGACGTGCCGGCACGTCTATAAGACATAAACAAGAACAAAAACGATGGTCGGGCCGAGGCTTGCGGTTGGTTGAAGACACACTGACGGCGCGGCAGACCGAAACAGAAGGCATGGTAATCCACATAAAAGACCTCAACAAGACTTACCAGGGAGCGCAGCCGCTCCACGTGCTCAAGGGCATCAACCTCGGCATAGAGCG
The DNA here is from genome assembly GCA_944320355.1 of uncultured Prevotella sp. Classification (GTDB taxonomy): domain Bacteria; phylum Bacteroidota; class Bacteroidia; order Bacteroidales; family Bacteroidaceae; genus Prevotella. The sequence continues at coordinate 52,000 of CALUHC010000021.1, read as the reverse complement.
GGGAGAGTTCGTGTCCATCATGGGCGCGTCCGGCTCGGGCAAGTCCACATTGTTAAATATATTGGGCATCCTCGACAACTATGACTCGGGCGAATACCGTCTCGGCGGCGAGCTGATATGGAACCTGAGCGAGACACGCGCCGCCGAGTTCCGCAACAGGATGATAGGCTTTGTGTTCCAGTCGTTCAACCTCATCAGCTTCAAGACGGCCTTGGAGAATGTCGAGCTGCCGCTCTACTACCAGGGAGCGGGCCGCCGCGAGCGTCGCGCCCGCGCCATGGAGCTGCTCGACCGGCTGGGGCTCGCCTCGTGGGCAGGCCACTACCCGAGCGAGATGTCGGGCGGACAGCGGCAGCGGGTGGCCATAGCCCGCGCCCTGATAACGCGCCCGCAGATAATACTGGCCGACGAACCTACTGGCGCTCTCGACTCGAAGACGAGCGTGGAGGTGATGGGCTTGCTCAAGGAACTGAACGAACAGCAGGGCATGACCATAGTGGTGGTGACCCACGAGAGCGGCGTGGCCAACGTGACCAACCGCATAGTGCACATCAGCGACGGCGTGATAGGCCGCGTGGAGGACAACCGCGACCACCACGCCGCGCCACGCGAAGGCAGCTTCAAGTAGAGTTTGGAGTTTTGAATTATGTGTTTTGAGTTATCGTGCGGGGCACGATTTTGAGTTATTGAATTACGAATTGATGTGCCGGGCGGGCGGAAACATGATGGCGGAAGCGGCCCGGCGCAGGCAGAAAGAACGTTATGGGCAGAGAATTGATAAAGGAAATATGGGCTTCGGTGCGCCGCAACAAGCTGCGCACGGCACTCACGGGCTTCTCAGTGGCGTGGGGAATATTCATGCTTATATTCCTGCTCGGCGCGGGCAACGGCCTCATCAACGCACAGATGAGGAGCTCGGACCGCTATCTGGCCAACTCCATGATGGTGTTCGGGGGCTATACCTCCAAGGCGTATCAGGGGCTGGGGCGCGGCCGCGGCATATCGCTGCGCGAGCAGGACATGACCACCACCGACAGCGTTTTCGGCCACGTGGCGGGCAGCGTGGCCGCAGTCTATGACAAGGGCGGCGTGACTCTGGTGGCCGGTGCCAACTATATGACGGGCCAGACGCTCTCGGGTGTGTATCCGGCCGACCGCGATATAAACAAGCGCAACGTCGTGGAGGGCCGCTTCATCAACGACATTGATATGCGCGAACGGCGCAAGGTGGCCGTGGTGAGCGAGGACCAGGCGCGCGAGCTGTGGCCGCATGGAGGCTCGCCAATAGGGAAGAGCGTCATGGCCGACGGCCTTGTGTGGCGCGTGGTGGGCGTTTATCGCGGCGACGGCATGATGCAGGCCACGTCGGTATATTGCCCTCACTCCACCGTCTGCGCCATTTACAGCACCGACAGCCGCGTGGGCAACATAGAGTTCACCTTCGGCGGACTTGAGACCGAGGCCGATAACAACGCATTCGAGGCCGACTACCGCGCCAAGCTGAACCTGAACCACCGCGCCGCGCCAAGCGACGAGAACGCCGTCTGGCTGTGGAACCGCTTCATGGACAACATACAGATGGCCAAGGGCATAGGCATACTGCGCACCGCCCTGTGGACCGTTGGCCTGCTCACGCTGCTCAGCGGCATCGTAGGGGTGAGCAACATAATGCTCATAACGGTGAAGGAGCGCACCCGCGAGTTCGGCATCCGCAAGGCCATAGGGGCGCGCCCGTCGGCCATACTGCGCCTCGTAGTCACCGAGAGCGTGGCCATCACCGCCCTGTTCGGCTACATATAGGTATGCTCTGCGGTGTCGCCGCCAACGAGTACATGGCCGCTACGATAGGCCGCACGCAGGTGGACACGGGACTGTTCAAGGCCACAATGTTTGCCGACCCCACCGTGGGCATCGACGTTTGCCTGCAGGCCACGCTCGTGATAATAGTCGCCGGCACGCTGGCCGGGCTGGGACCGGCGCTCAAGGCCGCCCGCGTGAGGCCGATAGAAGCGTTGAATGAGTTTTGAATTACAAGTTTTGAGTTATGGATTGTCGCGCTCCACGCGATTACGGATTTAGCGAATTATGAATTACAAGGAGATACTTGACACCCTGTCTCGCAACAAGAGCCGCAGTCTGCTCACGGGGTTCGGCGTGTTCTGGGGCGTGTTCATGCTCATATTGCTCATAGGCGGGGCTGGCGGCCTGAAGTCGCTGCTGCGGCAGAACTTCGCGGGCTTTGCCACCAACTCTGCCATGGTGTGGGCGCAACCCACGTCGAAGGCATACCACGGACTGCCCAAGGGCCGCCGCTGGAGCATGGACTACCGCGACGTTGGCCGTCTGGAGAGGCAGCTGCCCGAGCTGGAACGCGTGGTGCCGCTGCTCATGGTGGGCGGCAAGACGGCCGTGGCGGGCGACCGCTCCACGTCGTGCAACACCACCGGAGCCACGCCCGGATATGCCGGCATCTGCGCGCCAATGATGCGCTACGGCCGATATCTCAACCCCATGGACATGAACATGGGGCGCAAGGTGTGCGTGATAGGCAAGCGCGTTTACAACGAGCTCTTCCCCGGTGGCGGCGACCCGTGCGGCCGTTCGCTGCGCATCGACTCCATATACTACGAGATTGTGGGCGTTGACTACCGCACCGGCAACGCCATAAGCCTTGGCGGACGCGCCGACGAGGCTGTGGTTGTGCCGCTGGCCGTGGTGCAGCGGGCCTACAACCGCGGCGACGGCGTTGACATGATAGCAGTGACGGCGCGGCCGGGCGTGGTGATGAGCGACCTCACCGACCGCATACGGGCCACCGTGGCGCGCGCCCACACCGTAGATCCCGCCGACGAACAGGGCGTGATGGTGTTCAACACAGAGGTGCTCTTCGCCATGCTCGACAACCTGTTCGGCGGTGTCAGCTTCCTCACATGGCTCGTGGGCATCGGCACTTTGCTGGCCGGCGCTATAGGGGTGAGCAACATCATGATGGTGACGGTGCGCGAACGCACCGCCGAGATAGGCATACGCCGCGCCATAGGGGCCACGCCCCGCATGATTATGGGGCAGATAATGGCCGAGAGCATGACGCTGACGGCAGTGGCGGGCATGGCCGGCATCATGCTGGCCGTGGCCGTATTGCAGATGCTGGAGCTGGCCAACACCACCGACGGCGTGGCCGCCGCATCGTTCCAAGTGGACTTCGGCACGGCCGTTGGTGCCGCCGCGCTCCTCGCCGTGCTCGGCATGATGGCCGGACTCGCCCCCGCATGGCGCGCCATGAAGGTGAAGCCGGTCGACGCGATGAGAGAGCAGGGATAATTGAGAGTTGAGAATTGGGAATTGAGAATTAGGTTGCGCGATGGCCATGCGGCTCATCCGGCACTCTGTTCTCACAGCACTCACTGCCCTCACAGTAGTCCAAGCAGTGGCATTGCGGCTCATCCAGCACCCAGTTCTCCCATAACTCCCGGCCCTCCCATTACTCCCAGAAAGAGCAACCGGCCTGAAAGAGCTGCTCCGGCAGCAGCATCAGCAAAGCCATTGTCCTCTAACTTCTCAGCGAAGCGATAACTTCTTATAACTCCTTTAACTTCTAAAATAGTATAGACAAACAGATATGAAAACCTATTCAAAGGCAATCGTCGCGGTGACAGTGGCCGCGGCATTCATCGGAACGTTCGCGTTCCTTTACTACAAGTCGCGGCCGAAGCCCGTGACTTACACCGAGTTTAAGTCCCGCATGGGCGACATTCGCCGCACGACCATCATCACCGGCAAGATAGAACCGCGCGACGAGGTGAGCGTGAAGCCGCAAGTGAGCGGCATAATAAGCGCGATAATGAAAGAGCCGGGCGACAGAGTGGAGGCCGGCGAGGTGATAGCCAAGGTGAAGGTGATACCGGACATGAGCCAGCTAAGCTCCGCACAGAGCCGCGTCCGGCTGGCCGGCATCAACCTGAAGCAGGCCGAGACCGACTTCATCCGCGAAAAGTCGCTCCACGACCAGCGCCTCGTGAGCGACGAGGAGTACGACAAAATCCGCCAGACTCGCGACCAGGCACGCGAGGAGATGGCCGCCGCCGAAGACGCGCTGCAGGTGGTCCGCGACGGAATATCGCGCAGCAACGCCAGCGCAAGCTCCACCCTGATACGCTCGACCATAGCGGGCGTCATCCTCGACATACCCGTAAAGGTGGGCAACTCGGTGATTCTCAGCAACACGTTCAACGACGGAACCACCATAGCAACGGTGGCCGACATGGGCAATCTCATATTCCGCGGCAACATAGACGAGACGGAGGTGGGCAAGCTGCGCCCCGGAATGGCGATGAAGATAACAGTGGGCGCACTGGAGAACCTTGCGTTCGACGCTGTGCTGGAGTACATTTCGCCCAAGGCTGTGAGCAACAACGGAGCCAATCAGTTTGAGATCAAGGCGGCGGTGAGCCTCAAAGATGGCGGGCAGATGCGCTCGGGATACAGTGCCAATGCCGAGATTGTGCTCGAAGAGGCGCGCCGCGTGCTCACCGTCCCGGAGAGCGCGATAGAGTTCAGCGGCGACTCCACATTTGTGTATGTGCTCAGGTACGGAACGGAGGAGAAGGAGTACCTGCGCCGCAGTGTGCAGACGGGCCTGAGCGACGGCGTGAGCATTGAGATAAAGGGTGGCTTGAAGCAGGGCGAGACCGTGCGCGGCCCGCGGCAGGTGGCCGCTGATGACAACTGAACGACATCCAGATGACGACTATGAACAAGACAATCCTTTTGGTCATGGCGCTCGCCTTGGCTGCCGATGCGTGCCGTGCGCAAGGCGCAGACGCAACAGGGCGGGGCGGGGCATGGACGCTGAGCCGCTGCATAAGCTATGCCATAGACCACAACATCGGCGTGAAACAGCGCGACAACCAACTGCGCCAGCGCGGCATACAGCTGCAGACCGACCGATACAGTCGCTTGCCTGCCGTGGACGGGTCGGTGGGACAGAACTTCTCTTTCGGCCGGGGACTGACCGAAGACAACACGTATACCAACACGAACACCAGCAGCACGTCGTTTTCCATAGGCGCAACCGTGCCGCTGTTCACGGGTCTGCGCATCACGAACTCCATCAAGTTGAGCCGCCTCAACCTCGCCGCGGCCACCGCCGACCTTGAGAAGGCTAAGAACGATGTGCGCGTTCAGGTGGCCGAAGCCTATGTGCAGGTGCTCTATGACACCGAGATTGCCGCCGTGGCGCGCCGACAGGTGGCCATAGACTCCGCCCAGGCAGCCCGCCTCGCGGCCATGATGGAGCGGGGAAAGGCCGCTCCTGCCGAGGTGTCGCAGCAGGAAGCGACGTTGGCCCAAAGCCGGCTGACGGCCGTTCAGGCCGACAACAACCGCCGGCTGTCGCTACTTGCGCTGTCGCAACTGCTCGAACTGCCCTCGCCCGAGGGCTTCGGCATAGCGCAACCCGACGGCGACGGCATTCCTGTTGAGGCCGATGTGCCTTCGCCCGACGCGATATTCGCAGAGGCTGTGGGGCTGAAACCCGAGGTGAGGGCAGAGCAGCTGCGCCTCGAAGGCGCGGAGCGGAGCGTCAAGGTGGCGCAGGCGGCGTTCTATCCGCAGCTGTCCCTGTCGGCCGGGATAGGCACAAACTACTACAAGACATCGGGATTCACGGCGGCAGACTTCTCAACCCAGCTGCGCAACAACTTCAGCCAGTACATCGGCCTGAGCCTCAGCGTGCCGCTGTTCAACCGCCTGCAGACGCGCAACAGCGTGCGCTCGGCACGCATGGACCGCGAAAACCAGCAGCTGGCCGTGGACAACGTGAAGAAGCAACTGTACAAAGAGATACAGACGGCGTGCCTCAACGCCGACGCGGCGCGAGCCAAATACGTGAGCAGCCGTGCCGCACTGCGCAGCAGCGAGGATGCCTTCGGCCTTGCAAAGGCTAAATATGAGAACGGCAAGACCACCATCACCGAGTTTAACGAGGCCAAGAACAGCCTGATGAAGGCGCAGAGCGACCTCGCCCAGGCGCGCTACGAGTGCCTCTACCAGACTGCTCTCGTGGACTTCTACAGGGGGCGCGAGCTGGAGTTATGAACTTAATTCAATTAAGAATTAGGAGGTAAGAATTAAGAAAAATAGCCGGAAGCGGTTAAGAATTAGGAGGTAAGAATTAATAAAATAGCCGGAAGCGGTTAAGAATTAAGAGGTAAGAATTAAGAAAAATAGTTTTGTGGCAGGGCGAGGCAGAGGGGTATAAACTATGATTTCAACATCGTAGCCCGGTAATTTTACCTGTTTTGCGCCACAGAACAGAGCACTGCTGCATCTCGTTGTATAAATGACGCGGGCCATATCCTCAATCGTGAGGATGTGGCCCGTGTCATTTTTTCTTGTGGCGGTTGGCGCGTTGCTGGCGGTACTTGGCCTTCTGCTTGGCCGAGCCGCTGCCGTGCGCCCCGGTGATGTACTTCTTTTTCTTGGCTTTGGTCTTCACCTTGCCGTTGTCTTCTTCCTTGCGCGGAGCCTTGTGGAACACAAGCCCGCCGCCGGCAATTATCTCGTCGATGTCCATGGCAAACGATTTTGGAGTTTGGAATTTGGAGTTAGGAGTTTGGAATTGTCGCGCTGCGCGCGATGAGAAATTAAGTAATTACGAATTGTGCGCATGACATACGGTGCTGCCCACAAACCAATTCTTAAATGGTCAACTCGCAATCGCGCCTCGGCGCGACAAGTCAAAACTTAAAATTCGTAATTCATAACTCTCCAATCGCGCAGAGCGCGACAATTCAAAACTCAGAACTCATAATTCAAAATATGACTGTCCGCAAGTTGCCAACCACGAAGCGCATTGTCCCATCCTTTTCCAAAGGATGGGTGGGGGTGGTTTGTGGAACAATGACCCAACCCCTTGCCTAATGCATTGGCATCAACATATCTTGATAAACCACCCCTGCCCCTCCTTTGGAAAAGGAGGGGACAAGTGGAAGTATTTCCAAACCAATCTGGCAAAATGCGGACATTCATAATTCAAAATTCATCAATGGTGGAACAGGCGCACGCCGGTGAAGGCCATGGCTATGCCGTACTTGTCGCACGTCTCGATGACGTTGTCGTCGCGCACGGAGCCTCCTGCCTGTGCGATATACTGCACACCGCTCTTGTGGGCGCGCTCTATGTTGTCGCCGAAGGGGAAGAAAGCGTCGCTGCCAAGGGCCACGCCCGTGTTGCGTGCTATCCATTCCTTCTTCTCTTCCATGGTCAGCACCTCGGGCTTCTCCTTGAAGAGCTGCTGCCAGGTGCCGTCGCGCAGCACGTCGTCGTGCTCCTCGCTGATGTAGACGTCGATGGTGTTGTCGCGGTCGGCGCGGCGAATGCCGTCAACAAACGGCAGGCCCATCACCTTGGGATGCTGGCGCAGCCACCATATATCGGCCTTGTTGCCGGCCAGGCGGGTGCAGTGTATGCGGCTCTGCTGGCCCGCGCCGATGCCTATCGCCTGCCCGTCCTTGACGTAGCACACGGAGTTGCTCTGCGTGTACTTGAGCGTGATGAGCGATATTATGAGGTCGCGCTTGGCCTCGGGGGTGAACTCCTTGTTCCTGGTGGGTATGTTCTCGAAGAGCTTCGGGTCGTCCAGGCGGATGTCGTTGCGCCCCTGCTCGAAGGTGATGCCGAACACCTGCTTGCGCTCTATCGGCTCCGGCTCGTAGGCGGGGTCTATCTTTATCACGTTGTAAGTGCCCTTGCGCTTTGCCCGCAGTATCTCCAGCGCCTCGGGAGTATAGCCGGGGGCTATCACGCCGTCGCTCACCTCGCGCTTCAAGAGCAGCGCGGTGGCCTCGTCGCACGTGTCGCTCAGAGCCACAAAGTCGCCGTAGGAGCTCATGCGGTCGGCGCCGCGGGCGCGGGCGTATGCGCAGGCTATGGGCGAAAGCTCGGTCTTCACGTCGTCAACGAAGTATATCTTGCGCAGCGTGTCGCTCAGCGGCAGGCCCACGGCCGCGCCGGCCGGCGACACGTGCTTGAACGAAGCTGCCGAGGGCAGGCCCGTGGCGGCCTTGAGCTCTCTTACGAGTTGCCAGCTGTTGAACGCGTCGAGGAAGTTGATGTACCCAGGTCTGCCGCTGAGGACCTCAATCGGCAGCTCTCCCTCGGCCATGAAAATGCGTGAGGGTTTCTGGTTCGGATTGCATCCGTACTTCAGTTCTAATTCTTTCATGCTTATGTATTTTTGTTCAGTTCAGTCGTGTTTGGTATTGCTGCTGCGTCGGGTTGGCGCGCTCCGTTGGCTTCCGCTGCCCCTGTTCCAGTGCGTGGGCAGGCCTCCATGGCGTGGCTCCGCCGGTTGTCGCGGTCTTGTTTCGGCTGGGCAGGCGGCTTTGGTGTTGTCGCGTTTCCTGCTTTCCCGAGTACAGCTTATCTTCTGCAAAGTTAATATAAATATGTGAACTGTGCAACATTATGGCTCGTTAACGCCTGTGCCAATACCTTTTTATAAAAGCCCGCAAGTTGACAAACTTGTCTGAAAGTCTGCAGGGGCGTGTTGCGAAACGGGTCGTTTTGGCTTCAGAAACGGCACGTTTCGGGCTCTGAAACGGGTCGTTTTGAAGGCTAAAACGGCACGTTTCGCAATGCGCTGAGTGTCAGTGTGTTATACGGGTTGTTGCAGGTGGGCAGGCCGGGCGTTGCCCGTCGTGGCCGGCGGCGTGTGTCCTTGTGTGCCGCAGTGTGCTGGATGTAACGAAAAATAAATACTTTTTTGTTTTCGTTTTTGAATATTTGCATTAACTTTGCACCCCGAAAATGGCGCGGCTGAATGGCGTCTGGCTGCCGTGGCCGCGCTGGCAGGCTGGCGAAAACTAATGAAAATATGACTGAATATGGAAAAACTGCATCGTGAATTGTCCAAACTCTGCGAGGCGATAGAGAACAACGTGGTGCGCAAGCCCATCAAGATGCTTGCCTTGGACAAGCTCGGAGGCTATCTGCGCGGCAAGGAGAAGCCCAGTCGCGTGGCTCTCGACCGCCTGTCGCTCCTTGCCGGCTTCCAGGACTGGGAGTCGTTCCGCAGCGCGCTCCACGGCGATGCCGACGGGGAAACAAACTATAAGGGGGAATGAAATTAAGAGTTAAGAGGTAAGAATTAAGAAAAAATGCTTTGGCAAATATGGCTTGACTCCATACGCCGAAGCATTTTTTCTTAATTCTTACCTCTTAACTCTTAGTTAGGCGCAGCAGCCTGCGGCTGCCATTATGCCTGCACCGGGTTCACCCTCTTCTCCTTGATGCGGGCCTTCTTGCCTGTGAGCTTGCGCAGGTAGTACAGCTTGGCGCGGCGCACCTTACCTATCTTGTTCACTTCGATGCTGTCGATGTTGGGCGACTCCAGCGGGAATATACGCTCCACACCTACCGTTCCAGACATCTTGCGCACGGTGAAGCGCTTCTTCTCCCCGTGTCCGCAGATCTTTATGACAACGCCACGGTAGAGCTGGATGCGCTCCTTTGTTCCCTCGATAATTTTGTAAGCGACAGTAACAGTGTCACCAGCCTTGAACTTCGGGTGCTGTTTGCCGGTTGCAAATGCTTCCTCAGCAACTTTAATTAAATCCATTTCTTGTATAATTAAATTTGTTCTTATCGTTCCGGCGCAACATAACAGGCAACTCGTTACTTCCTGACAGCGATTACGCGGGAAAGCGGGTGCAAAGTTACTACATTTTGTTGAAACGGGCAATTTTGCCTCCTTGTTTTTTGTCTGTTAGCGCGTTTTTGGCTAATTTTGTGGCAATTATGAGCCGTTGCACTTGCTTTTTGCCGTCCGTGGCGGCGGTGGAGCGGGGTGGTGGCGGCTCCACATCATTTTGTATGCAGACACTCAGACTGATATTCTCGCTGCCCTTGGCGTTGCTTTCGGTGGCGGGCGCGGCCCAGAGCTATGAGGTGGGCGCGGTGCATCGCACGCGCCTGCTCGTAGACAGCCGCTATGACGCTGCGCCCGACTCGGCGGCGCTGGCGTTCATCGAGCCATACGCTCGCGTGGTTGACAGCATAATGGGGCCCGTGGTGGGGCGGGCCGCCTTTCCCATGAAGGCCAGTCGCCCCGAAAGCCCGCTGTCGAACCTGCTGGCGGACATACTGCTTGAGGCCGGAGCAGACTATGGGGAGAGGCCCCGGCTGGCCGTCTATAACATGGGCGGCATACGCGCCTCGCTGCCGGCGGGCGACATAACGTATGGCGACGTGCTCGAAGTGGCGCCGTTCGACAACAAGATTTGCTTCCTGACGCTGACCGGCGAGAGCCTCATGCAGCTGTTCCGCGAGATGGCCGCCGTGGGCGGCGAGGGCGTGAGCCGCGGCGTGGAGCTGGCCATCACGCCCGGTGGGCGGCTAGTGTCGGCGCGCCTCGACGGGCAGGAGATAGACCCCGGGGCAGACTACCGCGTGGCCACGATAGACTATCTGGCCGAGGGCAACGACCGCCTGGAGGCCTTCAAGCAGAAGAAAGACCTGAACGCGCCGCGCACCGAAGGCACTGACGCGCGCTACGTCATAGCCGCCTATTTCCGCAAGAAGGCGGCGCGGGGCGAGGCCGTGGGCGCAAAGATAGAAGGACGGATAAAGGTGGAACCTGAAAACAGCAAGGAATGAGAGCGAGACTATATGTGATATGTGTGGCCATGGCGGCCTGCCTGGCCTCATGGGGGCAGAAGGAACTGGTGGTGCTGCACACCAACGACACGCACAGCGCGGTGAAGCCGCTCAGCGTGAACATAGACGACACACTGACAGCCGGCCGCGGAGGCTTCGTGCGCCGCGTGGCCTTGGTGCGCGAGGAGCGCGCCAAGAACCCTGGGCTGCTGCTCTTCGACAGCGGCGACTTCTCGCAAGGGTCGCCTTACTACACGCTCTTCAAGGGCGATGTTGAGGTGGGGCTGATGAACATGATGGGCTATGACGCTGCCACGATAGGCAACCACGAGTTCGACTACGGCCTCGACAACCTGGCGCGGCTTGTCCGCGCGGCACGGTTCCCGGTGGTTTGCGCCAACTACGACTTCGCCGGCACGCCGCTCGAAGGCCTCGTCAGGCCATACACAATAGTGGAAAGGCAGGGTGTCAAGATAGGGGTGTTCGGCCTTTCGCCGCGTCTCGAAGGGCTGGTGGCCAAGGACAATTATGGCGGAGTGAGGTATCTCGACCCTGTGGAGACAGCCCGCCGGGTGGTAGGGCAGCTTAGGGGGGAAGACAGTTGCGACGTGGTGATATGCCTGTCGCACTTAGGCTGGCAGATGCCTGCGCCCGATGTGGACGACAGCGCGCTGGTGGCCGGCACGCGGGGCATAGACCTTGTGCTCGGCGGACACTCGCACACATATATGGAAAAGATGGAATATGTGGCAGATGGCTCAGGCCGCCGCGTTCCCGTGGAGCAGAACGGCAAGCACGGAGTCTACGTGGGCAGGGTGGTGATGGCTATTCAAAGTAGAAGGTGAGCACAAACATCTTGGTGCTGCCTGCCGTCACCGAGTTGGCGTATGCCCTCATGTTGGGGTCCTGCAGGTTGGCGGCGTGGTTCTTGTCGAGCGCGTCCGTGAGGCTGAAACAGAACTTAAGCTCAGGTATCAGCTTGAAGAACCGCAGGTAGAGGTCGCACCCCATGCCCACTTCTATGAGTGTGTCGTAACGCTTCAGGCGCACGTAGTCGCGGTCCTCGCCCGAGAGATTTATCATCGGGTTGATGCCGGCCATGATGTACGGACGGTAGTTGTTGAAGCGGACGGCGCTGAACTTCAGGTCTACGGGCAGCGATATGTACGTGCTCTTCAGGTCTTGTGTCTCGCGGTGCGGCTGCCCGTTTTCGTCGGTCTGGCTCAGGTTGATGAACCTGAGGTGCTTCGCTCCGAAGTGCATGGTGGGGGTGAAGCGCAGCGACAGGTGGTTGTTGAGCCGCAGGTCGGCCAGCACGCCCACGCTGAAGCCCGGGTTCCAGCGCTCGGCGTCGCAGAGTATGAGCTGCTCCTGCTGCGTGCCGTCGGCTGCGGTGACGGTCTGCGGTCCCACGTTCTCGAACTCTATGTCTTGCAGGTGCATCCCGACAAGGATGCCGAAGTGCAGGGGTCGCAGGTCGATGTAGGGCTTGTTTTGCGCCAGGCGCTCCTGCGCGGCGGAGTTGACCAGTGCCGCCAGCGCTATGGTGAGTGTCAGTATCTTCTTGATAGTCATATTTATTATAACGCATTTTCCACCTTCTTATTATATTTTAGGGTCACAATCGCTGCGCTTTCGCCGCGTTCTGCCGCCGGGTTGGCAGGCTTGCTGCCGGCCTGGCCCGTGGCTGTTGCGTGGCGGCGGATGGCGGCTTGCAGTGGCGTGGCAGCACTCTTAAATGGCGTGCCGTTGCTCGGTAAATGCAAATTATGAAAAAATAATCGCCCAAAAGTTGGTACGTTACGAATTAATTACTACCTTTGCATACCGATTTTTAGGTATTAACGTTTTAAAAATATATTATTATGGCTTACGTAATTAGTGACGATTGCATCGCATGCGGTACCTGCATCGATGAGTGCCCCGCAGGAGCTATCTCCGAGGGCGAGAAGTATTCAATCAACCCCGATGCCTGCACAGAGTGCGGCACTTGCGCTGATGTATGTCCGTCAGAGGCTATCCACCTCGGCTAATCGGATATTCTTCAATTCGAGATAAAGGGCTTCCCCGTGGGGAGGCCCTTTTTCGTTGTCGTGCTTTGCGGTTTCAGACATTGCGGGCGGCTCGCGGTTGTGGTTTGGCGGGCGGGCGGCGGGGCGGCAGTGCGGCGCTTGCTGCCATGAAAAAAGACAACAGCCAAATGGCTGTTGCCTTTTTGTTGATGTAGCGGGGGTGGGACCCGAACCCACGACCTCCGGATTATGAATCCGACGCTCTAACCAGCTGAGCTATCCCGCCATGCGTTGTTTTGCGGGTGCAAAGGTAGCATAAAAAAATGATTTCACAAAACTTTTACACGATTTTATTTTGTTTTTTGCGTGAAAAATGTATTTTTGCATTGTCAAAGGCGATATTACACCTATTATATATATAAGGACCTGAGATATGAAACGGAAAAAGATTGTCATCGAGTATCCGCTGTCGGTGAAATCTCCTACGATAGTCTGGAAGATGATAGGCAATGCGGACGGCCTGCAGAAGTGGATGGCCGACCGGGTGGACGACGACGGGGAGGCAATGACCTTCACCTGGGGAGAGAGCTGGAGTGGGCAGGACATAAAGGTGTCGAAACTGCTTGACCGCCGGAAGTTCAGCCACATAAGGCTGAAGTGGGTGCCGGAAGAGGCTGTCGGCGAGTATTGGGAGATACGGATAACGGCGAGCGAGGACACGGGGACGCTGGCGCTGCTCATCACAGACTTTGCCGAAGCTGGCGATGAGGACGGGCTGCGGAGCCTATGGCGCGACAACCTGTATAGGCTGCACAACGTGAGCGGATTGTAAAAAACTGCAAAAAACGGCAAAATGGGGCGCACTATGACTTTTTTATGCTAATTTTGCAGGCTGGGATGCCGCCAAAGGCAGACCGCCACAACCATAAAATCAGGAATGCTCCGCGTAAAGAAGTTAGACGTATTCATTGTCAAGCAGTTCGGGCTGTTGTTCTTGGGAACTTTTTTCATCTGCCAGTTTGTGCTGATGATGCAGTTCCTTTGGCGCTATGTGGACGAGCTGATAGGCAAGGGCTTGTCGCTTGAGGTGCTGGCGCAGTTCTTCTGGTATATGGGCCTTATGCTCGTGCCGCAGGCCTTTCCGTTGGCCATCCTGCTGTCGTCGCTGATTGCCTACGGCAACCTGGGCGAGAGCTCGGAGCTCACGGCCATAAAGGCGGCGGGCATATCTCTGTTGCAGTCCATGCGCTCGCTCATTGTCATAGTGTGCCTGTTGGCCTGTTGCTCGTTCTACTTTCAGAACGTCATCGGCCCTGAGGCCAACAAGTCGTTCAGCCAGTTGTTGCTGTCGATGAAGCAGAAGAGCCCGGAGCTGGAAATCCCCGAGGGCATATTCTACGACGGAATACCCAATTGTAACATTTATGTGCAGAAGAAAGCCGTGGGCACGGGTATGCTCTATGGCGTGATGATATACCGCATGAACGGCAGCTATGAGGACGCGGCCATCATTCTGGCCGACTCGGGCCGGCTGCAGTCGACCGAGGAGAAGAAGCACCTGCTGCTGACGCTCTACAGCGGGGAGTGGTTTGAGAATATGCGCTCGCAGGACTTGGCGGGCAGCGCGAGCGTGCCTTACCGCCGCGAGACGTTCTCCACGAAGCAGATAGTGCTCGACTTTGACGGTGGGTTCAACATGGCCGACGTGGCGGGCATATCGGCCGATGCCCGCTCCAAGAGCATGGGGAAGATATTCCATGACCTCGACTCCATCAGGGAGTACAACGACAGCGTGGCCCGTTCGTTCTTGGCCGACTCCCGCCGCACCACCTTCAGGCTGCCGCAGCTCAGCAAGGAGGACTCACTGAAGGCCGTGGCGGTGGCCAAGGCCGATACCACCGACATAGACTCCATCTACATGAGGCTGTCGCCCGAGGCCAAGCAGCGTGCCATGAAGGCCGCGCTGAACAATGTGCAGATGTACGCTTCGGAGATGAACATGAAGGGCGACTACATGAAGGGGCTGAACCGCAACGTGCGCACGCACCAGATAGAGGCCATAGGCAAGGTGACGCTGTCGCTGTCGTGCATCATATTCTTCTTCATAGGCGCTCCGCTGGGCGCAATCATACGCAAGGGCGGGCTGGGAGTGCCGGTCATCGTGTCGGTGCTCGTGTTCATAGTCTACTTCATCTTCGAGAACTCTGGCATGAAGATGGCGCGCGACGGTGTGTGGACGGTATGGTTCGGCAAGCTGATATCCACGGCGGTGCTCACGCCGCTGGCAGTGTTCTTCACCTACAAGGCCAACAACGACTCGGTGGTGTTCAACATGGATCTGTACAGCTCGATAATCAGTTCCATGCTTGGGCTGCGCCGCAAGCGTCATGTATACAGGAAAGAGGTGATAATAACCGACCCGGACTATGCCTCCGACGCAGCCTCTCTCGGGACTGTGAGCGCGGAGATAGACGGCTACTCGAAGCGGCACAGCCTGCTGAGGCTGCCAAACCCGCTGAAGGTGTTCTTCCGCGAGGGCGACGACAGGGACATCCGCCGGATAAGCGAAGACTTGGAAAAGGTGATAGAAGACCTGTCGAACACAAGGGACAAGGTGATACTGACAGAGCTGAACAAGTATCCCTATATGGCCACCCACGCACACACGCGCCCGTTCCGGGCCAGGTGGCTCAACGCCGCGGTGGGCATAGTGATACCGCTCGGCGTGTTCTTCTACTTCCGCATGGTGCGTTTCCGCCTGCGCCTGCTGCGTGACCTCAAGGCCATACGTATGGCCAACGACGCGATTGTGGCGCGGATAGGAGAGATGGAGGCAGAGAAAGGTAAAAAAGTAAAGGAGTAAAAAGGTAAAAACCCGTGCGGGAGAAACGTGGAAGGAAGCCCCCTCCAACCTCCCCCGGTGGGGGAGGCTGTCAAGTGGATGGGCGCAGCGGCTCCCTCCCCACGGGGGAGGGTCGGCGAGGGGCTGTCTCCATGCAACTATTAATATAATGTATAATAAAGATATATGGCAGATATAAGACTTGACACTATAGAAGACGCTCTCGACGATTTCCGCGAGGGCAAGTTCGTGATTGTGGTCGACGACGAGGACCGCGAGAACGAGGGCGACTTGATAATAGCCGCCGAGAAGATAACGCCGGAAAAGGTGAACTTCATGCTGAAGCACGCCCGAGGGGTGCTCTGCGCCCCGATAACCATGAGCCGATGCGACGAGCTGGACCTGCCGCGGCAGGTGGAGGACAACACTTCGGTGCTCGGCACGCCGTTCACCGTGACTGTTGACAAACTCGAAGGGTGCACAACGGGTGTGTCGGCTGCCGACCGCGCGGCCACCATCCGCGCCCTGGCCGACCCGGCGTCGACCCCGCAGACTTTCGGGCGTCCAGGCCACATAAACCCGCTTTACGCCCAGGACCACGGAGTGTTGCGCCGCTCGGGCCACACCGAGGCCACCATCGACCTGTGCAAGCTCGCCGGGCTGTATCCCGCCGGCGCGCTCATGGAGATAATGAACGACGACGGTACCATGGCGCGGCTGCCCGAGCTGCGCGCCTTCGCCGACGCACACGGCCTGAAGGTGATAGCCATCAAGGACCTCATAGCCTACCGCCTGCGCACAGAGTCGCTCATAGAGGTGGGCACGGAGGTGGATATGCCCACAGAGCACGGCCACTTCAAGCTCATACCATTCCGCCAGACGAGCAGTGGCTTGGAGCACATGGCTCTCATCAAGGGCACGTGGCGCGAGGACGAGCCGGTGCTCGTGCGAGTGCAC
Source organism: uncultured Prevotella sp. (assembly GCA_944320355.1). Classification (GTDB taxonomy): domain Bacteria; phylum Bacteroidota; class Bacteroidia; order Bacteroidales; family Bacteroidaceae; genus Prevotella. Next base: position 35,533 of record CALUHC010000021.1, on the reverse strand, counting down.
TCGTCGTGCGCCACGGGCGACATATTGGGCAGCAAGCGGTGCGACTGCGGCGAGCAGCTGCACAAGGCCATGGAGATGATAGAGAAGGAAGGCAAGGGCGTGCTCATATATATGCAGCAAGAGGGTAGGGGCATCGGCCTGATGAACAAGATAAAGGCGTACAAGCTGCAGGAGGAGGGCTACGACACGGTGGACGCCAACGTGCACCTCGGATTCAAGCCCGACGAGCGAGACTACGGCTGCGGCGCGCAGATGCTGCGCCACCTCGGCGTGCACAAGATGCGCCTGCTCACCAACAACCCCACGAAGCGCGTCGGACTGGAGGCTTACGGGCTGGAAATAGTGGAGAATGTGCCGATAGAGGTGACACCCAACGAGTATGACTACAAATACCTGAAGACGAAAAAGGACCGTATGGGGCATACGCTCCACATCTGAGCAGGTGGCGTTTCTGTTACAATTCTTTGAATAAACACATAAAATAATTTAATTCCTTCTTCGGGCAGAATAAATTATTTAATTTTGCAGAAAGATTAAAAAGCAATACAAGAAAACATGGCACAACTATCAGATAGACTGCAGCGGCTGGCTCCTTCGGCCACGCTCGCTATGTCGCAAAAAAGCGCAGAGATGAAGGCCCAGGGCATTGACGTTATCAACATGAGCGTGGGCGAGCCCGACTTCAACACCCCCGACCACATCAAGGCGGCGGCAAAGAAGGCCATCGATGACAACTACTCGCGCTATTCGCCCGTCCCGGGCTATGCCGACCTGCGCAAGGCCATATCGGCAAAGCTGAAGAACGAGAACGGACTTGACTATGGCGTGAACGAGATTCTCGTGTCGAACGGTGCCAAGCAGAGCGTGTGCAACACGGTTATGGCTCTTGTCAACGACGGCGAAGAGGTCATAATCCCCTCACCATACTGGGTGTCTTACCCGCAGATGGTAAAGCTCGCCGGCGGAGAGCCGGTGATAGTGAACGCCGGCTTCGAGCAGAACTTCAAGATGACTCCCGAGCAGCTGGAGGCCGCCATCACGCCAAAGACACGCCTTCTCATACTCTGCTCGCCCAGCAACCCAACGGGCAGCGTCTACTCCAAGGCCGAGCTGGAGGGACTGGCAGAGGTCATCAAGCGCCATGAAGACCTTTATGTGCTCGCTGACGAGATATATGAGCACATCACATATACCGGTCGCCATGAAAGCATAGCCCAGTTTGACGGCATGAAGGAGCGCACCATCGTCGTGAACGGAGTGTCGAAGGCATACGCCATGACAGGCTGGCGCATAGGCTTCATAGCCGCGCCGGAGTGGATAGTCAAGGGGTGCAACAAGCTGCAGGGCCAATATACCAGCGGTCCTTGCTCAGTAAGCCAGAAGGCTGCCGAGGCCGCTTACACCACCAGTCAGGAGTGCGTGGAGCAGATGCGCCGTGCCTTCGAGCGTCGCCGCGACCTCATCGTCAGCCTTGTGCGCCAGGTTCCTGGCCTTGAAGTCAATGTGCCGGAGGGAGCTTTCTACGTGTTCCCAAAGTGCAGCAGCTTCTTCGGCAAGACCGATGGCACGACGACGATAGCCAATTCGACCGACTTCGCCATGTATCTGCTGGAGAAGGCACACGTGGCGACCGTTGGCGGCGATGCCTTCGGCGACCCGGAGTGCTTCCGTATGAGCTATGCCACGAGCGAGGACAATATCACCGAGGCCATGAGGCGCGTCAAGGAAGCCTTAGCCGGGCTGAAATGACCTGCGTAAAATGATAAAAATGGGCTTTTTTGTTACAAGTGGATTAAAAGATGTTAAGCCTCTGCCGATTTGTCAGTAATTTTATTATCTTTGCTCCATTGAAACTAAAGCCGATTGAAAAAATGGCGGCGCAGTGTGCGTCGTCGGTAAACTTAAAACAAAATCATTATTAATTCATAAACAAAAACATCAATCAATTATGGCAACTTCAACAAAAGCTGTAGCCCCGGCTAAGAAAAAACAGGGGTTTGGAGGTATTAAGAACGCTATTTGGATCATGGTGATATGCTGCATCATAGCATATTGCTTCTATTTCTTCGTACTCGGTAGCCCCAGCAACTTCGTGGGCAACGACACTTCCGCTCACCCCGCAAACCTGATGGGTACGGTCTATAAGGGAGGTCCTGTGGTAGGTCTTATCTTCACTTTGTTCCTCACTGTTGTGTGCCTCGGCGTTGAGCGTTACTTCGCACTCCGCTCTGCATTCGGCACGATGAACCTCGCCAAGTTCACCGCACAGGTTAAGCAGCTCATCAAGGCCGGCAAGTTCCAGGAGGCACTTCAGCTCTGCGACAAGATGCGCGGCTCTGTGGCAAACGTGGTTTCAGCTTCTATCAAGACCTATCAGGAGGTAGAGGGCAACTCGACGATGAAGAAGGCACAGAAGATTTCAAAGATCCAGCAGGCTCACGAGGAGGCAACCCAGCTTGAGATGCCTACCCTGCAGATGAACCTCCCGATCGTTGCTACCATCGTAACCCTCGGTACTCTTACCGCTCTGTTCGGTACTGTGTTGGGTATGATCCGTTCGTTCCAGGCTCTGTCAAGCGGCGGTGGCGCTGACTCTATGGCTCTGTCTGCCGGTATTTCCGAGGCCCTTGTGAACACGGCTTCAGGTATTGCCACTTCTTGGGTGGCTGTGGTTGTTTACAACTTCTACACAAACAAGATTGACAAGCTCACCTACGCACTCGACGAGGTTGGTTATACAATAGCTGCAACATACGACGTTAACCACACCGACGAGATTTAATTGTTTTACCTTTTAAATAAAAACTAATGGGTAAAATAAAAATACAGAAAAAGGACATCTGGATAGACATGACACCAATGTCTGACGTGATGACGTTGCTTCTGTGCTTCTTCATGTTGACATCAACATTCTTGCAGCCGGAACCAATACAAGTCAACACGCCAAGCTCGGTGTCCGAGGTCAAAGTGCCGGAGAATGATGTCTTGACAATCCTCGTCGGAAACGATGGCAAGATATTCCTCGGTACTGAGAACAAGAACAACATGAACGCCATGCTCCAGACCGTCACCGACAAGTTCGGCATCTCGCTGAACGGCCAGCAGCTGAAGAACTTCAGCCAGGAGTCGATGATCGGAGCACCGCTGAGCGTGTTGGGCAACTATCTCGCCCTCGAGAAAGAACAGATGGCCGAAAAGATCAAGACGCTCGGCATCCCCACCGACAGCATCGATGGCGGAATGAGCGAGTTCCAGGAGTGGGTGAAGGCCGCGCGTGAGGCCAACCCCGACATCAAGATTGCAATCAAGTGCGACGCAAAGACGCCTTACAAGGTTGTGAAGACAATGATGTCCGAGCTCCAGGACATGAACGAGAACCGTTATCAACTGATTACCAATCTTAAAACTTCAGGGGAGGATTGATACATGGCAAAAAAAGTAGCAAGCAAGCAGAAGAAAATGAACACCCGCGTGGACTTCACGCCTATGGTGGACATGATGATGCTTCTTATCACGTTCTTCATGCTCTGTACAACCCTCAGCAAGCCCATGTCTATGCAGCTTACCATGCCGTCTAATGACCAGAAGCTGTCAGACGAGGAGAAATCGGTGACAAAGGCTTCGCACACCATCACCATTTTCCTCGGTGCAAACGACAAGATTTACTATGTCGCAGGCATCCCGCAGTATGACAACCCTGATTGTATCAAGGAGACTACGTGGGGAAGGCAGGGCATACGCGATGTCCTCATCAAGCACACCACTGAGGAAGGCATCAACCCTGTGGCCCGAATCATGAAGGCCAAGGCCGACCTTGATGCGCGGAAAACTGCTGTTGGCTCTACCATGACCGACGAACAGTACCGCAAGGAGCTTGATGAGCTTAGGAAAGGTAATCTTAATGGTGAGAAGATTCCTACTCTGACCATCATTATCAAGCCTTTGGACACAGCCAATTACAACAATTTGGTTGAAGCTCTCGACGAGATGCAGATTTGCAGTATTGGTAAATATGTCATTGACAAGATTAGCCCTGACGACGAGAAGCTGCTTGCTCAGAAGGGTGTTAAGTAATTAATCAGTGACTGTGAAGATTTAAAACAGAAAGACTATGTCGAAAATAGATCTTATAGACAATAACTGGGTCGATCTCGTCTTTGAAGGCAAAAACCAGTCTTATGGTGCCTATCGTCTGCGCAAGAACACCGGAAGGCGTAACCTTGCATCGCTTGTCAGCGTGCTTGTCGGTATCGCCTTGATTGTCGCTATTGTGCTGGCAAAGGTGGCTATCGAGAACGCTATGCCTAAGAAGGTAGCCATAGAGACTGACGTTGAGCTGTCTAAGCTGGCCCAGAAGAAGGAAGCTAAGGTGGAGCGCAAGGAACCCGTCAAGGTTGAGATGGAGCAGAAAGTGGTGGAGAAAGTGAAGAGCTCCGTCAAGTTCACCGCTCCTGTCATCAAGAAGGACGAGGACGTGGCTCCCGAGGATGAGCTTAAGTCTCAGGACGATCTCGCCAAGACAGCCGTAGCCATCGGTTCTTTCGATGTGAAGGGTAACGATGAGGCTGCCGGCGAGGTGCTCAAGGCCAAGGAAGTGATTGCCCAGGAGAAGCCCGCAGAGGAACAGGTGTTTGATGTTGTGGAGCAGATGCCCCAGTTCCCTGGTGGTGATGCCGCTCTCTTCGAGTACCTTTCTACCCACATCAAGTATCCTGCTATTGCTGAGGAGAATGGTGTTCAGGGTCGTGTGATTGTTACTTTCGTGGTTGAGCGTGACGGTTCTATCACCGATGTGAAGGTGATCAAGTCTGTCGACCCATCGCTTGACAAGGAGGCTTCGCGCGTGGTTGCCGGTATGCCCAAGTGGATTCCCGGTAAGCAGAACGGCTCTCCCGTGCGCGTTAAGTACACTGTTCCTGTGACATTCAGATTGCAGTAGTAATGAAGATTAAACCATTCAACGTTTTTGTTGGATTAACTCTCTTTTTAGGCTTGCTGGCTTCGTGCCATGACAAGCCTAAAAATGGTAGGACTGATACTTATTCATCAGGGGCAATCAAGTTTGTCTCTGATGAGAGTTTCAGTCCTATTATTGATGAAGAGCGCGAGATTTTCGAGACAGTCTACCCGAATGCCAAGCTCACCCCCATTTATACCAACGAGCTTGACGGCGTGAACATGCTGATGAAGGAGGAGGTCTGGCTGGCAATCACCTCGCGCAATTTCACCCGTAAGGAGTTGCAGAACCTCCGCGACCGCAAGTTCCAGCCCATGGCCATCCCCATTGCCTTGGACGGGTTGGCGTTGATTGTCAACAACAGCAATCCCGATTCAATCATTTCCGTGCAGGAAATCAGGCAGGTGTTGAGCGGGCAGGTGAAGTCGTGGAGTGCCTTGCGGCCCGGCTCCAAGCTTGGAGATATCGAGGTGGCTTTCGACAACAAGCAGTCGAGCACGGTGCATTATTGCGTTGATTCTCTGCTTGGTGGGAAGCCCATAAACAGTCCGAACATCTATGCCGTGAAGAAATCGGCCGAGGTCATTGACTTCGTTGAGAAGCATCCCAATGCCATCGGCATCATCGGATCCAATTGGCTCAATGACAAGCGCGACACTACCAATGTGACTTTCAAGCGCAATATCACGGTGATGGGCGTGAGCAAGATACACCCTGCCACCATAGAGAGCAGCTGGAAACCGTACCAGTTTTATCTCTACAACCGCAATTATCCGCTCATCCGCACCATTTACGCTTTGCTTAACGACCCCCGTCACGGCCTGCCGTGGGGATTTGCCAATTTCATGTCGGCCGATTATCGCGGCCAGTTGATAATGTTCAAGGCAGGTCTGTTGCCGTATAGGGGCAACATGACTGTACGGGAAGTCAACGTAAGCGACGAGTGAGCTGTGTGCCATGGGCGTGTGGCCTGTGGCAAGACTGCGGGATTATAAGTTGCCGCGGCTGTTGCGTTGCCGTAGGGACAATCGAATTACAAGCAATAACAGATTTAATATGAAGAGACTGAAGTATTTATTTATCGGAACTTTTGTGCTGGCCATTGGTATGCCGGCGATGGCTCAGGACGACAACAAGGCCACTATTGATGCCATAACCAATGTAATAAAGAGCAAGCCTGCCGATTTGGAGGACCAGGTGAAGGCTGTCTACAAGAAGAACAAGAAGAACGAAGATGTGCTCGTGGCCATGGGTCGCGCCTTCCTTGAGAACAAGGATACGGTCAATGCGGTGCAATATGCAGAGTATGCCATGAAGGCCAACAAGGAGTATGCGCCTGCGTTCATGCTTCTTGGCGATATCGCCGCATTCAAGAACGACGGTGGCGGTGCTGCCGGATATTATACACAGGCCATATATTTCGACCCAAAGAACCCCGATCCGTATTATAAATATGCAAGCGTTTACCGCAAGATAGACCCGGCAGGGGCTGTTGAGTGCCTCGAAAAACTGCGTGCCGAGCGTCCCGATGTTGCCGTGGATGCCATGATCGGTCACATCTATTACATCTCAAACGAATTCTCCAAGGCAGCCGAGAGCTATGCCAAGGCAGACCGCAACGTTCTTGACGAGCACCAGCTCACTGAGTATGCCATGGCCCTCTACTTCGGCCAGAAGTACAACGAGAGCCTTGAAGTGGCCAAGTTCGGACTCTCCAAGATGCCCCGCGACGCCGCTTTCAATCGCCTTGCCTTCTTCAACTGCACAGACTTGAAGGACTTTGCCAACGCTTTGGCATACGCAGACGCGCTCTTCAACAAGTCCGACAGCGCAAAGTTCTCCTATTATGACTATACTTACTATGGCAACGCCTACAACGGCAACAAGGAGTTCCCAAAGGCCATTGAGATGTACAAGAAGGCACTTGAGCAGGAAATAGACAACAACGAGAAGCGCGCAGGCGTTATAAAGCAGCTTTCAGACTGCTACCTTGAGAACGAGGATTACGATAACGCCATAACGAGCTATCAGGATTACCTTAAGACTCTCGGCACACCTTCTGCCAACGACGTGGCAGAGCTGGCTCAGATCTACATCCAGTATGCCGACACTTTGGCCGATTCAGCCCGCATTGATATGTTCAAGAAGGCCGAGCAGGTGTATGTGGACATGGAGCAGAAGTTCCCCGACGCAACAGAGTATGTCACCTTTATGCGTGCACGTGTCAACTCCTATATTGACCCCGAGACAAAAGACGGTCTTGCCAAGCCTTACTATGAGAAGGTGGTGAGCATCATCGAGCCGCGTCCCGATAAGTCGTCAACTGACAATGCCCGCCTCGTGGAGTGCTACCGTTACCTCGGTTACTACTATCTCCTTCAGATGCAGAACGACCCAACGGCCAAGGAAACCTCCACTTCTTATTGGAACAAGATTCTTGCCATCGACCCCGAGAACGAGATAGCAAAGCAGGCTCTTACGCTTACCACGAAGTAAGCCGGGCGTCCTGTCACGGCGACAAGCGCAGATGCGTTTGTGGCATCTTGCGGAATGATTCATGGCTCAAGCCGTCTCCGCCTCCGTTGCGAGGTGGAAGCGGCTTGGCTGTTTTTGTCCGATTCCTTGCCTGTCGGCCTCCGTGCTTTGAGTGCAGGTATGTAAAAGTCAACAGAGTGGGGTGGCTGCGTCTGCTATTGCTTTTGGTTTAACCAAAATCGCATTATACCGCCAGGAATATATTTTTGTTACTTTTCAGGCTTTCCAAGTGCTTTCGCCCTGCCAGCGGCATCTTGTCAGCCGCTTTGTCTCGACGGCCCGCTACGCCTTCGACAAAGGCGACTGCCAATCTGCACGCCGGCAAGACGAAATCACTTTGGACTCTAATGACCGATTTGGGTTAAAACAGCTTCTTAAAATACCGGTATGGGAAGTTGGATAGAGGCCGTTTCGGCCAGGCAGGGGCTTGGCGTGGACGAGGTTCTCAGGCTCATAGATGGTATGCCCCGCCGTAGTTTCGCCCGTGGTGAGATCGTTGTGCGCCAGGGCGAGACTGACAGTAGCGTTTACTTGCTCGTCCGTGGTATATGGCGCGGCTATCGTTTCAAGGACGGCGAGGAGGCCACCGCATGGTTTGGCGTGCCTGGCGAGGTGCTTTTCTCCGTTTGGGGCTATGTCTCCGACCGCCCCTCGCGTCTCGCCATCGAGTCTGTTACCGACAGTGAGGCCGTGTGCCTGCCTAAGGGAGAGCTTAACAGGCGCTTCTCTTCCTCCATTGCCATGGCCAACCTTGGGCGCAAGGTGCTTGAGAACTTTGTTCTGTTATATGAGAACTGGCATATAGACCTGTGGAAGCAGACAGCCTTGGACCGTTATATGGCCTTGCTCGACGACTATCCTGAGGTGGTGAAGCAGGTTCCGATGAAGTGCATAGCGTCATATATCGGCGTCACAGTGCAGTCATTGAGCCGCATAAGAGCCTTGCTGGCCGGCGCGAAAGACGGAGGCCGGTAGTTCCGGATATTTGGTCGTGTGCGATTTTTTGCTTACCTTTGCACCCCCGTAACGGGCTTGCGTGGCTCGCACTGTCAGTGGCGGTGTGCGTGCTGGTGGCCCAATATGGTAATGAACAGAAGCCGCATCGGAGGGTATAGTGACGTTTGCGAGGTCAAATGCCGGATAAGATGAATGGGTAATGCCAATCATTCTGTCCGGCATGATTCGTTCGCGCGCTGCCTCCACCGGCGTTAACCCCCAATCGGTCATTAGAGTCCAAAGTGATTTCGTTCTGCCAATCTGCACGTCGGCAGGACGAATGCACTTGGAAAGACTGAAAAGGAATAAAAAACATATCCCTGGCGGTATAATGGCCGTTTTGGGTAAAAAACAAGTAAAGATATGGACAACAGAGACGCAATTGACTTTGAGCACACCAAGGTGGCCACCATGTTCCGCCGCCTGTTGGTGCCCACACTGTTCGGAACGCTGTCTATGACGGCCATGACGGCCATCGACGGCATCTTCGTTGGCCACGGAGTGGGCAGCCACGGTGTGGCCGCCGTAAACATAGTCGCCCCGGTTTTCATGCTCTTCTCGGGCTTCGGGCTTATGGTCGGAGCCGGCTGCTCGGTGGTGGCCTCCATCCATCTGTCGCGCCGCAAGGCCAAGGTGGCGCGGCTCAACGTCACCCAGGCCATGGTGTTCGCCACGGTGGTGGCCGTCGTGGTGTGCCTCGCGGCCATGCTCATGCCCGAGGTGTCGGTGCGGCTGCTGGGCTGTTCGGACACACTCATGCCCCATTCGCGCGACTATCTGTTCTGGGTGATGCCCGGTTTCGTGGCCCAGATGTGGAGCTTCATCGGCCTTTTCATCATCCGCCTCGACGGTGCGCCGCGTTTTGCCATGTGGTGCAACATCGTCTCCGCGCTGATGAACATCTTCCTCGACTGGCTCATGATTTTCCCGCTCGGCCTCGGCATCAGGGGCGCGGCCATAGCCACGGCCATCAGCGAGACGGCGGGCGGCGTGCTGGCCCTGGCCTATCTCATGTTCTTTGCCAAGACCATGCGCCTGCAGATGCCTAAGCTGAGCCGCAAGAGTCTGGCTCTCTCCGTGCGCAACATTGGCTACCACTGCCGCGTTGGGTCGTCGAGCATGATGGGCGAGATGACGCTCGCCGTGCTCTTCTTCACCGGCAACATCGTCTTCATGCGCTATCTCGGCGACGACGGTGTGGCTGCTTTCGGTGTGGCCTGCTATTATACGCCATTCTTCTTCGGCGTGGGCAACGCCGTGGCGCAGTCGGCCCAGCCCATCATCAGCTACAGCTACGGCGCCGCTCGCTGGGACTCCGTGCTGCAGGCCCGCCGCCTGCTCTTTGCCACGTCGTTTGCCTGCGGCCTTGTTGTTTCGTTGTTGTTCATGTTTTTCCCCCACGGGCTGGTGGCGCTCTTCTTCGATCCCGATGGCAACGCCGGCCGCATAGCCGTGGAAGGGCTGCCGTATTTCGCTCTTGGTGTCACTTTTTTCATACTCAACGTGGCTATCGTGGGCTACTATCAGAGCGTGGAGCGCATACGCGAGGCTACGGCATTCGCCCTCTTGCGCGGCCTCGTGCTGCTCGTGCCTGCCTTCTTCCTGTTGCCCGTGGCGCTTGGCTCGACCGGCATCTGGCTTGCCATGCCCTGCGCCGAGGCACTCACTCTGGCGGCCATCGTGGGCTGGCGGTCTGTCAGTTCGCGCCGCCGCGCCTGACGGTCAGGTGGTGTACAATGCTTTTCCCTGTGCTTTCAACTATGCGTGACGAGTGTTCTGTAGGTGTGTCTCCGCAGAGGCCGGGCCGTGTTGTCCGCCTGCTGTTCCGGCTCTGCGTCGTGTTTCTTGACAGGTTCGGGCGTATGCTCGGGCTCGATTATGTCCGCATTTCAGTCATCGTTAACCTTTGGCTGCAGGGCGGAGTGCTCGTGCTGTCGTCAGCCGTTCCGCTTGTGGCCATTGCCGTTGGCGGCAGTGAACGCTGCGCCCGGCCTGCACCGGGCATTGCATACGTCGTTGCGTCGGTCTGGCTGCTGCTCAATGTGTGCCTGTTCCTGCTTGTGCTGCGCCGTTACCGCCTGCCGTTCCGCCGCGCGTTTTCACTCTGCGCGGCCGACTTGTCGCGTCTCTCCCGGGCCGTTGGCTGCTCTTACCATTTGCTCAACCTGCTGTTGTTCGTTGTCGTATATGTGATAGCGGTTTGCTTCAACCTCCTTCCGGCCCTGCTCCTTCTGACTTGATGATGTGCGGCGGATGGTTTCCGTCACCTTACTCTTATTATTTCGTACGTCCGGCTGCCCAGCCCTATCTTCTCGGCGTGCGCGAGGCAGGTCTTGTACTCGGTGTTGGGGTTGGTGTTGTCGAAGTGGTCGTGGTGGTCGCAGAAGCCCTCGCGGCCCATCTCGTCAGCCAGTTGGCTGTTTGGCAGCGGCGTTTGCTTGAGGCAGGCGTCAGCGCAGGCCTGGTCGAGGGCCAGCGGGTCGGCCGATGCGAACATACCCACGTCGGGTATTATCGGCGTGTCGTTGCCAGCGTGGCAGTCGCACGTGGGCGACACGTCGCGCACTATCGATATGTGGAACGACGGCCTTCCGTCCACCACGGCCTTGGTATATTCGGCCATGCGGCAGTTCAGCTCCTTTATGGCAGCGTCGTTGGTGAACTCTATGGCGTCGAAGTTGCACGCCCCCACGCACCGCCCGCAGCCCACGCAGTTCTCCGTCACCACGCTCATCTTGCGCGTCTCGGGGTCAAAGCTCAGCCCGCTGTTGGCGCACTCGGCCATGCACCGCCTGCATCCGCGGCACTTTGCGTGGTCTATGTGGGGCTTGCCGTTGCTGTGCTGCTCCTTCTTCCCGGCGCGCGAGCCGCAGCCCATGCCTATGTTCTTTATCGTTCCGCCGAAGCCGGTCATCTCGTGGCCCTTGAAGTGTGTCAGCGATATGAACACGTCGGCGTCCATCACGGCGCGGCCTATCTTGGCTTCCTTCACATATTCGCCGCCCCTCACCGGCACGGCCACGTCGTCGGTGCCTTTCAGTCCGTCGCCTATTATCACGGGGCAGCCCACGGTCAGCGGCGTGAATCCGTTCTCCCACGCGCAGTACAGGTGCTCTATGGCGTTCTTGCGGCTGCCTGGGTAGAGTGTGTTGCAGTCCGTCAGGAATGGCTTCCCGCCCAGAGCCTTCACCGCGTCGGCCACGGCCCGGGCGTAGTTGGGCCTGAGGAAGCTCATGTTGCCCAGTTCGCCGAAGTGCATCTTTATGGCCACGAACTTGCCGTCCATGTCTATCTTGTCCATTCCGGCTGCCTTGATCAGCCTCTTCAGCTTGTCTGCCGGCCCCTCATCGGGCTTGCAGCGGAAGTCGGTGAAGTAGACCTTGGCCGCTTCCCTGTTCTCTTTTTCTTCCATAATAGTATTTGTTTTCGTCATTGTTTGTTTAGTCTTGATGTGAATGAATGGCCGTGCCGGCGTTCGCCGTCTGCCGTAAAGATGGCGCGAGCGAGCGGAAACCGGGCTTGCCCGCACGTGCCGGGCGCGGCTTATTCTGTGCAAAGGTACAATAAAACTCCTTATCTTCGCAGTGTTTGTGGGCGGAAAAATAGTGTCCGCCACGTAGCCGGAATGTTAAAAACAGTCGGCAAAAAGTCGCCGTGGCTCGCGTTTTCGCGGGCGGGTGCGGCTTTGCCCGCAAACGACGGCAAAATGAGTGTGCAACGCTAATGGGGTGTGCAACAGTGCTTTGAGGTCACATTGTGGCGAGGTGTGCAATGGCTGGCAGCCCGTTTCATGCAGAAATGCGCACCGAAACGGGTCGTTCTGGCTTGCGATGAGTGCCGTTTTTCAAGCCCGAACGGCCTGTTCCGCGTTCCAAAACGGGTCGTTCCGCAGTGCGTCGAGCGCCGTTTCGCCTTGTCGGCGGCCGTTTATGGCCTGCCGATGGGGCTTTTTCGGCCTTTCGTTTTCCTGTTTCGTCGTTTCCGGTCGTGTTAAAATCGGAACGCCGAGAGGTTAAATAGTGCTAATGACAACTGGCGCCGGTTGCGCTACCGTTACGCCTGCATAGCCGGCGGGCAGGCCGGGGCAGGCCTTGTTTCGCCGTGTGCCGCATATTTTTCGGTGCAAACATATTGCTTAGTCACGGCTTTTTAGTAACTTTGCAGCCTGATTACATATAACGTTATATATTAGATTTATGGCTGATACAAAAAAAATCAAAACTGCGCTGATTTCGGTTTACCACAAGGATGGGCTGGACGAGCTGCTCAAGAAGCTCAATGCCGAAGGCGTGAAGTTCCTTTCGACAGGAGGAACGCAGAGTTTCATCGAGTCGCTTGGCTACGAGTGCCAGAAGGTTGAGGACGTGACCACATACCCGTCTATACTCGGAGGCCGCGTCAAGACGCTCCACCCGAAAGTGTTCGGAGGCATACTGGCACGCCGCGACAACGCCGGCGACCGTGAGCAGATGGCACAATACGAGATTCCCGAGATAGACCTCGTGGTGGTGGACCTGTATCCCTTCGAGGACACAGTGGCCGGCGGAGCCTCAGAGGCCGACATAATCGAGAAGATAGACATAGGCGGCATCTCGCTCATACGCGCCGGTGCCAAGAACTTCAACGACGTGGTCATCGTGCCGAGCAAGGCCGAGTATGCCGTGCTTCTCGACATACTGAACGCGCAGGGAGCAGAGACCACGCTCGCGCAGCGCAGGATGCTGGCCGAGAGGGCCTTCGGAGTGAGCAGCCATTATGACACGGCCATCCACGCCTGGTTCGCCGGCAAGTAGGCCGCCGGGCTCGTCAGGGATGTCGTTTCCTTACCCAACATACTTAAAACAGCAACAAGGAGGATTATGGGATTCTTTTCTTTTGTGCAAGAGATAGCAATGGACCTCGGCACGGCGAACACCATCATTGTCAGTGATGACAAGATAGTGGTCGACGAGCCGTCTGTGGTGGCCCTCGACCGCCGCACGGACAAGATGATAGCCGTGGGCGAGAAGGCCAAGATGATGTACGAGAAGACGCACGACAACATACGCACCGTGCGCCCGCTGCGCGACGGCGTGATAGCCGACTTCTCCGCCTGCGAGCAGATGATGCGCGGCCTCATAAAGATGGTTCACACGGGCAGCCGCCTCTTCTCGCCGTCGCTCAGGATGGTGATAGGCGTGCCCTCAGGCTCCACCGAGGTGGAGCTGCGCGCCGTGCGCGACTCGGCCGAGCACGCCGACGGCCGCGACGTCTACCTGATATTCGAGCCTATGGCCGCCGCCATAGGCATAGGCATCGACGTGGAGGCCCCCGAGGGCAACATGATTGTTGACATCGGAGGCGGCTCTACCGAGATTGCCGTCATATCGCTCGGCGGCATCGTGAGCAACAACTCCATCCGCATAGCCGGCGACGACCTCACCGCCGACATTCAGGAGTACATGAGCCGCCAGCACAACGTGAAGGTCAGCGAGCGCATGGCCGAGCGCATAAAGATCCATGTGGGCTCCGCGCTCACCGACTTGGGCGAGCAGGCGCCCGAGGACTACGTGGTCCACGGCCCCAACCGCATCACCGCGCTGCCCATGGAGGTGCCGGTGTGCTACCAGGAGATAGCCCACTGCCTCGACAAGACCGTGGCCAAGATAGAGAACGCCGTGCTCTCCGCCCTGGAGAACACGCCGCCCGAGCTTTACGCCGACATCGTGAAGAACGGCATCTACCTCAGCGGCGGAGGCGCGTTGCTGCGCGGTCTCGACAAGCGACTGGCCGACAAGATAGGCATACAGTTCCATATCGCCGAGGATCCGCTCCACAGCGTGGCCCGCGGAGCGGGCATAGCGCTGAAGAACGTGGACCGCTTCTCGTTCCTCATGCGATGAAGTCAAGTTCATAATACACAATTCATAATAGCCTTTCGCAGCGCTCCACTTCATGAAGGGCTGCGCGCCGGCATTGCGGCCACGGCACTTATGAATTGTGCATTATGAATTATGGATTGCGAATTGACCCGATGCGTAACCTCTTAGAGTTTCTTGCCAAGTACAACCACTGGCTCCTTTTCGTGGTGCTTGAGGTGGTTTGCGCCGTGCTTCTGTTCCGTTACAACACGTACCAGGGCAGCGTATGGTTCTCCACGGCCAGCGCCGTGGCGGGCAAGGTCTATGAACTCAACTCGGCCGTTGAGGCATACTTCTCGCTGAGCCGCGTCAACGAGGGGCTTGCGCAGCGCAACTTCTACCTTGAGCGGCAACTCACCCAGCTGCGCGGACTGTACGAGGAGGCCACCCACGACACCACCGCCATGGAGCGCGAAGGGCGTGAGCTGCTGTCGCGCTTCCGCCTGATACCGGCCAAGGTCGTTGACAACACGCTCGACCGCCCGCACAACCTCATGACCATCAACCGCGGGCGCGCTGACGGCATCAGGCCCGACATGGGCGTGGCCTGCGGCAACGGCATCGTGGGCATAGTCTATCTCGTGTCAGACCACTACTCGGTCGTCATGCCTGTGCTCAACATCAAGTCGCGCATCAGCTGTGCCATAAGGAACAGGGGCTACGTTGGCTACCTCGTATGGTATGGCGATGACGCCTCGGTGGCCTACGTCGAGGACATTCCGCGCCACGCCCGCTTCCGCAAGGGCGACTGGATTGAGACGAGCGGATACTCGTCCATCTTCCCCAAAGGCGTGCTCGTGGGGCGCATAGAGCAGGTGTACAACTCGCGCGATGGCCTGTCTTACAGGCTGAGGGTGCGCCTCTCCACCGATTTCAGCAGCGTGCGCGATGTCTGTGTCATCGACGACCGGAGCGTGGCCGAGCGCACAATGCTGCTCAATGCGGCCCGCGACTCTCTGCACATAGTGACCAAGGACTGAGCCTTCCGGCCGGCGTCCACCCTCCGTGCTGCCCGCACGGCATGGTAGCCGGCAGCCGTGTGCCAGCCAGTAGGGCGCACACCGGCGTACGGCAGGCGCACAAGCGCGCCGCCAAGGATAATTTTTCACAAACACAATGGTTTCCGATACATTAAGGCGATTGCTGCTTTGCTGCCTCTTGTGCCTTGTTCAGGCGCTGGTGCTCAACCAGATTCACCTGTTCAACTGCGCCACTCCGCTGCTCTATGTCTATATGGCGCTGGTGTTCCCCATGGGCTATCCGCGGTGGGCGCAGCTGTTGTGGTGCTTCGCTTTGGGCCTTGCCGTCGACACGTTCTCCAACACTCCGGGCGTGGCGGCGGCCTCGATGACGCTCATCGGCGCGATGCAGCCCGGCTTCTTCGCCTTGTTCGTACAGCGCGACGCGCCAGATGACCTCCGCCCCTCGGCGCGGGCCATCGGCAAGATGAAGTTCGCTTTCTACGTGTCCGCGCTGGTGCTGCTCTATTGCGTGGTCTTCTTCGCGCTCGAAATGTTCAGCTTCTTCCACTGGCTGCGCTGGCTTGAGTGCGCGGGCGGCAGCGCTCTGCTCACCATAATCCTTGTACTTACCATAGAGAGCGTGCGCAAGCAGTGAACGACTTCGAACTTTCCAACAGGCGTTATGTCATAGGCGGCGTGGCCACGTTCATCGTCGTGGTCTATATCATACGCCTGTTCACGCTCCAGATAATGAGCGACGACTACAAGAAGAACGCCGACTCCAACGCCTTTCTGAAACGTATAGACTACCCCTCGCGCGGCGTGATAACCGACCGCAAGGGGCGGCTGATGGTGTATAACCAGCCGTCTTACGACATAATGGTGGTGATGAACGAGGAGCGCGGCCACCTCGACACGCTCGACTTCTGCGCCACGCTCGGCATCACCCGCGACGAATTTGACAGCCGCATGGCCGAAATCAAGGACAGGAAGAAGAATCCCGGCTACTCGCGCTTCACGCAGCAGCTCTTCATGGGGCAGATATCGGACAAGGAGTTCAGCGTGTTCCAGGAAAAGATGTTCCGCTTTCCGGGCTTCTACATACAGAAACGCAGTGTCCGCCAGTACCAGTACCCATACGCGGCCCACGTCATCGGCGACGTGGCCGAGGTGTCGC
This sequence comes from uncultured Prevotella sp., assembly GCA_944320355.1. Lineage (GTDB taxonomy): Bacteria > Bacteroidota > Bacteroidia > Bacteroidales > Bacteroidaceae > Prevotella. The sequence continues at coordinate 19,006 of CALUHC010000021.1, read as the reverse complement.
AGGCCGACATTGAGGAGGACGACTACTACCAGCCGGGCGACTATATAGGCAAGCTCGGCGTGGAGCGGCGCTATGAGAAGCAGCTGCGCGGCGTGAAGGGCGTGCAGATATTGCTGCGCGATGCCCACGGGCGCATACAGGGCCGCTATCAGGACGGCCGCCTGGACCGCGCCCCCGTGGCGGGCAAGAACCTGACATTGAGCATCGACCTTGAGCTGCAGGCACTGGGCGAACGGCTGCTGGAGGGCAAGATAGGCAGCATTGTGGCCATAGAGCCGGCCACGGGCGAGGTGCTCTGCATGGTCTCCTCGCCCACCTACGACCCGCGCGTGATGTCTGGGCGCGACCGCAGCAAGAACCATGTCAAGCTGGCTCTCGACCCGTGGAAGCCGTTGCTGAACCGCAGCATCATGGGGCTCTACCCGCCAGGCTCCACGTTCAAGACCACGCAGGCGCTCACTTTTCTCAGCGAGGGGATAATCACGCCCGGCACGATGTACCCGTGCAACCACGGATTCTACTACCGCGGGCTCCACGTGGGGTGCCACGGCCACCGGGCACCGCTGGCCATCGTCGATGCCATAAGCACCTCGTGCAACTCTTACTTCTGCTGGGGGCTGTACCACATGATAGGCAACCGCAGCAAGTACGGCAGCGTGCAGGAGGCCATGAACCGCTGGCGCGACTACATGGTGAGCATGGGTTTCGGCTACAGGTTGGGCATAGACCTGCCCGGCGAGAAGCGCGGCCTGATACCGAACGCCGAGTTCTACGACAAGGTGTACAACGGGTCGTGGAACGGGCTCACCGTGATAAGCATCTCGATAGGGCAGGGCGAGGTGACGCTCACGCCGCTGCAGATAGCCAACCTCGGCGCCACGATAGCCAACCGGGGCTACTACTACGTGCCGCACGTGGTGAGGAAGGTGCAGGGCGAGCCGCTCGACACCACCTATACGCGCCGCCACTACACCATGGCGTCACGCTCTGCCTACGAGACGGTGGTCGAGGGAATGCGCAGCTCGGTGCTGCGCGGCACGTGCCGCGCGGCCAACCGCCCCGAGTATGAGGCCTGCGGCAAGACCGGCACGGCGCAGAACCGCGGACACGACCACTCGGCCTTCATGGGCTTCGCGCCCATGAACGACCCCAAGATAGCCGTGGCCGTGTATGTGGAGAACGGCGGTTGGGGGGCAGACTACGGCGTTCCTATAGGCTCGCTCATAATGGAGAAGTACATAAACGGCAAGCTCTCGCCCGAATCGGAGAAGAAGGCGGAGGAGTTCCAGCACAGACGCATATCCTATGACACGACAGACAGATAAGCAGCCGGGCGTGCTCCGCTCGCTCGACTGGTGGACAATCGGCATATACATCGCGCTGCTCGCCTTCGGGTGGATCAGCGTTTGCGGCGCCAGCTACAGCTACGGCGACACCGACATATTCAGCCTTGGCACGCGCTCGGGCATGCAGATAGTGTGGATAGGCACGTCGGTGTGCCTCGGCTTCGTGCTGCTGATGCTCGACGACCGCTTCTACGACACCTTCGCCTACGTGATATATGGCTTCCTGTTGCTGCTGCTCTTCGCCACAATCTTCAACCCCCACGAGATAAAAGGCTCGCGCTCGTGGCTCGTGCTGGGGCCGCTCAGGGTGCAGCCCGCCGAGTTCGCCAAGTTCGCCACGGCCCTGGCCCTGGCCAAGTTTATGAGCACATACGGCTACAACATACACCGCTGGAAGCACTTCGCTGCCACGCTGGCCATCATCTTCACCCCCATGCTCTTCATCATCATGCAGCGCGAGACCGGCTCGGCGCTCGTATATCTGGCCTTCTTCCTCGTGCTCTACCGCGAGGGGATGCCCGGCTGCGTGCTCTTCACGGGCGTGGCGGCGGTGGTCTACTTCGTGGTGGGCATACGTTTCGAGCAGGCCATGATGTTCGGCACGCCCACTTCGGTGGGCGAGTTTGTGGTGTTGCTGCTCGTGCAGGTGTTCACCGCCGGCATGGTCAGCGTCTACTGCCGCGACCGCCGCGCGGCTCTGCTCATGCTGGCCGTCTGCGTCGGCGCTACGCTCGTTGCCCTGCTGTTCTCTGTTTTCGTCATTCCGTTCGACGTGGTGTGGGTGCAGCTCGGTGTCACGGCGTTGCTTCTGGCGTGGCTTATGCTGGCGGCCCTCGGCTCGCGGCTGCGCAACTACTGGCTCATCATGGCGTTTGCCGTGGGCTCGGTGGCTTTCTTCTATTCGGCCGACTATGTGCTCAACAACGTGCTTGAGCCTCACCAGCGGGTGCGCATCAACGTTCTGCTCGGGCTGGAGGAAGACCTCGCCGGGGCGGGATACAACGTCCACCAGAGCGAGATAGCCATAGGCTCGGGCGGACTGGAGGGCAAGGGCTTCCTGAACGGCACGCAGACCAAGCTCAAGTTCGTGCCCGAGCAGGACACGGACTTCATCTTCTGCACCGTGGGCGAGGAGGAGGGATTCCTTGGCTCGGCCGGTGTGCTCATCCTTTTCCTAGCTCTCGTGCTGCGGCTCATCCACCTTGCCGAGCGCCAGCAGTTCCGTTTTGGGCGGGTGTATGGCTATTCTGTGTTGTCAATCTTCCTTTTCCACGTGTTCATCAACGTGGGCATGGTGCTCGGTCTCACGCCCGTGATAGGCATCCCGCTGCCGTTTTTCAGCTACGGCGGCTCCTCGCTGTGGGGCTTCACCATACTGCTCTTCATATTCCTGCGCATAGACGCTGGGCGCAATCTTGTGCGCACGTAGGCCGCTCCGTGCGTCCCTGCGGCAGCGTTCGGCAAAGGTCGCGTAACCGTCTGGCATTCAGTGAATTGCAAAACGGCCCGTTTCGCAGTGCGAAACGGGCCGTTTTAGCGTCTGAAACGTGCCGTTTTGGAGGGCGAAACGTGCCGTTTCGCGTGGCGGTCTTCATCGTGTCATTTTCTCGTCAGTCTTATTCCTACGTCTTCTATGCCGGGCAGCGTCTCGCGCATCATGTTGTGCCTTATGCTCACCACCATGGAGTCGCCCCGGCGCAGCTCTGTGTCTGGCAGCCGGAATGTGTGCTGGAAGTTGCTCAGTCCGCTGCCGGTGCTGCTGCCTTTCTCGTCGGCCAGCCGGCAGTCGATGGTGTCGCTGCGCGTTGTGGCGGCATCGGCGAGGGCCGTGTCGGTGGCCATGACCGTGCGGTCCACTATTATTGTCAGGGCCATGAAGGGGTAGTTGCCGTTTGTGCGTATGTTCACGTCGGTGGCGTATGTGCCCGTTGCCCCGGCCGGTGGTATGCGGAACGAGGCCGTGTCAGCCCTTTCCCACTCCCCGAGGGGCTTGTAGCTGTCGTAGACGGTGCCATCCGTGCACGCCGCCAGGCCTGCGGCCAGCGTCGCTGTGAGGGCTATGGCCGCTGCGGCCTTAGTCCTTGCTGTCCTCCTTGCGGTCATTTTGCTGCTGGTTGTTGCGCGGCTGCCTGTTTGCCGGCCGCTTGCCTGCGCCCTTGGGCTGCCTCGGCTTGTCGGCGGCGGGGCGGTTGCCGTCGGCCTGCCTGCCCTCGCCCTGTGGCCCCTTTGGGCGGTGCTGCTCCGCCTTTTGCTCCGGCCTGTCTGCCTTTGGCTGCTGCCTTCCCTCTTTCTGCTGTTGCTGCCTGCCTTCCTTCTGCTGTTGCTGCTTGGGCTTCTCGGCAGCCTGTGGCTTGGCTTTCTCGGCCGCAGCGGCGTTGTTCTGGTTGCCCTTGCCGCTCTTCTTTTTCTTCTTCTTGGCTTTGTCAAACCTGCTCAGGCTCTCGTTTGCCAGCAGGTCGGCGGTCTGCTTTGCCTCCTTCGGCTTGCCGTCTTCCTGCAGCGACAGCGGCTTCTCGCCCCGGCGGTTCATCTCTATCACCTCCTTGGCCCTCTCGGCGGTTATCACCTCAAGGTTTGCGGCCACGCTCTTGTCGGTGGAGTAGGTGAGCGTCCCGGTGAGGATGTCGCTCTTGAACAGGTGGTAGTCGGCGTCCTTGGTCTGCAGCGTGACCTCCTTGCTGGGCAGCTTTCGCCCGGCCTCCACGTAGTTGTCCACCTCGTAGTTGAGGCAGCACTTCAGCTTTGCGCACATGCCGGCCAGCTTCTGCGGGTTGAGCGATATGTCTTGGAATCGCGCCGCGTTGGTGCTCACGCTCACGAAGTTCTTCATCCATGTGGCGCAGCACAGCTCGCGGCCGCACGGCCCGGTGCCTCCTATGCGCCCGGCCTCCTGCCTTGCGCCAATCTGCTTCATCTCAATGCGCACGTGGAAGGTCTCGGCCAGCACCTTGATGAGCTGCCGGAAGTCCACCCTCTCGTCCGCGATGTAGTAGAATATGGCCTTGTTGCAGTCCCCTTGGTACTCCACGTCGCCTATCTTCATCTGCAATCCGAGCCTCTTGGCTATCTCGCGGCTCTCTATCATCGTGGAGTGCTCGCGCGACTTTGCCTCGCGGTATTTCTCCATGTCCACCGGCCGGGCTATCCTGTATATGCGCTTTATGTCGTCAGGCGACTTGATGTTGGCCTTCTTCAGTTGCATCTTCACCAGCCGCCCGGTCAGCGTCACCACGCCGATGTCGTGGCCCGGGCTGGCCTCCACGGCCACTATGTCGCCCTTTCTCAGCTCCAGTCGGTTCACGTTGTGGTAGTATCCCTTGCGCGTATGCTTGAACTGCACCTCCACGAGGTCGGTGCTCTCGGCGTTGCCCGGCACGTCTGCCAGCCAGTCGTATGTGTTCAGTTGCCTGTCTTGCTTGCCTATGGCGCACTTGCACAGCCCCCGGTCGCAGTCGTGGCATATCTCGAAGTCTTTGTTGCTATAGTCCATTGTCTTATACTGTTATATTGATTATATAGTGGGCCTCGGCGTTTGCCTGGCCTCGTAGTGTCTCATTTCTTCAGCAGGAGCATGATCATCTGCAGCGACAGGTCGAAGAACACTATCTTGGCGTTGGCGTTCTGCCCGATGTCGCGTATGGCAAGGTTCACCAAGTCGTTTATCTGCAGTATGTTGCCCTCATGGATGAATCGGGCGAAGTTGCGCGAGAACTCCTCTTCGCGCTGCGTCATGTAGTTGAGTTCCGGCTGCCCGAAGTTGTACATGAAGTTCTCGCGGACCAGCCGTAGCATATAAGCGAGGAATCGTTTCTGCTTCTCTCGTCCCATGGCCTGCATCGTGTCGCTCCATTTTTTCAGGTCTTTTATGCGGCGCATATAGGCCAGTCGCATCAGCATCATGAACAGGTCGAGGAACTCTTCGTTCTCGTTGCCCGCGTCGAGTGCCTCTGTTGCCCTGAGCCAGCTGCCCGCTGCCATGCGCGATATGCGCTGCGCTGTGTCGTCTCCCACGGCGCGCCGTTCCACGAGTGCGCGGCGTATGCTCTCGTCGTCTATGCGCTTTATGTCTATTCGCTGCGTGCGGCTGCGTATGGTGTCGAGCAGTCGGTCGGGCTCTTGGCACACCATTATGAACACTGTCTGGCTCGGTGGCTCCTCGATCAGCTTCAGCATCTTGTTCGCGCAGTCGGCGTTCATGCGCTCGGGCAGCCATATCACAGACACCTTGTATCCTCCCTGGCTCGATTTCAGGCTGAGTTTTCGCGTCAGCTCGTCGCTCTCTCCGGCTGTGATTATGGCCTGCTGGTTCTCTGCTCCCATTGCTTCCATCCATTGTGTCATTGAGAAATAGGGGCCAGAGGCGAGCATCAGCCGCCATTGCCTTATGAAGTCATCGCTCACGGGCTTGTGCTCCGGGCTCATGGAGGGCAGCTTTATTGTCGGGAAAGTGAAGTGGAGGTCGGGGTGTTCCAGCTTGTCGGCCATGAGACACTGGCGGCACGCGCCGCACGAGTCGTCCGCGTTGCCGTGTCGTTCGCACAGCAGGTATGTGGCAAAGGCCAGCGCCAGCGCCATCTTTCCGCAGCCCTCTGGACCGCAGAGCATCAGGGCGTGCGGCAGCCTTCCTTCGTCCACCAGTCCCTTTAGCCTGTTCTTGGCCTCCTCCTGGCCTATCACTTCGCTGAATCTCATGCCCTATCTCTTGGTGTCGCCCCGCGTCACGGCATCGCTCATTGCACGAATGCCGCGCGGACTCCACCCCGCGTACTTTCTTAATTCTTGATTTTTGATTCTTAATTCTTCAACAGTCTCCGTGCGATTTCCGCCACAGAGTCGACGGCCGACACGGTATAGAAGTGTATGTTGTTCACCCCGTGGGCGTAAAGTTCGCGGCACTGTGCCTCGGCCCATTCCACCCCGAGGCGGCATACGTCCTCGTCGGTCTTGCATTTCACGGCCTCCGAGGCCAGTTCCTGCGGTATGTCGCAGTGGAAAGTCTTCGGGACGACGCTCAGCTGGCTCATCTTTGCCAGCGGCTTTATGCCCGGTATGATGGGGATTGTTATGCCCATGGCGCGCGCCTTGTCCACAAAGTCGAAGTACTTCCGGTTGTCATAGAAGAGCTGCGTCACGGCATATTCGGCTCCGAGGTCCTGTTTCTCCTTGAGGTGGGTCATGTCCATCTCCATGTTCGGAGCCTCGTCGTGCTTTTCGGGATAGCAGGCCACGCCGTAGTCGAACGCCGGCCCGGGCCGCTTTATAGGCTCGCCGTTGGCAAAGAAGCCCTCGTTGAACCGCTTCACCTGGCGTATCAGGTCGGTGGTGTGCTCGTGCCCGCCCGGTGTGGGGGTGAAGAAGCGGTCTTCCTTGGCCTTGTCTCCGCGCAGCAGCATGAGGCTCGTGATGCCGAGGAACTGCAGGTCGAGCAGCTCGTACTCTATGTCCTCCACGGTGACACCGCTGCAGATGACGTGGGGCATCACCGGTATGCCGAACTTGTTCTGTATGGCGGCGGCTATGGCCACCGTGCCGGGGCGGCGGCGTATGCGCTCCCGTTCGAGCAGGCCGCTGTCGAGCTGGTGGTAGACATACTCGCTGTGGTGGGTCGTTATGTTGATGAACATCGGGTCGAACTCCTTCAGCTTGTCTATCGTGGCGAAGAGTTTGTCGGTCCCGGTGCCCTTCAGCGGCGGCAATACCTCAAACGAGAAGTGCTTCTCGCCGTTGTCATTGTTTATCAGTTCTGCTACTGCCATGTTGTGTATATGTACATTTCGTTGCAAAATTACTAAAAAAAAACGTAACGGCTGGGGCGGAAAGGTTATTTAATAAAGTGAATATCCGCAAACATCCCAAATGCTCTGCGCCTGCCAGCAGGCGCACATCGGCATTAACATTTTTATGTTAAATGCGGCGGTTTGGGTTGGCTTGGCTAACGGCTTGGCACTCAGCGACTTGCAAAACGTGTCGTTTTGGCTTGCGAAACAGGCCTTTTTGAAGCGCGAAATGTGCCGTTTCAAGGTGCAAAACGGCTCGTTTCAGGGTGCAAAACGGCACATACGGAAAATCAAGGCGGCAGAGCCCGTTTCTAGTTGCATATTTGCAAGTATGGGCAGATTGCGGGTAGGTTGCGGTCTTGTGCCTTGACGAGCCGGGCTTGGGCCTGTGTCACGTTATGTGGCCGGGCATTGTTGATGCCTGTTTGCCCTGGCGGGACGAGTGTGTGCTTGGCTGACGTGGGATAATCAGCCCGTCGTCGGGGGCTTGCGGACGGTGCTTTAGCTGTTCGTTGTGTGTGTTTCCGTTGTCGTTTCTTGCTTATGCAGAAGATTGTCTGGATGGAAAACCGCCGCGTCACGATGTTGTGGCGCGGCGGTTTTCATGTCTTTGCCGTTCTGTTTACTTCTTCACCTTGTACAGGCGGAAGGTCATCGGGGCTATCTCGTCGTTGATGACGGTGTTCTTCTTGCCCGCCTCGCAGGCCAGGGTGCCGTTCTGCGGCACTATCTTCTCCGGCTCGTCGAGGGTGTTTTCGGCCATCATGTCTGTGCAGGTCAGGGTTATTGTCTCTGCCGTGCGCTCGCCCTTGATGCCGTTGAGGTTTATGCTCACGGGCTGCTTCTCCTTGCTTGTGTTGATGACTTTCACTATCACGGTGCCCGTCTCCTTGTCTATCACCGAGCTGGCGAACAGTCCGTCCTGTCCCTCCTGCCCGGCTATGGGCTGTCCCTGCATGGTCATGGTGAGCACGTTGGTGCCCTTGTTCATGGCGTACATCTGCTGCACGTAGTAGCTTACGGACTTGAACAGGCGCACGTTGTCATACCATATCAGGTCGGGGCGCCACTGCCAGCCCTCCACGTGGGCCAGCATCGGGGCGTATGTGGCCATGTGCACTATGTCGGCGTTGCGCTCCAGGTCGGTCATGAAGGCCGCTTCGAGTATGGAAGCCTCGTAGTGGTTCCACTTCTTGCCCTTGCCGTGGCAGGCGTATTCGCCGGCGAACACCTTCGGGCCCTTGCGGTCGTACTTCTCGTAGCGCAGTCCGCTGCTGAGGAACCACGACTCCGGGCGGTAGAAATGCTCGTCGACCAGGTCTACCTTCTGCCGCTTCATGGCCTCCCATCCGAGGTCGAAGTTCTTGCCCTCGGAGTCGGGGCCGCTCGTGCCTATTATCTTAATCTCGGGGTGCTTGGCGCGTATGGCGTCGACAAACTTCTGCATCCGCTCGAAGTAGAACTCGCCCCATTGCTCGTTGCCCACGCCGATGAACTTGAGGTTGAACGGCGCGGGGTGACCCATCTCGGCGCGCTTCTTGCCCCATGTGGTGGTGGTGTCGCCGTTGGCGAACTCTATCAGGTCGAGGCAATCCTGTATATAGGGGTCCAACTGGTCGACAGGCACGTGTGCCTTCTCGTTGTTCCGGTTCTGGTATTGGCACGCCATGCCCACGTTGAGCACGGGCAGCGGCTCGGCCCCGATGTCCTCGGAGAGCTGGAAGAACTCGAAGAAGCCCAGTCCGTAGCTCTGGAAGTAGTCGGGGAAGTAGCGGTGCTCGAAGGTGAACTCCCAGCGGTTGCGGTTGAGCGGTCGGTTCTCCACCGGGCCTATGGTGTTCTTCCACTGGTAGCGGTTCTCCAGGCACTCACCCTCCACGATGCAGCCGCCGGGGAAGCGCAGCACGCCCGGGTGCATGTCGGCCAGGGCCTGCGCCAGGTCGCGGCGCATTCCGTTCTCGCGGTTCTTGAACGTGTTTACGGGGAACAGGCTTATGTGCTCAAGGGCCACGGGGTTCTTGCCGTCGAGGAATATGCGCAGCGATGCCTTGTTGTCGGTGCGCGGCGACTTGATGCGCACCTCGTACTTCTTCCACTCGGTGCCGTTGATGTCAACCTTTGCCGTAGCGAAGTCCTGCCGCTCGCCCATGGTGTCGGCGTCTATCAGCTGTACGCGGATGCGCGCGGTGCCTTTGGGCGCCTTGGCCCATACGGTGAAGCGGTATTCTTCGCCCTTGAGCACGCCTATGCCGAAGTATCCTTCGTTGACCAGGCCGGTGCGCCGCTCGGAGTGGCCGGCCCAGGCCAGCTCTACGTAGTGCGGGCAGCGCTCGAATGGACCGTCGTCTTTGAGCGTCACGTTGCCGAAGGTCTGCCAGCCCATGAAGCTCTGCGGGAACTCAAACGAGCGGTTCTTGACCAGCTCGCCGTACAGTCCGCCGTCGGCGGCATAGTTGATGTCTTCGAAGAAGAGGCCGTACATGGTGTTCTGCACGGTGGCTCCTGCTTTCTTGGTGTTCACGTCCATGACGTGCGTCTGTGCCATCCCGGCCATCGCGGAGGATAGCGCCAAGGCACAAGTGAGCAGTCTGAAATTCATATTCAATATGGTTATTGGTAAATAGTTGATGCCACAAAGTTAGCAATTTATTTCCGTTCGGCTTCCTTTTTGGCCGTTTTTTTGCAGCTTTTGCCCTTGTATGGGCGTTTGCCGCCGGTGCGGTCTGCCTGCGTCTCTGCCTGTTCACGCCATCCGGGGGGGCGTTTTCCGTGGGTGTGGGGATGGAGGCTGCGGCATGGGGAACAGTGCTGGCTGTTAGCAATGTTTAACGGTCTGGCCATGCGAAATTAACACGGCCACAGGCCGTGAAATAGCGTGAGGCTGGGGCATTGTTGCCCTTCGGAACGGGCGCGAGAGGGTGGCCGGAGCGCGAAGTGTGCCGTTTCGCAACCCGAAACGGCACACTTCGCAGTCTGAAATGGCGCGTTTTGCTATGCGGCACAGGCCGTTTGGCAGTGCGATACCGCCCCGAAACGGCCTTGCCGAGGCTGTTTTCGGGCTGCATTCTGCACAATCGGGCGGCGCAATCGCTGCCGATGGGAAGCTAAATGATTGTCGGTCAGTGCGTTGCGGAAACGTGCCCGTGGCTGCAATATTTGGTGGCCAACAGGCTTTGCTCGGCGGAAACGCGGAAAATGAGAGCCTTCTCCGGGCGTTTTTTAACATTGTTGACGTTACCCAAACCGTTTTGGTTCAATCCTTCTTCGGCACGGCGGGCAGGGTGATGCTCTCCACCGTCTGCATCCATACGCGGCGCAAGTCGGCCCAGTGGTAGAAGGGCCAGAGGTCGGTGGCGACGTTGGCCAGGTGCATTTCGCGCTCGTTGAGCAGCGGTTTCACGAGGATGTCCGTGCTTCCCGCCTTGCGGAAGAACACCAGCTGCACGTTGCCGCACATGGGTATGATGCGGTACGTGCGGTAATATTCGGGTATGGAGTCCCAGCAGGCCGTGGGCTTGTTGTACGTCTCCATCTGCATCAGCGCCACGAGCGGCGCGAGGTTGGTGTCGTGGCCGTAGCGCAGCGAGGCGCAGGGGCGGCCGGAGGCCAGGCAGGTGTCGGCGGTCTCTACGATGTTGCGCAGCAGGTTGCGCGCCAGCCGGGGCATCTGCCCGCCGCTGAGTGGCGATGGCCCCTGCTCGTAATACCACTCGAAGTTGTTCAGCTGCCACAGGCCGAACAGCTCGTCGGGGGTGAACAGGAAGCCGAGGTCGGGCAGCCCGTATGAGCTTTGGCTTATGCCGTGATACTCGAAGAGGTCTAGCATGAGCTGCTGCGGGTCCTTGACCTCGGGCAGATAGGCCTCGGTGAAGAGGCGGCGCACCATGCGCCCGGGCCTGACGAAGCGCGAGCGGGCTGCGGCAAAGGCCGAGTCGGCGTTCTGCTGGCAGCTGTCGGAGTAGGCCGCGTTCTTGTATTTAAGGAAGTATGCGTCGTGCTCGCTGGCGTCGGTGGTGACGTTGAGGCGCGGGTTGAGCCCTTTCAGCTCCACGCAGGCCGCCGTCATGGAGAGGAAGGCGCGCGTCTTGGTGGTGGAACGCGCGTCGACGTGCGCCCCGTCGGCGAATATCTGCGGGTAGTTGCTGTACATCCTGTCCACGAGCCGGCGGTGCTGCTCAGCCCCTTTTGGCGTCAGCTCGCCATAGCGGTCGCCACACTCGGCGGCCAGCTGCCTTATAACGCCGAGCGCACGGCGGCCGTCGGCGGTCAGGCCGCCGCGCCGCTCGGCCTCGTTGAGCGCGGCCAGGGCCGGCTCATACTTGTCTGCGCCCGTCAGATAGCGCGAGCCGTGGCGGGCGTAAGTGCTTATGTAGCACGGCTCGTAGCCCGCCGGTGGCGGCGTGAGGGCTTCGGCCGGAGCCTCGTAGGCCATGTACTTGCCGGCGGCCAGTCGCGGGTCGGCCTTTATCTCGCGCTCGGCTATGGTCTGCGCCGTGGCCGTGTGCATGGCCATAAGGGCGGCCACGGCTGCGCATAGTTGCGTTCTTATTGTGCTCATCGCTTTGTCAAACATTTGTCTCACAATCATTTCCGGCTGCAAAAGTATGAAAAATCCGCGATGCGGGCAGCGCATTCCGTGTTACAATGGCGTTACTTTTGCCTGCTGGCAGGGCTGCGCACGGCCTCCGGCGATGCTCCGGCGGCGGTGCGGCTGCCAGAAATTAATCAGCAAAAAAGGCGCTGCCAAATGAAAAAATGTTACCTTCGCGCAACCAAATGACGCGAAGTAACGTCTGTAAGATATAAGATGAAATTAAAATGAAGGAGAATCTTATGAATGCAAAGACGCTGGTTGCGGTCTCGGTGCTGGTCTTCGGCCTTACGGGCTGCTCGAAGAAAACCATTGAGAACATTTATCCCGGCAGGATGGACATGACCATTGCGGGTGATTTTGACCGCATAGACGCTTCGCTTGGTGGCGACTTGACCTTCCGCCAGGCCGAAGGACAGGCCAAGGCCACGATGCGGGTGCCCGGCTGGCTGACGGGCAAGGTGGAGATGAAGGTCACCAACGGCACTCTGACAGTGCGCCCTCTGCACGACAATGTGCGCAATGAGTTTGGCGGCGGCGAGGGACTTGTGCTTGAGGTCGTTGCCCCTACGCTCGCGGAAGTCAGTCTGGCGGGCGCGTGGAAAATGACTGTTGACGGCAAGCTGGATGTCGATAAGCTGGCTTTCGACGTGAGCGGGGCAAGCTCGGTAGCGGGAAATGGCGTGGTGTGCACGCAGTTTGAAGCCGGGCTGTCGGGCACGAGCGTGCTCAGGATGGGTAGCGTTGACACGGGCAAGATGTCGGTAGAGGCCTCCGGCCGGTGCGTTATGGAGGTTGGCAAGGTGGCAGCCAAGACGCTTTCGATTGATATGAGCGGGGCTTCTGCCGCCGATGTGCAGAATGTCAACGTGGCCGACGTGGACATAGATGCCTCGGGCAGCACGGCCGTGACCATCGCGGGGACGGCCAAGACGGCATCATACGATGCCTCGGGCGCGTCGAAAATCATTGCCGGCGGCTGCGTGGCGGCAAGCGTTGAGGCCGATGCCTCGGGCGCGTCGCGGGTGGTTTGCAATGCCGTAGATGTGCTGAAGACGAGCAAGGGCATGGCCTCGTCGGTGGAGTGCAAGGGCAATCCGCGCGTGGTCTCGGAAGAATAGCGATGACAGGAAAGGGAAATGTGGCAGCCGGAAGCCGGCGGCAGTGCCGCGGTATATTTCTGTGGACTGCGTAATGTATTGAAAAAAACAGTCGGCGGGTGGTTGCTTTGCCATCAATGACAAGGCAACCGCCCGCCGGCTATTACTGTTATGGGGTGTGTGCCCCGCGTTTTTGCTGATTTGTGCTCAGCCTATCACGGCATCGCCTGCGGTCATCTGCTCCAGCGAACCGGCCTTAACCTGGATGCAGATATAGCTTATCTCGCTGTCGGCGGCGGCAGAAAGCTGCCGCTTTACCTCGGGGGCAACGCGCAGCCAGTCGCCCGCGCTCAGCTCTACGGCCTCGCCGTCGAGTGTCATCGTGCCGTGTCCGCTGAGCACGCCGTATATCTCCTCGTTCTGCTTGTGGCTGTGTACAAACGGAACGGCAGCCCCGGCGGGCATCTTGTTGATGGAAATCTCTGCGCCGGTCAGCGCGAGTGCCTCGTGCAGTTCAACCCTCGGCTGGTCTGCAACGCTTGTCTTCTGATACTTGCTCATAGTGTATTGCTTGTTTTAATCGTTTGGTTGTCAACTTGTTTACGTTGGCAAAGTTACACATTCCTCACGGACCGTGCAATACGTTTCCGCCGCGTAACATGGTTACCCGCAGGTAACCATTGCTGACACTCAGCCGTTTGTGTCAGAGACATTTATGCGTTTTTAACCCCAAAGGCATTATAGTACAAAGCGATTTCGTTCTGTCGGCGTGCATCTTTGCAGCCGCCTTTGTCGCGATGTGGCCTGCTGCGCCTTCGGCAAAGGCGGCAGACAATATGCCGGCAGGGTGAGGACGCGTTTGGAAAGTAGGTCGCAGACCGTTCGGCGGTATAACGGCCGATTGTGGCTAAGCCGTCTTGCGCCTTGTCTCTTTTGATTGCCAGCTTGGCGGATGAGCCTATAATAATTTGAGCAATTCGTCGTGTACCTGTCCGTTTGTGCCTGCCACTTGGCTTCCCCGTGCCGGGTCAAGGCTTCTGCCGGCCCAGTCGGACACCTTGCCTCCGGCCTCCTGCACCAGGAGCAGGCCTGCCGCATAGTCCCACGGATTGAGATATGCCTCGAAATATCCGCCCTGCCTGCCGCACGCGGTGTAGGCCAATTCCAAGGCGGCAGAGCCAAGCCTTCGGATGTCTTGCGAGTTCTCATAGACACGGAGGAACCTGGTAAAGTTTTCTTTGGCAAGCTCTCTCTTGGCCGTGCCGATGCCAATGATGGTCTCCGAGAGGCGTTTGGCGGTGGAGACGTGTATGGGCCTGCCGTTCAAGAGGCTTCCCTCGCCCTTGATTGCGGAGAAAAGCTCATCGTGAAACGGGTCATAGACAATGCCCATGACAATCTCCTTGTTGTGGCAAAGGGCCAGCGAGACCACGCTGTGCTGATAGTCGTGCATGAGGTTTGTGGTGCCGTCTACCGGGTCGAGAATCCAATAGTTGTCCGCATCCATCTGTTGCAGTCCGCTTTCCTCACCGAGAAACTGCACGTCTGGCGCGAGTTCATGTAGTGCGCTCTTAAGGAAATCCTGCACGGCAATGTCCACTTGCGTGACATAATCGGCAACCCCTTTCTCTTTTACGCGGGCTGCCATCTCCCTGTTCCTGATTATCCCTTGGGTCTCTTTGACCAAACTGATTATGCGTTGTATGTCCATGTTTATCTATTGAGTGATTTTATAGGTGTTGTTCTGCATGAAAGGCAGGGGCTCTTTAGGGTAAAGGGCAATCTATTCTGTTAAGTCTGATATGGCGTTTCCGTAAATTCCTTCTATTATTTGTTTGTCTTGAAGGTTTTCCACATAATATTGAGGAATGCTTGAGAAGCCATATTTTGCCCCTAGCAAAGCGCATGAAACAGCCGCGTTGGTATCGGCGTCGCCACCCAGATTCACGACGGCAAGCAGTCCGTCGGCAAATGAATGGCAGTGCCACAGGCTCCATAGCGCGATGCCCATTGTCTTCAGCGTATAGCCCATCATGTTATCGTCCAATGAAAAAATGTCTGGTGAGTCATTCTTCGCCATTTCGATATATTCTGAAATGCGGCTGTCATATCTGTCTGCAATGGCTTTCAAGGAAGGCGGTTCCAGCTGGGTGTCGTTGAAAATAAGGTCCTGCATCAGCTTTACGATAATCACGCAAGAGCCGACACAGCGCATATCGGGATGCGTCAGACGGCAGATGTCTGCTGTCTCGCCTTCATCCACAAACGGGGAGGTGGCCACTATAGAGGTCCTCATAATCCCTCCATTCGCTGCGCTTTTGCATTTGCCCAGCCTCCAGACTATATCCGCCGCCTTTGTCGGGTTCTCCGTATAGTCGCGCATCGCAAGGACATTGAATGTGTGCCGGCCTATTCCCGTTGGCGTTCCGTTGAACCAGTCCTTGAAGTTGCGCGCTGTCTTGTTCAAATCAAAGTGATTTTTCTGCCTTGCCTTGGCTATGCAGATCATCATGTCGGTATCGTCAGTCCAGCATCCTTTCTTCCATCGGCTGCGGTGTGCGTCTTGTATGATTTGGTCGTAATGCGCCAATCCGCTTGGATAGTATTTCCTGACTTCGTCTTGCGACATGAACTCTGTGCCCAAACCCAATGCGTCGCCAATTGCCTGCCCATAGATGCAGCCTTTGATTCTGTCCTTTGTAGTGTCTGATAAAACCATATTGTTTCAAGAACGTTTTGGTGTTTCCTATTAAGCAAATGCAAACGAGCGCAACGCGAGCTTGCTCGCACATTGCCGAACGCAGCCTATCTTATGCAAAGATAGAATATTTTTCTGTTCTCTATGTAAAATTTAAGTTCTTTAATCCTGATAAAAATCGTTCCGAAAGGTATTCGCTACGATTTTTGAGAGCGCCTGTTGCCTGTCGTCAGCGGCAGGCTTGTGCCATCAGTTTTTGGGGGTCGCAAAGGTGGTTGCCCACTTTTGGGTTGCCAAGCCGTTGGTTGTTATGATGGCTATCTGCATTCTGCCCATATCTGCAGATATGTGACTAAAAACGTTCTCCTCGGTCTTGTTTTTCCGTATGCGCCACATCGGGCCATGAAACGGCCCGCTTTGCATGATGAAACGACCCGTTTTGGCGGCTGAAACGGGCTGTTTCGGAAGCCAAAACGGCGCGTTTCGCAATTTGTTGAGTGCCAGGCTGTTAGCCGGAACGGATATTGCGCTGGCTATTAACATAAGAAAGTTAATGGCGATACATGACAGGTTGTGGCCGTGGAGCGTATGGGCTGTTTGCTGCTGATGGTGTTGCAAGATGTGGTTGGCGGTAGTTTGGGGCTTCGTCTCTGGGCTGTCTTGGATTATATCGGGCATCCATCATGGCATCAGACGCTCAGAAACGGCGTATAACAACGAAAAAAGCGATTACCTGTTTTAGATAATCGCTTGATTTTCTGGTGATCCGCTTGGGGCTCGAACCCAAGACCCCAACATTAAAAGTGTTGCTGCTTTTCACCTTTTAAAAGCCTCGCCTACGGCTCGACTTTCAAAAGGCTACCTGCTGAGCTAGCGAATCATACGATTATCTTGTAGCTTCTTCCAATGCCATTGAAAGTTAGTTAACCTCTCTTTTGGTTTACATGATGGTTTACATCTGATGATTCAAGATGATGTTATCAATATGTTAATTATCTCGGTGTAAAGTTAGTAAATTGGGGTTGATTGAGCAAGTAATAAAGAGAAAATCAAGCATATAAGTATATCTTATTCAGACATTCCTAAGCACTTAAAAAGTCGCCCTATTCTAATTGCTGAAATATAGAATAAAGCAGCTTAATATATCTAATGAGCTATTCTAAAAAGCCATGTCAATACGTTCCTTGTAATTTATTAAAGCTGTTGATATATCTAATGGGCAAGTTATAATACGTTCTATTTCTTTTTGCAACCTTTTAAAATCTATTTCATTTGTTCCTCTTAAAACGGATTTCTGAAATGCTGGCTCATTTTTAATTGTCTCATATTGGAACTGGATATTAAGACTTTCTTTTAGTTCTTCTCGTTCTTTGAACGTTAAGTTAAATAAAATCATATATGCACTTTCAATATCTCTAATAAAAGTAAACATAGATGAGGTTGTTGATATGATTGGATTTTCACCTGCTTTCTGCTCGACATTTAATATATTTAATTCTGCTATTTTTAGATTGATTCCTTTTTCGTTAGGGAGTTGCAGCCACAGTTGATAAGATGTATAATATCCATAATCATTCCAATTTGAATCTGATAATAACAATTTGTAACCTGCAAATTTATCATGTACTCTACTTTTATGTACGATAGTCCATAATTTGGATTTTATTAAATCATTCATATAGCTTCTTTATATCAGTATTCCTGTTTTTACAATATCTGCATAGAGAGGATTGTTTGTGTCCTCTGTAAGTAGAACTGGCTCTATAAGATTGCTTATCTTACGTTTCAGCTTCCACAGTAAAGGAGTATCTTCAAAATAATCATCACTCATTCGTTCCACCACGACAGCAATGTCAATGTCACTGTCCTCTGTATGGTTGCCTTTGCTGTATGAGCCATAAAGGTAAAGAGCCTTTAAGGGCAACCGTTCTGCGACTGCCGCTTTATAGCGTTGTGCCAATTTTATAGCTTGCTCTTTATCCATGTTCTTAATTTATCTGTTTGTTCAATCAAGTCTTTGCAACGGTCAGCAGTCAGACTTTTCATCAACCGCTTCTTATATGAGGGGTAACGTGCTTCTATGTTCAATGGTTCAAGCTCGTCTATGAAGTCTGTCTGTTCTTCTGACATATCCTTATCCAAACCGCTTTTTTCGGCAAGTCGTGATAGGCTATGTATCTTCAAAGGTGGTTCTTCCAACACATTGCTCCAATATGCTTTGAGAATCTTCTCTATTGTTTGGTGACACATGAAAGCGACATAAAGGTAACGCTTGGTTTCAAGCATTGCCTTTGCTGTGTCAAAATCATAATCTGACATCTCAATCCAATATGTCACCTTGTCGTTCATTGAGCTTTTAATGTTGTACCAAGTGCAAATATAGTGAATTTCTTTGAGAAACAATCGTTTGATGTTGAAAAACAGAGCCAATAAAGTTGTTAGGTCTATAATTTTATAAGTAGTACTTTTTCTTGAATATCCCTATAAAATAGAGTTCTTTCAAAAAAGGTACTCATTATTTCAAATGCTCCTTTATTATTTCTTTAATTTGGTCTTTTACATTTTCTGCAAGCTCGGCAAAGACTTTTGGATTATGAGTGTTTGATATGCCTGACAATCCGTTCATTTCAATCAGGTTATAGTGAGGTATATCATGTTCTTTGGCTTCTTCCTTTCCGTCAAAACAATTAAAAGTTATATAATCAACATTTGGGATTCCATTCTCTTTCATCTTAATGATGGACTTTCTTCCACCATCTCCAACTCCTATAATCAAAATCTTGCTCATAATAATCTTTTTAATTCGGTACTTTTTTCTACTTATCCCTATAAAATAGACTTCCTTCTAAAAAAGTCCCCACGTTCTTTTCTAATTTTCAGCCTGTATCAATTCATCTTTTAAGAGTATCAGGAAGAAAAATTGGACAAGTAAATATCTTATCACCATAATTTAAGTCCGTCCATTTCCTTTATGGCTTGCAATATATCCTCTTTGATCATATCTGTTTTTTCTTCCTCTATGCTGATAGAACGAAACTTGTAGCTTTCCACCGTTTCTTTCTTCTCATCCACATTGCTATATATCCAACAGCTGAACACCCTGTCAGGCATGTCAAGAAATGTGATTCTGATAAGGACACCCCCCAAGAGATAGGAGTTAATATCATAGACCACAAATTGACCTTTTATCTGCTCTTTATAAGGGTCTAAGTTTGAGTTACTGATTTTCCCATTATTATAATCATCCAAGTATTTTCTTAAGGTGCGGATATATTCATTATCCAGCCAATCGCTTCTTTCCCAACCATTAAAGCGAATATCGTTGAGTGTTTTTCGTGTACCAATGGTATCTTCCACTTGCATGGCAGTATCAATGATAGAATCCTGTTTGGCTTTGTCCTGCTTCATGCCGTAAGCTAATAGAGCAAAAAGTATGGCAATGAATGTAATTGCTGTTTTCATCTCTTTTCAATTTGAATGTATATAAGTAGAGG
>CALUHC010000020.1 GCA_944320355.1 uncultured Prevotella sp. | reverse complement strand
GCGGCGGCCCCGAAGCCCGGTCCCGCCGCGCCGAAGCCCGCTGCCGAATCCGGCCATCACAACGCGGCCCCGAAGCCCGGCCAGCGCCAGGGCGGCCATGGTCAGTCCCGTCCCCAGGGCGGCAAGCCCGCACCGCAGGGCAACCGCAGCCAGTCGCAGGATACGCAGCGTCCGAGCGGGCCCCGTCCGGGCAACAACCCGTTCAGCCGCAAGCAGGGCATGCATACGCCGACCCCGAGCGATATCCCGCGTCCGCATCCGATGTCCCGACCCACTGTGGACAACGGTCGTGGCGGTCGCGGCAACGGCCGTCCCGGTCAGGGCGGCGGCCGCGGCGGCTTCCGCGGTCGTCCCGGTCAGGGCGCGCAGGGCGCCAAGCCGGGGCAGTGGGGACAGCATCGTCCCGGCCAGGGCGGCAACAGCCGTCCGGGTGGCAATCGTTTCGGCGGTGGCAACACCTCCGGCGGGTTCCAGGGCGGCGCCTCTCCGAATAACGGTCCCGCACGCGGCGGCGGTCGCGGTCGCGGCGGCGCGGCCGGCGCATTCGGCCGTCAGGGCGGCAAGTCGTCGAAGGCCCGCAAGAACAGGCTGGCGAAACGCCAGGAATTTCAGGAGATGAAGGCCCCGATCATCGGTGGCGTGCGCATTCCCGCAGGCAACGGGCAGACCATCCGTCTGCGTCAGGGTGCCTCGCTGGCCGATCTGGCGGAGAAGATCAACGTCAATCCGGCCGCGCTGGTCACCGTGCTGTTCCATCTCGGCGAGATGGCCACGGCCACGCAGTCGCTGGACGAGTCCACGTTCCAGATCCTCGGCGAGGAGATCGGCTGGAACATCAAGATCGTGTCCGCCGAAGAGGAGGACAAGGAGCTGCTGCAGCAGTTCGACATCGACCTGGACGAGGAGGAGCTCCAGGAGGATGCGGACCTCAAGCCGCGTCCGCCGGTGGTCACCGTCATGGGTCATGTCGATCACGGTAAGACCCGACTGCTCGACACCATCCGCCGCACCAACGTCATCGCCGGCGAGGCCGGCGGCATCACGCAGCGCATCGGCGCCTACCAGGTCACCGTTTCGCTGGAGGGCGAGCAGCGCAAGATCACGTTCCTCGACACCCCGGGCCACGAGGCGTTCACCGCCATGCGTGCCCGCGGAGCGCAGGTGACCGACATCGCCATCATCATCATCGCAGCCGATGACAGCGTGATGCCCACCACCAAGGAGGCCATAGCCCATGCCCAGGCGGCCAACGTGCCGATGGTGTTCGCCATAAACAAGATTGACAAGCCGGGGGCAAACCCCGACAAGATACGCGAGGACCTGGCCAACATGAACCTGCTCGTGGAAGAGTGGGGCGGCAAGTACCAGTGCCAGGAGATTTCGGCCAAGAAGGGCATCGGCGTCGACGAGCTGCTCGAAAAGGTGCTGCTGGAGGCCGAGATGCTCGACCTGAAGGCCAACCCCAACCGCCGCGCCACCGGCTCCATCATTGAGTCGTCGCTCGACAAGGGACGCGGGTATGTCTCCACTGTGCTCGTGTCGAACGGAACGCTCAAGGTTGGCGAC
The DNA here is from genome assembly GCA_944320355.1 of uncultured Prevotella sp. Lineage (GTDB taxonomy): Bacteria > Bacteroidota > Bacteroidia > Bacteroidales > Bacteroidaceae > Prevotella. The sequence continues at coordinate 17,902 of CALUHC010000020.1, read as the reverse complement.
ATCGTCATTGCCGGAACGCACTACGGCCGCATCAAGGCCATGTTCAATGAGCGCAACCAGCGCATGGAGAAGGCCGGCCCGTCAGAGCCCGCCATCATCCTCGGACTGGACGGCGCGCCCACTGCCGGCGACACGTTCCACGTGATGGAGACCGAGCAGGAGGCCCGCGAGATTGCCAACAAGCGCGAGCAGCTGCAGCGCGAGCAGGGCCTGCGCACGCAGACCCGACTGACGCTGGCCGACATCAGCCACCGCATTGCCCTCGGCTCGTTCAAGGAACTGAACCTCATCGTCAAGGGAGACACCGACGGAAGCGTGGAGGCGCTGAGCGATTCGTTCATAAAGCTCTCCACGGAGAAGATACAGGTGAACGTCATCCACAAGGCCGTGGGCCAGATATCCGAGAACGACGTGACGCTGGCCGACGCCTCAGACGCCATCATCGTGGGCTTCCAGGTGCGCCCGTCGGCGGCCGCCCGCAAGCTGGCCGACCGCGAGGGGGTGGAGATAAACACCTACTCCATCATCTACGACGCCATAGAGGACATACGCTCGGCAATGGTCGGAATGCTCGACAAGGTGAAGAAGGAGGTCGTGACCGGACAGGTGGAGGTGCGCGAGGTGTACAAGATATCCAAGGTGGGCACCGTGGCCGGAGCCTTGGTCACCGAGGGCAAGGTCCACAACAAGGACAAGGCGCGCGTGGTGCGCGACGGCATTGTCATCCACACCGGCGACATCAACGCGCTGAAGCGCTACAAGGACGACGCCAAGGAGGTGGCCGCCGGCTTGGAGTGCGGCTTGAGCCTGGTCAACTTCAACGACATACAGCAGGGCGACATCATCGAGACCTTCACCGAGATAGAGGTGGAGCAGAAGCTGTGATATAATTAAGAATTAAAAATTAAGAATTAAGAAAGAATGCGCCGCGGCAGGGGTTTAACCTTGTTGCGGCGCATCCTTTTTATGGATATCCGCATACTGCCCGTACTTGCATATATGCAACTAAAGGCAAACTCTGTTGTCTTGGTTTTCAGTATGTGCCATGTCGGGCCAAGAGACGGCCTGTTTCGCGCTGCGATATGGCCTGTTTCGTAGTGCGAAACGGCCCGTTTCGTGAGCCAAAACGGCGCGTTTCGCAACCTGTTGAATATCAGCTGGTTGGCCGTGGCGGGCGTTGCCGTCGCGGTTAACATAAAAAAGTTAACGTCGGCACGCGGCACTCCGTGGCCCCGACGGTGGCGCAAGCCCCGCGTCCTTGCGCCGCGCCACAGAAAAGAGAGTGGCGGCAACCGCGGTTGAGGCCGCTCTTTTTGCCTGCAAATATTTCTCCACATCGCGTTTTTTTCGTATCTTTGCAGGAGATAAGCCGCACCCGGAAAACCGGCGACAAGTCGCCTTCCCGCCCGCCAGCATCGTCTTCTCGCAAGGCAATCCGCGCTTGGGGATTTGAGAGAGAACGGTCATTCCTCGCGCTCGCAATGGATGCGATGCCGCGGCGCTAAAGGAAACGGCGCCTGCTCCCTGTGTGTGCGCGCTGTCTTTGCATTCAGAACAACACCTACAACGAATTATGGCAGAAGACATAACGAAGGAAAGCAATTACTCCGCGAGCAACATCCAGGTGCTCGAGGGGCTTGAAGCCGTGCGCAAGCGCCCGGCCATGTACATCGGAGACACCGGCGAGAAAGGCCTGCACCACCTCATAAACGAGACCGTGGACAACTCCATAGACGAGGCGATGGCCGGCTATTGCACCCACATAGAGGTGACCATCAACGAAGACGGCTCCGTGACCGTGCAGGACAACGGCCGAGGCATACCCGTCGACGAGCACAAGAAGCTGCACAAGTCGGCGCTGGAGGTGGTGATGACCGTGCTCCACGCCGGCGGAAAGTTTGACAAGGGCTCTTACAAGGTCAGCGGCGGACTCCACGGAGTGGGCGTGAGCTGCGTCAACGCCCTGTCCACGCGTATGCTCTCGCAGGTGTTCCGCGACGGCAAGATATACCAGCAGGAATACGAGAAAGGCAAGCCCCTCTATCCCGTCAAGGTGGTGGGCGAGACCGAGCTGCGCGGCACGCGCCAGCAGTTCTGGCCAGACCCGTCGATATTCACCGTCACCACCGAGTTCAAGTACGACATCATAGCCAAGCGTATGCGCGAGCTGGCATACCTCAACGCAGGCATAACCATCACGCTGACCGACCTCCGCCCCGACGAGGAGGGCAAGACCCGCCAGGAGGTGTTCCACGCCAAGGACGGCCTCAAGGAGTTCGTGCGATACATAGACCGCCACCGCACGCACCTCTTCGACGACGTCATCTACCTCAAGACCGAGAAGCAGGGCATCCCGATCGAGGTGGCCGTGATGTACAACACCGACTACAACGAGAACATACACTCATACGTCAACAACATAAACACCATAGAGGGCGGCACCCACCTCACCGGATTCCGCATCGCGCTGACACGGACGCTCAAGGCATACGCCGACAGCGACCCCAACATATCGAAGCAGATAGAGAAGGCCAAGATAGAGATTGCGGGCGAAGACTTCCGCGAGGGCCTCACGGCGGTCATATCCATAAAGGTGGCCGAGCCGCAGTTTGAGGGCCAGACCAAGACAAAGCTCGGCAACACCGAGGTGACCGGCGCCGTGCAGCAGGCCGTGGGCGAGGCCCTGAGCTATTATCTTGAGGAGCATCCCAAGGAGGCCAAGCTCATCTGCGACAAGGTGATACTGGCCGCAACGGCGCGCATCGCCGCCCGCAAGGCGCGCGAGAGCGTGCAGCGCAAGAACCCCATGACCGGCGGCGGACTGCCCGGCAAGCTGGCCGACTGCTCGAACAAGGACCCCAAGGAGTGCGAGATATTCCTCGTGGAGGGCGACTCGGCCGGCGGCTCGGCCAAGCAGGGGCGCGAACGCCACACACAGGCCATACTGCCTCTGCGCGGAAAGATACTCAACGTGGAGAAGGTGATGTGGCACAAGGTCTTCGAGAGCGAGTCTGTGATGAACATCATACAGAGCCTCGGCGTGCGCTTCGGCGTTGACGGGGAGGACGACAAGGAGGCCAACATCGACAAGCTGCGCTACGACAAGATAATAATCATGACCGATGCCGATGTCGATGGCTCGCACATCGACACGCTGCTGATGACCCTCTTCTACCGTTTCATGCCAAAGATAATACAGGAGGGGCACCTCTACATAGCCACCCCGCCGCTCTACCTCTGCACATACAAGGGCAAGGTGAAGGAGTATTGCTACAACGACCAGCAGAGGCAAGCCTTCCTCGACAAGTACGGCAACGGGGTGGAAGACGGAAAGAACATACACACACAGCGCTACAAAGGTCTCGGCGAGATGAACCCTGAACAGCTCTGGGAGACCACCATGGACCCGAAGACGCGCCTGCTGAAGCAGGTCACGATAGAAAACGCGGCCGAGGCCGACGAAATCTTCTCCATGCTGATGGGCGACGACGTGGAGCCGCGCCGCGAGTTCATCGAGAAGAACGCCACATACGCCAACATAGACGCATAGCGGCAGCTGCACGCGAACGCCGCGACGAGCCGTCCGGAACAGCCCTGACCACGCCATGGAAGCACTGTTTCGGGCGGCTCGCGGCGTTACACAGGGCCAGCCCCCCAGCCAGGCATACGCTAATCCAACGCAGAATCGCACCACATCCACACAGCCAATGACAATCAAGACCATAGTGACCGCCGCCGCAATGGCTGCCGCCACAGCCATATACGGCGGTGCCCACGCCATGGCAGGCCCCCAACCGCAGGGCTGCCGCAGCCGCGACGCATCTCGACAGGTGGTGATAGGGAACGGCAGGCTCGGCGCGACGATAACCGCCAGGCCCGGCATCGTGACGCTGGCCGTCACAGACGCCACGCTGGCCGGAGGCATCAGCAAGGCCGACAGCTTGCCTTCTGCCGCCGGAGAGCCATCGGCAACCACCGTGGCCACGCTCACCATAGCCGACTGTGACAGCGGCAATGCCTCTGTATGCGAGTGGCAGCTGTCAATGGCCGACGGCATCTGCCGTGACGGATACACAAAGGGCGGGATGCGGGTCGAACGCGAATATTTCGCCTCGCGTCCCGACAGTCTCATCGCCATACACCTGCGTGCCTCCGGCTCAGGCACGCTATGCTGCACTGTCAGCCTGTCGTCGCCGCTCGCGGCCCGCGTCAAGGCATCGTCCGGAGGCCAGCTCACCATGACAGGGCGCACAGCCGGCACGGCATCCGAGGCCAAGCGCTTTTGCGTGATAGCGCGGACCGACGCGCCCAGTCGTGGCGTTGGCGCAAGGGGGAATGCCATCAGCATCAGTGGTTGCGCAGAGGCCACAATATATATGGTGTGCCGCACGAGCGCCGATGCCAGCCTGCCGGGAGGTGCGGGCAACGCCGCGCCCTACCTTGAGCGCGCCGCCGACGATGCGTGGCACACCGTGAACTACTCTTACAGCGACTTCCGCGCTCGTCATTTGGCCGCTTGCCGTGCCACCGGTTGCGACGAGGAGAAGCACAATCCGGCCCCCACCGTCGGGCCACAACCCGCCCGCCAATGAGACACGCGTTGCTCGTCATGGCCTTGGCCGCCGCCATAGCTGCCGCGGCACGCGACTGGGGGCTGTCGTGGATAGCCTGCACGGCGGCCGGCGGGCAGGGACAAGCCCTGTTCCGCCGCACGTTCGCGCTGGCCGAGCGGCCTGTCTCGGCACGCATCACCGTGGCCAGCGGCGGGCTGTACGAGCTGTATGTCAACGGCTACAACGTCACCACCGATGTGCTTGAGCCGCTGCCCGCCTCGCCGTGCGGTGCGGTTGCCGTGACCGATTATGAGGTCGGACGGTTTCTCCGTGCCGGAGACAACGTGGTGGCCGTGTGGTATTCGCCCCTTGCCCCATGCCGCAAGCAGCTCGCCCTGAGCCTCTGCGCGCGCTATCCCGGTGGAGGAGGCTTTGCCATGAATGCCGACTCGACGTGGATGTGCCGCCCGGCAGGGGCAGAGAGCACGCCCGGCGGGGCGGAAACAATAGACGGCAACGCGTTCTCTCCGTGCTGGAACCGCGCCGGCGAGCCGGTCATGGGCTGGGACTTCGCCTCGCAGACAGACACGTTGCAACCCTCGCGGCTCGTCCATAAGGGCCATTTGCGCCGGGCCATGCGCATCGGTCGCATCAGCCGCCACACTTTCTTGGACGACGACGGTCGCAACGTGGCCTATCGCTTTGCCTCGCCTTTCTGTGGGTGGGTGCGCGTGACGCTGCGCGGAATGCACCGCGGAGACACGCTCTGCGTGAACGGCCTGACATACATCTGCACCGGAGAGGCTGACGAACAGGCCTGCCGGCGCTTCACCACCTCACTGTCTGACATTGCCGTGATAAGCGGGCCTGATGGCTTTTCGCGAGAGAATATAATGAGCGTGGAGGCCATTGATATATGGGAATATCTCCGGACGAGCTATATGTACTGACCAAACGAAGGCGGGCGGGCACAATGCCAGCCGCGGTGACGGCGGCTGAAGATGCTTGGGCCGTGGCTGGCGGAATGGCTGTGCGTGGCCCAAAAAGAAAAAGCAAACCCAAGTCTGTGTTCTCTCAGGCTTGGGTTTGCTTGTTGTCGGGGGCTTCAGAACTTGTTGACACGGGCCGCCATATTGCGCAGCCGCTTGGGGTCGGCGGTGCCGGCGAGCGTGCGGCGCGCCTCGCCGAGCAGTTCCCTGCGGGCGTCGAGCTGCTTTAGTGTCAGTGTGGGGGCAGGCCGTTGCTCAAGGTCGCGTATGGCTGTGGCCAGTTCGGACCACGCTTCGAGGCGCTCGCGCTCGCCGGCCGAGATGTGCATAACGGAGCCGTGGCGCGGCGTGAATGCACCACGCGTGGGCGTGTTCTGCACAAAGGTGAAGTTCTTCAGGTCGCTGCTGCGGCAGAACTGGTAGAATCCCTGGGCATAGCAGTCGTACATCAATATGTAGTCATCGCTGCCTATGAGGCGGAAAACGCTCGAACCCTCAACGGGATACTGGCCGGGCTTCTGCAGGTGGCGGTACTCCACGGCGTATGGTCCGGTCAGTTTCTTGGCCGTGGCGCGCATCACTCCCTGCCTCGTCTTGAAGCCGTTGTTGACCGTGGGCAGCCCCTCGTCCTTGAAAAAGAGCACATACTCCTTGTTCTTGTCGTCGTAAATGATGTCGCCGTCTATGGCTGCCGTGCCGAAGTCGAACAGCATTTGCGGCTCGGTGATGTCGGTGAAGTCGTCGTTCACGTATGAGTAGAACAGCTTGAAGTGCGGTTGCCGCTTGTCGCCCACGGGATATTCCCAGTCGTGCCGGCCTATGGAGTAGTATATCATGTACTTGCCGGCGGAGTCATCCCATATTATCTGCGGTGCCCACACGGCGTGCAGGTTCTTTCGGTCGAAGCCGTCCATACCGGGAAAGCGCGTAGGGAAGTCTATGGCCGTGTGCCGCCAGTGCAGCAGGTCGTCGCTCTTCATCAGTATCAGGCCGTCGTTGCTCTGCCAGCCCTCGCCCGAGCGCATATCGGTCATCACCATATAATAAGTCTTTCCGTCGCGTCCGCGGCAGATGTACGGGTCGCGGATGCTCTTTTTCAGCGCGATGGTGTCCGATGCCACCACCGGCCTGCCGCCGTTCAGCGATGTGTAGTTCAGTCCGTCGTCGCTCAGGGCGTAGCGAATCTGCTCGCCGTTGGCCGAGTTGCTTGAGAAGAAAGCGAAGAGGTAACAGCTGTCCTGTTCCTCTGCCTGTGCCGCCGAGGCGGGCTGCGCGGCTGCGGCCAGCAGTGCTGCCAGCGCGGCCATGATGTTTTTTCTTGTCATAAATATGTTTCTGTTCGTTGTCTGTCTTGGTCTGGAATCGGGGTAAGCCACGCTCCCGGCGGCACAATCCGGCACGCCGCCGAGGCCGGTTGGCACTGCGGGCATAGTGCCGTACTCCTGCCGTCGCGGCTATCCGAGAAGCCAACGGCACAGGAAATAACATCCCACGCCTATGCCCACGATTAGCGAGAAGGAGGGTGGGGCGACCAGAATCAGCGCGAGCGTTCCTATGGCGGCGGCCATGCAGCCGTATGCCTGCAGTCCGTTTGGCCTGCGTTTTCCGCAACCGTTGCCGTCAGGACGGTCTTTGTCTCCCGTTGACATACATTTTTTGCGCATTCGTTTCCGTGGCCGGAATTGTTTCTCCATGCCGTGTGTGGCGGCTTGGCATTCCCGCCTTGCAAATATACGTGTTTTATTTCATTCAGCAAAGCGTTTGCCTCAATTTGCTCTCCTTGCCGTCTCTGTCCTCCTGCATGGGCCGCGTTCCGGTTGGTTTCCTGCCGGTTGTGGCATTACCGTGCCGCATATCCTGTTGCTGCGCCATCGATGAGGCCGTGCGTGGCCACCCGTCAGTCAGTCCGTCCCACTGGGTGTGGGACGGCGTCCACCCGACTACGGCCGGCCATGCACTGATGAGCAGTGCGTGGATAGAGGCCAGTGGACTGTAGGGTGAGGCGGTCGGGGCAACGCGGCTGGGTGCCTGTGGTTGTGCCGGAGCGGAAGGGATGGCTGTGATTTGGATACGAAAAAAGGCGAAGAGTGGAGTGCTCCATTCCTCGCCTTCTGTCGGGATGAGGCGACTCGAACGCCCGACCCCTACGTCCCGAACGTAGTGCGCTACCAACTGCGCTACATCCCGATAACTTAAAAGCGAGTGCAAAGGTACTGCATTTTTTTCAAATACGTGCAAGTTTTTCCGCGAAAATCAGTCCTGTGACGGAAAAATAATGTGAGCGGAGCGGGTGTGCGGGCGGCTTGTGGGCGCTGTGTGATGTGCCTGCGGGTCTTTTTGCGCCTCTTTTGTCCGTGCTGTTGGTCTTGTGTATGGCCGGCTCAGGGTCGGTGAGCCTGTGGGTCGTGCCGGTTCGGCAGCCTTTGTCTGTGTGCCGGCGGAGTGTGTGCGGCGGTGGCTGTGTGGCCTTGGTGAGTGATGCCTGTGGCCATGGGCAGTGGATATGACTGCTCTGTGGCGGTGTGGCATAAAACAACATAACCGCAATTCGGCTGAATTGCGGTTGGTGATATCTTCGTAAGAGCCAGTCAGTCTTAGCCCAGCTTGTTCATGTGGAGGGCAAGGCTTGACTTCAAGTTGGCTGCCTTGTTCTTGTGGATGATGTGGGTCTTAGCCAGTTTGTCCAGCATCTTCTGCATGCCGGGATACAGCTTCACAGCCTCGTCTTTTTCAGTCAGGGCGCGGAATTTGCGCACTGCGTTACGCATTGTCTTGGCGTAATATTTGTTGTGCAGAGCCCGCTTCTTGTTCTGGCGGATTCTCTTCAATGCTGATTTGTGGTTTGCCATCTTTAATTTACTTCCTAATAATATTTTACTTTTGTAGTCCCTAGGAGAGTCGAACTCCTCTTTAGAGAATGAAAATCTCTCGTCCTAACCGATAGACGAAGGGACCGTTGTCTGGTTTTGCGGGTGCAAAGTTACTGTTTTTGTTCCGTTCGGCAAAATATTTTGAATGAAAATTGCGACAAGTGGCTATTTTTTATCAGAAAATCAGGCTTTTATGGGCTTGGCAGGTGACTTCTGGCGCTACTTGGGCGGTGTGGTGGAGGGTGGGGATGGGAGCGCAGTGGGAACTGGAAGGGCATGGGATGCTGGGCGGCGGGGCGCGCCTCTTTCACTTTTTTTACCTTTTTGCCTTTCCCCCTTTTTACTTTTCTCCGTACCTTTGCCGCCGTTATGTTGGTAAAGACTGGGGCTATAGTGCTCCGTGCGCTGCGGTATGGTGAGAGCAAGATGGTGGTCGACACTTTCACACGTGAGTGCGGCAGGCTGTCGTTCATGGTCAGCGTGCCGCAGAAGGCGCGTTCGAGGGTGAAGAAACAGTATTTCCAGCCGCTGGCGCAGCTCGACATGGAGTGCGAGGTGAGGCCGTCGCGCGAGCTGCAGCGCATCAGGGAGGTGGGCATGGCCTGCGCCTACGCGTCGCTGCCTTTCGACAGCTGCAAACTGTCGATAGCCATGTTTGTGGCCGAGTTTCTGTGCCACGCGCTGCGCGGCGAGCAGCACGGAGGGCCGCTTTTCGACTACGTGGCCGACAGCCTGCTGTGGCTCGACGGCTCTAAGGATGGCTTTGCCAACTTCCACATAGTGTTCCTTATTCGCCTTTCGCGCTTTCTCGGCTTCTACCCGAATCTGGACGGCTATGCCCCTGGCTGCTCTTTCGACCTCAGGGCGAGTTGTTTCTGCGACCGCCCGCCGCTGCATCCCGATTATCTCGGGCCGCGCGAGGCCGCCCTCGTGGGGATTATGGTGCGCATGAACTTCGCCACAATGCGCCTCTACCGCCTCTCGCGCGACGAGCGCAACCGCCTCGTGGACATCATAATAAGGTATTACCGCATCCACCTGCCCGGTTTCCCGGAGCTGCGTTCGCTCGCCGTGCTGAGGGAACTGCACGGGTAGAGTTAAGAATTAAGGGTTAAGAATTAAGAAAATATGCCATGGGAAACACACAGACGGCAGGTGAGTGAAGGCAGCATGAGGGTGTAAACGGCAGGTGATTTCTTGCGGAAAGAACCGTGCAAAAAGGTTGCGCAGAGTCTTTGGCGCAGCCTTTTTGCTCTTTTGTTGCGGGCATATCCGCAGGCTGTCCGTGCGCCTTGCGGCTGCCCGATGCCGCGTATTTGCGTTAACATTTTTATGTTAAAGGCAATGATATGGCTTCGCTTGGCTAATCAACTGATATTCAATGACTTGCAATACGGGTTGTTTCGGCTCGCAAAACGGCACGTTTCATCGCCCAAAACGGGCCGTTTCGCATTGCAAAACGACCCGTTTTAGAAAGTGAAACGGCACATACGGAAAATCAAGGCGGCAACACCCGTTTTTAGTTGCATATTTGCAAGTATGCCGTGAGTGCAGATATGCTTTGTTGTATTCCCGCGCATCGGCTTTGTGGGGTATAGGAAACCGAAAGCGGAATGCCCATTCCGGCATTCCGCTTCACGGCATATCTTCTTAATTCTTCATTCTTAACTCTTGACTGTTACCTCCCCAGCCACACCTCGGGGTTGAGCTTTGCCTTCTCGTTGTGCAGCTGGAACTGCATCACGTTGTCGCCGGCCACGGTGCCGAGCGTCTGGCGCGTGCTGACGTGTTGGCCTTTCCTGACGCTCACGGACGACAGGTTGAAGTAAACGGAGATGTACTTTCCGTGGCGCACCATCACGCCGCGGGTGTTGGAGCCGGGTATGGAGAATACCGCGCTGACCTCGCCGTCGAAGATGCTGCGGGCCTGTGCGCCTGGCTGCACGAGGAATCTCACGCCCTTGTTGTCGAGCCTTACGTTCTTGAGGCCCTCCACATTGTACTGCCCGAAGTGGCTCACTATGCGGTAAGACCCCGTGACGGGGATGGGCAGGCGGCCTCGGTTGCTCTCGAAGCTGCCGCTGATGCGGCGGTCCTCGCTGCTCATCCTCATGCTCTCGGCGGCGTCTTTCTTGGCTTTGGCGATGTCGCGCTCGCGCTCCTTGGCATCGGCCTTGGCCTCCTTCTCGGCCTCCTTGCGTGCCTTCTCGGCCTCGCGCGCGGCGCGTTCGGCCTCCTTGCGCTTCTCGGCCGATGCCCGGCGGGCGGCGTCTTTCAGCTGCTCCTCGCGCTTCTTGGCTTCGGCTATGCGCTGCGCGTTGGCCCTGGCGGCGGCTTCGGCGGCGGCTTTCTTGCGCGCAATCTCGGCCTTGCGCTTGCGCTCGGCCTCCTCGGCGGCCTTGCGCTTGGCCTCGGCTATGGCGCGCTGGCGTGCCTTCTCCATCTCAATGGCCACGAGGCGGTCTATCTCCGCGTCGAGTGCGGCGTCTTTCTTTTGCTGCTCGGCTATTACGGCCTGTATCTGTCTCTGCTGCTTCTTGAGCGTGGCCACGACCTGTTCCTGCTCGGCCTGTTTGCCCTCAAGGGCAAGCCGCTCTGACTCGCCGCGTCGCAGCAGCGCGTCTTTCTGACGCTTTGCGGCCAGCAGCTCCTGTTGCTTCTTGGTCACTTGCGCCTGCTTCTGCTTTACGGCCTCGCCCTGCGCCCGCTGAAAGTCGGCATACTCGCGCACGAAGCGCAGGCGGCGGTACATCTGGGTGAAGCTCTCCGCGCTGAAGATGAACATCAGCTGGTTCTGTATGGAGCGGTTGCGGTGCATGTAGCGCATGGACTTCACGAACTTCTGCTTGCGGTCGTCAAGCTCCTTGTTGAGCGTGGCGAGCTGCCTGTTCAGCTGCCCTATGTTGCCGTTGAGGGTGTTGATGTCGCGGCGTATGGTGTCGATGCTCTTTCGCTTGTCGGCAATCTCGGTGTTTATCACCATGAGGTTCTGCAGCCGCTGCTTCACGTCGCGCTCGTTGGAGCGCAGTTTCTTTTGCTGCGTCTGTATCTGTTTCTTTATCTGCGCCCGCTGGTTCTTCAGCCCGGATATTGATGCAGGCTTATTGGCCTGCTTCTTCCGTGCGGTGGTTTTCTTTTTTGTCGCCGTGGTGCGCGCCTTTGCCTTCGTCGTGGTCTTGCGCGTCTGCGCGTCGGCCGGCGTCAGCGCCAGTGCTATGGCGAGTATTATGAGGTATAGCTTTCTCATTGGCACGTATGGTGGTTCATAGCGAAGAGAGTTTGCGCAATATGTCGTCAATCTTCACTTCCTTGTATCTGCCCGACACGGAGGTGCGCGTCTCCCAGTCGCTGTCGTCGTCGATGCTGTTCAGTGTGTAGCTCAGCTTGATTTCGCGCGAGCCGGCTTTCACGGTCACGTCGTTCTTCGATGGGAACCTCTTGGCCCCCATGGGCACGAACGAGGCGTAGTGCCACGTCACGTTGGTGTTGCCGTGGCTTGCGTCTTTATAGGATATGTTGGTTGTCTTTATCTGCCAGTCGGTCTTGTCGGCCATCCATCTGTAGGCCATGTTGCCGCGTTCGTAGGTCACGGCCACGTCGGTGCCCGAGGGATATGCGTTGTAGGCGGCGAGGGTGACGTCGCTGACGGTGGTTGCCCCGGGCATGAACAGCTCGTTCCAGAACATGGCCTGCAGTGACTGGAAGTTGAGTCCGCTCTCGCGCAAGAAGTCCACGTCCTTGTAGTCCACTTTGATGTATTGCTTGTTTATGCGGTCCATGACGAGCACATAGTCGGGGGTGAACTCTATGCGGCCGGCCTCTATGAATCCGAGGGCCACGAGCTGGAGGCGGATCACGTCGTCGCGCTTCATGCGGAGGTTGCCTGATAGCGACAGCTCCTGGCTGCCGACCTTGAGGTTTACCTTTATCTTTGAGCTTACGAACTGCCGGTCGCGCCGGCCGGCCTCGGCCACCTTGCGCAGTGCCTGCTGCTTGTCGAAGGCTTTGCCTTGCGTTGCCGTTGCGGTGCTCTCCGCCGTCTTGGAGGTGCGGCACGACGCGAATGTCAGCGCCATGGCCGGCAACGCTATCTTGATGATGGTGCTTATCTTCATTCTTTTATGTATTTTCTTTGCCTTATTTTCCTTGCCAGCAGCTTGTTTTCCGGGTCTTTGGCCGCGGCTTGCCGCCACAGCTCGACCGCGGTGTCGGTGCTGCCGGCCTTGGCGTGTATGTCTCCGGCGTGCTCAAGTATCACGGCGCTGTGGTCGCTGTCGTTCTGCACGGCCTGGTCTATGTATATCTTGGCCTCGGCATAGCGTTCCTGCATGAACAGTATCCATGCGTAGGTGTCGAGGTATGTGGCGTTCTTGGGCTCGGCCTTCACAGTCTGGTGGCTCATGCGCTCGGCCTTGTCGAGGCTGTCGCCGCCTATGCTCAGGTAGTAGGCGTAGTTGTTCAGGCAGCCCAGGTTGTCGTCTTTCCACTGCAGGCAGGAGTCGTATGCGGCGTATGCTTCGGCTTTGCGCCCCTTCTCGTACAGCAGGTCGCCCATGGCGGCGTAGAAGTCGGACACAATGTCGGGGTCGCTCTTGTCGTTGATCACGCTGATGCCGTTCTGGAACGCGTCGAGCGCGCTGTCGCCGTCGTCCTTGCGGAAGTGCGCCATGCCCTCGTAGTAGTAGAAGGCCATCTCGTCCGGGTTGTACTGGCGCGCCGCCTTGCACAGGCTTATCACCCTGTCGAGGTCGTCGCGCTGCCATGCGTAGGCCACGAGCTGCAGCCTGGCGGCGGCGTTGTCGGGCTCCATGTCGAGCACGCGGGTGAGCACTTTCTCCACGCCCTCGCGCGGCATCTTCTTCAGGTTCATGTATGTGGCGTAGAGTATGGCCATGTCGGCGCTGGCCTCGGGCGACTCCATGACCGCCTCGAACATCCTTGTTATCTTGGTGCTGTCGCCCCCGGCGTTCTCGCTCTCGCCTATTTCCTGCCTCATTATGTATATCCGCGTGTCGTCTTCTGTGTTCTTGTTGAGCAGCAGCCTCATGGTCATGGAGTCGGCCCTGAGCGTGTCTTGCTTCTGCTTGTAGTAGGCCCGCATGGACATCTGTGCGCGGTTGTTGTGGGGCTCCTCGGCGAGTATGGTGCGGTATATGCCGAGCGCCTCGTCTTCCTTGCCGTTCATGAGCAGGGCGTCGCCGTACATCCCGCGGTAGTTGAGGTCGTTCGGGTACTGGTCGGCCAGCTCTTTCATCTCGGCTATGGCGGCTTGCTTGTCGCCTTTCATTGTGTATATCTGGCTTTTGGCATACGATATGCGCTCGTTCTTGCCTTCGAGCAGCTCCAGGCGGTCGAGCGTCTTGATGGTGTTGTCGTAGTCGCCTTCTTGCTGGTAGAGCTGCATGAGCATCTCAAGCACGTCCGGGCGGTCGGTGTTTGTGGCTGTCAGCTTCTCCAGCACGGCCACGGCTTCCTTTGTCTTGCCGTTGGTCACGTATGCCTGCGCCAGCGTCTCGAGGTATGTGGAGTTGTCGGGGCAGAGCGCGGCGGCCTTTTCGAAGCACTGCAGCGACTTCTCCTTGTCCTTCATCGCGAGGTGGTATTGCGCCAGGTAGAAGTATGCCTCGGGCGCGTCGGGGTTGAGGCTGAGGCAGTGGCGCAGCAGGTCGAAGGCCGCGTCGCTGTTGCCCTTCTCCCGCTGTATCATGGCTTCGAGGAAGAAGTAGTCGTAGTTGCCGTCGTCATTTGGCGCTCCCCATGCCCCTATGGCGGCAGTGGCGGCCACCATGGCTGTTATTATGGCTTTCAGTCTGTGCATTGTCGGTGTCATTTCGTTCCCGTGTGGCCATACCCGCCCGCGCCGCGGCCGGTCTCGTCGAGGCTGTCGGCGGGCTGCAGCTGTGCCTGCTCGTGGCGTGCTATCACCATCTGGGCTATTCGCTCGCCGTCGTTTATAGTGAAGTCTTCTGTGGATAGGTTGACCAGAAGCACCATTATCTCGCCACGGTAGTCGGAGTCCACCGTCCCGGGCGAGTTCAGCACGGTGATGCCGTGGCGCAATGCCAGTCCGCTGCGCGGCCGCACCTGCGCTTCGTATCCCTCGGGGAGCTCTATGTACAGGCCCGTGCCTATGAGCCTGCGCTCCATGGGGCGCAGTGTCACCGGCTCGCCTATGTTGGCTCTCAGGTCCATGCCCGCGCTCTGGCTCGTGGCGTATTCGGGCAGCTTCTGGCGGCCCTTGTTCATTATCTTTACGGTTATCATCTGTGATTGCGTTGTTTCTGCTAAGGCGCAAAATTAGCCAATTATCTCCGAACTGCCATGCTTTTGGTTTTAAAAAGTAGTACTTTAACGGAAAAAAGCACTAATTTTGCAAGCACGGAGTGCCTGTGGCTTTGCGCCGCGGGGCGGCCGCTGCGGGCGGGTAGGGGCAGAGCCGTTTTGCAAGACGTGCCGTTTCGCCCTCCGAAACGACCCGTTTCACCGTCCGAAACGTGCCGTTTCGCAAGCCAAAACGGCACGTTTTGCAACGCTGCTGATTATCAGTGGGTTACGGGGAAAGGCGGAATGCCGGGACAACCCCCTCACCGAAAGGCGGCCGAGGCGCCCCATGATAGCAGAGCTAATGTCCGTTAACTTCCAAGCGGAGTGAAACGGAGCGATAACTTCTTCCAACTCCCTTTAACTTCTAAACAAAAAACTCCAATGAACTGGCAACAATTGATAACCAACAAGCGGCTTGGGCAGGAGCACCGCCACAGTCCGCGACACGACGACCGCACGGAGTTCAAGCGCGACTACGACCGGCTGATATTCTCGGCGCCTTTCCGCCGGCTGCAAAACAAGACGCAAGTGTTCCCGCTCCCCGGCAGCGTCTTCGTGCACAACCGCCTCACGCACAGCCTCGAAGTGGCCAGCGTGGGAATGTCGCTTGGTGCCGACGTGGCGCGGCAGCTCACCGACCGCGATCCCGGGCTGCGTTCCACGATGATTCACGAGATAGGCCAGATCGTGGCTGCGGCCTGTCTCGCCCACGACCTTGGCAACCCGCCGTTCGGCCATTCGGGAGAGAAAGCCATACAGACCTTTTTCACCGAGGGAGCAGGGGCGGCCGTGAGAGCCGGTGTCAGCGAGGCGTTCTGGAGCGACATCACCCACTTTGAGGGCAATGCCAACGCCTTCAGGCTGCTCACGCACCGCTTCTGCGGTCGCCGTCCGGGCGGCTTCGTGATGACATACCCCACGCTCGCCGCCATAGTCAAGTATCCCTATTCCTCGCTCCTGGCGGGCGACAAGGGCAAGTTCGGCTTCTTTGCCACCGAGCAGGAGGTCTACGAGCGCATAGCCGCCGACATGGGCATATTGCGCCTCTCGGCTCCCGGCGAGCCGCCGCGCTATGCCCGCCACCCGTTGGTCTACCTCGTCGAGGCCGCCGACGATATTTGCTACGAGATAATGGACATCGAGGATTCGCACAAGCTGAAGATTCTTTCATACGACGAGACCGAGCGTCTGCTGCTCGGGTTCTTCGACAGCGAGACGCAGCAGCGCCTGCGCCGGCGCATGAAGGACGAGGGACTTACCGACGACAACGAGCGGGTGGTCTATCTCCGCGCCTGCGCCATAGGCCGCCTGGAGGCAGAGTGCGTGCGCGTGTTCGTGGACAATGAGGAGGAGATACTTGCCGGCAGGTTCTCAGGCAGCCTCGTCGCGGCCATGGGCGAGCCGTTGCGCAGCGCCTACCGTCACTGCGCCGAACTGTCGCGCGAGCGCATATACCGCAGCAAGCCGGTGCTCGACGTGGAACTGTCGGGCTACAAGATCATGGCCACGCTGATGGAGCAGATGGTCGACGCCGCGCTCCATCCAGACCGTTACTATTCGCGCCAGCTCATCTGCCGCGTCAGCAGTCAGTACGACATATCGTCGCCCGACCTTGAGACGCGCCTCATGGCAGTCATCGACTACATCAGCGGCATGACCGATGTCTACGCCCTCGATGTCTACCAGAAGATAATGGGAATGTCGCTGCCTATCGTTTAGCCACAAATCGTATTGTCCGGAATGGCTCCATCCTGTTGCCGTGCTGGCTGGTAGCGGCCTTTGCCGAAGGCCTGGCGGGCTACGTCAAGGCAAAGCGGCCGGCAATATGCCGATGGATGGAAGAGCAGGGGAAAACAATGATGTGTGAGTTCGGGAGAGGTTCATGGGGACGTTGGTAATATTATTGCACGTATGCAATACGTTTTAATATGGGAACAGAAAAGATGAATCGGCTAAAAATAGTATTGGTAGGACAAGGGAAAAACGGGAAATGGCTGGCTGGCCAGTTAGGAAAGAGCGAGGCGACCGTTTCGCGCTGGTGTTCCAACGCGACCCAACCCTCATTGGAGGTGTTGATGAAGATAGCATCCGTGTTGAATGTGGATGCGAGAAGATTGATTAATAACGGGATAGGAGAATAAGGTCATGGCAAAGAAACAGCAGAAAGAAAAGAGCATAGAGGAAACCCTTTGGGATTCGGCGAATAAATTACGCGGGGCAGTTGAACCTTCGGAATACAAGCATGTGGTATTGAGTCTGATATTCCTGAAATATGCCTGCGACCGCTTTGTGGAACGCCGCACCGAGTTGATGGCAGACGGCAAAGAAGCGTTTGTTGAACAGCCTGTGTTTTATAATGCCAAGAATGTTTTCTACTTAAACGAGATAAGCCGCTGGGACTATTTGATGGAAAATGCCAAACAGAACGACATCGCCATCAAGATAGATGCAGCTTTGGCTCAGGTTGAGAAAGACAACCCGACACTGAAAGGAGCTTTGCCGAGCAATTATTATTCAGGATTAGGGCTTGACCGCACCAAATTGGCAAGCCTGCTGGACGTTATCGGGAAGATAGATACGCAGAAAGACAAGGAACACGACTTGAGAGGTCGTGTATATGAATATTTCTTGGGCAAGTTTGCCATAGCCGAAGGAAAAGGCAAAGGGGAGTATTATACCCCCAAGACGATAGTCAACCTGATAGCGGAAATGATACAGCCTTACCGGGGCAAGATTTATGATCCTTGTTGCGGCTCCGGCGGTATGTTCGTGCAGAGCATGAAATTCATAGAAGCGCACCACGGCAACAAGAAAGACATTTCCGTATATGGACAAGAATACACCAACACCACGTATAAACTGGCGAAGATGAATCTTGCCATCCGCGGCATTGCCTGCAATTTAGGTGAACGTGCTGCCGATACGTTCCATGACGACCAGCACAAGGACTTGAAAGCAGACTTCATCATGGCAAATCCGCCTTTCAACCAGAAGGCATGGCGGGCAGAAAACGAACTGACCAACGACCCGCGTTGGTATGGGTATGAAGTTCCGCCTACAAGTAACGCCAACTATGGATGGATTCTGAACATCGTTTCCAAACTGTCTGCCAATGGTATGGCGGGCTTTCTGCTTGCCAACGGTGCGTTGAGCGGCGACGGTACAG
>CALUHC010000019.1 GCA_944320355.1 uncultured Prevotella sp. | reverse complement strand
AGTCCAAAGTGCTTTCGTCTTGCCGGCGTGCAGATTGGCAGTCGCCTTTGTCGAAGGCGTAGCGGGCTACGTCGAGACAAAGCGGCAGACAAGATGCCGCTGGCAGGGCGAAAGCACTTGGAAAGCCTGAAAAGTAACAAGAAATATATTCCTGACTTTCTAATTGCCGATTTGGGTTTAATCCAAATCGGTAATTGGAAAGCCGAACACAGACAAAGAATGAGCATCCGGTGGACTAAGTAGGTGTGCCGAAATGTGTGTTTAGGTCTGCAAGCCCTCTCCCCAGGGGGCTGTGTCAGAATGTAGTTGAAAGGAGTTAACCGATAGGTCGTCTGACTCCGGATAATTCCCGTTAACACCTTTTTGGCACACCCTTTTGTCTGTGGCTTCGCGTGTCATTGCAAACGTTTGCATTCTTTTTGTGTGCTTTTCCCTTGCCTATATATAGTAGTTTCCCTAATTTTGCGATTGAAAACTAATGCGTTGGGCGTTTTTGCCAGAGATGCCGGCTCGGAATGCGTAATTCCCTTCATGTGTGTCTTTCGAATTTCGGTACGGCGTAGCGTGGAAGCCCTGCGTAGTGTGGATGTTTTGTTAGGTAATATGGTGATGCGAAATGTCATCTGATAGCCGAAAACTATAAAGTGAATTATTAATCATTTAATCATTAACTGTATGAAAAAACAATTTTTACTAATGATGGCAGGTCTTGTCGGCGTGGCATCGTCTTCATACGCCGGTTACACGGATGGAGACGTCATCCAGACCAACACGACCACTTGCCGCGTCATCGGTGAGAACTTGCTCACCAATGGCGATTTCTCAAATGGTTTGGACGGGTGGACAAACCTTACCCTGAAACCTATCAATAGCGATTCTATCAAGGTGTACACAGATGAGTACAGCCCGGAGGAAGGTATGCCCTACATACAGATTGCCTTGAGCGATGGTGTGAAGGGGTCTAACTACATTCAGACATCAAACTTCCGTCGTAGCTACCACCTTGAGCCTGGAGCATACCTTATTACATATAAGGCAAAGCTGATGACCAGTGGCGTGAACAGCGCAAGCCGTGGCAGTCGCAATGACAATTACCAGGATGTGTACATCAATCGTGACGGTGAGTGCCCTTATCCCAATGAAGATGAGGACAACAAGATACGTGGCAGCATTTCCGAGTACAATTACTTCAATGCCGGAGAATGGAAGACCGTGAACTATTACTACAAGACCGACACGGCCGCATACGTTAACTTCGAGTTGTACAATCTGCAGCAGTATGACTGTTTCGCAGACTTTGGAGTTTACCCTGCCGAGGAGTGTGGCGATGCCCGCTATCTTGAGGACGCCATCAGCACATTGCAGTCCATAATCAAGGACACAGAGCATTTCCCCGGCGCAGCAGAGGCACTCGAAGGCGGTCTTGCAGAGTTGGTTTCATACAACACTCCCGATCAGTATGGCTTCATGGGCCCGACCGATCTCAACGATGTCGTTGAGGGTATCATGGGCGAGGACGGACCGCTCATGGAATATCTGAACTCGATATCTGCCGATGTGTCTTCTTATTTCTCTGAGAGCTATTTCAACTTCAACGATGCGGAAGTGAAAGGTGTCAACAAGGGCGCAGCCGACGACTGGTCTGTAACCGGTGGTCGCTGGGGTGTAAGCGCTCCTTGGGCCAACCTTACAACCAACCATATCTTTGCCGAAATCAATTCCAGCTATACGCTCGATGCCGGCTCGGAGTACATCTCGGCCTTGCTCCCCAAGGGACAGTATTTCTATATGGTGAAGGGCTCTGCCATGCAGTTTTATCCCAGTGGCAGCATTCCCGATTACAACACCTCGCGCAAGGGAGTCGGATTCTTCATCAATGCCGATTCCGTAGAGATGGAGAACATATCCCCGTCTTATGCCAAGACATACTGGAATGTGTTCAACGTGGCTGAGGACGGCGAGCAGACCGTAGGCTTCTGGCGCTACGAGAGCGACAAGGCTAATGGTGCAGACCGTGCCAGAACCAGTGGTGGCGGCCGTGTGCGCTTTGACAATATGGCCATACGCATTCTCGGCATTACAGATGCAGATGTTAAGCAGTTCTTCCTCAACCAAAGCCTCGCAGAGTCTCAGAATGCCCTCAAGGTCATGATCGATTCTGCCAAGACGGTGGTTGAAGACAGCCGGTACTTGTTCGGCAAGGACGTGCTCCGCGACTCCATAGCCGTGTCGCAGGCCGTTTACGATCAGAACACGGAGGCCACCCAGGAGTGCATAGACATACTCGACAAGCAGATGCCGTTCATGCGTAACGCCATCAATGCCTACTACACCATCAACGCCGAGTACGTTCAGCTGGGCGATGACATTGCATTGGCCAAGAGCCTTGTTGCCGATGAGCAACGCCCCAACGGCCGCGATGCGCTCAACGCAGCCATAACGCCCGCCGAGACGTATTACAACGCCCAGACAGCCTCAACCCGCGACTCGCTCACACTCGTCAAGACCGACTCTACGCTCATGGTGGCAGTCCAGGAGTTCTATTATGCCAATGCCACATACAATACCCCGGCCGATGTGCAGCTGGTCAACGCCGAATTCACAGACGGAACGAATGGGTGGACCGTTGACGGCGTAGGTGGCAATGGTGCATGGAAGGCATCAAGCGCAATCGACACAAAGACGTTCGGCAAGCTCCCGGGTATATACTACAACCGCGGCTCTGGCGCATCCGACAACAAGTCTGTATGGCAGGATGTTGCCATAACCAAGACCGGCGCATACGACTTCCAGGTCATCCTTGCTGTCCATCACTCAAGTTGGAGCGACCTTGAGCAGACCACGAGCACTTACCTCTTCGCCAATGAGGACTCAATGCAGGTCATCACACTCGGCCCAGGCGAAGGTGGGCAGGTTTGCGGCTCGTTTGACAAGTTCAACATAACCACCAACGTTTCGAGCCTCGGCTCCGACTGCCTGGCCAACCCCGGCTTCCTGCGCGTGGGATTGGAGAAGCATCCGCTGCTCGACGGCACCAGCATAAAGGTTAACATGATATACTTCGTTCAGCCCAAGCTGTACTATTATGGCTCATGGGAAGAGTATCTTACCGGTGTGCATGATGTTGAGGTTGTCGATACCACATTCGATGTTTACAACCTTAGCGGTATGAAGGTTCGTTCAGGTGTTAACTCGCTTGAGGGACTGCCTAAGGGAATCTACATCGTGAATGGCAAGAAATATGTAGTGAAGTAATATTCTTTTGCGGTTCGCAATGTTCCGCATTCCGTAAAGCCGGCTCGTGTGCGTTTGCGCATGAGCCGGCTTTCTTTATGTCTGTGGCGGAGTTGCAGAAATGCGCTTCCGGCAGTACCACCCCCGCCCCTTCTTTGGCATAGGAGGGAACTGGCGGAACGCCTTTCGAGAGAGCTTGGCATAATGCGGGCATCAGCTCTTTTTGTTAAATAAAATCAAATTGTGTTTTGTGGCAAAAAATAAATCAAGTGTAAGTGATACGTTTTTCTTTTTTTTTCTTTATCTTTGCAGCGTTGAAGCTGGAATTATACCGATTACTATAAACATCGCATTACTTATTACTTAACAAAATTAATAACATTATGAAGAATCGATTTCTACTAATGATGGCAGGCCTTGTGGGTATGGCATCACCTTCTCTCGCTGCGTTTGAGGCTGGCGATGTGGTGCTTACCAACACCGGGGCGTGTCGCGTTACTACCGGTGAGAACAAGCTCGCCAACGGTGATTTCTCCAATGGCTTGGAGGGTTGGACCAACTTGGGTGGCGATCCGGCCAACGGTGACACACTGAAGATTTACACTGATGCCAACAGCCCCGAGGAGGGTATGCCTTACCTCCAGATAGCACTTAACGATGGTATCAAGAGCACAAGCTTTTCTCTGACGGCCAACTTCCGCAGGAGCATCGCACTGGAAGAGGGCGCTACCTATCTCATCACTTACAAGGCTAAGCTGATGAACGACGGCGTGAGCAGCAACACACGCTTCAGCCGTAACGCTAACTATCAGGATGCTTATATCAACCGCGACGGCACTTGCCCTTATCCTGTCGAGACAGAGGATAACTTGGTGCGTGGCAGCATTGCCGAGTACACCACGTTCAAGGCCGGCGAGTGGCAGACTGTAAATTATCTCTATCATGCCGACAGCACCGCTTTCCTGAACTTGGAGTTCTTCAATCTGGAGCAGTACGACTGCTTTGCCGACTTCGGTGTCTACGAGGTTGTCAATTGCGCTGACTCGCGCTATCTCGAAGATGCCATAAGCACTTTGGAGTCCATCATCAATGACACCGAGACATTCCCCGACGCAGCTGAATATTTGGCAGATCCTCTTGAGGAGCTGAAGGGCGTAAACACTCCCGAGGCACTGGGTGATATGGACAACGAGAGCCTGTTGGAAATGATAGAAGCCATAATCGGCGGAAACGAGGGCTCTGCTCTTAGCGAGTACCTCAATACTATCTCCGCAGACGTTTCTGGCTATTTCTCTGCAGACTACTTCAATTTTGACAATGCCACTGTAAAGGGTGCCAACAAAGGCGCTGCCGAGGGATGGACTGAGAGCGGCGGCCGTTGGGGCGTGGGTGAAGCGTGGACAAACATTGCCACCAATCACATATTTGCTGAGATAGGCGCTAATTACGGTTTGGGTGATGGCTCAGAGTATATCTCTGCCCAGTTGCCTGCTGGCAAGTATTTGTATATGGTTAAGGGTTCTGCTGTTCAATATTACGCAGATGGCACTGGTAAGAATAGCAATTATTACATCCCAGATTATTATTCATCTCGTTCAGGTGTAGGCTATTTCATCAATGGCGACTCTACGGAGATGAAGGACATTTCTCCGGTGTATGCCAAGACATATTATAATTTGTTTGACGTTGCTGAGCCGGGTGAGCAGACCATAGGCTTTTATCGTAAGGCCAATTCTGCCTGGAACGGTGCCGCCGACCGTAACCGCGTGAGTGGTGGTGGCCGTGTGCGTTATGACAATGTCACTGTGCGCATACTTGGTATGACAGATGATGATATCAACAAGTTCTTCTTGGAGAACACTTTGGCTGCCTCGCAGAACGCGCTCAAGGTGATGATCGACTCTGCAAACAATGTGCTGAACGATAAGTATGACAAGCGCATATATGGCAAGCAGACCCTTACTGACTCAATAAGGGTTTCGCAGGCCATCTATGACACATACACGGAGGCAACCCAGGAGAACATAGACATCGTTGACCGCCAGATGCCTTATATGCGTGACGCTATCCGCGCTTACTACACCAAGAACGAGGAGTATGTGACTTTGGCCGGAACCATTGCCGAGGCTACAGTCCTGGTTGCAGACGACAGCCGTCCTGAGGGTCGCGCTACATTGCAGACCGCGCTTACCACAGCAGAGGGTGTATATAAAGGCATGGTTGCTGCTGACGTCCGTTCTGCGGCAGATTCCACCACTCTTGTAAATGCAAACGATGCGCTGGCAGATGCTATCCAGGAGTTCTATTATGACAACTCCACTTATCAGTCACCGGGCAATGTGGCTCTTGTAAATGACGACTTCACTGACGGCACCAACGGCTGGTCGGTTGATGGTGGCTCAGGAACGGCCGCATGGAAGGCAAGCGACATAGACATGGATACCTATAAAGGTCGTGCCGTTGTGTTCAACCGTGGTAATACTGCAAGTGACAACAAGTATATCTGGCAGGATGTGGCAATAACAAGGACCGGTGTCTATGAGTTCTTCGCAAATTGCGCTGTTCACAACTCCAAGTGGACTTCTAAGGAAGGCAACAACACGAGCACATATCTGTTCGCAAACAAGGATTCTATTCCTGTCATTACAACAGGCGATGGTTCTGGAAAGCAGGTGATTGGCGAGTGGGAGCGCTTCAGCGTTACAACTACGGTTACCGATCTTCAGTCAACCACTGAGCTTGAGAACCCGGGCTTCATGCGTGTCGGCCTTGAGAAGATACCTCTTGCAGGAACTAACGTTCAGGTGAACATAATCTGCTTCGGTTCTCCCGTGCTTTATTACTATGGCTCTGAGGAGGATTATCTTGAGGGCATCTATGACGTAGAAGTTGTTGATACTACGTTCGATGTTTACAACCTCAACGGTATGAAGGTTCGTTCTAACGCAACATCTCTGAATGGCCTGCCAAAGGGCATCTATATTATCAATGGCAAGAAGTACGTTGTTAAATAACAGCGTTGCATATTGAAAGTCTCGATAGGTGCTGTGCTTTGCGGCACAGCACCTATTCTTTCTTCTTCTTGTTGTGTGCGTAATGCCTTTTGGATGATAGTATTGAGGCGTTACGGTTTCTTCTTATTCTTTTTGCCGCAGCATTTTTTATTGTGGTGCAGAGATTGCACTTCGGATAATGTGTTTGCAATGCAATTTTAACTATATTATTAAATCTGAGATTTATTTTATTCTTTGGAGTCTATTATTTCACTATTTAAAACTATAGGATATATGAAAAAACATTTACTATTAACGGTGTGTGCCTTGTTTGGCGTGTCCGTTGCATCGTATTCTTACGATGGCGGCGACTACGTTTATGCGCACAGTGGCAAATATCAGATTGTGAGCGGTGAGAACCTGCTTGTGAACGGCGACTTTTCCAACGGCCTTGAGGGCTGGACGAGCCTTGCTGGCAAGAACGAGGCGACACTTGGTGACACCCTTAAGGTTTATTCTGAGGGCGGCCCCGACGGCGGTCCTTATATGCAGGTGGCCATGGCTGCCGGGTCGGCCATGGGAACTAATCTCATTAACAGCGCGAACTTCCGTCAGAGCGTATACCTGCCCGGAGGCCAGTATGTGTTCACCTACAAGGTGAGGTCGCAGGCCGGTGCCAAGACATCCAACGCCCGTAGCGGTGGCCGCAACGATGACTACCAGGACGTGTACATAAACAGTGATGGCACCTGCCCTTATCCCAATGAGACAGAAAAGAACAAAATCCGTGCGAGCGTTGCCGAATGGGTTGACACGAAAGCAGGCGAGTGGCTCACAGTGAACTATTACTATCGCTCGGACACTGCCGCATACGTTAACTTCGAGTTTTTCAACATCCCTCTGCACGAAAGCTTTGCTGACTTCGGGGTTTATGAGGTTATTCAGGTGGCCGACGACCGTTATGTATCGGATGTCATATCGTTCCTGACAGATTTGAGGGAGGAGGTGGCTTCCATTCCGGAGCTGTCCGGCAAGGTGGACAACGGTCCGATAGATGATGCCATATCAGAACTTAATGGTATGCTCGATGACCCGGAGAGTATGGGCTCTCCAGAAGACCTTGCCAGTGCGCTCGACGGACTTGTCTACGGTGAGGGCTCTGCGCTGTCCGGATATCTCGACGCTTTCTCTGCCGATGTGTCAAAGTATTTCTCTTCCAACTACTTTGACTACAATGACGTCGCCACGAAAGACGCAGGCGACGGCTCTGCTGACGACTGGACGGACGAGGGCGGCAACTGGGGCGTTTCCGCTCCGTGGTCCAACCTCTCCACGAACCACATCTTCGCAGAGGTCGGTGCTAACAAGGGCCTTGCTGCCGGCTCAGAATATATAACGGCCTCGCTGCCCGCAGGCAAGTATCTATACATGGTCAGCGGGTCGGCCATACAGTATTACGGAAACGGGTCTGGCAAGACCTCCAACTATGAGATACCGGACTACTACAACCAGCAGGCCAAGCTTGGTTACTTCGTCAACGGCGACACGGCGACAATGGACGGTGTTTCCACTTGGATGGCCAAGAACTATTTCCATGTGTTCGACGTGGCCGAGGGCGGTGAGCAGACGGTAGGCTTCTGGCATGGTGCTGTGCCGAAGTTTACCGGCAACGACCGTCTGAACAAGGTCAGTGGTGGCGGTGTGGTCCGCTTTGACAATGTGGGCATACGCATCCTGGGCGTTACAGACGAAGAGGTTGAGGATTTCTATCTGGCCAGCAGGTTTGATGCCTCGCGCGATGCCCTTGGTGAAATGATTGACTCTGCCAATGTGTTGCTGTCCAGTGACAGGTACATTTTTGGGAAGAGCATACTGAGTGACTCTGTCGCGATTTCGCAGCAAGTATATGGCAAATATGTGGAGGCCACATTGGAGAATCTTGCAGTGATTGACGCTCAGATGCCTTATATGAGCAAGGCTATAAGCAATTATTGCGCCTTGAATGCCGAGTATGTGAAATTGGGCGACGATATCAATGCGGCCAAAGAGCTTCTTGCCAATGAGAAACTTCCTAATGGGCGTGATGCTTTTTCGGCAGCCATTGACGATGCTGCTGGCTATTATGGCAGCTTGAACTCGTCGTCGGAGCGTGACTCTGTAAGGCTCGTTGAGGAAGACGCTGCTCTGCTGGCTGCCATGGATGCCTTCACGGACGCCAATGTGGAGTATGGCATTACTTTGACATCGTTGTTGATGTGGGAAAATATGTCATCGGCATCGTATGATAACAGTGGCGTGAAAAATATGCTGGAGGGTAACGTTGACACAGAGGCAGAAGGATTCTCAATGGCGATAACAGGAAACCTTTCCAAGACATATTCTGGCGCAGAGAAGATAACCATAGACTACAAGGGCGAGAAAAAGACCTTGAAGACCATCAAGTGCTCCAACGGCGCGCAGAACACAATCATACTGCCGGAGGGCGCTAAGGTGACAAAACTTACTTTGTGGAGTTACACCAACCTTGAGGCTCCAAATAGGCCTAACTATTGGGCCGAAGTGGGCGGAACCAAGTTCACGGAGGAGACTGCGACGATATTGACTTGCTACAAGGACTTTGACAACCCCGATCATGTAAGTTTCAGCCTGCCTGATGTTGAGGATGTGCTGACGTTCACCAATACAGGCGAGCAACAGTGCGTGATAGTGGAAATGGAATACCACTATGGCGAAGGTAGCGGCACAGACGGAATAGATAATGTGGCAACTCAGGAAGTTCCGGTAAGCGTGGAGTATTACAACCTCGCAGGAGCGCGCATCTCAGCTCCGGGCACAGGTGTGTATATCATGAAGGCCACTATGCCGTCTGGCAAGGTGGTTACACGCAAGGTGCTGAAGTGATTGATGGGTGCGGGCTGGCGTTCCCGGCTTGTCTTATTGCTATAGGCGGAAGTTCCGAATAAGCTCATCGCTTTTTCGGGCTTCCGTTTTTTTTCGTCCAAAATCGCGTTAGGGGACAAAAGGATTCCACTGTATTGTCGCGCAGATAGGCAGTGGGGACATGAACGTCTAATGTCACCCTCTCTCTCAAACCTTCTCCCAAGTGGTGGGTGAGGGGAGCGGTTCCCACTTAGAAGCATTTGTGATCCATTATGTTTTGTTGGTGTCCAACTCATTGTGCAGCAGCTTTTCTCTTTGACGCTGTTTTGATTTTATGAGACCTCTGCAAAAGTCCATTCCTCACAACGTGACGTTTTGATATTCAGCAGTGCGTTTTTGAGTTTTGCAGAGGCCTCTTTATGAATGTCCGCATATTGTCAATTCAAAGCGCACATCTCGGAGATGTATCAAAATGTGTGTTTAGGTCTGCCTAACCCTCTCCCCAGCTCTCGCCCTTTGAGAGAGGGCTGGGATTATGGCCATTAGGCGTGCATTTTGATACACACTCGCTGGGCGGTTTGTGGAATAATATCACAAGCAAAGTCCAAACACATTGTACATCGTACATCAGCTTGTCCCCCCCCCTCTCCTTTGTGTATGCCAAGCTGCACCCGGGCAATTGAGGGCAATCTCTCTTGCCGCTCGCTGGCATTGACTTTGGAAAGAGGTAGGACGTGCGCATGGGGTTGGCAATCTGCGGACGTTCATGCTATTTTATATTAATGAATCATAAACAGGTGAATCGCAAATATCAGCAATAATTATTTCATGTTTTTTTTACGAGTTTGTATATGGCTCCATCCGCAATTTGACATTATTTTCAATTTGGCAATAGATGAAATGACATATACGTAGATATATTGCAGTAATATTTCAAATTAAGTTTAAATTTTATGTCATTTTATTTTCTGCAATTCAAAAAAACTTGTAACTTTGTGCCGTGCAATAACTAAGATTTAGATTCCATCTATTATTAACAAATATTTGTCAATAACTAAATTTATAAAATTTATAATAAGCAGTATGAAGAAACTCATCTTTTGTATCTCGCTTGTCTGTATGGGTATGCTGTCTTCCTGTGTGGACAAGAATGAGCTCGTGGATGAAGAGACCAAGCCCGATTGGCTTGGAACGAGCATCTACGGTTCGCTGAGTAACCCTGGCTCAGGCAATGCCTTGCAGGGAACTTTCAGAAACTATCTGCGCCTTGTCGATGACCTTGGTTATGCAGAGACCCTCAACAGGACGGGAAGTAAGACAGTGTTCCCGGCCAACGATGAGGCTTTTGAGCGCTTTTATCAGAATAACACGTGGGGTGTTAGCAAATACGAGGATCTGACCAATTCTCAAAAAAAGATGCTCCTCTATTCCTCTATGCTTGATAATGCCATTCTCGTGGAGCTGCTTTCCAATGTCAGCTCGGATGAGGGTGTAGTGAGGGGCAATGCAGTGAAGCACGCGACGTCGCTCAATACCATTGACACAGTGACCACTTATCCGTTCCTGTCAGCTCTCGATGCTTACGGGGAGAATAACCCTTTCTGGACGCGTTTCAATGAGGGTGTGTCGGTGGTTAGCGATGCCACAAGGCCTATGCTTGTTCATTTCACGCGTAACTATATGCTGAAGAACAATATTACGACCACGGGTGATAACAGTGACTTCTCCATAATATCCGGCGGCAGCTATGAGAACGCCAATGACGCGTATGTGTTTGGCAACAGGATTATTGCCCAGGACGTCACCTGCCAGAACGGATATATCCATCAGGTCGAGGATGTGGTGACGCCTCCCGGAAACATGGCTCAGGTGATAAAGACCGATCCGAATCTTTCCATATTCAGCCATATGCTTGACCGTTTCGCCATGCCAGTCTATAATGCGGAGGTGACTCAGCAGTTCCACGATTGGTATGCAGAGCAGTCGGCGGTGGGCGACATGAGCGGTGTCTATAATCCCGATTCTATTTACGAGGTGCGCTATCTCAGCAAATCATCGAAGGGTAGCACCAAGTTCAGTGGAGACGCGAGAAGCGGAGGTATCTTTGCTGATGACTATCTGCTTACGTTCGATCCGGGTTGGAACGAATATTATATAGCTTCTGTATCTCAAAGCGGCTCTACTGCATCACCGGAGTTGGCAGATATCGCAGCCATGTTCGTGCCTACAAATGACGCATTGATAGATTATTTTACAAACAACCCAAGCACGAGCATATTGCTTGAGACTTATGGTAAATTGCCTAACTTACCGGAAAATGTGATGAGCAATATTGAGGATGTGCCGCTCAACATCCTTTCGAAGCTTGTTTCTAACGTTATGAATACGTCGTTTGCTTCATCAGTGCCCAGCAAGTTCAGCTCGGTGGTCGATGACGCAAAGGACATCATGGGGTTGTCGCTCTCGGACGTGAAGACAAAGGACGGAGGCGGATATGACGTAAAGATTGCCAACAATGGCGTTATTTATGTCATGAACAAGGTTTATGGTCCAAAGGCATACGAGGTCGTGTCAGCTCCGGCATTGTTCAACTCAAGTACTACAATGGGCATGACCAACTGGATTATACAGAATGTGTCTTTTAATAACAACTATGCCCTTGGCCTTGACTACTATGCATACCTGTTGTCAACGTCATCCAATTATGCGATGTTCTTGCCAACAAAGGAGGCATTTGATCATTACATACTCGACCCGACATCTCTTGGCCGCGATGCTAACGCACCGGAGTATATACATTATTATATAGACAACTCTGTGTCTATGTCGCAGGGTGGAGCTGGCATTGGCGCTTCGCGTTGGAGACGCAATGCGGGTGGCGGCCTCGATTCAATAGGTATACTCGATCTGTCGGCGTCTTCAACCACCACGTATATGCCTATAGTTAAAGCACAGCTGTCTGAGCTTATACAGATGAACACTATTGTGCTTGATGAGGGTGAGACTTTGCGTCCTGGATATTATCTCACCAAGAATGGCGCAGGTGTGAAGGTTGAAGGAAGCGGCAATCTGGCCGACGGACGCTTATATGGCGGAGGTCAGCTTGTTGAGGGGCGTGAGGCTCCAGCCGTGACAGAGGTGTTTGAGCAGTCTAACGGAAATTCGTATGCTGTGAACCGTCTTGTGGAAGGCACTACGCGTAGTGTGTATTCGTTCCTGGAGAGCAACGACCGTTTCAGTGAGTTCTTCAAACTTTGCAATGACTTCGATGCGGAGGTGGCCGAATGGGCCGGCATCTCGTCTGAGAAAAACCCGGAGACGGGCATTGTGATGGCTGACCAGTACCGTACGTTCTTTGTCCCTGGCGAGGGTAGCACCAACCAGGAAGACCAGCTGCGCTGTCTTGACAACAATGTGAAGTTCTTCAGTAACTATAATTATACATTGTATGCGCCGGACAATGACGCAATGAAGATTGCCGTGGAGCATGGACTGCCCACATGGGAGGAGATAAATGGCATAGCAGAGCCTTATATCACAGGTGCTACGACAGAAGGAGAAGCCGATGCCAAGAAGAAGGTGTTCACCATGATAAAGGCTGTTCGCGATTTCATCCGTTATCATTTCCACTCTAATTCTGTTTTTGCCTCTGGCAATTTTGAAAGTGGAGCAACAGACTACACAACGTTCCTTGTGGACGAGGAGACTTATATCAACAGGACTCTTGAAGTGAGTGTGGACAACAGTGGCAAGATATACATAAAGGATGCACAGGGGGAGAAAGTGATAGATCCTTCTAATACGGCATTGCTTACCAACGAGATGACCCGCGATATGGAGTTCGAGAAGAACAGGGCTTCATCCAATAACTATGTCACTGCATCTTCTTATGCTGTTGTGCATGAGTTGTCGGAACCGTTAAGCTATAACTCCAACCAGGATTACAGCCAGGGGCTGGTGTCGGTTGAATAATTCTTATGATGCGATTATTATTTAAAGACAAATAAATATTATGCCAAAAATAAAATTATTGGTCACTGCCATCTTGCTGGCCTTGGTGCAGACTGCGTTTGCGCAGGGAACACGCATCTCCGGTACTGTCACCGACGATTTTGGTCCGGTGATGATGGCAAACGTTGTTGAGCGGGATGCCAACAACCGTATCGTTACAGCAGCCGTCACGGATGTGAATGGCAATTTCTCTATGATTGTGAAGAATACCAAGAATCATCTTACAATCTCTTACGTGGGAGCTAAGCCTGTTTCTATACCTATTGGTGCAAAGACGCATTTCCCAATCAAGCTTGGTTCTTCGCAAACCACAGTGAAGGAGGTTACTGTGACTTCGCGTCGCCGTGCAAATTCCGGTGGCCTGTCCATACCCAAGCGCGAGGTTTCTGTGGCTCAGCAGACTATGGATATGTCAGATGTTGAGGGACTTTCGTTCACTAGCGCAGACGAGGCATTGCAGGGTAAGATTGCCGGTCTGGACATTGTGGCCGGATCAGGTAACCTTGGCTCTGGAACTCAGATGCGTTTGCGCGGTGTAACCTCTATCAATGGAAACAAGAACCCTCTCATTGTGGTAGATGACCAGATCTTTGATGCACCCGACTTCGATCCGGAAAACGCGACAGACGAGGATTATGCATCGTTGCTTTCTGTTAATGTGGAGGATATTGCCAGTATAACGGTGCTTAAGGATGCTGCATCAACGGCTATTTGGGGTTCAAAGGGTGCCAATGGTGTCATTGAGATCAAGACCAAGCGTGGTTCTCGCGGTCCTACTCGTGTGAATTTCTCATATAAGTTTACCGGAAGCTGGCAGCCCAAGGGATATGAACTGCTTGACGGTGACAGCTATACCATGCTTATGAAAGAGGCTCTCTATAACCCTACGCAGGCACAAGACGCCACAACAGGCATCAATGAGCTGAATTACAACCAGGCATGGCCGCTCTATGAGAACTGGAATAATAACACAGACTGGGTGGATGCCGTAACGCAGTTCGGGCAGAGCCATAGTTATAATGTAAACCTTACGGGTGGTGGCGAGAAAGCCAATTTCCGCATATCTGCGGCATACGACCATCAGACGGGAACTATCATCAAGCAGACGCTCAACCGTTTCACGACGCGTTTGGCCCTTGACTATTTCGTGAGCGACCGCATAACTTTCACAACAAACTTCTCGTTCTCTTATACAAACAACAATAAGAATTACAGTGATTTGTTGGGTATTGCACAGCGCATATCTCCGAACATGAGCATTTACCGTCAGCGGGCCGATGGCACCGACACCGATGAGTTCTATATAATGAACCGCAGTGACGCTCCGCGCAACCCGTCTTCTTCAGAGCTTGACAAAATCAGGGATCTTGGTAACCCCATTGCCATTGCCAATCTGGCAACATCCAAGGAGAATGTTTACCGTGTCAACCCGGATTTCCGTCTTAAGTATGAGCTTCTTGGCATAGAGGAGGGCAAGAGCCGCCTCACATATACCGGTAGCGCCTATTTCGACATATACTCTAATAGCAAGCCGAGCTATTGGCCTGCTGAGCTCGGAAAATATACGTTGGATGACGACAATTACAACCGTGCTTATAATTACGAGAGCAACTCGATGACTTTCACCTTTACCAATGACCTGGTGTTCACTCCTTATTTCAAGAACGAGGATTGGACAGCAACTATGAAGTTACGTTACCAGATGGTGACAGGTAAGAATAGTCACCTTGAGGAATCAGGTGTGATGGTTCCATCAGGTATCGATATTCCGACTTTGGGCGGTGAGTTGATAAATACCAAGGACTATAAAACCGCAAGTGCGACAGGCGAGTCGCGCTCGCAGAACTGGAGCTACACCGGTCACTTCTCTTACAAGAGCCGCTATTCACTTGGTGTGACATTGCGTGCAGATGGCGACTCAAAGTTTGGTCCTAAGAACAAATGGGCATACTTCCCCAGCGTTTCAGGACGTTGGAACATCATTGACGAACCGTTTATGAAACCGTTGCGTAAGGTCGTTTCTATGCTTGCATTCCGCCCGAGTTGGGGTATCGTTGGTAATGCTCCGAGCTCAGAGTCTCTATTCTATGAGATTTATACAACTTCTGATGGTGCATACGGTCAGGGTTCTGGTACTCCTACAACCTCAATCACACAGCTTAAGCTTGACGATTTGAAGTGGGAGACGACAACGAGTTATAACTTAGGTTTCAACCTCGGACTGTTTGATGACAAGATTGAGGCGGAAGTTGAGTACTATTACAAGAAGACGACAGACCTTCTCATGAAAAATGTTCCAATACCTTCAACGAGCGGATATTCAACCTTGGCGTATGCTAACGTCGGAGCGATGACCAATGAAGGATGGGAGCTTAATGTCAATTTCAATGATTTCGTAAAGATAGGCAAGTTTTCTGCCGACGCATACGTGAACGTATCGCAGAATTATAACGAAATAACAGAGATGGATGAGCGTGTGCTAAATTCTGTCAACACTGAATGGTCCAGTAATAACGGCAAATTCATGAACCGCGCTCAAGTAGGCAATCCGCTTGGATCCATCTATGGCTATCGTTACAAGGGCGTTTATCAGTACTCTTATGATTATCTTACTGACCTGCAGGCTGAAAATGGATGGACAGCTGCGCAGTTTGAGGACGAGATAAACAACCGTCTGGCTCGTGGTGAGACGTTCCCCGTGGCCACAGACGCTAATGGTAAGGTGCTTATGCAGGAAGATGGGACGCCAAAGCACATTGTTTACGATTATACCGGTGTCAATTATGAGTTCAAGGGTGGTGATGCCATTTATGAGGATGTGAACCATGATGGTGAAATCAACCAACTCGATGTTGTTTACTTAGGAAACTCTCTGCCTAAAGTCAATGGAGGTTTCGGTCTTACGTTAAAGTATGACAGGTGGACGCTCCGTACCAGTTTTAACTTCCGCTTTGGCAACAAGGTTGTGAACACAGCACGAATGAACCTTGAGAATATGTCAGAGGCTTACAACCAATGTGCCTCTGTGAACTACCGTTGGCGTAAGGATGGCGATGTGACGCCTATTCCGCGTGCCATGTATGGCAGCAACACTGCTTACAACTGGCTTGGCTCAGACCGTTACGTTGAGGATGCCTCTTTTGTTCGATTCCAGTATGTTCAGTTGACATATAATATGCCGACCAAACTCACCAAGAAGTTGGGTCTGAACCAGTTCAAAATCTACCTCTCAGCCAACAACCTCTACTGTTGGTCTAAGTATAGCGGAACGGATCCTGAGCATTCTGCAGACGGTTGGAGTTATGCAGAAGATGACTCAAAAACACCGAGGACAAAGTCATTCACGGTGGGTCTTAATATAGGATTCTAAGCGATGTGGTATCAAAATGTTGATATAAGGAGTATTGAATTATGAAGAAATATATTCTGTTTTTATTGTCGGGTGCCCTCTTGACTTCCTGTATTGATACGGTAGTACTTCCTACCGACAAGACGGTCTCTGAAGATTTCTGGAAGACAAAGGATGATGTCACGTCAATGGTCGCTGCTGCTTATAAGGAGATGGCCAGCACTAACAATATCGAGCGGTTTGTCGTTTGGGGAGACTTCCGATCGGACGAACTTGAAGTGAACTCGACGCTTTTCAATGATGGGAAGCGTACTGATTTGGAGGAAATAAAGGTCGGCACAATGGATTATGAGAACCAATATGCCAATTGGGCCTCTATTTATTCTGTGATCAATAAGTGTAATATTGTGTTGGAGCGTGCACCTCAAGTAGTGGCAATAGACCCTTCTTACACTGAAGGTACATTGCGCACTGATGAGTCTCAGATGCTTGCTTTGCGGGCTTTGTGCTATTTTTATCTTGTGCGTGCGTTTAGGGATGTTCCTGTTACGGAGGGCGCTTCGTTTAATAGTAGTCAGAACTTTGAGATTCCGCAGCAGGCTCCGCTTACAGTGCTTGATAAGTGCATAGAAGATCTTAAGACTGCGCTTCAGACGCCTTTGGCCCCTAACGGCTATACTGACTGGCGGCGTGTGGGATACATAAACCGTGATGGCATAAATGCAATACTTGCCGATGTCTATCTTTGGCGTGCTTCCATAACAGGTAATGCCGCTGATTATCAAGAGTGCGTTAACTATTGTGATGCCGTCATTGCGTCAAAACAGGAACAATATCTTAGTGAGGATGCAATGCAGGGACCAAGTATGTTTGGTGGCAATATTGACCATGATGGTTATCCCCTCTATCCAGGCCAATATGCTTATAGCCAGATTTTTGGTAATGGCAATTCTATAGAGAGTATCTTTGAGTTGCAGCTTGACGGTAAGAATGTTTCAAACAATGGCTTGGCCCACTGCTATTGGAACTATGATGACAGGTCTCGTACATACGGCTTGATGATGGCTCCGCTCGACCTCTTCTCAGGAACCGGTTCTTCAAATCTTTTCCTTCAAAGTTTTGATTTCCGTTATTATGAGACGTGTTATGGCGTTGGGTCATCGGATGCTAACCAATATCAGCTATACAAACTGGTGTCAAAGTCTTCTACTGGCAACTCGATGGATAATTCGATGAGTGCTGTTGCTACGTTTGTGTCGCCCGGTTATAATAATATCTCGCGGAACTGGATTTTTTACAGGCTTACAGACGTGATGCTTATGAAGGCAGAGGCCATGGTGCAGATGTGTTCTGATGATGCCGATCCAAACTTGCAAAAGGCTTTTGCCATTGTGAACACAGTGAACAAACGTTCTCTCGGCAAGACCACTTTCAACAATACTGATACATTGTTGTGGACGTCATATAGGTCAAAAGCAGCGATGGAGACATTGGTGCTTGATGAGCGTCAGAGGGAGTTGTGTTTCGAGGGGAAGCGTTGGTTCGATCTCATGAGGTACACATATCGTCAGTTGCGTTCGGCAAGCAGTGGTGAGGCTGCATTGTTGCATCCTGAGCTTACCATGGCCGAGATTGGCGATTTGTCCAATTTCGCAGCAACAAGTGCTATCCTTGGCGATGTCATGGGCGAAGATGTTCAAATGGCTATGGAGTCGGAGCCGTTCCTCTATTTCCCGGTGGTGCAAAGCGAGATGCGTGTAAACAATCTGCTTCACCAGAATCCGGCTTATGAGACAAGTGAATCTATTGTTAAACAATAATAAAGAGGTAAACAAAATGAAGGTTAATATAAAATCGGTGCTGAAAGTGGTCGGGGCATTGGCTCTCCCTGTGTGCGTGGCGCTGTCCTCGTGTACTGCCGAGCCGGATGAGTCGAACCGCTTTACATTCACAGGAGAGACGGTAAATGACTTCCTTGTCAATAACGACTCACTGTTCAGCAATTTTAACTATATCCTGACTCGTTCCGGGCAGGATCGGATTCTCGGTTCTTACGGAACCTACACTTGCTTCGCTCCCAAGAACGATGCTATTATAGAGTACATAGATAGTTTGTGGAATGACGAGGAGAGTGTAGACGAGCAGGGCAATTTGTTGCATAATGGTCTCACGGAGAACTCTCTTGAGGGTCTTACGGACAGCTTATGTACAGACATTGCCATGTATCATCTCCTCAAGACAGAGGTTACTACGACAGAGATGCTTACCAATGCAGGTGCGTCTTATATGACAATGCTTGGCCGTAACATTTCTGCTGGGGGTAGTGGAACCAATATTCTTGTGAATGGCGGTGCGCCTATAGATCGTAATCTATGTGACAACGAAGTGGTGAATGGTATTGTGCATGCCATTGACAAGTGCATACCGCGTTCCAACAGGCTTGTGGCACAAGAGCTGAAGTCTGATTCTCTTCATTTCTCCATTTTCTATGAAGCATTGGAGAAGACTGGGCTTGACAAGCAACTTGAGACCCAAATGAAAACCTTGTCGGCGACTCCTCCGGCAGAGAAGTCTGGTTACTATATCCCGACAGAGTGCAAGAAGGGTTTCACTCTCTTTGCTGAGACAAATGCGGTATTCAATGCCAATGGCATCTATGATTTTGATGACCTTGTGGAGAAGTGCAAGGAGTGGTATGGTAGGTGCGCTACAGGCACACGCAGCATGACAGAAGGTTGGTATGACTATTTCCGCAATAACAACATAGAAGTGGATATGTCAGACGAATACACCAAAGAGAATAATGTTGTGCATATGTTTGTGGCCTATCATATTCTGAAAACAGCTGTCAATTCCAATGTGCTGGCCTTCAAGAAGAACACTTACACCGGCAACGGTTGGCGTGGCGAGGCTTTTGATTATTATGAGACGATGTTGCCCAAGACGCTTATCAAGGCTTGGTTAGTGTATAATACTTCTAATGGAAGTTACACAACCTATCTTAATAGGTATATACGGAACAACACGTTGACAGATGCAGCCGAGTCATTGGGGTCAAGTTCCATGCATGAGGTGGTTTATGAGGGTGTGGGCCTCCAGCTTGACTCTATCAAGCAGCCTCTCAATGGATATATATATCCTATCAAGGACATATTGCTTTATGATGGCAAGGTGCCTTTTGGTGTGCTCAACGAGCGTATGCGCTTTGATGCTCTTTCCATATTGGGCGAGACAATGGACAATGGCTTCCGTGGCGCTTATGTCAGTGAGATCACTGCTTTAAATAGCGGAAAGGATGCTGGGCGTATTCGCTACCCGATTGATTACTTTGACAACATCAAGGTATTCAATGGCAATAGTACACAGCTTGACATGAACGTAGTTGCTGACCCGGGAGTCAAGGCGTATTCTTTGTACAAGGGTGACTCTTTCCAGGGCATGGGCATCTTCGATTTCGCCATAAAGCTGCCGCCTGTGCCGGATGGCACATACGAGTTGCGCATAAATCTCGACTGTATGATGCATGGCACTATGCTCCAGTATTATATTGGCCCCGAGCCTGAGATTAGCTCCATGGAGCCGCTCGGAGTGCCTGTCGATATGCGCATTAGCCAGGGTGATTTCCAAGATCCGCAGGTTGTGGGCATGGGGTGTGTTCCTCTTGATGACCAGGCCAATTATCCGGAGGCGTATGAAGACCGCGGCATAGAGAGTGACAAGGTCATGCATATGCACGGTTATCTCCGCGGTCCGTTGTCTGTGTGTCGTGAAAACGAGCAGGGTGGCTATGTCATCCGCTTCCATTCGGATCAGTACCGCAAAATTCTTGATACCCGCCAGTTTAGACAGCAGGATTATTGGTTGAGGCTCAAGACTGCACTTGATGATGGCAACACCGAGCGTAAGTTCCAGATAGATTATATCGAACTGACCCCGGTGAATGTGGCCTCAAATGCACAATACCTTGAGGATATGTATTGATACATTCATCATTTATAGCATATAAATTAGTATGAGAAGCAATAAATTCATATACGGCATGATGGCGGCGGCATTGATCGCTGCCTCATGCACCGATTTCGACGATTACAATGAGGCTTACCAGACCGGTGGGGCTGGGAGCAACAAGACCCTGTGGGAGAACATTTCCGAGCGTGAAAATCTATCGGATTTTGCTCGGTTGTTGTCTAAGGGTGGATATGATAAGGAACTTAGCAAGTCGCGTTTTTACACAGTATGGGCGCCTGAGAACGGCACATTCAATTTTGATGAATTCAATCAGATGGACAGTGCAACGTTGGTGCAACGCTTTATAAAAAGTAATGTGGCTGACTATAACTTTGTGTTGTCTTCAAGTGTTGATGAGCGTGTTCATGTGTTGAATGAAAAGTCGTTTACGTTACAGAATTTGGAGGGATGTACATTTGGCGGCAATGATATTGTTACGTCTAATATCCCGAGTTTGAACGGAACGCTCCATATTACAGACGGTGCTGTGCAGTATATGCCGAATATTTATGAGTATATTTTTGACAATGCAGACACCGACTCTTCTATTGCGCAGTATTTGAAGAAATATGAAGATGTGTACCTTGATGAGAAGAATAGTGTTGTCGGTCCTATAGACTCTTTGGGACAGCAGACGTATAGCGATTCTGTCATGGTGATGCGCAATGTTATAATGGAGCAAATGCGCGCAAAGCTTGATAACGAGGACAGTCTCTACACTATGATAGTGCCTACTGACGATGCGTATACCAAGGCGTATGATAAGATAAAGAGCTATTTCAATTACGCTGACGTTACGACGTACTATAACATCAATAGTTCAGCTGGCACAAGGCAGACAAAATCTGTTGAGAATGGTGATTACGATGCTGCTTATCTTTCGGATTCGCTTGCCCGTTGGTGTATGGCCGCGAGTCTTGTGTTGAGCCACACAAATTCTTATAATTTCTGGCTTGACGAGGTTGGGCGTGCCGATGAGCATAATCCTTTGTTGCGTGACACTCTCGTGACAACCACTGGAGTTTATCTCTCCAATGGCGAGCAAATCATGGCAAGAACCATTGGTGACCCCGAGCAGGTGAGCAATGGCTATGTGCGCAGGGTCGATTCTTTGGCTTTGTTCCCATGGGATGTCTGGTGTTCGGAGATTTATCCCAACATCTTTTCAACGACCATGAGACCTTATTCTCAAAACACTTCTGGTATAAATACTATGACAGTGGCTCCAAATAATTTCAATCCGGCAGTGGGCGATTATATAAGTTCTTACATTGATGTTATTCCGCGAGGAAACAACAATCCTAAGGTGCATTTCTATTTGCCTAATATATGTTCTACACGATATAATATATATATAGTGTTCGTCCCGGAATGCATAACAGGCAGTGTAACTACAGAGCCTCAGTTGCTCAAGTTCAATGTTGGTGTCAATTATACAGAGTCTGCCGATGGCGACATAGGAACCTTGAGCAATCCTTCTGTGGAGTTCGAGGATTTGGTTACAGACTCTGCCCATCTTAATAAGATTGATACATTCTTTGTTGGTGAGGTGAATTTCCCGTATGCCTATGTAAATATAGATGAGAATGGGGAATGTATGCCAAGCCTTTATGTTGAGGTGAGTCGTACATATTCCGAGCGACCCAAATATACAAACAGGATGCGTATCGCAAGATTGATATTGCGCCCGGTTGAGTATGATGAGTATTTAAAAAAAGAAGATGAAGCATTATGAATACTGAAATAAGATATAATATCCGTATGTCGTTTCTGAGTAGCGCGTTCTACCTCCTGTTTGCAGGCTTGGCCATGCCTGTGTTTGCGCAGGACGGTGAGACAGGGGGAGCAGATTCCACAACAGTGGGAAGTGCGCCGCGACCCAAGGCTGAGAAGTATGAACTCATGACTGTCAAGGGAACAGTTCTTGAAGAGACCAGCAAAAAGCCTTTGGCTGGTATTCAGGTCAAGGCATTGTCAAATGCCCGTTATACAGCCATGACAGATGACAAGGGGCATTTTGAAATAAAGGTGCCTACATTTACAACCTCGTTGTATGTGTATGCTCCGGAGTTTTCTTCGCAGCAGGTTGCTGTCGGTGATGGCAGTTCAGAGCTTGTGATTTATATGCTCAATGATAAGTACCGCCCATTATATGAGGACGGTACCAATATCACGGCAAAGCGTAGTTTGACCTCCTCTGCCGTAGAGAATTACACCATTGACTCTGAGATTGAGGACAATATGCTTGCTGACGTGCGCACCACACAGCGTTCTGCAGCATTGGGCGTAGGTGCTGATATGTATATACGCGGCCTCAGTTCGATCAATGCTAATTCACAGCCTCTTATCATCGTGGATGGTGTTGAGCTTGATATGCAGCGTGATCGTGCGGTGCTTCATTCCGGCAACTTCTTCAATATGCTTGGCAATATTTCGCCGGTAGACATTGAGAAGGTCACTGTGCTCAAGAACGCAACAGCCCTTTACGGGTCGCGTGGTGGCAATGGTGTCATACTTATTGAAACCAAGCGTGGCCATAGTATGGCAACCCGTATCGATGCCAATATCTCCGTTGGGCTTTCGCTTATTCCTAAGTTGCCTACTGTTATGGATGGCAACCAATATCGTTTGTATGCCACTGAGATGCTTGGCACAGTGCCCAACCTTGACATTCCGGCTTCCGACTTCTATTTCCTTAATGATGACCCCAACGGTTATTATTACCATACGTATCACAACAACACCGATTGGCAGGATGAAGTCTATCAGAACGCCTTGACGCAGAATTACAGCATCAACGTTCAGGGAGGCGATAATATTGGTATGTACAATCTGTCTGTGGGCTATGTGGATGGTGAGAATACTATCAAGGGCATTGGCTACAATCGTATGAATGTTCGTTTCAACACAGACATTAATATTTTGAAGAACCTTTCTACGAAGTTCAATGTGTCTATATCGCGTATGCAGAATGACTTGAAGGACGATGGTGTCCAAGAGGACTTTGACGCTGCTACGCCCACTTCTATAGGTTTCCTCGCCAATATAAAGTCGCCTTTGCTTTCGCCGTACCAGTACAACGAGTTCCTTGGTGGCTTTTCAAGTTTGCTCAGTGAGGCCGACGAAATGTTCTCGCAAGTAGGCTCAGAGACATCATTGTCCAACCCGGTTGCCATCCTCCAGCAGGCTGATGGAGATAACAAGAACTATCTTGAGAATACTTATTTCCAAGTTATGGTGGAACCGACCTTAAAATTGGGTAGTGATTGGAGCATAACCACGGCTTTCAGCTATACGCTCAACCGCAACAACCAGCGTTATTACAGGCCGAACAAGGGTGTGGCAGGTTTTAACATTCCAGATGTCGCCACGGTCTATAACGAGTTCTCCACATACTACGCCAACGAGAATAATATATTGAGCAATACTCATGTGAATTATTCTCATATATTTGGGGCGCACACTTTGAGCGCTTTCGTGGGTTTCCGTTATAACTATTTCTCTTACGATGGCGATGGCATCTCCACTCAGTACACAACCCGTCAGGACGATAAGAACCCGCAGATCTCTAACAATACGGCCAATATCATACAGGGCTATGGCGCAAATGATGTGTGGAAGCAGATACAGTGGTACGGGAATATAGACTACAATTACAAAAACCGCTATTTCCTTACCCTCTCGTTGCTTGGGGAGGCAAACAGCCGCTTTGGCGAAAATGCCGACGGGCTCGATATGTTTGGAGTGCCTTGGCAGATTTATCCCAGCGTTCAAGCAGGTTGGGTTGTTACCAATGAGCAGTGGTTCCCAAAGAAAGCCGGAATCGATTATCTGCGTCTTAATGTCGGTTATGACATGAGTGGAAATGACGACATCTACAACAATGCCGCGCGTACCGTATATTCTGTTGTCAAGTTCAACGGCATAGCCGGACTTCAGCTAAAGAATATCGGCAATGACCAGATAAAGAGTGAGACGATGAAGAAGTTCAATGTTGGTTTGCAGGCAAATATGCTTCACAATCGCCTTGTATTGGGCTTTGACTATTTTATCCACAAAACTACCGATTTGCTCACGCTTAGGTCGTTCTCCGATCCTATTGCCGGTATAAATTCTTATTGGACCAATGGCGGTGAACTGCAGAATACAGGCTTTGAGTTTGTGCTCTCCGGCAAGCCTGTTGTTGCAAAGGATTGGGCAGTGGAGATTGGCGCGAGCGTAGGCCATTACAAGAACGAGGTCAAGTCGCTTCCCGAAGGTGATTTCTACTCTTCGATATATGGCGAAGAGAATATTTTGACATCTGTGGGCAATCCTGTAGCTCTGTTCTATGGCTATGAGACAGCCGGCGTATTCGCTGATGATGCCGCTGCGCGCAAGGCTGCTGAAGGCACAGGCCATGACTACTTGTACATGATCGATGAAACCGGTGCTGAAGTGGAATTTAAGGCAGGCAATATGCATTTTATAGATCGTGACGGTAATGGAGAGATTAACGAGAAAGACCGTACTGTCATTGGAGACCCCAACCCGGATATATATGGAAACATATTTGCTAACTTGAGTTGGAAGGACTTTACGCTAAGTCTTAATTTCAATTACAGTTTGGGCAACGATGTTTTCAACTATCAGCGCATGATTCTTAATTCGGGTAGCAATTTTTACAACCAGCAGGTGGCAATGACAGACCATTGGCGCTATGAGGGTCATGTTACCGATATCCCCCGCATTGCCTACGGTGATCCTATGGGCAATAGTCGTTTCAGCGACCGTTGGATAGAGGACGGCAGTTATCTCCGTCTCAAGACCGTCAAGTTGTCATACCGCATCCCGGTTAACTTCAGCTGGCTGCAGGGCCTTACGGTGTGGGCAGAGGCACTCAATGTCTTTACTCTTACCAAGTATTTGGGTAATGACCCCGAGTTCAGTGTTGGCCGTGGAGCTTTGTATCAGGGCATCGATGCCGGCAATTTGGCTCAAGGCCGTGCGTTTACTTTCGGTTTGAAGATAAATCTATAAGGAAAAAGAAACATGAAGAAAACAATATTTTCAGTTGTTGCGATGGTGGCACTTCTTGTGTCGTCGTGCAGCGATATGCTTGATGTTGACAGTGGGCGTGAAGTCGAAACGCCCGGAATGAATCAGGCGAGCGACTCGTTATACTTTGTTGCCGGCATATTGCAGGCTGTCCAGCAGGCTGTTGACGCGTATGTGTTGCAGAATGAGATGCGTGGCGATTTGGCAGATGTGACTCCATACACAGAGCTGGACATTCGGCAGTTGGCCAACTTCAGCGCCACTACTTCAAACAAGTATGACAGTGCATACGTATATTATCGCGTAATTAACAATTGCAATTACTATCTTGCGCACAGAGATACAACCATTCTTGACGGAACTTATAATGTCGTGCGCAATGAATATGCAGCAGTGTTGGCTTTCCGGGCATGGGCTTATTTGCAGCTCGTGCGCAATTATGGCAAGGTGAAGTTCTTCACTCGTCCTTTGGAAAGTTTGACAGATATTGAAACGGACAACTCTGAGGAGCTTGGCATCCATGAAATAGTAGCTCGTCTTGCCGATGACGGGGAGCAGGCTCTTAGGCGTTTTAGCGGATGTGAGAGGCCTTACGGCACTTGGGCAGGTTATGACGGAATGTGGTTGGGTCAATGTTGCATACCTGTTGATGTAATGCTAGGAGAACTATATCTTGAGGCAGGGCGTTATGCAGAGGCAGCTGATTATTACTTTAAGTACCTCCTTCAAAATAGGGTGGTGGCTGTCAA
Source organism: uncultured Prevotella sp. (assembly GCA_944320355.1). Lineage (GTDB taxonomy): Bacteria > Bacteroidota > Bacteroidia > Bacteroidales > Bacteroidaceae > Prevotella. The sequence continues at coordinate 46,375 of CALUHC010000019.1, read as the reverse complement.
CCTGCTTTCGTCTGTAGACATGAACAAGGCATACAACATGAATTTGCCGAGCGACTACTCGCCGACTATGGTCCAAGGGTCTAACGAATGGTTCCAGCATAATTTTGAACAGTTTAGTACTGAGGCTACTGGGGCAGGAACCATAACGATAATACCGTTTGCAGCAGACAAGTTCCGTGGTGTCACCACTGTTCTCCCTTCCCTCTTTGGCTATGATTATTATTACAGCGGCAGCGAAGGTTCCGACAGTCGTTATCTTGACGAACTGCAGATAGTTCCTTCTTCCGTGTATAACCAGTTGGCTGATAGCTCCGTGTATTATTATACATCAGCGTTTCCTGGCCAGGAAAATGTGAAGGGTACTGTAGCTTTGGGCGATCAACGTGCTTATACAAGATTTATGACTCGAGATGGCGAGGATGTGGCAAATGATACAACGAAATACCTTCGCTTGTATCAATATGCGGTTGTGTGGCTTTTCCGCAGCACAACAGTATGGTTGCACCTTGCCGAGGCATTCAACCGTATGGGGCATCCTGATGCTGCGTTTGCCATATTGAAAGATGGCATAACCACGTCTCTACTTTCAGACACTACGTATATCACGGATGCAACCAAAGAGCTTTGGGTTTCGCGCTATCCATTCTGCACAGGCGAGGGTGCTACAATCTTCAGTGGTTCCACTGCCGATGAACGCAACTATGGCATCCATCGTCATGGCTGTGGCGATCAGACTGGTACAGAGGGTACGTTCTCTATGTATCAAATGTCTACGGAAGTCGCTCGTAAGGTGGCAGAGATTGACAAGATGTTCAACCTTAACTCTGCTACATCTGACCCTGATGATTCTCTTAAAGTGCTCATTAACGCTGTTGAAGATCTGCTCTGTGACGAATATGCAATGGAGTTCGCTTTTGAAGGCACTCGCTATTCGGACTTGATGCGCCTTGCGCGCCACAAAAATGAGTCGAGCCCGGCTTCTTATGGCGCAAATTTCGGAGGGCGTTGGCTTACCCGGAAATTGGCTCACAAGACAGATAAGAATTTTGAAGATGAGTCTAATTGGTATTTGCCAATGAAATAGAACAGCAAAAACTGTTTTTTTTTAATAGCAAGTGTTAATGCGAATCGCACGTGAGTTTTTGCGTGCGATTCGTTTTTTTTATGTATGTCTGTCTGTGTCTGTGCTTTCCGTTCTGTCGCCATGCTGATTGGTGGCCGCCTTTGTCGGAGGCGTAGCGGGCTGCGTCGAGACGAAGCGGCAGACAAGATGCCGACAAGAGGAAGGAGGCGTTTGGGAAGCCAAAAACAGATAAAGAATGAGCATCCGGTGGTCTAATGACGATTGGGGTTAAACTTTTTACGTCCGATTTTTGTGAGGTGTTTTCGAGACTGTTTCTTTGCCGGAAGAGGAACATGATGGGTCATGTGACGAGCGACGGCAGAGAAAGCGGCCGAAAAGAGCCTAAAAAAATGGGTGATAAATACTTTATCGGAAAAAGTCTAACCGAGTTCAGTACACATATTGCAAGCGTTTGCAGTGATTTTGCGCGCTTTTCCTTTGGCCATTAGGAGTGAAAGTGATAATTTTGCATCCGTTATGCCAGCATGACGCAACTGTTGTTTGCGCGGCGAAGAGTTCCGGCCTTGCTTGCTGCGTGGTGTGGGGTTGGGAGTTTGTTTGCCGTTTGGCGGTTGCAAGAATTGGTAAAATCAGACATAATGAGACTCAATAAGAAGAGTATGAAGGCAAAGACTTGTAGAGTTTGGATGATTCATGCCCTTGCTGTTGTTGGGCTGTTTCATTGGCAGACATCGCGTTCGGCTTGTGTGTGTAATGCCGGTTGGGCTTCTGCAGCCGGCGCGGTCAGTCCGGTGGCTGCGGCTGCCCCGGTGGCTGTCGGTGGTGGTGTGGGCGGCTCAGCCGGAGAGGGTATGCCTTCCCCCATCATGGGATGGAGTTCGTGGAACACCTATCATGTGAATATCAGCGACTCGCTCATCATGCGGCAGGCGGACGCGCTGGTGGAGAGCGGGCTCAAGGACGCGGGCTACAGGTACATAAACATCGATGACGGCTTTTTCGGCTATCGCGACAGCACGGGCATGATGCACCCCCATCCGCAGCGTTTCCCGCGCGGGGTGAAGCCTGTGGCCGACTATATCCATTCGCTCGGGCTGAAGGCCGGCATCTATTCCGACGCGGGCAGCCACACTTGTGGGTCGCGCTATGATGACGATCCGAACGGATTCTGGGCCGGACTTTATGGTCACGAGCGGCATGATGCCCGCCTTTACTTCAAGGGCTGGGGCTTCGACTTCATCAAGATAGACTATTGCGGTGCCGGCACGGAGCTGAACTTGGACGAGCGGCAGCGATATACCGAGATATACGAGGCGTTCAAGGCCGAGGGCTGCGGAGACGTTGAGATAAACATCTGCCGCTGGGCGTTCCCCGGAACGTGGGCGGCCGACTTTGCCCGCTCGTGGCGCATCAGTCCGGACATAAGGCCGCGCTGGTCGTCGATAAAGAACATCATCGGCCTCAACCTTTACCTCTCGGCCTATTGCGGCGGCGGTCATTACAACGACATGGATATGCTGGAGATTGGCCGCGGCCTGAAGCCCAACGAAGAGGAGGTGCACTTCGGGATGTGGTGCATAATGAGCTCGCCGCTCATGATAGGCTGCGACCTCACGACCATCCCCGCCTCCTCGCTCGCACTGATAACAAATCCCGAGCTTATTGCCCTGAACCAAGACCCGCTCGGGCTGCAGGCGTATGTCGTACAGCACGAGGGCGAGGGCTATGTGCTCGTTAAGGACATCGAGCGGCGGCGCGGCAGGGTGCGCGCCGTGGCGTTGTACAATCCGTCTGACACCGTCTGCCATTTCCGTGTGCCCGTGTCGCTGTTGGAACTCGACGGCCGGGTGAAGCTGCGCGACGTGATTCGCCGCGCCGACATGAAGGCCGTGCGCGACAGCATAGTGCTCGACCTGCCTGCCCGCAGCGTCCGCCTGCTCCGCGCCGAGGGCGAGCGGCGCACAGACCCCGTGACGTTTGAGGCCGAATGGGCCTACCTGCCGTGTTTCGACGCCCTCGGCAAGGTGAAGCACCAGGTGCTCTACGCCGCCAATCCCGATGCGTCGGGGGGCATGGTGGTGTCGTGGCTGGGTGGCCGCAAGGAGAACATCGCCCGTTGGGCCGACGTTTACAGCACCACGGGCGGCACTTACGACCTGACCATAACATACGTGCCGGCTGCCCATCGCCGCCTCCACGTTAGCGTCAATGGCCATACTACGCCGCTCCATGACCTGAAGGCAGAGGGCAAGCTCGCCACGGTGACCATCCCCGTGACGCTTCGCCCGGGCAACAATACCGTGGAGATGGGCTATCCCTACGGCTGGACTCCCGACATAGACAGGTTCGAACTGATCAAGAAGGAGTGATACGGCCTGGGGCAGGGCGCGCCTCTGCCGTTGTGCCTAAAGCCCTGCGCCACCGCTTTCGCACAGCAGAATCAATGACAGCAGATATGACATACAACATGATGAAACGATTGAGCACGCTCCGGGTGCTGTTACTTGTGGCGGCCTTCGGGGCTTTGCTCCCAGCCGCGGCGCAGTCGGCCGACCCGCTGAGGGGCAAGAGCATGGGTGTGATTGGCGACAGCTACGTGCGCAACCACAGGGAACCCATCGAGAACACGTGGCACTACAAGCTGGCCGCCAAGCACGGCATGACCTACCACAACTACGGGCGCAACGGCAACTGCATATCCGTTGACCTCAAGCGGTGGGGCACGGGCATGTACAAGCGTTATGCCGACATGACCGACACACTCGACTATGTGCTTGTGATAGGTGGCCACAACGATGCCGCGCGGCTCGATTCCATCGGCCTCGACTTGTTCGAGCGTCGGCTCGGCGAGCTGTGCGCGGGCCTCATAGAGAAGTATCCGCGGGCGCAGATACTGTTCTTCACGCCTTGGGTGTGCAAGGACTTCGAGGGCAGCAACCGCCAGAAGGTGGTCGACGCCATGCTTCGCGTGTGCGGCAACTACGGCATCCCCGTGTTCGACGCGGCTCGCCGCAGTGGCATCTATGCCGCCAGCGACCGCTTCCGCAGCATCTATTTCCAAGGCGGAGGGGGCAAGGACACCGCCCATCTCAACGCCCGCGGCCACGACCGATTCCTGCCTGTGGCCGAGAGTTTCGTGCTGCAGCACGCCCGCTGACGGCACTTGCGGCTACCGTGTCGAGGCGACCGGAATGCCGCCTGCTGCCGTATCAAAAATCACAGTCTGCCGTTTGGCCTTGCGAAACGTGCCGTTTCGCATCCCGAAACGTGCCGTTTCATCGGCCAAGACGTGCCGTTTCAAACTGTAAAACGGCACGTTTTGTAACCTCGTTGATTATCAATGACTTACAGAGGCTACGTTGACGGCTCGGCGCGTAGCAAAAATCTAAGTTCCGTACCTGGCTGACGCGATGTCTGAGTGGGGAGGAAGAGCGGGCGGACGGTGGTGAACCGCAAACGAGAAGGCCGTGTGCCGACCTTGTCGCAGAGTAGAATCATATAAAAGGCAGGTACTATAAATTCTGATTTTTACAAACAATGGTATGTTCAATAAATGGTTTCGGTCGCTTTTTGCTTTTATCGGTGTCATTTTGCCAAGTCTTATCGGTCGTATAGCCTGCTATACTCCCTCTTCAACTTGCAAACTGCCACTCGCTAAAATGCAAAAATCGCCTCGACATAATTTATAGAACCTGCCAGAAATGACAAACCAATCAAGCAACCTTCAATCCGTGTTTATGAACAAGAAAACCTTTGCGCTTGCCCTCGCGGTGCTCATAGCCTGTGCCGCCTCGGCAGCCAAGGTGAGCCTCAGTAGGCTCACCGTAGAAGGGCGCGTGGCCCCGATGGGGCTCGACGAGCCGTCGCCGCGTTTCGGCTGGCAGATAGAGTCGGCCGAGCGGAATGTCGTCCAGACGGCTTATAGTGTAATAGTAGCCTCGTCGCGCGAGCGGATAGACCGCAACGAGGGAGATGTCTTTGAGAGCGGCTGGGTGCGCTCCGACTCGTCGCAGTGGGTGGCTCTGCGTGGCCTCCAGCTCCGTCCCAACCGCGATTACTACTGGAAAGTGCGCGTCAAGACCAGTCGCGGCAAGTCCGCCTGGAGCGCGGCCTCACGCTGGTCCACCGGTCTCATGTCGCCCGCCGCGTGGCGCGGCTCGTGGATAGGTCTCGACACACTCCTGCCCGGCGACCGCGCCGACCGCCACAGCCGTATGGCCGTGCGCCATCTGCGCCGCGAGTTCACTGTGCGCGGAGCCGTAAGCCGAGCCACCATCCACATCTCCGGCCTCGGCAACTATGTGCTGATGGTCAACGGGCGGCGCGTTGGCGACCACGTGCTCGCGCCCCTGCCCACCGACTATACCAAGACCGTGGCCTACGACACCTACGACCTCACACAACTGCTCGCCACGGGGCGCAACGCCGTGGGCGTGGCCCTGGCTCCCGGCCACTACTTCGCGCAGACGCAAAACTACCAGACCAACGTGCGCACCACCTATGGATATCCCAAGCTGCTGGCCAACATCATCGTTGAATACCGTGACGGCACGGCCGACACCGTGGTCACTGACGTGTCTTGGAAGTTCTGTGCCGACGGCCCTATACGCTATGCCAACGAGTACGACGGCGAGCTTTTCGACGCACGCCGCTCACTGTCGGGCTGGGTCGAGGCCGGCTATGACGACAGCCGCTGGCGCAGTGCCGAGGTGGTTGGCGCGCCCGGCGGCCGTATGCGCGGCGCGCTTGCCCCGCCCATGACGGTCTATGCCGAAGATCGGCCTGTGTCCGTGCGCCGCTATGGTCGCCGCTTTATAGTTGACTTCGGCACAAACAACGCCGGCCGCCTGCGCCTATCGCTCCGCGGCAACGCGGGCGACACCGTCCGCATACGCCACGCCGAGCTGCTTGAGGCGGGCGACTCCACGCTCTACGTGGCCAACCTGCGCGCGGCCGAGGCCACGGCGTGGTACGTGAGCGACGGCCGGCCGCGCCGCTGGTCGCCAGAGTTCACCTACTACGGCTTCCGCTATGCCGAGATAACCGGCATCAGTGACACTACCGGTTGCGGCATTGTGCGCGAGCTGATTGCCGACAGCATGGACGACACCGGCACCGACTTCGCCGCCTACGAGGCCGGAGGGCCGAGCCTGCTCAACGCCATCGTGGCCAACGCGCGGCGCGGAGTGCGCAGCAACTACAAGGGTATGCCTGTCGACTGTCCGCAGCGCGACGAGCGTATGCCGTGGCTCGGCGACCGCACCACGGGCTGTCTCGGCGAGAGCTATCTCATGGACAACCACGCGCTCTACGCCAAGTGGGTGGCCGACATCCGCGACGGCCAGCGCGCCGACGGCCGCATCAGCGACGTGATGCCCGCCTACTGGCGGCTATACAACACCAACATAACCTGGCCCGCTGCCCTTCCCTTTGCCTGCGATATGCTGTACCGGCAGTACGGCGACCTCCGCCCCATGCGTGAGAGCTATCCCGCCATAAAGCGTTTCCTCGACATGATTCGCCGGGATAACTACTCCGGAGGCCTCGTTCCCTACGATCGCTATGGCGACTGGTGCGTGCCGCCAGAGTCGCCCAAGCTCGTTCACAGCAAGGACCCGGCCCGTCAGACCGACGGACGGCTCATCTCCTCTACCTATTACTATTATCTCTGCCGTCTCATGCAGCGTTATGCCGCCATGGTCGGCAGTCCGTCCGACTCAGCCTACTACGCCAGCGAGGCCGCGGTCACGCTCCGTGCCGTCAACGACACGTTCCTGCTCGGCGGCCGCTACGCCAACGGCACCGTCACGGCCAACCTCCTGCCCCTGGCCATGGGCATCGTGCCGGACAGTATGGAGCGGTCGGTGGCCGACAGCCTGGTGCACACCATAGTCCGGAAGAACGACACACACATCAGTGCCGGGGTCATCGGCATCCAGTGGCTCATGCGTTATCTGTCGCAGATAGGGCGCGGCGACGTGGCCTACGCCCTCGCCACCACCGACACTTACCCAGGTTGGGGCTATATGGTGAGGCGCGGTGCCACCACCATCTGGGAGCTGTGGAACGGCGACACGGCCAACCCGTCAATGAACAGCGGCAACCATGTCATGCTGCTCGGCGACCTCCTGCCGTGGTGCTATGAGCATTTGGCAGGCATACGCCCCGACCCTTCGCGCCCCGGGTTCAAGCACGTGGTGCTCCGTCCCGACTTCTCCATCAGCCGTCTCACCCGCGTCTCGGCCTCCCACCGCTCGCCCTACGGCATCATACGCAGCGACTGGAGGCGCGAGGGTGGCCGCATAGTCTGGCGAGTGAGCCTGCCCGCCAACACCACCGCCGAGGTTCACCTGCCCGACGGCAGCGTGAGGCAGATCGGCTCGGGCGACTATGAGTTCTGAAAGACGCTGGGCAGGGGCAGCGTGACAGCTGCCTGCGGGGGCGGTGGCACTTATTGTGATATGCCTTATTGAGAAAAATGCGCAGGCAGTGCCTTGCCGTTTGTATGGCAAGGTGCAGCCTGCGCAATTTGTTTCAGTATGAATTGTGCATCAAAGCTCAGCGTTCCCCGTTTTGTTAAATGTGGTTAAGCGGATTGGCATTAACCTTTTTGTTTGTATTTTTGTAGGAGATAAGCTGCGTATGGGGATTTGCAGGCGGGCTTTCTTTGTGCCTGTTTGCACTGTCTTTGGCCGTAGCTGCTTAATCAAGGCATAAAAATCAAGACACAAGATATGAAGAAATCATTGCTATTGTGTGCCTTCGCGCTGCTCGGTGTGGCGGCGCAGGCACAGACGGCGCGCAAGCTGACCGTCAACATCACGCCCGACGGGGCGTCAAACCTGCAGGTGTTCCTGCCGCAGAACCCCACGGGGCGTGCCATCGTGGACTGTCCGGGCGGAGGCTATTCGCACCTGTCAATGCAGAACGAGGGCACTGACTGGGCCGAGTATTTCAACCGCCAGGGCATAGCCTTCTGTGTGTTGAAGTACCGTATGCCGGGTGGCGACCGCTCGTTGCCCATGTCTGACGCGCAGAACGCCATCCGCACCGTGCGCGACAGTGCCGCCGCCTGGGGCGTGAATCCCTACGATGTCGGCATAATGGGCTTCTCGGCCGGCGGCCATCTGGCATCCACCACGGCCACGCACGCACCGATTGATGCGCGTCCCGACTTCCAGATACTGTTCTATCCGGTAATCTCGATGGACGAAAGGGTGACGCACAAAGGCTCGTGCGTGAACTTCCTCGGCGACGGCCGGCGCGACGAGAAGCTCGTGAGGGAGTTCTCCAACGACAAGCAGGTGGGCAAGCACCGCACTCCGCCCGCCCTCATCATCATGGCGGGCGACGACCGTGCCGTGCCGCCTCTCACCAACGGGCTGCCTTATTACACCGCCCTGCGCCGCGCGGGCATACCCGCCGCCGTGCACATATATCCCTCGGGCGGCCACGGTTTCGGCTTCCGCACGTCGTTCGCATACCACGACCAGATGCTCGGCGAGCTTGAGGCGTGGCTCAAGAGTGTCAAGGCACCGAAGGCCGACGCGCTCCGTGTGGCCTGCGTGGGCAACAGCATAACCGACGGTTTCGGCATCGACATGGCCGACGTGCAGGGCTATCCGGCTCAGTTGCAGCGGTTGCTCGGCTCCGGTTACTGCGTGCGCAACTTCGGGGTGAGCGCTCGCACGCTGCTCAACCACGGCGACCGACCATACATGAAGGAGCAGGCATGGGCCGAGGCCAAGGCTTTCGCGCCGGACATCGTGGTCGTAAAGCTCGGCACCAACGACAGCAAACCATGCAATTGGGACAAATATGGCAGTGAGTTTGCCGCCGACCTGCAGCAGATGATAGACGAGCTGAAGGCGCTGCCGGGCAAGCCTGCCATCTACCTTTGCAACCCCATAAGCTCAGAGACATCGGCCAAGGCGGGCAAGCCCGACCAGATTCGCGACTCCGTCGTGGTGGCATCAATAATCCCCGCCATAGCGAAGGTGGCCAAGAAGAACAAGATAGAGGTCATCGACCTGCACCCGCTCATCGACCCCAAGTCGGACATGATGCAGCGCGACGGCATACACCCCACGGCCAAGGGCGCGGGCGTGATAGCCAAGGCCGTGGCCGATGCCATCGGCAAGGGCGGGAAATAGCGTCCGGGTGTGCCGCCGGGTCTGTGTGAGGCCTGGCATAGGGTTCACCGTCTGTTATGTGTTTTTCTCATGGAAAATAGCGGAAGGCAATGCCGGTGTGGCATTGCTTTTCGTGTTTTCGTGCCTGCCGTGCCTGTGCTTGAGGCGGCTGCATATTGTCACCGCCTTTGTTTATGCAAACGCTTGCATTGATTTTCTGCCTTGTCGGGGCGTGCCATGTTTGCAAAAATGCTACCTTTGCATAAGGCAAGCTGCGCCCGGCAATCTGAGAGCAAACTCTCATCGCTCTCGCTTGCATGGCCTTTGCAAAAGGCAAAAGCGGCAGCCTGTGTGCCGCCGCGATGTGTGTCAAAAATCAAAGCCTGCCGTTTGGGCTTGCGAAACGTGCCGTTTTGCGCTGCGAAACGTGCCGTTTCAGGCGGTGAAACGGCACGTTTTAGAGGCCAAAACGGCACGTTTTGTAACTCCACTGATTATCAGATGGTTACAGGCGGGCGCGGCAACGGTGTGATGTAGGCCAAAAAACAAAGTCCAGCCCGGTGCGGCTGGTTTGGCCGGAGGGGCTGCGGTGTCTTCCGCAGGCACTGACCCGGCTTGGAAACGACAGAAAAGACAATGACTAAAAACCATAAGTGACAATTAGAAAACTGTTTATCGGAATGTTGATGGCAGCTGTATTGCCGTCAGAAATGTATGCCCAGCGCATACAGCAGCCGCTCGGTCGGTCGGTGGTGGCCGTCACCGACGGCAGCGGGCAGAGTGTGCTCGTGTCGTGGCGCAAGCTGGCGCAAGAGCCAGAGAACTGCTCTTACAACCTCTACATGAGGGCGCGGGGAGCGTCGGACTACACGAAGGTGAACTCCGAGCCAATCCTCAAGACCAATTACCAGGCGGCCACCGCGTCGATACCATACGGCTCTGAGCTGGCCGTGAGCATGGTGTCGCCCGACGGAGCGGAGGGCGACAAGAGCGCGCCGTTCCTGTTCGAACAGCAGGCCTGGGGCAACGTGTTCTTCGACATCGACTTCGAGACAACGCTGCTCAACCCCAACAACTATGAGTTCAAGTACGCGTGGCCCATGGACACCGACGGCGACGGGGAGTATGACGCCATACTGGCCGACCGCCGTTACTGCGGACTGGCCGGCACGGCCGACCCCGGCTGCACCACCACGAGCCACAAACTGCAGGCCTATTCGCTCGATGGCCGTTGCCTCTGGACGGTTGACGTGGGACCTAACGTTGACATCGATGCCGGGCAGAACGACCTCGTGGTGGCATACGACATAAATTGCGACGGCCGTTGCGAGGTCATCATCAAGAGTTCCGACGGCACCCGCTTCTGGGATTCCGAGGCCGGCACGTGGGGAAGCTACGTGGGCGGCAGCGCCACGGCCGACACCGACGGCGACGGCATCATCGACTACACCAAGCAGGGACAGCGCAATCCGCCTTTCTACATATCTATAATAGACGGGGTAACGGGCGAGGAGATGACGCACGCTGAGATAGACTATGCCGCCATAACCGACGGAGAGGACCAGTACAGCCGCGACAATCGCGCCGACTATTACAATGACAGCAACGGTTTGGAATACGCCTTCTTGGGCGGCAAGTTCGCCATTGCCTACTTTGACGGCGTGCATCCGTCGCTCGCCGTGCAGTGTTACAACCGCAACAAGGAGACCGGCCACCACTATTACGTGACCGAGTGGAAGTTTGACTGGGCGGGCGGACAGCCATCCAACTGGCATCACGCCTACACTTGGGCCATGAAGAGCGCCAATCCCCCGGCCGCCGAGTTCCACCAGATGCGTGTGGCCGACGTTGACGGCGACGGCATTGACGAGGTGATGGAGGGAGGATATGCCGTGAACTCGGCCAAGGGGCTGGTGATGAGCCCCGGAATAGGGCACGGCGACCGCTTCGATGTGAGCGACATAGACCCCGACCGCCCAGGTCTTGAGGTATATGCCATACAGCAGAGCAACCTAATGGGGCAGCTGCTTTACGACGCGGCCACCGGCGAACACATCAAGGAGTGGTATCTGCCCACCATCGGTGACGTGGGACGTGGCCGATGCATTGATGTGGATCCAGCCCACAAGGGCTATGAAATCTTCTCCACCATGGGCAATCTCTACGATTGCAAGGGCGATGTTATACGCGAAGGCGAGACTGCCTACCCGGTTGAGGCCGCATGGTGGGATGGTGACCTGCAGCGCGAGCTGATATCATCGAGCGGCGGCAGCAACCGAGGCACCAACGTGATGATATCCAAGTATGACGGCACGCGCCTCGTGCAGTTCTCGCGCGAGAGCGAGTGGGCAGTGCATGCCGGTGGAGCCGTGCGTCCCGCCTTTATGGGCGACATGACCGGCGACTGGCGCGAGGAGCTGATACTGATGAAGCAGAACGCCGAGACAAGCACCGGAATGGTGGGCTACTCGACCAATATCCCCACCGACTACAGCTTCTACACGTTGCAGGAAGACCCGCACTACCGTCTCGACTGCACCACGCGCGGCTATTACCAGATGCCCTGCACGGGCTTCTACCTCGGCGGCGATATGCCATATCCGCCTCTGCCGCCCACCATGCTTACAGACCTGCGCTGGCAGGGCGGCTCTGTGTGGAGCGCGTCGGGCTCGGGTTTCACGTCGTTCGACCAGGCTTCGGCACGCAACTACACCGACGGCGCAAGCGTGGTGTTCGACATCAGCGGCGAGAACGCGCAGGCCATACAGCTCAGCGGCACGCTGCGCCCCTCTGCCGTCTACCTGATGAACCCCAAGGGGCATGACTATACGTTCGGCGGCACAGGCACACTGGCCGGCGAGATGGAACTGTGGAAGTCGCAGCAAGGCACGGTGACCATTGCCAACGACCTTGCCTATACGGGCCGCACCGTCATAAGCGAAGGCACGCTCTGCCTCAACGGCACTGTGGCCGGCCCCGTGGAGCTTCGCGCCAAGGGCACGCTGTCCGGCACGGGTACGCTCAATGGCGATGTGGCCTTCGAGGAAGCTCTCAACTACGAGGGCTGCCGCATCATGCCGGGCAATGCCGACAATGTGTATGGAGTGATGACATTCGGCAAGAGCCTCACGCTTCCCGGTAGCGTATATGTGGAGGTGAGCGCCTCGGCAGGGCAGGCTTCTATGATAAAGGTGAATGGCGACCTCACGCTTGAAGGCGCTAACACCATCACCGTCAATGCCGTAGGCGGCACGCTCGCGCCCGGTGATTACGTGCTGGCAGAGTGCAGCGGCACGCTCACTGCCGACCCGTCGGCCATCGCCGTGCGCGGTCTTGAGGGCGTGAACTGCGACGTAAGCGTAGACGGCAGCCGCCTTGTGCTTACCGTCAATGAGACCCGCGCACCGCAGCAGGGCGTGGTATGGACCGGAAACGAGAGCAACCTGTGGGACTACAAGGCAGAGAACTTTGTGGCCGAAGGCGAGGCTACGCCTTTCGTTACGGGAGATGCAGTGGTGTTCAACGACGAGTCGGGCAACCGCAACATCACCGTTGATGACAATGTTTCGGCAGACGGCGTTACGTTCGACTTCGACAGCGGCACCTATACGTTCACCGGCAGCGGCTCGATAGGCGGCGAAGGCGGCCTTGTCAAGAACGGAGAGGGCGAAGTCCGCATGGAGCTGACGGCCAACAGCTATACCGGCCAGACCGTAATCAACGAGGGAACGCTCACCGTGACCAGCCTTGCCGATGGCGGCAAGGCCAGCGCGCTCGGCGCGTCGACAGCCGAAGAGGGCAACCTGCAGCTCAATGGCGGCACGCTGAAAGTGGACGCCACCAACATGGCCACCGACCATATTGTCACCCTTGCGGACACTTCGACAGTATATGTGGCTTCTGCTTCCGGCACTGTTTCGCTCAAAGGCATTGTCAAGGGCGACGGTTATCTCGTCAAGGATGGTCCCGGCCAGCTCAATTTCACATACGGAGGCGAGAACCCATTTGCCGGTCTCATAGTGAAGCAGGGCATCGTTGCCACCGGCGCATGGAACTCAACGTTTGGCCGTAGCGGCTCGCCCATGGTGCTGGCGGGCGGAACGGTTGACCTGCTCGACGTGAACAACTCTTCAACGCGACCCATATTCAACTACAAAGTGACCGTCGTTGAAGGCACGAAGAACACAGTGAAGGGCACGACGCGCGGCGCAATCAACGGCAGTTTTGCCGGTACAGGCGATCTGACCATTGTGTCCGACGGTGTGCGCAACGACATCGGAGCCGACTTCTCGCAGTTTGAAGGCACGCTGACCGCGCAGGGTGGCAACTTCCGCCTGCAGGACAACGTGACCGACATGAGCAAGACGAGGATGGTGCTCGATGCAGGCAGCATCGTGAGCCACTATCAGTCAAACGGCAGCGGCACCCGTGCCGTCACCACGCGGATAGGTTCTGTGGAGTCATCGGCGGATGACTGCACGCTTGGCAACAGCCGCGACAGTTACGAGGTAGGCTTCAACAACGAGAGCACCGAGTACGAAGGGCGGCTTGCCGCAAGCCGCGTCACCAAGTATGGCGCAGGCACTTGGACGCTGAACAACGAGGCAAGCACCTCTGATATAGTGGTGGCCGAGGGCGCGTTGGAGCTTAACAACAAGCCATTCAGCAGCACTCCGTCAGCAATAACCACCGGAACTGTGACGGTGAATGCCGGTGGCCGGCTCACCGGACGCGGCGGCGCGAGCACCATTGTGGTGAACAAGGGAGGCGTGATCGCCGCCGGGAGCGAGACGGTTTATGGCACAATGAAGTCTACCGGTGCCGTGACGCTGGCCGAGGGCAGCACCATTGAGGTGAAGGTTGGCGTGAACTCACTTAGCAACGGCACCAATGACAAGTACAAGTTCCAAGGTAACGTAAGCCATAACGGCGATACCATCCTTGTGAAAGTGAATCCGGAGCGCATCCTCCAGGCAGGAGAGAAGATAGAGGTGTTCACAGGCGAGGGTGCCCAAAGCGGCTCATTCATTATCAAGACAGAGAGTCCTGGACAGCAGATAGAATGGGACGACACGGCGTTGCTCAGCGAGGGAATTCTCCTGGTGGCTTCAACCGATGGCATCGGAGGCATCTCTGTCGATGGCTCTAAGGTCGATGTGTATTCTGTTGACGGCGTGAAGCTGCGCTCGGGCGTGGCCGCCGATGGTGCACTCGACGGGCTTGCTCCCGGTGTTTACATTGTGAACGGACAAAAACAAATCATAAATTAGTCTTTTGGGGCAGGGCTTGGCAAGTCTTATAAGTAGGCTTGCCGCCCTGCTTTTTTCTTTAATTTTTTTATCATGAGCTTTAATCGTGTTTCCTTTTTTTCGCTTTTTGTGTTTGCGTCGGCTTTTGTTGCTCATGCGCAGGAGCCTGTGTCGGTGTTCATTACCGCCGGACAGTCGAACGCCGACGGCCGCGAATACGTGGACAAGTTGCCGTCCTATCTCAAGGATGGGTATGAATATCTAAGATACACAAACGTCACTTCGTCGAGTGATGGCACTTTTGGTGAATTCAAGTTCGACAAAAGGTTCGCTTTTTGCGACATAACCAATTATTTTATTGAGCAGGCTTTGCAGTCTGATTTCTACGCTATCAAATGCGCTTACGGAGGAACGGCTATTGATACTGCCGCCACTTACGCGCACTTACCTGTGTGGTGTGCCGATGCGGAGTGGATAGCGGATAACAACGCATACCGCGGCGACATCAATACAGGCAAGTCTCTCACTAAGTCACTTACCGAGGGGTTTGCCGATTGTGTGGATATCACCCTTTCTAAGTTGCAGCAGGGGTATGATGTTAAGGCCATAATGTGGCATCAGGGCGAGAGTGACCGCAAGTTGCCCGACCATTATTACAAGAATTTCAAGGACATGATAACATATATGCGCAACGCCATATATGCCAAGACTGGCCGTGACAAGGATAAGACATTGCCTTTCATATTCGGCACTGTGTCGCATGAAAGCAAGCAGTACAGCAAAGGCGTGGAGGAGGCGCAGCTGAAAGTGGCCGCAGAATTGCCTAATGTTTACTATATAGACATGAGTGATGCCGGTTTGCGTTCGGACGCGTTGCACTTCGATTCGGCGTGGACAGAGTACCTTGGCAAGCAGATGTACAACACGTTGGTGGAGCTTAAGTTGGTCGACGGCAACAAGATAGAAGTGTCCAAGCCCCATAAACCAAGTGCCAGTGACACACTGCAGGTGGACGCCGAGCGCCATTGGGATTTTTCGGCGGCATGGAGCGAGGAGACTATTGCCAAGTTGCAGGCCGACAGCAAGTGGCCCACGTTCCAGAAGTTGGGATACCGTTATTCGTCGGCAATGCCGGAATGGCAGGAGCTTGCCACGTCTGGTGGCTATGTGTTCCCGGAAACCAAGGGGCTGCTGTTCAAGTGCAGCACAGGCAACCGCATCATAGTTAATCCGGGAAACAACATTTGCCTGTATGCAGACAACCTGTACATGGAAGTTCCCAAGGTGAAGCCCGGGCAGACAGTGACCATTGTCACCGAGTCTGCAAAGGGCGAGCGTGGACTGACTACCGACAGTGAGGAGTACTTGGAGTTGGTGAGTGGCGGCGGCAAGTCGAGCGGCAAGGTCATCAATGTATGGCGCGTCAAGGAGACACTCAAGGAACCTGTTGACCTCGTTTTCCACTCCGACGGTGGAGCTATTTACGTTTACAGTGTGCAGGTGGCGTCTCCGTATGTGCAGATACTCGTCGGGGCAGACGGCAAGGTGACTTTCAGCAGCGATAAATCGTGCAGTGTCAAGCCATACTCGGACATGATAAAAGCATACGTGGCCACCGAATATGACGCCCAGACCGATGTGCTTGTCCTTGAGCAGACAGACACCATTCCGGCTAATACCGGTGTTGTGCTGATAGGAGAGGAGTGCCTTGTGGGCGCGCCTGTGGTTGACGGTCATTCTGTTGCCGTCAAGAGCCTGCTTGTGCCGGTTGTTGGTGCGGCCTCGGTTCCTGCGACAGAGATGGCTGATGGTGTGCAATGCAATAATTATGTGCTGCAGACCGTTGGCGGGCAGACCGACTTTCATAGAATTGTGGCATCATACCCGCTTGAGAAGCAGGCTTACCTGAGGCTACCTGCCACAGAAATTGCCGATGTGGTAAAGACCGTTGTTGGCTCTGTCGCTGGTATTGACCGTACATACGTAGGTGGTGGAGAACCTGGCGTATGGTACACAATCGATGGCGTGGCGGTTGAGCATCCATCGCGCGGCCTTTACATCTGTGACGGTCGTAAGTATTTGTTCAAGTAGTCTGCGCTTGCGGTGGATGTGTATGCCGCAAGCATTATAAAGTCCGCCCGCACGGTTATGCGTTACGCACCGTGCGGGCGGACTTGTTTTTTTGTTTGTTACTGCTTGTTGGGTTTTGCTTTGACAGTGATGCTCACTGATGGTTCTATTTCAGAAAATCCACCGCCGACTTGTCCGGCCCGAGGTAGAAGCCGGTGTGGGGCGGCTGGTTGTAGCCCACGTTCTGGGTGGCCACGCCGATGCGGTAGGGTATGTCCTCCATGAGACAGTTGACGCGATAGTCTGTCGGAATGGTCGTTACGTAGAGCCGCAGCTCGCTGTTGTCGGTCGTTCTCACGAGCACTTCCTCGCGCCAGTCGCCCAGGATGTCGGCGCTGAGGCAGGGGTTGGACTTCGTTCCGTTGTTGAACGTGCATCCGCTGAACTCCTTGATCAGCGTCATGCCGCCCGTGGTCCAGTCATACTTGGACACGCGGTTGTGGTCGAGCATCTCGCGCAGCAGGTCGCCGTCCCACCATACGGCCGAGTTTGTGGGCAGCCTCATGCCGCGCAGGAAGAGTGCCGTGTCGTCCTCTTCGGCCTTCTTGCGGTCGGCTTTCTCCTCTTCCTCGCTGCGTTTTGGTGTCACCAGCTCTCCCTTTATGTTGCGTATGCCGTGGCTGTCGGAGCTCCACATCTCCAGTCCGGGGTTGGTCGGGTCTATGTCGGCGGCCATGCAGCGTCCCACGTCGTCCTTGCTTTTTATCTGGAATATCACCTTGCCCGTGGCTGCGTCGCGCAGGTCAGAGCCGTCGCGGCGGTTCTCGTGGCAGTCCCACAGCTGCAGTCGGTCGCTCGTGGGGTCGAACACGGTGAGGTGCATGGCGTCGCCGTGGCCCATGCCCGTGGTGTACAGCCCCGTGCCGTCGTGGTCGACAGCCATCGAGCCGTATGTTATCTCGTCGCATCCGTCGCCGTCCACGTCGGCCACTCGTATGTTGTGGTTGCCCTGTCCGGCGTAGTCGTGCCATCGTTCGTCGTCGGTGTCAAAGGTCCACCGGTTCTTCAGTTCCTTGCCGTCCCAGTCCCATGCCGCTATGACCGACCGTCCGTAGTATCCCCGGCAGAACACCGCGCTGGCGTGCCGTCCGTCAAAGTAGCCCATGGCGGCGAGGTAGCGCTCCGAGCGGTTGCCGCGGTCGTCGCCCCAGTCGCGCACGTCGCCGCGTGCTGGGATGTAGTCGGCAGAGGCCATCGCTGCTCCTGTCAGTCCGTTGAACACGGTGATGTATTCCGGCCCCGACAGTATTCTGCCTGCCTTCCACTCGTTGTAGCCCGGGTTGCGGCGCTGCCTGTTGGGCCTGCGGCGTGCGGGTCGGCGGCCTTCGCGGTGCATCTGCTCCCACTCCCTGCGCCTCTGTTCCATCTCTGCCTGTTCCTTCTTGGCGGCCTCGCGGTTGGCGTCGAAGTTGGCCATTGCTTCCTTCACCTCCTCGCGCCAGTCGGCCTTGGCGTCGCCTATGGCGCGTCCGGTGCCGTCGATGGTGCCGTCGGCCGTCTTGACCATAAGCTCGGCGCGCCCGTCACCGTCGAAGTCGTAGACTATGAACGGCACGTAGTGCGCCCCGCTGCGTATGTTCGGCCCCATGTCTATGCGCCACAGGCGTGTGCCATCGAGGCGGTAGCAGTCGAAGAGGGTGTTGCCCGTGAAGCCCGAGTGGGCGTTGTCGTGCTCATTCGACGGGCTCCACTTCAGTATGATTTCGTACTGTCCGTCGCCGTCCACGTCGCCCACGCTCGCGTCGTTGGCCGAGTATGTATATTCGCGCCCGTCGGGCGTTATGCCGCCTTCGGGCCGTTGCAGCTTTATTGGCAGGTATCCCGCCGGTGCGTCGGCGGTCAGTGTGTATTTGCCGTCGCGCCCGCCGCCGCGTATTTCGTAAGTCGCTTCGGTGTTGAGCGGCTTGTCGTCCACAAAGAATGTGCCGCCCGTGGTGAGCGGCTTGGTGTTCAGCTTGACGCCGTTGCGGTAGATGTCGAACGGTTCGCCTTTCTTGTCGGTGTACAGCGTGCGCCAGCTCACAATCACGTGGCCTGCGT
Source organism: uncultured Prevotella sp. (assembly GCA_944320355.1). Lineage (GTDB taxonomy): Bacteria > Bacteroidota > Bacteroidia > Bacteroidales > Bacteroidaceae > Prevotella. The sequence continues at coordinate 27,740 of CALUHC010000019.1, read as the reverse complement.
CCTGCCTCACGGCCACCACGCCGCGGTCGAGCCGCTCGCGCTGTATGTTGTCCATGTCGTATCGGGGTTGCGCACAGACAGTGGCGCAGATTGCCGCCGCCACTGCCGTTGTCAAGATGTGTTTCATCCGTTTGGGTTTTGGTTTGGGTTTTTAATCAATGGTTGTTTATGTTGTCATACGTATGACGGCTGTCGGTTAGAATGGTTTAACGGTATGGAAAATAAAAGTGTGTGGAGGCAAAAGGAGACGTTGACCCTGTAGGTCTGCGGGCTGGCAGGGTGGGGGCAGGTGGAAGTTACGGCGGAAAGCCTTTCTGAAATATTGACAGACGCAGGTCTGCTAAAAAGTTTTTTGAGTGCTGTTTTTCCTGGTCTTGGCGGCTCGTCCTACTGTGTTTTTTGACCTGTATGCGGCAAAATGTGCCGGAAATGGGTGTTAAGGGCATTCCGGAACGTGCCGTTTCGTGCTGCGATGGAGGCCCTTTCGTATGCAGAAACGGGTCGTTTCACATTACGAAACGACCCGTTTTGCGATTCAAGCGTGGGCAGAATCCTGTCTTGTTTCGTGGTTTTTATGGTTAAGTATCTGACAGTCAGTATGTTGGCGTTGCACTTTCATTTCGGGCGAATTTGCCGCCCGATGGCGAAAAATTTACAGAGGCGGGAAATTTGAGAGGCATTTCTTGAAGATAAGGAAGAATGTTTTGGAAGTTAAGGGAGCTAACTTCCCATGGCTCCCTTAACTTCCAAAACAGCCATTCCTTTACTTCTTAAACAGCGCCTTGGCCAGTTCGGGCAGTCCTTCCTCGCCGGGCAGTCCGGGGTAGGCCGACTTCATGGCCTCGACGAAGGCTTCGGGCGTGGGCGATGAGGCCAGGGTCTCTTTCATCTTGCCAAGGTATGCTGTCTTGAACGCCACCGCGTCGGCCTTGGCCGCGCCGCCGTGGCTGCCTATGAAGAGCGTCGCGCCCGACTCCTGCGCCCGCTTGGCCTCGGCAATCTCGGCGTCTATGGCCTGCGGCGAGGATATTTGCAGGTGCGACGGGTGGGCTTTGGCCGGTGCCCAGTGCGTCAGATAAGCCTTGCCGCCTATGAGAATGCTCGCTGCCGGGAAGTCGGTTGCGGCTCCGTGGCTGAAGCTGAATGTCACTCCGACTATGGCGCGGGTGGAGCCGAAGGGCGCTTCGGTCACCTTGCCCGTGGGCAGGCTCACCATCGCGTCGCCGAAAGTCTTGGCGAAGCCCTGCATCATGCCGCCGTATACAGGCCCCTTGGAGAACGCGCCCATGCCCTCGGCCATCAGCACGTCGTGGTCGGCGGTGCCGCCCATGTGGTAGTCTGTTATCCTTGCGGCCACCGGCTTGCCCGTCTTGGCGGCGTAAGCGTCAAACTCGGCGGCGTTGTCCTTGAAGAGCGGCTGCTCCATTGTCACTATCGAGTCGCGGCCCTCCACGATGTAGCTCGCGTCGTTCATCACGTCGTTCGAGTAATACACGTGCAGCTTCCAGCTGCCCATGTCGTGAACTTCCATGCGGCCTTTCTCCTGCGCCGCTGCCGCCATGGCCACCAGGCCGAGCGCGGCTGTCATCAGTTTTCTCATCGTTCGTTTCTCCTTTTCTTTTGTTCTATATCTTGTTCTTTGGTTTCACGGTGCAAATTTAGCCATCTGTGGCCGTCCGCGCAAGAAGGCACGCGGAGGTAAGTCGGTCACAACGGGGTTACCTTTGCGGCGTCTCGCGGGCGCATTGCAGTTGGCCTTTTACTTAGATTAACCGCGGCCCACCCCGCCTGCGGGCAGCAGGGTGGGGTGGTTCGGCATTCCGGGGGCATCATCTGGCGGCAAACCTTTGGCGGTTTCGCCACTATTTATTAAATTTGTAGCCGTTTAAACGATTGTTACAGATGAAAGAATTCATAATATCCGAGGCAAAGGCGGAGACCGCTGTGCTCGTGGGCTTGATAACCAAGGGGCAGGACGAGGCCAAGACCAAGGAGTATCTCGACGAGCTGGAGTTCCTTGCCGACACGGCGGGAGCCGTGACCGTGAAGCGGTTCACGCAGAAGATGGACGGCCCAAGCTCCATAACCTACGTGGGAAGCGGCAAGCTGGCCGAGATACGCAAGTACATAGAAGACGAAGCCGAGGCCGACCGCGAGGTGGGGATGGTCATCTTTGACGACGAGCTGTCGGCCAAGCAGATGCGCAACATCGAGAAGGAGCTGAAGGTGAAGATACTCGACCGCACATCGCTCATACTCGACATCTTCGCCATGCGCGCCCAGACGGCCGAGGCCAAGACGCAGGTGGAGCTGGCCCAGCACCGCTACATGCTGCCCCGCCTGCAGCGCCTGTGGACCCACCTGGAGCGTCAGGGCGGAGGCTCGGGCTCGGGCGGCGGCAAGGGAAGCGTGGGTCTGCGCGGCCCGGGCGAGACCCAGCTGGAGATGGACCGCCGCATAATACTGCAGCGCATCACCCTGCTGAAGCAGCGTCTGGCCGAGATAGAGAAGCAGAAGACCACCCAGCGCAAGAACCGCGGGCGGCTCATCCGCGTGGCACTGGTGGGATACACCAACGTGGGCAAGTCGACGCTGATGAACCTTCTGGCCAAGAGCGACGTGTTCGCCGAGAACAAGCTCTTCGCCACGCTCGACACCACAGTGCGCAAGATGGTGATAGACAACCTGCCGTTCCTGCTGGCAGACACCGTGGGATTCATCCGCAAGCTGCCCACAGACCTCGTGGACTCGTTCAAGTCAACGCTCGACGAGGTGCGCGAGGCCGACCTGCTGCTGCACGTCGTGGACATTTCGCACCCCGATTTCGAGGAGCAGATAACCGTCGTGGAGAACACCCTGAAGGACCTCGGCTGCGCCGACAAGCCCTTGATGATTGTGTTCAACAAGATGGATGCCTACCGGTGGGTGGACAAGGAGCCCGACGACCTGACGCCGCCCACCCGGGAGAACGTGACGCTCGACGAGCTGAAGCGCACATGGATGGCGCGGCTCGGCGACGACTGCATATTCATCTCCGCCCGCGAGCGGCAGAACATCGACGAGCTGCGCGATGCGATGTACCGCAGGGTGCGCGAGCTGCACGTGCAGAAATATCCGTACAACGACTTCCTATACGACAATTACGAACTTTGAGTTACGGGTTTTGAGCTTTGAATTTTGAGTTGTCGCGCTGCGCGCGATGTGGAATTAAACAATTACAAATTGCGGAACGGACTTGCGCTATCGGCCCAATAAACAATTGCGGATTGCGAAACGGGTTTGCGCCATCAATTCAAGATTGAATAATTCCACATCGCGCGCAGCGCGACAACTCAAAATTCGAAACTCAAAACTCCAAATTATAAATGTTTATGCGTTCACTTACTGTTGACGAAATAGAGACTCTCGAACGGCATGGATGCACTGCCGAAGACTGGACACGCATCAGCGTGGCCGAAGACTTCACGCCGGCATATATACATAGTGTGGCGTTCCACGGCGATGTAAGCCTCGGGCTGTTCGACAAGCAGGTCGAGGTCTGCGAGGGCTTCAGCCGCCACTCGGGGCTGCGCAACGCCGTGCTGTGCGATGTCTCCATAGGCGACAACTGCCTGATAGAGAACATCGGCACCCACATCTGCCGCTACACCATAGGCGACGACTGCTACATTGCCGGCGTGGGGCAGATGGTTTCCACAGAGGGAGCCACCTTCGGCGAGGGCAACACCGTGTCCGTGCTCAACGAGGCTGGGGCGGGCAACGTGGTGATATATTCCGGACTGACCGCCCAGATGGCCGCGCTCATGGTCGACCATGCCGCCGACCGCGAACTGATGGGGCGGCTGCGCGCCATGATACGGGCCTGCGTGGCTGCCAACGCCGCGCCGCGCGGCACCGTGGGCTATGGGGTAAAGATTGTCAACACGCGCGAGATTGTCAACGTTGTCATAGGCGACGGTTGCGAGATAAGCGGCGCGTCGCGTCTTTGCGACTGCACCATTATTGGGGCGGCCGATGCAGACGTGTTCATTGGCAACGACGTTGTGTGCGAGAATACCGTGGTGCAGGCAGGCGCGTCGATAGTGTCCGGCGCGCGGGTCTACAACAGCTTTGTGGGCGAGGCGTGCCACATCGGGCGCGGATTCTCGGCTGAGAGCAGCCTGTTCTTTGCCAATTCGTACATGGACAACGGCGAGGCCTGCGCCGCGTTTTGCGGCCCGTTCAGTGTCAGTCACCACAAGGCGACGCTGCTCATAGGCGGCCGTTACTCGTTCTTCAACGCCGGCTCGGCCACCAACTTCAGCAACCACGCCTACAAGCTCGGCCCTGTCCACCACGGCACTCTGGCCCGCGGGAGCAAGACCGGCAGTGGAGCCCACCTGCTGTTGCCCGCCCGCATCGGGGCGTTCTCGGTGTGCTTGGGCAAGGTGGAGACCCATCCCGACACGCGGCGGCTGCCTTTCTCATACGTGATAGGCTCTGCCGGAGCCACCTATATAGTGCCCGGGCGCAACCTTGTGACCGTTGGCACGGCCCGCGACGTGGGCAAGTGGCAGCGGCGCGATATGCGTCCGAGGGCAGGGCGGCAGACCATCGTCAACTTCGACTGGCTCTCTCCGGTGGTCGTTGCCGCCGTGGCCGATGGGCGGCGGCTTCTCCTTTCGCTCCGCGCGGAGCAGGGCGGTGAGGACGCCGTGTGTGCCTGCGGCGGCTGCCTGATAAAGAACAGGTGGCTCGCCAAGGGCATCGCGCTCTACGACATGGCCTTGCGCATATATCTGGGTCGTGCCGTTGCGGGCCATTATTGCGAGCTTCCCGAAAGCTCGGTCGGCACTGGCGGGTGGACAGACCTTGGCGGGATGCCCGTGCCGGAGACAGAGGTGGAGCGGCTCGCTGACGACATACGCAGCGGAGAGGTGGCCGATGTGCAGGCCGTAGCTGACCGTTTCGCAGCCATGGACGCGGCTTACGAGGGCTACAAGTGGAACTACACGTATCGCCTCGCGCTCGATTACTATGGCTTGGACACGCTCACCGAGGCCGACATACGGCGCATAGCGGCCGACAGTGATGCCGCCCGCAGAGACTGGCTGGATGCGGTCCGCCGCGACGCGGAGCGCGAGTTTGCCCTCGGCGACGTGGAGGAGGAGGCTCTGAACGCCTTCCTTGACAGTCTGGAGGTGACGGACGTAGTGTGAGTCTCGCCCCGCGCCGCACTGGCGTGGGGCGCATAGGAATGAATAGAAAGGTTTAAACATATAATGGAAATGACGCACAAACTGAGATTGTTGGCAACAGCCAGCCTCGCCGCCGCGGCCATGGTGGCCGTCATGGGAGGCAATTACGACTACAAGTCCGTGGAGGGCGACCCCATGAAGTCGCGCATATACACCCTCGACAACGGGCTGAAGGTCTACCTTACAGTGAACAGTGAGAAGCCGCGCGTACAGACTTACATAGCCGTGCGCACCGGAAGCCGCAACGACCCGGCCGAAACCACCGGCCTGGCACACTATCTTGAGCACCTGATGTTCAAGGGAACAAAGTCGTTCGGAACCACCGACTACGCCTCGGAGCGGCCGCTGCTCGATGCCATAGAGGCCAAGTACGAGCACTACCGCACGCTGACCGACCCGGAGGCACGCCGCCGTTGCTACCACGAGATAGACAGTCTGTCGCAGCTTGCCGCCCGTTATTTCATCCCGAATGAGTACGACAAGCTCATGGCGAGCATCGGGGCGCAGGGCAGCAACGCCTACACGAGCACCGACGTGACGTGCTATACGGAGGACATACCGTCCAACGAGGTGGAGAACTGGCTCAAGATAGAGTCTGACAGGTTCCGCAACATGGTGATACGCGGCTTCCACACTGAGCTTGAGGCCGTCTATGAGGAGAAGAATATGTCGCTGACGCGCGATTTTGAAAAGGCATATTATGCTCTGTGCGCCAAGCTCTATCCCGGCCATCCCTACGGAACGCAGACCACGCTCGGCACGCAGGAGCACCTGAAGAACCCCTCGATAACCAACATCAAGAACTATTTCAAGCGCTACTACGTGCCCAACAACGTGGCCATCTGCATGTCGGGCGACTTCAATCCCGACTCGGTCATCGTGCTCATCGACAAGTATTTCGGCTCGTGGAAGGCCGACCCCGCGCTCTCGCGGCCCGAGTTTCCCGAGCCTGCGGCGATTGTCTCGCCTGTCGATACGACCGTCGTTGGGCAGGAAGCGGAGAGCCTTATGCTCGGCTGGAGGTTCAAGGGGGCGGCCGATTTGCAGGCCGACACGCTCGGAGTGATAATCAACATGCTGACCAACGGCACCGCCGGCCTGATGGAAACCGACCTTGAGCAGAAGCTGTTGGTGCGCTCTGTCTCTGCCATGACGGACGGACAGGCCGACTACTCGTCGCTGCTCTTGTTAGGATCCCCCAAAGACGGACAGTCGCTCGATGAGCTCCGCGCCCTCGTTCTGGGCGAGCTCGGCAAACTGCGGAGCGGCGATTTTGACGACGGACTGCTCCCGGCGGTCATCAACAACATGAAACTTGACTACTACAAGCAGCTCCGCGACAACAGCAAGCGGGCCGATATGTTCGTCAGCGCGTTCGTCAACGGCCGTCAGTGGGATGTTGAGGTGGGCCGCATCGGCCGCATCTCGGGCATCACCAAGCAGCAGATTGTTGACTTTGCCCGCCGCCACCTGGCCGACAACTACGTCTGCGTGTACAAGCGGCAGGGCAACGACACGACGATAAAGAAGATAGACAAGCCGCAGATAACGCCCATCCCGGCCAACCGCAATCTGCAGAGCGACTTCCTCAGAGAGATTTCCGAGACCGAGGTGAAGCCCATAGAGCCGCGCTTCCTCGACTTCAGCAAGGACCTCTCGGAGGCGAAAACCGCCTCGGGAGTGCCCGTTATATACAAGCAGAACACCGATGACGGGCTCTTTGACCTGTGCTACCGCTATGAGTTCGGCACCGAAGACGTGAAAGACCTGAACCTCGCGCCAAGCTATCTCTACTACATCGGCACGGCCACAAAGTCGGCGGCGGAAGTGAAACAGGAGTTCTACAGCCTCGGATGCAGCTACAGCATCTCTGCCGGTTCAAACTCGCTGACCGTCAGTCTGAGCGGACTTAGCGAGAACATGGAGCGTGCCGTGGCCCTGCTCGACGACCTTTTGAACAACGCCAAGGGCGACACCGCTTCGTTCAACAGCTTTGTCAGCCTGCTCGCCAAGTCGCGCGCTGACGCCAAGACGAGCCAGAACGCCAACGTGTCATATCTGTTTGACTACGGCAAATACGGCCCTTACAACTACAACCGCAACGTGCGGAGCATCGACGAGCTGCGCGCCGCAGGCCCGGAGCTGCTCACCGATATGCTGAAGAGCCTCGCCGGCTACCGCCACACCATATTATATTATGGCCCGATGGCTCAGGATGAGTTTGTCGCCGCCGTTGACCGTGGCCGCCATCTGGCCGCCACGCTCGCCCAGGTGCCGCAGGGCCGCGAGTACACGATGGAGCTTACGCCGAAGAACGAGGTGCTCATTGCGCCCTACGACGCGAAGAACATCTACATGACGCAGTTCAGCAACGAGGGCCGCGAGTGGCATCCCGAGGAGGCGGCCGTGCGGGCATTGTTCAACACCTACTTCGGAACGGGCATGAACGGCATCGTGTTCCAGGAGCTGCGCGAGTCTCGTGGGCTGGCTTACAGTGCCAATGCGCTTTATAGCCTGCCGTGGCGCAAGGGCGCATCGGAGACGTTCACCACGTTCATTGCCACGCAGAACGACAAGATGACGGACTGCATCCGCACGTTCAACAACATCATTGACTCGATACCGCAGTCGCAGGCATCGTTTGAAGTGGCCCGTCAGAGCCTCATGAAGAGCCTTCAGAGCGAGCGCATCACGCGCTTCGGAGTGATCGAGGCATACGTCAGGGCGCGCGAGTTGGGCATCGACTACGACATCAACGAGCGCATCTACAACGCTCTGCCCACGCTGACTCTGCCCGACATCGTGGCCTTTGAGCGCAACAACATCGCCAAGAAGCCTTTCCGCTACATCATCCTCGGCAACGAGAAGGAGCTCGACATGGAGTCGCTCGGCAAGATCGGCCCCATCAAGCGGCTCACCACGGAGGAGGTATTTGGGTATTGAATGCTCTTTTTAAATGGGAGTTAGCCGGAGTTGTCGGGAGTTACAGCTCCGTTGCACTCCGCTTTGGAGTTAACGGACAATGGCTCTGCGCCGAGCTTTTAGGAGTTAAAAGGAGTTATAAGAAGTCAGAAGGAGTTAGAGGACAATGGCTTTGTGACCGCAATGTGTCACAAGGCTTGCTGCCTCTAACTCCTTCTGACCTTTTGTTATTGTTTATGACTTCAGCCAACTCCTGTTAACTTCCATACCCAAGTGCCACTAAAGCCATTGTCCGCTAACTCCAAAGCGGAGTGCAACTGAGGTGTAACTCCCGATAACTCCTGTTGACTTCCATACAAAAGAGTCGCCAAAACTATTGTCCGCTAACTCCAAAGCGGAGTGCAACGGAGCTGTAACTCCCGATAACTCCGGCTAACTTCCTTATTGTTTCACCTCCACAATCCTCGTGGGAGCCTGCTCTTTGTTGCGGCGGTTGGTCACGGTGACCACGGCCTGCGCGAGGTTTATGAAGGCAAGGCCAGTCATGCTGTCGGAGTTGCAGGCGGCCGGCTCGCCCGCGTCGCCGCTCTCGCAGATGCTCTGCACGAGCGGAATCTGTGCCAGCAGCGGCAGGTCCATCTCCTTGGCCAGGGCCTTGCAGCCCTCGCGGCCGAAGATGTAGTACTTGTTCTCGGGCAGTTCGGCTGGCGTGAACCACGCCATGTTCTCCACCAGGCCGAGTATAGGCACGTTCACTTTGTCGTTCCTGTACATATCGATGCCCTTGCGCGCGTCGGCCAGGGCCACGTTCTGGGGTGTGCTCACTATCACCGCGCCGGTGATGGCGAGCGTCTGCAGCAGCGTGAGGTGTATGTCGCTCGTGCCCGGTGGCGTGTCGAGTATGAAGTAGTCGAGGTCGCCCCAGTCGGCGTCGGCTATGAGTTGCTTGAGCGCGTTGGACGCCATGCCGCCGCGCCACAGCGTCGCCGTGTCGGGATTGACGAAGAAGCCTATGCTGAGCAGCTTCACCCCGTACTTCTCTATCGGCTCTATGAGCTGCCGGCCGTCCTTCTCCACGGCGTATGGGCGCGCGTCCTCCACGTGGAACATCTTGGGCACCGACGGGCCGAATATGTCGGCATCGAGCAGTCCCACCTTGTAGCCGAGGCGCGACAGGGCTATGGCCAGGTTGGCGGCCACGGTGCTCTTGCCCACGCCGCCCTTGCCCGAGCTCACGGCGATGACGTTTTTCACCTCGGGCAACAGCTTGCCCACCTCGGGGCGGGGCTTCGACTTGAACTCCGCCGTGATGCTCACCTGCACGTCTTTGCCCACGTGATAGTGTATGGCGGCCTCGGCAGCCTTTACTGTTGACTTTAGGAACGGGTCGGTGTCTCGCGGGAAAATCAGCGAGAACGACACCGACATGCCGTCTATCCTGATGTTGTCGGCCACCATGTCGCTCTCCACCAAGTTCTTCTTCGTGCCGGCGTAGGTCACCGTTGCCAGCGCGTCGAGTATGAGTTTTGGATAAAGTGTCATATCTTTACGGTATAAGTGTTGTTCAAAACGCACAGCAAATATTGTGCCGAAAGCGTCTGTGCGCCATGCGTTTTGCGCGGAAACTGTTCTTCGCGTTGCGCTTTCGGTGACGTCGGCCGGTGCGGTGTGGATGCAATGAAAGGCCGTCTTGCGCTTGCGCGTTGCCGCCCGTTGCGGGTGCGTAGCGCTTCTGTCGCCCTGCTTCCGGCGGGTGGTTCTGCAGCGGCTCGGGGCGTATCAAAAATCAAAGTTTGCAGTATGGTATTCTGAAACGTGCCGTTTTGCATGACGAAACGGCACGTTTCACCTTGCAAAACGACCCGTTTCGGAGCGCGAAACGGGCCGTTTGTGAAGTCTAAGCGTTATGTTTTGCAAGGCATTGATTGTCAAATGGTTATACGAACTGCCGCGAATGCCGTTCCGACTTCGCTTTTTTGTCAAAAATCAAAGGTCCGTTCTGTGGCGGCGTTGGCCGCAGGCAGCGGTCAGGCCATGGCCGTGTCGGCCTGTGCTGTGCGCGGGGCGGTCTTCTCCATCTGGCTGCAATATCGCTTGCACTGCTCGCAGATGTTGTAGCCGAGCATGGCTCCGAGGATGAAGTCCTTCTCGGGCGACAGCTCGTAGAGCGGGCAGTTGACGAGGTGCTTTATCACCTCTATGCACTCGCTCTTGCCGAAGAATAGGTTCACGCTGTTGCGCCCGGCGGGCTGTATGACGTAGGGTATGCCCTGGCGGCTCAGCCGTCGCACGGCGAAGTCCTCGTACTTCTTGTTCATTGTGTACAGCACCATCTGCCTTACGCCCTTCTTGAACTCGTAGACATGATTGAGGAACACTTTCAGTTCCACGGGGTTTATGTTCGCAGTTTCCATAAGCTGTGTGTCGGTATGTGGGCCGCCGGCGAGCGGCGGGTTTTATATTACGTTGATTTCCGACTGCAAAACTAACGGAAAATAGGCGGCTGTGCAATACCTAAAAGTGATGAAAAACGGGTGGCGCGGCCATGCTGCGGCGGGTGAAGTCACTCTGTTGCGGCTTGTGCCCGCATCAGTTTGTCTGCGAGAGCCTTGTTGCCGGGGGCTCGTTCGAGGGCTTTCCGGTAGAACTCGCGGCCTTTCTCGCGCCACATTCTTATGGTATAGTCCGATGCTCTCTTGCCTTTGTATTCGAGTTCTACCTTCATGTAGATGTCGCCGGCAAGCTCAAGCATGGCTGCGGAGCTGTCTTTGGTCGTGTATAAAATATCGTCAATGTACCTTCTGGCAGAGGTGTAGTCGCCTTTTTTGAAATAGGCGATGGCCATGGTTGGGTAATCGCGGTATGTGAGGGAGCCGAGTTCGCTTGCTTTCCGGAGCCATTCCAAGGCTCGGTCGCCGTCAGGCTCCGTCATGGCCAGCACCAGGGCATACTCGCTCATGGCGTCGTATGCGGTGCTGTCGAACCTGATGCAGGTTTCAAGAGCCTTGATGCAAGCAGCCGTGTCGCCCCGCTCAAGTTGCATATTGGCCAAGGCGCAAAAGCAATTCACGACGTTGACGGTGTCTGTAGAGTGTGCTATGTGCTCCACTCCGGCGGCAAAGGTGCGCAACGCTCCTTCCGTATCGCCGTTCCCGGCCAGGGTAGTGCCGTAGTAATACAGCAGCTTGGGGCTGTCGGGCCGTGCCTTGTGCCCCCGCTCCAACAGCGATATGGCTGTCTCGGCATCGCCTCTTGCGCTGTATCTGGCGGCAAGGTCGAGGTAGCCTTGGGGAGAGTTGAGCAGCACGGCAAGGCATTCTGCCACCTCGCCGAAGTCGGGCAGGCACGGCCATTGGGCGCGTTCCTCGGTGGCAATCGCGGTGTCGCCGCGTTCCATCCCTGCGCGGGGAACCTTCTTCACCGCCAAGTAGCAGGCGGCGGTGGCAGCAATCAATATTACCAGAGGGGCGGCGACGCGTGTCTTTGCGAACAGGGCTATGCAGCCGATATAGACCACCGCCAGCACCACCAGCCACACCGTCTGAGACGAGTTCCTAAGAAAGAATATGCCCCAAGGCAAAACCGCCGGCAATATTGCCAGTGGTATGTATGAGAAGCGCGGCTCTTCCTTCTTGTCCTTCTCCTTTGCCCACAGTCCTATTATCCCGCAAACCACTGTCAGGATGGCGGCCATGCCCAAGGTAAACGCCTTCAGCCGGTCTCCTTCAAAGCCCATGTATTCGAGCATAAAGCATAAAGGCGTGCTGGTGAGATAGTAGAGCAGAAGTATGATGAGTGTGATGACACTTCCTATTAAATACCCCGTTCCCTCATCAATCTCGTCTTCATAACTCATTTTGTTTATGAGTATTTTGTTGATGAGCCTCCGCAATGGGTCAGAAGTCTCGTTGTCTTGGCGTTCTTTCTCTTCGTCCATATTTGTCAGTTTCCTCGTTCTCTATGAGCTTGTCGGCGCTCATTTGCTTGTGGCGAGGCCGCTTCGCTTGGTGCGCTTGTAGCTGCGATACTCGTCGAGGGGTATCTCCACGTCGGGCTCTTCGAGCTGTCCTGTGTGCGGGAGGGCGAACTTCATGTAGCGGATATTCAGCCCGCGGTCTATCCATTGCGCCTCGTAGTAGGTCTGGATTGACAGAATCTTGCGCGTCTCGGGGTCTATTCCGTCGGTGTGGTAGAGGTCTTCGGTGCGGAAGAGCAGGGGCAGGCGGTTGCGCTCTACCATGTAGGTGGTGTATGTGAAGAGGAAGTTTGAGTCGGTCTTCAGGTGCACCGTGCCGCCGTCGGCGAGGAAGCGGCGGTAGCGTTCCATGAAGAACGTGCTGCTGAGCCGCTTGCGCGGGTTCTTCATCTGCGGGTCGCTGAAGGTCAGCCATATCTCCTGCACCTCGTCAGGGTCGAAGAACCTGTCTATGATTTCTATGTTCGTGCGCAGGAAGGCCACGTTCTTCAGGCCCTCTTCGAGTGCCTGCTTGGCTCCGGTGTGCATCCTCGCGCCCTTTATGTCCACGCCGACGAAGTTCACATCGGGGTACAGCTTGGCCAGTCCCACGGTATATTCGCCCTTGCCGCAGCCCAGTTCGAGCACTATCGGGTTCTGGTTGTGGAAGTAGTCATCGCGCCAGCGGCCTTTCATCCCGAATGGAACGTCGGTCATTACGGAGTATGGGTACTGGAAAACGTTGGCGAACGTCTCCATCTCGGCGAACTTCTGCAGTTTTCCTTTGCTCATGCCTGTGGTATTGTAAATGAAGAAAAAAACCGCCGCCTCGGTACTCTTGATACTCCGGCGGCGGCCAAATTAACAATTATGAAACAGTCTTTGCTTACTCGGCTGAGGCCAGCGGGGCAGCCTGTGTGTATGTGCGTGCTCCCAACTCCTTGTCGAGCATATACAGTCCGTAGCCGTTGTCCTTTATCATCTTCAGGTTGTCGATGATGTTCTGCGCCGTTTCCTCTTCCTCCACCTGCTCGTCGATGAACCACTTCAGCGCGCTCTGTGTGGCGTAGTCGTTCTCGGCGGCGGTCAGGGCGAACAGGTTGTTGATGAGCGATGTCACTTTCTGCTCGTGCTCCAGTGTGCTCTCAAACACGTCGAGGATGGATTTCCACTCTGTGGGAACGGCGTCTATCTGGCTCAGTGTCACCTTGCCGCCGCGCTGTATCACGTAGTTGAACAGTATCTTGGCGTGGTCTTGCTCCTCCTGGAACTGCACCTCGTACCATTTTCCCATGCCTGGCTTGCCGTTGGAGTGGCAGTAGGCAGCCATGGAGAGATATAGATATGCCGACCACATCTCGGCGTTGATTTGGGCGTTGAGCGCCTCTTCGATTTTCTTGTTTAGCATATTTGTCTGTGTTTATGGTTTCTCTTTTCTGTCGTTCACTCTATTACCACCTTCGTCCAGCCGTGCTTGTCGTCCTCGGTGCCGTACTGTATGCCGCGCAGGTGGTTGTAGAGCTTGGTTGATATTGGCCCCGGCTTGCCGTCTTTGCTGAACACATAGCGCTTGCCGGTGTCCAGGTCGTCTATGTACGAGATGGGCGATATGACGGCGGCGGTGCCGCACGCGCCTGCCTCCTCGAACGTTTCAAGCTCCTCTTCGGGTATGTGGCGGCGCTCAACGGTCATGCCGAAGTCCTCGGCCAGCTGCATCAGGCTCTTGTTTGTGATGCTGGGCAGGATGCTGCTCGACTTGGGCGTCACGTAGGTGTTGTTCTTGATGCCGAAGAAGTTGGCCGCCCCGCACTCGTCCATGTACTTCTTTTCCTTTGCGTCGAGGTAGAACTCGCAGGCGTAACCCTTCTCGTGGGCAATGTGGTTTGCCTTCATCGAGGCGGCATAGTTGCCGCCCACCTTGTAGCATCCGGTGCCGAGCGGAGCGGCGCGGTCGTAGTCGCGTATGATGACGTATGGGTTTGTGGCGAACCCTCCCTTGAAGTACGGGCCCACGGGTGTTACGAATATCATAAACAGATACTCCGAGGCGGGATGCACTCCCACCTGTGCCGACATTCCGACGAGCAGCGGGCGTATGTAGAGAGTGGCTCCGCTCTCGTATGTCGGTATGTATTCCTGGTTGAGGCGCACGACCTTTGTCACCATCTCTTCGAACAGTTCGGTGGGCACTTCGGGCATCATTATGCCGCGGCAGGTGCTCTGCAGGCGCGCGGCGTTCTCGTCCATGCGGAACACCCTGACCTTGCCGTCGGGGCAGCGGTAGGCCTTCAGGCCCTCGAATGCCTCCTGGCCGTAGTGCAGGCAGGTGGCTGCCATGTGCATTTTGATGTACTCGTCGGAGCAGATTTCTATCTCTCCCCACTTCCCGTCGCGGTAATAGCAACGCACGTTGTAGTCGGTCGGCAGGTAGCCGAACGACAGGTTGGCCCAGTCTAAGTTCTTCATAACCATTTGTCTTAACGTTCTTTGTTTTCTGAAGATTACGGCAAAGATACGCAAAATATCGTATGCCGACAAATAATGCGGCTCTTTTTTGCTTTTTCTTTTTCAGCTCTTGCCTTCCGGTTCTTGCCCGTCGAGTATCTTCTTTATCTCCTCGTCGGTCTTGGTCAGCTTGTCCTTGCAGTATTTTATCAGTTCCTGCGCGGTCTTCAGTTGGGCGGCCAGCGAGTCGATGTCGGGCTCTCCGTTCTCCATCTGCGCCACTATGCGCTCCAGTTCGCGCATGGCGTCCTCGTATTTCATGTTTTTCTTCATATCACTGTCGATTTTATTGTTCCTTCTTCAAGCCTTGTCTCTATCACGTCGCCCGCCTTCACGTCGGCGGCGTTGCGCAGGGCGCGGCCCCCTATGGTGGTTATGCTGTAGCCCCGGCGCAGCAGCAGGGTGGGGTCCAGGGCGGCGGCACGCTGCGTGAGCAGCTGCAGGCGGTGGCGTTGCGCCTCTACGGCGCGTGCGGCCGCGGGCCATGCGGCCTGGGCGGCGGCTTCGGTGCGTTGGCGCGCGGCGGCCACCTGCCTCATGGCGGCGGCGTTGATGCGGGTTGCCAGCAGGTCTATCCGGGCGGTGCGGCGCGTCTTCACCACGGCGAATAGCGTGGGTATGCGCTCCGCTATATGCCACACGCGCCTGCCCTCGGCGGTGAGTGTGGCCGTGACAGCGCGCGCGAGGCACTGGCGCAGGGCGTCTATCTGCTCGTCGACTGTGCGCAGACGGCCTACAAGCAGCGCGGCGGCGGCCGTCGGGGTCTTGACCCTTGTGTGCGAAACCATGTCGAGCACCGACTCGTCGCGGTCGTGGCCAATGCCCGTTATGACCGGCAGGGGGAAGTTGGCCACGTTCTCCGCCAGGGCCAGTGTGTCGAAACCGGACATATCGCTCGTGGCTCCGCCGCCCCGGATGATGACCACGCAGTCGAAGCTGTCGGCCTCGGCGTTGATGCGGTTGAGCGCGGCTATGACGCTCTGCTCCACCTTCTCGCCCTGCATCACGGCCTCAAAGAGGCGCGTGGTGAAGCGGTAGCCGTACTCGTTGGCGGCGAGCTGGGCGCAGAAGTCGCCGTAGCCGGCGGCCGTGGCGCTTGAGACGACTGCTATGCGCTGCGTGAACAGGGGCAGGGGCAGTTCCTTGTTGAGGTCGAAAACGCCCTCCTCCTTCAGCCGGCGGATTATTTCGAGCCGCTTGCGGGCCATGTCGCCGAGTGTGTAGGTGGGGTCTATGTCGGTGACTATCCACGAAAAGCCATACGCCTCGTGGAACTGCGCATAGACGCGCAGCATCACCTGCAGGCCGGCATGGAGCGTCTGGCCCGTGGCGCGCTCGAAGTAGGGGCGCACCACGGCCCACGTCTGCCGCCAGCACTTGGCCTGCGCCCGTGCCACGGGCGTGGCGCTGCGCGGGTCTTTCTGTATCAGCTCCATGTAGCAGTGGCCGCGCGACTCGCGCGCCTCGGCCAGTTCGGCCTCCACCCAGTACTCTCCGCTCAGCGTGCCTTCTATCACCGAGCGCACCAGTCCGTTCAGTTCGAGGAGCGTCATGGCCCTCCTGTCGTTCATGCCGGTCATTTCTGTCGTTGTGTATTGCCTCTCGCAAAGGTACGAATAATTATTTGCAACGGCGCGGCGTATTGCATATTAATTTGCGGAAACAGCTCCGTGGCTGCCGTTTTTGCGCCGAAACGGCCATCGGGGCGCAAATACGCGATTCTTGCGTGTGCAATTTTAAGTGACTGTGTGACAGAGAAATAGGCGTAAAAAAAGAAAAATGTGCAATGTCTTGCGCCTTTTTGTGGTGTGAAACGTGCCGTTTCGCCTTGCAAAACGGCACGTTTCGCACTGCGATATGGGTCGTTTCGCATCGCCAAACGTGCCGTTTTGCAATCGGCGGCGACCGTTCCGGAGGGCAAAAACGTGCCTGTTGTAGCATAAAACGCGGCTTGTGGGCATAAAACAAAGTCGATGCACCGCCGTCGGGTGGCCCTCCGCCCCCTGCGTTCAATTTTTTAGCGCATTTTTGTTGGGCAAAAATTTTTACTGCATATATGCAGTTTTGGCCTCTGCTATAGGCTGCGGTCGATGGCCATATGCTGTGCCATACTTTGTTAATATACCAAAAATATTCGCCCGACGGGCAAAAAACATTGGGGCGGAGCACCGCGTTGTGCGGAAAAAACACTACATTTGTGGGCGGCAAGGGCGCGCCTCCTCACTGCGGAAGCAGTGCCTTGCCGCGCGAGAGAATAACTAACCATAGAGCCACAAACTAAAAACCTTGGATTATGAAAATCGGAATTCCAAAGGAAATCAAGAACAACGAGAACCGTGTTGGCATGACCCCGGCAGGCGTAGCCGAGCTTGTGGGCCACGGACACGAAGTGTATGTGCAGCACACCGCGGGCGAGAACAGCGGCTTTGCCGACTCCGCCTACACTGCGGCGGGGGCGAAGATACTGCCCACGATAGAGGAAACATACGCTGCGGCCGACATGATTATAAAGGTGAAGGAGCCCATCGAGCCTGAGTATGCGCTGGTGCGTCGCGGTCAGTTGGTGTTCACCTACTTCCACTTTGCCTGCGACCGCACGCTGACCGAGGCCATGGTGGCGAGCGGCGGCGTGTGCCTGGCCTACGAGACGGTGCAGCTGGCCGACGGTTCGCTGCCGCTGCTCGTGCCAATGAGCGAGGTGGCAGGCCGCCTCGGCATGATAAACGGTGCCTACTACCTGCAGAAAACCAAGGGCGGCAAGGGCAAGCTGGTGTGCGGAGTGCCGGGCGTTAAGCCCGTCAAGGTGCTCGTGCTCGGCGGCGGGATAGTGGGGCAGGCGGCCGCCCGCGTGGCTTCGGGCCTCGGGGCCACGGTGGTCATAGCTGACATATCGCTGCCCAAGCTGCGTGAGCTGTCGCTCACCATGCCCGCAAACGTGAGCACTCTCTACTCCTCGCGCCACAACATAGAGCGCGAGTTGCCCGACACCGACGTGGTCATAGGCTCTGTGCTCGTGCCGGGCGACAAGGCTCCGCACCTCATCACGCGCCCCATGCTGCGGCTGATGGAGCCCGGCTCGGTGCTCGTCGACGTGGCCATAGACCAGGGCGGGTGCTTCGAGACGTCGCATCCCACCACCCACAGCGAGCCGGTATATGAGCTTGACGGCATAGTGCACTACGCCGTGGCCAACATTCCGGGCGCCGTGCCGCACACATCAACGTCGGCACTGACCAACGCCACGCTGCGCTACGCCCTCGCCCTGGCCGACAAGGGCTGGCGCAAGGCCTGCGCCGACGACCCGGCCCTGGCTCTCGGACTCAACGTTGTGGAGGGAAAGGTGACCTACAAGGCCGTGGCCGACGTGTTCGGGATAGAGTATTGTTCAGTGAAGAGTTTAGAGTGATGAGTGCAGAGGTATGATTACCTTTAGTGCAGAACTTAGAGTAAGGAGTGAAGAGGGGTTATTTGCCTTTTGATATAATCTCACTTCACTTGTAATTCGCTATCAATCAGCTTGTATAAAATATCACGCCACGTTTGAAGTTATCATCAAACGTGGCGTGATATTTATAATAGGTAAGGTATTCCATGCCTTATATGAAGTGATAGATATGTGCTTTTGCACATTACCCCGTGCTCATTACTTGAGGTAATCATACCTCTTCACTCATCACTCTGCGCTCTGCACTCGAGGTAATCATACCTCTTCACTCATCACTCTGCGCTCTGCGCTCGAGGTAATCATACCTCTTCACTCATCACTCTGCGCTCTGCACTCGAGGTAATCATACCTCTGCACTCATCACTCTAAACTCTGCACTTCCCTTATCGTGCTCACCAGCCGCTCGAAGTCCTCTGGGAACACGTCGCCGATGTTGCCGATGCGGAATGTGTCGGCCTGCGAAATCTTGCCCGGATATATCACGAAGCCCTTTGCCTTCAGCTTCGTATAGAAGTCCTTGAAATCGAAGTCGGCCGACGGATATAGGAAAGACGTGATGACGGGCGACTGCACTTCGTCGGGCAGCAGCGTGCTGAAGCCGAGGCTGCGCATACCCTCCACCAGCGTGCGGTGGTTCTCCCGGTAGCGTGCGTGGCGTGCCGCCACACCGCCTTCGGCCTTCAGCTCGGCCATGGCCTGCATGAAGGCGCGCACCACGTGGGTGGGCGACGTGAAGCGCCACTTGCCGTGTCCGCTTTCCATCGTGCGCCACTGGTCGTACAGGTCGAGCGACAGCGAGCGGGCGTTGCCCTCACACTGCTCCAGCAGAGAGCGGCGGGCAATGACGAAACCGAAGCCCGGCACGCCCTGGATGCACTTGTTCGCGCTGCTGATGAGGAAGTCGATGCCCAGTTCGGCCATGTCTATCGGCACTCCGCCAAAGCTGCTCATGGCATCGACTATGAGCACGCGGCCGCGCCCTTTCACCACCCGCGCAATCTCGGGGAGCGGGTTGAGCACGCCCGTGGTGGTCTCGCAGTGCACCACTGACACGTGGGTCACCTCCTCGTGCTCGGCGAGATAGCTGTCTATGGCGGCCGGATCGACGGCCTCTGTCTCCTCGAACTTCATCACGTGGTGGTCTATCCGGTAGTAGTCGGCTATCGTTCCCATGCGCTTTCCGTAGGCTCCGTTGGCGGCAATGAGCAGCTTGTCGGCGGGTTTAAGTGCCGTGCCGAGCGTCGCTTCCACGCAGAATGTGCCGCTGCCCTGCATCAGCACCGCCGTATATTCTGCCGGACGGCTCGATGCCAGCTCTGCCAATTGCGTGCGGATTTGCTCCACCACGCCAATGTTATAGTCTTCATCCCATGTGCACCAGTCGCTCATCATGGCTTCTTTCACAGTGTCTGTCGTTGTGAGCGGACCGGGAGTAAGCAATAAGTAAGGCCTCATATATAATTAAAAGTTAAGAATTAAAAATTAAGAAAATATGCTTTGCGGCGTCGTTTCGGCTCTCTTTGGCCAACGGCCGCGCTGCCCATTATGCATTATGGAGTGTATATTATAGATTACCCAACGGCTTTTATTAGTCTTGGCAGCTCGGTTATGCTGTCTATCACGTAGTGGGCTCCGGCGGCATACATACGGAAACGCACGTCGTCCATGCGCTTTTTCAGCTCGTCGGCGTGCAGGGTGGCGGTCTCTTCTTCGGTCAGCGCCATCTCGTTGCTGCCCAGGATAACTCCCACGCTGCAGGCTCCGGCGTTGCGGCCCTCGCGTATGTCGGCGATGGTGTCGCCCACCTTCATCACCGATGCGGGCGAAGGCACGTCGAGGCGGCACAGGTTCTGCCACACCATATATGGCTTGGGGCGGCCGCCGGGCAGCCCGTCGGAGGTCACGCAGCAGTCGACCGTATAGCCGAACCGCGCGGCTGCGGGCATCACCACGTCCATCATGGACTGCGTGTAGCCCGTGGTGGAGCCTACCTTTATGCCCTCGGAGCGCAGTGCGGCTATCGTATCGACCACTCCCGGAATGGGCTTTGCGTAGTCTTCGAGCGTGGCCATGAGCGCGCTCTCGAAGCCGGCATAGCACCGCTGCACGTCGTCCTCGGTGTAGTCGCGGCCGTACTTGGCGGCAAACTCGGCCTTCACGCGGTCTATGGCGAACAGCGCGCGCACCTCTTCAATCTTGGTCAGGCCCATGTGGGCGCGCGTCTCGGCCGGCGTTACGCTGAGGCCCATGTCCTCGAAGCACTTCACGAAGGCCGCCACGGGGGCGAAGCAACCGTAGTCTATGGCCGTTCCGGCCCAGTCCATAATGATACATTCAATCTTGTTCATATTCATATTTTTAGCTTGTTCTGTTGTTAGTGTACGTTAGTATGCGGTGTTGTTGCCCATGCCCACGCCTCCGGCCAGGCTCAGGTTGCCGCCCGTGGCCGTGCTGTCGTCGTGCCGTGAGCGCGTGGCCTGCACGAGATAGGCCGCCGAGCCGACGAAGGCTATGCAGCAGGCCGCGCCGGTCCACACGCTGAGTTCGTTGTAGAACAGCGGCCAGTCTATGTGCGTTGCGCCGAACTCCTTGAAGAGCAGGATGCCGAGCGTGCCGAGATAGCCTATGAAGTCGATGGTTATGATGAAGAACCCGACGTTGGCGCGGAGCTTGAAGCAGGCTATGAACCGCTCGAAGAAGATGGTCTGGAAGCTCAGGTAGGCTATGTCGATGCACAGCGTCTGCAGGAACAGCCACAGGGTGGTGGGCAGGGCGAGCTGCGTCTGGTACGCGCCGATGAACGCCAGCAGCCCCATGCCTGCCGTGGATACGGCCAGCAGTGTGCAGAGCACGCGCAGGTGGTTGCCCACCCTGGCCATGATGGCGAACATGGCGAGCAGCACCACCGTGGCAATGCCGTCGAGATAGGCGAACGCCCAGGCCGGAACCGTCTGCACGTCGATGATGCACACGATGAAGTCTTCCTTTATATCGCGCTGCACAGTGAGCAGGAGGTTGGCCATGAAGAGCAGCGTCAGCACGGGCATGAACGCCCTGAAGAGTTGCCTGCGCTGCCGTCCGTCGAGCGTGACGCGCTCCGAGCGCGCCGCGATGTCGGCCTCGGTGGGCTTGGGCAGGCGCGTGAGCATCCACCCGGTGAGGCAGAGCAGCGGGAAGGCCGCGGCCCCGATGAGCGCGGGCATCCACATCTCGCTGACGTGGAGCGTGTTCATGGCATAGAGGCCGAGCGACTTTGCCACGCCCGAACTCAGCGCCATGCTCACTCCCATGATGCTGGCCAGGATGTCGGTGGTGCGCCGCCCTTCGAGGAAACTGAACAGGACGCCCCACATACAGCCCAGAGACAGGCCGTTGAAGAACAGCGCGAAGATGTTGACAGGCACGGGGAGCGTGGCAAAAGCCAGCAGCGACAGCTCGGAGAGTGCCGCCGAGCCTATGATGAAAGGCAGGCGCATGGCCGGCCGCAGCTCAGATATGAACTTTATGCCGAGCAGCTTTGCGCACACATATCCCACCAGCTGGATGATGCTCACCACCACCTTGTAGTCCATGCCGGCCACCTCCAGCCCCTCGAACTCTGCCGCGGTGAACGGCTTGCGCAGGGCGTACACGAGCGAATAGGACAGCAGGGCCGTGCCGCCGGCGTAGGCTACGAACAGCCAGTCGGGCATCGCGCCCCCGGCGGTCCTCATGCGTCGCATTATGTTTATGGTCTGTTTCATTTTGGTTTGTCGCTTGTTTGTTTCGCGGTGCAAAATTACTTACGGGGCGGCGGCGCAAAAATGAATATCTGATGAATTATCCGCCGTAACAATTCATTAATGTTATCGTAACGCTGCGATAACGCCGCCGCAACAAGCCGGCAACCCGAATGTAAGACAAAAGGAACGTGTTTTAAGCCGGAAAGCTGTATTTTTGCACTGTGAAAGCTACTGTAAGGCTTATGGACGAACTCAAGACTATCTACGAACGCATAGCATATCTGCGCCGCAAGGGCATGAGGATGAAGGACATCGCCGCCTGCGTGGACTTCGCCCCGAGCGTGCTCTCGGCGCTATATACCACCGTGATGCCGGCCTACCTGAAGAACATCGACAAGGGCATGGGCGGGGCTGAGGCCTTGGACGAGGCCTTGGTGTGGGTCAACAACGTGTCGAAGAAACGCCTGCTGGCGTCGCTCCGCCCCATGGCGGCCACACTCTCGCGTCTCGACGTTGAGCCGGAGGGGCTGCCGGACGCGCCTCTGAACCCCTACGCGGCCGCCATGCAGCGCATCATGGCGGCCGCCGTGGAGCCGCTCAGGCCTTATTGCGGCACATACATGAGCTACAGCGTGTCGTCAGGCTCGCACGCCATGAAGGTGGAGCCATACATGATTGCCATCTCAGCCGGAGGTGACTATGCGGAGGTGACGCACAACAACGCCTACGGAACAACCCACCGCGGCCTCGTGATGATGAACGGACTGAACCACATTTACCTTGCCTTCAACGAGAACAGGCCGCCGCAACTGTCGCTGTTCAACGTCTGCCTGAAGCTGCCCATGCACGACCGGCCGCCCTTTCTGCGCGGCATATACACCTGCTTCGACTACAACTACAACCCGATAGCCCGCCGGATACTCTTCGTGAAGGCGGGCAACGGCACCTCGGCCGACGACTTTGCCGCCATGCGGGGTTGCCTGAAGGAGCGCGGCGAGCTGACGGAGGAGGAGCAACGGTACTATGACTACACCTGTTGCGCCGAGGATGTGGTGCGGATGTGCAACATTCCGTCGCCCACCATGCGCCCCGACGACCTGGCGGAAGAGAAGCGCCTGCTCCGCGCCATGGGCTCCGAGTGATGCCCTTTGGCCGTGTAGGCGGCCGCCCTGTCGCGCCTCCGCAGGGCGGCCCGTGCCGAACCGTTTTGCGGAACGTGCCGTTTCGCGCCCCGAAACGGCACGTTTCATCGTCTGAAACGGGTCGTTTTGGAAGCCAAAACGACCCGTTTTGCAACCTCCTGACAGTCAGAAGGTTGCGTAGCCGGTGGCCAGCGACCATCCCGCACGGCCTTTGCCGGCGTGGCGAGGGGCAGCGCTTGTGGCGCGGAGCTGGGTTTCGGCAGTGCCTTGTGGCGGCGTTGCGCGTCGTGGCGGGAGGCGCTGTCTGTCGCCTTGCGCATATTATAATATGGTGTCGCAGCTTCTAAAAAATCACCGATGGCTTCACTCTTCGGAATAAAATTAGTACCTTTGCACGCTATTTTGAATGTTTTATGGAAAATAACAAGGCAACTTTAGAATTGGGAAGCAAGCCAGTCGGCTCGTTGCTCGTGCAGTATGCCCTGCCCGCCATCGTGGCCATGACCGCCTCTTCGCTCTACAACATGGTGGACAGCATCTTCATCGGGCAGGGTGTTGGTGCGCTGGCCATCTCCGGCCTTGCGCTCACGTTCCCGTTTATGAACCTTGCCGCGGCCTTCGGCGCAGCCGTCGGCGTGGGCGCGTCGACGTGCATCTCGGTGCGCCTCGGGCAGAAGGACTACGCGGCGGCCGAGAACGTGCTCGGCAATACCGTCACGCTCAACCTCATCATCGGCGTGATGTTCAGCATCGTGTCGCTGCTCTTTCTCGACCCTATCCTCTATTTCTTCGGCGCAAGCCCGCAGACCCTGCCATACGCCCGCGACTACATGATAGTCATCCTGGCCGGAAACGTGTTCTCGCACATGTACTTCGCCATGAACGCCGTGCTGCGCGCGGCGGGCAAACCGCGCCAGGCCATGTTCGCCACCATGTTCACCGTGGTGATGAACACCATCCTCGCGCCCATCTTCATCTATCCGCTCCAGCTCGGAATACGCGGCGCGGCCTATGCCACCATCATCGCGCAGCTCATGGCTTTGTGCTGGCAGATGAGGCTCTTCAGCAACAAGAACGAGCTGTTGCACCTCAAGCGCGGCATCTACAGGCTGAAGCGGCGCATCGTGGGCGACATCATAGGCATCGGAATGTCGCCGTTCGCCATGAACGTTTGCGCCTGCATAGTGGTCATCTTCATCAACAACTCCCTGCAGCAGCACGGCGGCGACATGGCCGTGGGCGCATACGGCATAGCCAACAAGATATGCTTCATCTTCGTGATGGTGACGATGGGCATCAACCAGGGCATGCAGCCGATAGCCGGCTATAACTATGGCGCCATGCGCTTCGACCGCCTGATGAAGGTGGTCAAGTACGCCACCATAGCCGGGACGGTGGTCACCACGGCCGGGTTCCTCGTGGCCCAGCTGCTGCCCGGCCCCTGCGCGCGCCTCTTCACCACCGACAAGACGCTGATAGATATGTCGATCACGGGCATAAGGATAGAGATGCTGGCCTTCCCGATAGTGGGCTACCAGATGGTGATCACCAGCTTCTTCCAGAGCATTGGCAAGGCCAAGGTGAGCATGTTCCTGTCGCTTTCGCGACAGCTCATATTCCTGTTGCCGCTGCTCTTCGTGCTTTCGAGGCTCTACGGCGTGGACGGCGTGTGGTGGTCCATGCCCATATCAGACTTCGTGGCCGCCGTGGTGACCTTTGTCATCATGGTGGTTTATATGCGGAAATTCAAGAAACTATCACAAGCAAACAGTGCAGACTATGAGCGATAAGCACATTATAATAAACGTGGGGCGGCAGCTCGGCAGCGGCGGACGCACCATAGCGAAGATGCTGGCCGACCGTTTCGGCTGCAACTTCTATGACCGCGAGCTGCTGAATCTCGCCGCAAAGGAGAGTGGTTTCAGCGAGAAGTTCTTCGAGCAGAACGACGAGCACAAGGGCTTCTTCAAGGCGTTGTTCCACTTCAATATGCCTTTTGTGGGCAGCTCCAACTTCTACAGCAACGAGTTCTCGCAGGAGGGGCTGTTCAAGTTCCAGAGCGATGCCATCAGGAAGGCCGCCGACAGCGGCTCGTGCGTGTTCGTGGGCCGCTGCGCCGACTATATCCTGCGCGACCGCCAGGACAAGGTCGACGTGTTTATCACCGCCGACCTCGACTACCGCATAGAGCAGGTGGCCAGGCGCAACGGCTGCGATGCGGCAGCCGCGCGGAAGCTGATAGAGAGCGGGGAGAGCGAGCGCGCGTCATATTACAACTACTATACGGGCAAGACATGGGGCCACAGCGCGTCCTACGACCTGTGCGTCAACTCCTGCCTGCTGGGGCTTGAGGGCACGGCCGACTTCATAGCAGGCTTTGTGGCCAGGCGGCTGGGGCTCTGAGCGGCGGCCTGCCGTCAGCCGGACAATGGCAAAACGAAATGCGGAAATGAAGAAGATAGGCATCATCAGCGACACCCACTCATACTGGGATGACCGCTACCTGAAGTACTTCGAGCCGTGCGACGAGATATGGCACGCCGGAGACATAGGCTCGCTCGATGTGGCCGAGCGGCTGGCGGACTTCCGTCCGCTGCGCGCCGTCTACGGAAACTGCGACGGAGGCGACTTGCGCCGTATGTTCCGCGAGACGCTGCGCTTCAAGTGCGAGGACGTGGAGGTGCTCCTGAAGCACATCGGCGGATACCCCGGGCGCTATGACCCGTCTGTGCGCGGCCAGCTTTACGCCATGCCGCCGCAGCTCTTTGTCTGCGGGCACTCGCACATACTGAAAATCAAGTACGACCGCACGCTCGGCCTCTTGCACATCAATCCCGGCGCGGCGGGGCTGCAGGGATGGCAGAAGGAGCGCACGCTGGTGCGCCTGACCATCGACGGCAGCAGCTTCGCCGATTGCGAAGTGGTGACGCTGGGGTAGGGCAGCGACCGGGCTTCTGACAGACAATCCAAAACCAAACAATATGAAGAGTATCATCATAACCGGCGGAGCCGGGTTCATAGGCAGCCACGTGGTGCGCCTGTTCGTGACAAAATATCCCGAGTATCGTGTCATCAACGTTGACAAGCTGACATACGCGGGCAACCTGGCCAACCTCAAGGACATAGAGGGCAGGCCCAACTACCTGTTCGTGCGCGCCGACATCTGCGACTACGAGGCCATGCTCGCGCTGATGAGGGAGCACGCCGTGAGCGGCGTCATACACCTCGCCGCCGAGAGCCACGTGGACCGCAGCATCAAGGACCCCTTCACCTTTGCCCGCACCAACGTGCTCGGCACGCTCTCGCTCCTGCAGGCCGCCAAGGTGTATTGGGAGTCGCTGCCAGAGGGCTACGACGGAAAGCTCTTCTACCACATATCCACCGACGAGGTGTATGGCGCGCTGGAGCTGACCAATCCCGAGGGAATCGAGTCGCCGTTCACCACCCGCGCCTCGTCAGAGCACCACCACGCATACGGCACGGAGTTCTTCCGCGAGTGCACCAAGTACAATCCCCACTCGCCATACTCGGCGTCCAAGGCTTCGAGCGACCACTTCGTGCGCGCCTTCCACGACACTTACGGCATGCCGACCGTGGTCACCAACTGCTCGAACAACTACGGGCCGTACCAGTTCCCGGAGAAACTCATACCCCTTTTCATCAACAACATACGCCACCGCAAGCCCCTTCCCGTCTACGGTAAAGGTGAGAACGTTCGCGACTGGCTCTATGTCGAAGACCATGCCCGAGCCATCGACCTCATCTTCCACAAAGGCAAGACAGCCGATACCTACAACATAGGCGGCTTCAACGAGTGGAAAAACATCGACCTCATCCGGGTCGTCATCAACACCGTCGACCGCCTGTTAGGACGCCGGGAAGACGAAGACATGGACCTCATCACCTATGTCACCGACCGTGTCGGGCATGACAAGCGTTACGCCATCGACTCGACGAAACTGCAAAAAGAGTTAGGTTGGGAGCCCAGTTTGCAATTCGAAGAGGGCATCGAGAAGACCGTACGGTGGTACCTCGACAACCAGGAGTGGATGGACAACATCACCTCGGGCGACTATGAGAAGTACTACGAGGAGATGTATGAGAAGAGATGAATCGGATATTCATAATGCATAGTCATTGTGTGTATTATAGTTATACAGATGCAAGGTTTATAAAAACTCTTTCTATCGAAATGTTGTATTGAAATATCTTCCTGGAAGAGCTATTGCCTATATATGAAGAACATGACAACTTGTACACAGACAACTTTACCACCGCGCGACAACTACATGCAAGCCGTACGAGGGTTGTGTATCATAGCCGTTGTCATGATACATATACCACCTGTTTCCGGAGTGAACATTTCACAGCAAGTCATTAATTTTGCGGTTGCTGTCTTCTTCTTTATCTCAGGATATTTTGTCAAGACAGAGACATTTTCTCTCAAAAAACGCACGTTGCGTACATGGCTGCCATATTGCCTGTGGACAATATTCGCTCTACTTGTGTATGGAATCTCCCTGCGGTTTCTGGGTGGACGTAAGATAGACTTCGACACGTACGAGATAATAAAGATTATTTTCTTCGGAGGAGCTGCTCCGCAACTTTATTTCTTGAGTGTCCTTTTGCAACTTACCTTGCTCACCCCGTTTTTGATAAAATTGATACAACAGGACAATCGTGTAGTAGACCTCGTTTGTTGGGCCGTCACGCCGCTTTATGTAGCGCTGATGTACTTCCACGACTATGTTACGGGCAGCCGCCTGCCGCTCTATTGTGCGCTCTTCCCGGCGTGGTTCGGTTTCTATTATG
>CALUHC010000018.1 GCA_944320355.1 uncultured Prevotella sp. | reverse complement strand
CGAGGTCGGCGTGCTTGAAGCGCTGGCGCACCGCGCCCCTCGTGAAGCGCAGCCTGCCGTGGATGGGAGCGGATTGTGAAGCTCTATACCTCTGCGTCATTGCCAAGCCCCATTTCGTTTATCCTGCCTCTGAACTCTTCTTTCTGTTCCTGCGACAGCTTGTGGGCGAAGCAGAACACTGTGCCGTCATTCAGCTTTATGGTGACAAACACATCCTGCACGGCGATGTAGTCCACCTCCTCCAGCTCGAAAAACACCGCCTTCTTCAGCAGCCAGGGGTTGCCCGCCAGCAGGCGGTCTCCCTCTTTTCTGAAGCTGTTCAGCGGCAGGCCCTGTGAGTGATACCACAGCACCGTTATCGGCAGTACGATGTAGCCGAAAACGAAGTCGGGCGCGGCGATTATCCACCCCACGGCCATCAGGAACAGAGCCGCCGCGCCACACATCAGATAGAAGCCGGGGTAGGCCGCCAGGCGCGGCTTCATCACGAAGTCAGCCGCGCCCGGCCTGTAGGTGTTCGCCGCGCCCGCCTCCTGCTTCTGGTCCAGCCCTGCGCTTATCTCCTGCCACCGCTTCAGAAACTTCTGCATCGAGAAGTAGCTGTCGTACATCAGCACATCCTCGCCGTCCTTCATCACGAAGCGGATTGAGCGTGTGTTGTCTTGCCCTTTCTCCCGAAAGTAAGGATACTCTATCCGCTCGATGTCCTTGAACAGCACGGTGGTCGCCTCACCAGTAATGTGCTTTTCTATAAGCCTGTCGTCGTATTCTGTTACGCAGTATGGTATTTTGAATTGTATTTTTGCCAGAAAAACAGCAAGGGATAGCACAACAATAAAACATAAAATTTGTATTTCCGATGAGAGTTTGCCAGTTTTAAAATCAGGATGAAACATTATAACAAAAAGCAATCCTATTACTGCTAAATAACCAGGAATACTTATTGTCAATCCTTTATTTAAATGTGTGAGCCTTTTCATGTGAACATCGGTTTTAATTGTAACAATCTACCATCCGAAAGTTTTATGTAATATGAGCCATGATAGTTAATCATGTTCCCTATAAGGCAGCAGCACACACCTGCGACTTTAAACCCTAAACTTATATTTATAAATGCTGGTACATAACTTGTATATGTAGCAACAATTCCACATAAGTCAGAGGCAATTAGAAAATAATCGCCGGCGCTTAGATTGGTTCCTTTCTCCACAAAGATTGCAGCCGTACTAGCCATGCTTATTCCCACTCCCAAATGAGCCATACTTTCGGAAATGGCCTGATATGCAACACTGTTTTTGATATTTTTAAATGTTTCTAATAAAAAGCCGGTATTATCTGTTACATTTGAAATATTGGACATAATGTCCACTGTATTGACCAGTTGGTCTTTGGGATTTATGATTTCAGCCTTATAATATTGTACATTACCGCTTTTTATGTCAGTTTCCATTTTGTCTACAGCGGCTTTCCCTGTGGCATACGAGGAACTTGAGTCTCCTCCCCAGGAGCCTCCACCGCTCGTGTGTCCGCCACCACCTCCAGTGTGTCCTCCGCCTCCACCTGTGTCTATCGGTGGATAGTACTCGTTCCCCCATGGATTCTCGGGGTCTGTAGGCTCGTCTTCCTCTTCCTTTTCGTGCGTTTTCTTGTGCGCCTCCATCTCGTCGCACGGCACCTGGGTGTGGCAATCCTTGCAGACGCAAGCCTCAGCCTCCATATCGCAAGGGAATGAAGACTCGTATTTCCCGAAGTCATCCTCACACTCATACGATGGCGCAACAAGCTCCCTCCCCATTATCTGGGCCGAGGCCGTGGTGAGGCCAAGCTCCGCCGTGCCGTTGGTGACAACCGAAAGAAGTCCGAGCGCAAGGACAGCCAGCAGAATCATTCTTTTCATAGCGCACCCCTCCTCTTTATGACGATTGTCTGCCAGCGCTTGTTCCCGGCTGTCATAGTGAGTACATACACGCCGTCGGGAACTGACGGAGAGACGGTGAACGTCTGCCTGCCTGCCGGGAGGCTTCCGAGTTTTGCGGAATACACGTTCATGCCCGCCTGGCTGAACAGGCCCACAGTGGCGTCGGCCACAGGCTCCGGCAGGTCAATCTCCACGGTCATCTGGCCTGAGAACGGGTTGGGGTATGCCGTCAGCCTTGACGCGCCGACGCTGTCAGCCGGTGTGGCGTCGGCCTCTTTCCTCATGCAGACGTACATGGGGCGCTCCGGCTCCTGATATGTGACGGAATACAGTCGCAGCGCTCCGGCCAGGCATCCGCCGCTTACGGCGAGGTCGGCGTGTTTGAAGCGGTAGAGCACCTTGCCCACGTCGGTGTAACGCTCGTGCTGGCGCACCGCGCCCCTTGTGAAGCGCAGCCTGCCGTCGTGTGAGACCACCGCCTCGAACCTCACGGTGTCGCCGCCGTGGCACCATTTGCCAGTCAGAGTGTCGCCTCGGGCGGTCATGTCGACCGTAAGCGGTTGCTCACTGATTATGTGACGGCCGCTCCAGTCATACGTAACGAGTGTGCCCGCGTATCTGCCGGGCAGGGCGGCCGGACTGACCGGGGCCGGGCTGACAGAAGGCATGGTGGCGGGCACTTCGACTGCTGATGCGGTGATGGCGTGCAGCCCGTTCCATGAGTTCTCCGGCGTCTCGCGCATAAGCTCCTCTATGGCCGCGCTATAACCCAGTGTGGCCGCGCGTCCGAGATAGAACGAGGCTCGCGCCGTGTCACGCTCCACGCCGTAGCCGTTGCGATAGCACAGGCCGAGCATATAGAGGCTCAGGCTGTGGTCTTTGTCCGCCCCCTTGCGGAACCAGCGGGCGGCCATGGCGTAGTCCTGCCGGCAGCCCAATCCTTTGTAGAGCATATAGCCTGCGTCATACCAGCACGCCACGGAGCCGGCCTCTGCGCCGCGGGCGAAATAGCGATAAGCCTTTGCCATGTTCTGGCGCAGTCCGCCGTTGGCATATTTGTACATCATGCCGAGATTGTGGTATGCCTCGGCATATCCGGACGCGCCGGCGCGTTCCATCCAGCCTACGCACAGCGTGCTGTCCTGCTCCACGCCGATGCCTTTCATATAGGCCAGTCCAAGGGCGTTCATGGCACGGGCGTCGCCGCGGCGTTCTGCGGCATCCTCCAATATGGCTATGCCTTTGGCGGCGTCAGCACCGTCATGCAGACCTTTCAATATCTCAATGGCATATTCCACGCTGTCTGTCTGTGCTGCGGTGTGGATGCACGGCACTGCCGCCGCCATGACTACTGCGGCAGCCAGTATTCTTATTTTTGTTTTCATTGTTGTGTTTTCTTTGTGGTTTACCATGCGAACTCTTTTCCTACGGTCTTGTCTGCGGCGGCCTTTTTCTTCCTTTCCGCTATGCGTGCCTTCTTGCCTATCGCGTCATACATCCTTACCATCTTCGGGGTGTGCTTGACAAGCTCCGCCATATACTTCCTTTTCGATGTTCCGTAATATCGGTAAAAGTCATTGATGCGCTGCTCCTCAAAATAGTACATATAAGCCTGGGCGCATTCGCGTGCGCTGTCAAGCTCGGCTGTCAGCCCGGCCTCGGCCAGCTTTTGCCACGC
Source organism: uncultured Prevotella sp. (assembly GCA_944320355.1). GTDB lineage: Bacteria > Bacteroidota > Bacteroidia > Bacteroidales > Bacteroidaceae > Prevotella. The sequence continues at coordinate 16,132 of CALUHC010000018.1, read as the reverse complement.
GGTGCGCATTTTGGCTGTCACTTTCCCGGCGTTCTTCAGTGCCAGAAACCGTTTCTGCTGTTCCTCTGTCAGTGTCTGCCGCACGGTGTTTATGTCATCGTTCCACACGTTGAGTCTCGGATTCTTCTTTAGCTTGCGCGCGAGTTCGAGTGCCTTTGACATGAGGTATTCATACTGTGTGCTGTCAACGTTGTTCACCTCTGCTATTCTCAGCGCGTAACTTACGTTTTCGCCTGAAATTTTGTTGTACGGAATAAGGATGGCGTTCAGCGAGTCTTCATACAGGCTGTCCACTGCCATTTTTGCCTTTACACGCTTGTACGGGGACTTTTGGTAAATGTAATCGTATGCGGCCTTGCGCTCCTCACGCCTGCTTACAAGACTGTAGAACTGTTTGTTTTTTGAGCGTGGAACGTGGTAATTGATGCAGTAGGCGGTAAACGCGTCGTCAGTGGCGATGCTCACTCTGTCTTTCATTTCCTTTTTGTGCTTCTCAATCGCCTTTGCCTCCTCTTCTGTGTTTAGTGTTGACTGCGCGAACGAGGTGTTGGCGCATAACACTAAGGCTACAGACAGTGGGCGCAATACGGACTTGCCCCATGATAGCCGGATGCGGACAGCTTTTTGCAAAAGCGTCTGTGGCTTGACTCTGTTAGAACTCATAAATCTAATTTTGTTTGTTTTAGTTATTGGAATTGCGGTGCAAAATTAGAAAACCTCAGAGCGAAATGCAAATAATTTAAGATGTTATTTAGCATAAAATAATTGAAAACGCAATAAAATCACGGATTTTTAACATAATTAAAGCGTATACTTCTAAAAAAAATTCCGATTGTCTGATTTGTTGCTTACTTTTGCAAAATCAGAACTAAAACATTAAAACAAACGGAATGTACGTTAAAAATACTGTTTGCAACGCCACAACCGCAAACGTGGCACTGCTGTTGGTTTCGTGTTTGCTGGCCACGGTCGACACGGGGCTGTTCGCATACGACTCGCTGTCGAAGACTTTTGGGTTCTCGCTTTTCGCTTTGTTTCTGGTGCTGTTTGCCTCGGCGTACTCGTTTGTAAAAAAGCGGCTGCCGTTGTCTGGCTCTTCCACAGCATTCATATTGGTGTGGATTGTCTATGTCTTATGCCACGGATATGCATTCGGAGCGGAGTGTTACCGCGTGTGTTATTTCATGTCCTCACTCGTGTTTATGCTCGGTCTGTATGCTTGCTTTCAGTCAAAGCTGCTCAGTTTCGGCAGGGCAGAAGACTGTCTGCTGACAGTTGCCGCAATACACATTGTTTTTATGATGGTTCAGGCGGCAGGTGTTGCGGAGTCTGATTCACCTTATTTTAAGGTGACAGGAGCCAATGAGAACCCGAACACGACCGCCGTTTACCTGACTGCGTGCCTGCCCATGCTAATAAAAAGGCTCAGGCAGCGCACGCATACGGCGGCATACGCGGTGTTTCTCGGTGCTGTGATATTGGCGGTGCTTGCGTTAAAGTGCAGGACGGCATACGTGGGAGCTGCGGTGATGACTGCGGTCTGGGTGCTGTGCGAGTCTAAAGTGCGCGAACGTTTTGCACGTTTGAGCTTTACGAAAAGAGTGCTTGTCGGCTTTATGTGCCTGGCGGTTGTTGCGGCGGCCTGCTTTTTCATGTATAGCATCAAGAAAAATTCAGCAGACGGCAGAGTGCTCGTGTGGAAGATAACGGCAGGAATGATAGTGGAAAGGCCGTTGGGATATGGCTACGGACTGTTTGAACGCAACTATAATTTGGAGCAGGCGGAGTATTTCTCAAACGGAATCTCTTCGGAAAATGAACGCCAAAACGCCACGGCGGTGTCAATGGCGTATAATGATTATCTTGAACAAGGAGTTGAGGGCGGTTTGCCGGGGATGGCGTTTCTTGCCGCGTTCTATGTTATGATGATTGTTAAGGCCATAAGGCAGTGCATGACAGAACACGCGGCCGTTGTCTCGGCGTTTGCAGTCATGTCGCTTTTCAATTTTATTTACACATCCATACAGCCTTGGATTTTTCTTCTCTGCTATTGTGCCGCCATAATGGCCCGTGGCAGTGAGAGAGCGGAAGGCAAGGTCAAACTGCGGCAGGCGGCTTCCGTAGTGGTTTGTGTTCTGGCCTGCGCGTTTCTGTTCTGCAACCTGCGGCTCGCGTACGGTCAGATTAAATTGAACAATATCGCAGAGACTATTAGAAAAGGTGGAAGTGTCAGCGTCGAAGAACTGGAGGCCATAGGCCGGAATATAGGGACGTCAGAGCTGTTCTGGCGCATTAAGGCCAGAGTCTTGGCTAAGGCCGGAAAGCATGAAGATGCGTCGGAATGTTTCCGCAAAGCGTTGGAATACACCTCTTCGCCGGGAGTCATGTTTGGCATTTACGCAAATTATGCGATGGCAGGCAAGCCGGAAAAGGGATTGGAATATCTTGTCACCATGGCAAACATTATACCGTCAAACCTGCGCTCAAGAATATACATAATGCGTTATTACCACAAGCAGGGGAACAGAGGCAAGGCACTGGCGGTGGCTGAAGAAATAACGCGGATGCCGCTCAAGGTCGTTTCCGAAGAGGCACAGCTGATGCAAAAAGAGGCGCGGCATTATATTGAGCGGTATGCGACAAAACAATAGACAGTAAAAAAACATCAATCAAATATCGATATGAGGAATGCATTATTTGTGCTTTTTGTTCTATGCGCACCGATATTGTATGCGCAAAACAGCTGCAAATTCGCTGGGTTGGCGGAACAATACAAAAGCAATCCTGCCGACAGTCTGAAACACAAGGCGGCAATGTTTCTTGTCGACAATATGCCCGGACACTTCTCGCCTGAGGGCAAAAGCATTGAGAAGTATGAAGAAAAGCTGCTGCTGATGCCGCCACACAGCGGTATGAGAGAGCTTATGCTTGTGTGGAATTCTGTTGCAAAAGAGGGCGAGGTGCGTAATGTGCAAGATAGTCTGGTTGTGGACAGCGGCTTTCTTAAGGAGAACATTGACATGGCCTTTGAGGCTTGGAAAGCCGCCCCGTGGTCAGCTGAGGTGGATTTCAGACAGTTCTGCAATTTCATCCTGCCTTATAGGGTAAAAGACGAGCATCTGTGCCGTGGATGGCGCAAGGCGTTGCGTGAGCGATACCTGCCTGTAATAGCCGGGGTAAAGGATATGCGTGAGGCTTTTGCCATGATTGTGGACACAATAAGAAACTCCATCACCGAGTCAAACCCATATTGCCCTTACACCCTCGATGTGCTCACGACAGACCACATAAAGAAAGCCGAATGCGACCAAAGGTGCATTCTGCTTGTGGCTGTGCTCAGGGCGTTGGGCATACCGGCGGTGATAGACGTTGTGCCCATGTGGGCCAACTACAGCCGCAGCGGCCATTCTTGGGTGGCTATGGTTGAAAAAGACGGTGCGACATACACGGTCTTCGAGGACGAGGGCGTAGCGAAGCAGTTCAACAAGATTGACGCCTCGCGCTTTGTGCACAGGTATAAAGTCACTGAAGCAGACAATTGTCCGTTTGTGGTAATGACAGAAAAGAGGGCTGCAAAGATTTACCGCATGGGCTTTGCCAGAGTAAGAACACCGCAGCCGCAGGATCCTGCGCTTCTGAAAGACCCGTTTGCCGTGGATGTCTCGACGGCATACGGATTGAATTCGAGCCTTACAGTCAATGCATCCGGGCCGGAGCCTGTATATCTTTGTGTATTCAGGAGCGGTGGTGACTGGGTGCCGGTGGCCAAGGCTTTGCCCGCCGGGGGGCAGGTTACGTTCTCAGGACTTGGCGACAGTGTTGTTTATCTGCCCCTGCGTATTTCGAACGGGGTGAGGCAGGTGCTGTCTGAGCCGATATTGGTGAGTGGCGGTGGCGCCGCGAAAGTGTTCAAGACAGATGGCGTGAGCACAGAGACGGTGCGGCTTTACAGGAAATATCCGCTGTGCTCCTACATGACGGACTTGTGGGGCTATATGAAAGGTGGCAGATTTGAAGTGGCAGACAAGGCTGACTTCAGCGATGCGATGCTGCTCGACAGTATAAGCGCGATGCCCCACGGAGTGACTTCGCTCGCCGTGGACAGCAAGAAGAAATTCAGGTATGTGCGCTACAAGACGTCCCCACGCTCACGTATGCCCATGGCCGAGCTTTATTTCTACGCAGAAGCGGAGGGCGGAACAGAGTACAAACTGGCGGGAACACCAATCGCACACCAAGTGGACAGCACGAGGATACAATGCGCTTTTGACGGATTTCTTGACACAAACGCCTCGACAAACAGCTTTGACTATTGGATTGGTCTGGATTTTGGTAAAGGCAATAAGCAACGTGTCAGCCGCATAGTGTTTGCTCCTTCGTCAGACACAAACAATGTGGAAGTGGACCATTTATACGAACTTTACCATTTTGAACGCGGCTGGAAACTCATCGGACGGAGATTGGCTAAGGGCGATAATGTTGAGTTCGGTAATGTACCGATAGGAGGATTGCTGCTTTTAAAAGACAAGACCAAAGGCAGGGAGGAGCGTATATTTGAATACACTGACGGCAGACAAATATGGTATTGAACAGCCGCCACGCACAATGTTTCCGAACGCAGAGCCATTTAATTTAACACTTCTGAAAGTGGTGAAATAGAAAAGCCGGGGCCGGTTTCCGGCCTCTCTCCACGCCGGAAAATACAGACTTTTCTGCAAAACGGCCTATATCGCATTGCAATGTAGGCCATATTGCAATGCGAAACGGCCTATATTGCAGAGCAAAACAGCCCGTTTTGCAGGCCGTTTCACGGCATAAAACGTGGTTTTGGGCTGCTTTTTGGCCGTCTTTCCGCCCCGGCGCACTGCACACAAGGCACCGCGCCGCCCCTATAGCAATGACACTCAGCAGGTTACGGTTGCACACTCTGCTTTGCGTTATTTGCGGCGGGAGAAAAGATTCTGCAAATACGCGATTTCTGAGAGGGTTACACCGCCCGGAATTTAACTACTATGAAAATTTCCTAACAGGCTGCATGGAGGCGCGACTTGCCCCAAGGCGCTGCCGCGCATGTCCTACATTGCCGCACAGGCGCGTGCCCGGACACAGCCGGATGTGATGCCCGGCCACTCCTCCGCGCAGCCTCAGCCAGCCTTTAACCCGAACAGTCATTAGACTGAAAAGTCTTTATTTTTTCTATATTGACCATTGCTTCTTGTCGTTTTATGCACTTCTGCCGCCGTCTTTTCTCCTGTCTGGTTCCGGCGTAGCCCGCTATGCCTTCGACCATACGGATGAAAAGACGTCTGGCATCAGCACGCAATCCGTCAAGGCCCTAATGACCGATTCGGGTTTAAGCCACAGGCGGCAAACCGGCAGCATTGTTCTGAAACTCGCATAATATGTTCAATACAGAAACACAGCACCCTTTTTATGTTAATAACAAATAAAAACGGCCGCTTTGTTTGCCGCCAAAAAGAAATTGATGTTAACTTTGCACCAATATAGAGGTACCGTCCCCGAACGCGAACCAACTACACAACGACTGATGACAGACAACAAGGAAGAACTGCTGACCGTGGCCGTCAACGCCGCAGTCAGTGCAGGCGACAGGATAATGGAGGGATACAACGACCCCGCACAGGACTTCGGCGTGGAGCTGAAGGCTGACCACTCGCCGCTCACACGGGCCGACCGGCGCTCTGACGCCGTGATTGCCCTCGCGCCGAAGCCCACGGGCATCAGCGTGCTGAGCGAGGAGAGCGCCCACGCCCCCTACGAAGAGAGGCGGCTGTGGGAGCGGCTCTGGATTGCCGATTCGCTCGACGGAACCAAGGAATTCATAAAGAAGAACGGCGACTTCACCGTCAACATCGCCCTCGGCGAGGGCGGAACGCCCGCCCTGGGAGTGATTTTCGTGCCAGAGGTGGACGAGCTTTACTGGGGCGCCGGCGACGGGCAGCCCGTGGTCTACAACAAGCCCGACCTGCACAACCCGTGGCTCCATAGTGCGCCGCCGGGAAAATTGAACCGACTCACTGAAAGACAATGAACTTCGAGATAATATTCGTACTGGCGGGCCTCGTCTGCATGCTGGCGGCCCTCATAATGGACAAGATGCGGCCGGGAATAGTGCTGCTGAGCCTCGTCGTGGTCTACATGGCGGCGGGCATCATAACGCCCAAGCAGATGGTGGCGGGCTTCAGCAACCGCGGCATGATAACCGTGGCGCTGCTGTTCCTCGTCAGCGAGGGCATACGCCAAAGCGGAGCCCTGAGCACCGTGGTGAAGAAACTGCTGCCAGGCGACGGCTGCACCGTGACAAGAGCACAAATGCGCATCCTGCCAATAGTGAGCGGCTTCTCGGCATTCCTCAACAACACGCCGGTGGTAGTCATCTTCGCCCCTATCATCAAGAACTGGGCCAAGCGTGTGGGCCTGTCATGCACCAAGTTCCTGATACCGCTTTCATACGCAACCATACTCGGCGGACTGTGCACGCTAATCGGCACATCGACAAACCTGGTAGTCCACGGAATGATGATAGACCGCGGCATGGAAGGCCTTAAGATGTTCGATCTCGCCTACATAGGCATACCCATCACCATAGCGGGCCTTATCTTCATACTCCTCACATCGAAGAGGCTGTTGCCCGACGAGCGGCCCGACAGCATAGAGGATGAAGAGAACGAGACCGCCGAGGAGAGCGGCCGCCATGTTGTGGAGGTTGTGCTGGGCTCGCGCTTTCCCGGCCTGAAGCGGAAACTGAAGAACTTTGACTTCAAGCGGCGCTACGGAGCCGAGGTCAAGGAGATAAGGCAGGGCGGACAGGAGATAACCGAGAACCTTGGTGAGGTGCGCCTGCAGGAGGGCGACACGCTGGTGCTGCTGGCCGACGATGCCTTCACCCGCACGTGGGGCGACTCGTCGGTGTTCCTCATGATGACCAACGGCAAGGAAATACCCGCCAGGCCTGTGCCCGAATGGAAGAAATGGACGGCCCTGGCGCTGCTCATCATCATGATAGTGGGCGCGACCGTGGGCGAACTGCCCGCCATCCAAGAGCACTTCCCTGGAGTCAAGATGGACATGTTCTTCTTCTCTGCCATCACCGCAGTGATAATGGCATGGCTCAAGCTCTTCCCCCCGAAGAAATACACCAAGTACATCAGTTGGGACATACTCATCACCATAGCCTGCGCCTTCGCCATAAGCGCAGCCATGGAGGAGTCCGGGCTGGCGGCAATGATAGCCGAGTTCATCAAGGACATGTCGGGCAGGCTGGGCGCATGGGGGGCCTTGGCACTGCTCTACCTTGTAACCCTGCTTGTAACGGAGCTCATAACCAACAACGCCGCAGCCGCGCTGGCATTCCCGCTGGCGCTGGAAACAGCGGCAAAGTTCGGCGTGGACCCCATGCCTTTCTTCATTGCCATCTGCATAGCGGCATCAGCCGGCTTTGCCACTCCCATTGGCTACCAGACCAACCTAATAGTGCAAGGAGCCGGAAACTACAAGTTCACAGACTTCCTGAAGATAGGAGTGCCCATGGACATCATTGTAATGGTAATCTCGGTTGGACTCATCCCGCTGATATGGCCGTTCACACCGACTGTTTAAACAACACGCAACGACATGGAACATATTTATCCCATATTCGACAAGATGCTCACCAGGGCAGACAAGGAGGCCCTGCTGGGCCAACACGGGCTGATGGTCTGGATGACAGGCCTGAGCGGCTCTGGCAAGAGCACGCTGGCAATCGCCGTCGAGCGCGAACTGCAACAGCGCGGAATCCTGTGCCGCATCCTTGACGGTGACAACATCCGCAGCGGCATAAACAACAACCTTGGGTTCTCTGAAGACGACCGCAGGGAGAACATCCGCCGCATAGCCGAAGTAGCACGGCTGTTCGTCGACACCGGGATAGTGACCATAGCTGCATTCATAAGCCCCAGCGAGGAGTTGCGCCGCATGGCCGCCGCCATAGTGGGCGAGGCCGATTTCTTTGAAATATACGTGAACACGCCGCTCAGCGTCTGCGAGCAGCGCGATGTCAAAGGGCTTTATGCCAAGGCCAGGCGCGGCGAGATACGCGAGTTCACGGGCGTCTCGGCACCGTTTGAAGCCCCTGCGGCGCCTGCCATGCAGATAGACACATCGGCACTGCCGCTCGAAGAATGCGTGAGCAAGGTGCTCGAACGGATAATCCCCAAGATAAACAAGACAAAATAGGACACGATATGGCAGAAGACTATAACCTAAGCCACCTGAAGCAACTCGAAGCCGAGTCGATATACATCATACGCGAAGTGGCGGCAGAGTTCGAGAATCCAGTGATGCTCTACAGCATAGGCAAGGACTCGTCAGTTATGGCTCACCTGGCCGAGAAGGCCTTCTATCCGGGCAAGCCGCCCTTTCCGCTGATGCACATCGACTCGAAGTGGAAGTTCAAGGAGATGCTCAGCTTCCGCGACGAATATGCCAAGAGCCACGGCTGGCGGCTCATAGTGGAGTCAAACATGAAGGCCTTCCGCGAGGGCGTGGGGCCGTTCACCCATGGTAGCAAGGTGCACACAGACCTCATGAAGACGCAGGCACTGCTCCACGCGCTCGACAAGTACAAGTTCGACGCGGCCTTTGGCGGTGCCCGCCGCGACGAGGAGAAGTCGCGGGCAAAGGAGCGCATCTTCTCATTCCGCAACAAGTTCCACCAGTGGGACCCCAAGAACCAGCGCCCGGAGCTGTGGGACATATACAACACCCGCGTGATGAAGGGCGAGAACATTCGTGTATTCCCGCTGTCAAACTGGACAGAGCTTGACGTGTGGCAGTACATACGCATCGAGAAGATACCCATCGTTCCGCTCTATTTCGCAAAGATGCGGCCCGTGGTAAACATCGACGGCACGCTCATCATGCCCGATGACGACCGCCTGCCAGAGCAGTACCGCGACAAGATAGAGATGAAGATGGTGCGCTTCCGCACGCTGGGCTGCTGGCCGCTGACGGGCGCGGTGGAGTCGAGCGCCGACACTATTGAGAAGATTGTAGAGGAGATGATGACCACCACCAAGTCTGAACGCACCACCCGAGTCATAGACTTCGACCAGGATTCCAGCATGGAGCAGAAGAAACGCGAGGGATACTTTTGAGTTAAAAATTAAAAGTTAAAAATTAAGAATGGGCTGCGCCGCCACCGGGCGGCATCGGGGCGCACGCTATTCGCTGCATTTGCCAAAGCCCGCAGCAACGCCGGCAAGGCCTTGCAGCCGGCAAGCCAGCAGAAATGACCGCCACCACAGCGCTCCCATTACTCCCACCCCTCCCAGATCTCCCATAAAAAAGCAAACAAGATTATGAACGACATAGACAACCAGAACGGCAAGAAGATGTCCATCGAGGAGTTTCTCGACAACGACGAGAGAAAAGACCTGTTGCGGTTTCTGACGGCAGGCTCGGTGGACGACGGCAAGTCGACACTCATCGGCCGTCTGCTCTTCGACAGTAAGAAGATATATGAAGACCAGCTCGACGCGCTCGAACGCGACAGCAAGCGCGTGGGCAACGCCGGCGAGCACATAGACTACGCCCTGCTGCTTGACGGTCTGAAGGCCGAGCGCGAGCAAGGAATAACCATCGACGTGGCCTACCGCTACTTCTCTACCAACAAGCGCAAGTTCATTATAGCCGACACTCCGGGCCACGAGCAGTACACGCGCAACATGATAACCGGCGGCTCCACAGCCTCGTTGGCCATCATATTGGTCGATGCGCGCAACGGTGTCATCACGCAGACGCGCCGCCACTCGTTCCTCGTCTCGCTGCTCGGCATCAAGCATGTGGTGCTGGCCGTCAACAAGATGGATCTCGTGGATTTCAAGAAAGAGGTGTTCGACAAGATTGTTGCCGACTACATGGACTTCATCCGCCCGCTCGGCATCCCCGACATACAGTGCATACCGCTGTCGGCTCTCGACGGCGACAACGTGGTGGAGCGGTCGGCACGCACGCCGTGGTACGACGGCCCGGCACTGCTCGACTTCCTCGAAAACGTGCACGTGGGCAGCGACCAGAACCTGCTTGACTTCCGCTTCCCCGTGCAATATGTGCTCCGCCCCAACCTCAATTTCCGCGGCTTCTGCGGCAAGGTGGCCTCGGGCATCATCCGCCGTGGCGACGAGGTCATGGCGCTGCCATCGGGAAAGAAGAGTAGGGTGAAACGGATTGTGACCTTCGACGGCGACCTTGACTATGCTTTCCCCCCACAGTGCGTCACGCTCACGCTCGAAGACGAGATTGATGTGTCGCGCGGCGAGATGCTGGTGCGCCCCGACAACCTGCCGATGACGGGCCGTTGCTTCGAGGCCATGCTCGTATGGATGGACGAGGAGCCTATGGACCCCAACAAGCAGTTCTACCTGAAGCAGACCACCAACACCACCCGCGCCCGCATTGACGCCATACGCTACCGCGTTGACGTGAACACGATGGAGCAGACCAACGTGAGCGCGCTGAAGCTGAACGAGATAGGCAAGGTGGTGATAACCACAAACAAGGAGCTGTTCTTCGACCCCTACATGAAGAACAAGAGCTGCGGCTCGTTCATTATTATAGACCCCGTGACCAACAACACGTCGGCCGTGGGCATGATAACGGCCCGTGCCGACTCAGCTGAGTTGTTCACGCCCATATCTGACGGCGACAAGCAGCGCATGGAGCGTGGCGAATCTATGGTCAGTGCGAATGAGCGCGAATGGCGCATGGGGCAGCAAGGACACGTTTACTGGATTAGTGGAGGCACCACAGAGCAGCAGAGCCTGCTCGCGCTCACGCTCGAACGCCGCCTTTTCGACCTCGGGCGGTATGCCGTGGCACTCACTCCCGGGCGCTGCCCCGGCGGCGACGCGCCCGCAATGGCCCGCCTGCTGGCCGACGGAGGCATAATCGTGGCGTGCTGCGCCAAACCCGGCGATGCCACCCTACGCGCCGCCGACAAGCACCTGCGCATAGGAGGGGCTGGCCATGAGGCCGACGGTGCCACCGTGATTGCCCCCGACAAGATGTCGCAGGCCGTAGAAGACATTATCAACGAAGCATAACGACATGGGACTACTCGAATTCAACAAACTGCCTATAAACACCCTCGTGGGTGCCGACTGGGATACGTTCAAGGGCGTATGTAGCGGCCGCGCCGTTGACAAAGGATACAGGAAGAAGTATATGCTGACCAAGGGCGTGTGCCGGCTGCTCAGCCTACTCACGCCCATACAGGACTCGCGCTACCGCCGCCTGCTGGCCGACAAGCCGCTGGAGCATCCGCCTGTGTTCATACTGGGCCACTGGCGCAGCGGCACAACGTTCATGCACAACGTCTTTTCGTGCGACAGCCACTTCGGCTACAACACTACCTACCAGACCGTCTTTCCCCACCTCATGATGTTCGGACAGCCGTTCTTCAAGAAGAACATGGCGTGGCTCATGCCCGACAAGCGGCCCACGGACAACATGGAGCTGTCGGTCGACCTGCCGCAGGAGGAGGAGTTTGCCCTCGGCAACATGATGCCCTACACATACTACAACTTCTGGTTCTTCCCGAAATACATGCAGGAGTATTGCGACCGCTACCTCACGTTCGAGAGAATAACGGCGGAGGAGCTGAAGGTATTTGAGGAGGTGTTCACCAAGCTGATAAAGATAAGCCTGTGGAACACCCACGGCACGCAGTTCCTCTCTAAGAACCCGCCCCACACGGGCCGTGTGCGCGAGCTGGTGAAGATGTTCCCCGACGCAAAGTTCATATACCTGATGCGCAACCCCTACACGGTGTTCGAGAGCACGCGCAGCTTCTTCACCAACACCATACAGCCCCTGAAGCTGGAGGACATAAGCAACGAGGAGCTGGAGAGCAACATCCTCTCCATATACACCAAGCTCTACAACCGCTACCAGGCGGACAAGAGCCTCATCCCGCAAGGCAACCTCGTTGAGGTGAAGTTCGAGGACTACGAGGCCGATGCCTTCGGCATGACGCGACAGATATACGCCGACCTCGGTCTGCCGGGATTCAAGGAATCTGAGCAAGCCATACTCGCCTATACCGAAAAGAAGAAAGGCTACAAGAAAAATCGCTACAAGTATGACGACCGCACGGTGCGCCTCGTCAACGACAACTGGGGATACGCACTCAAGGACTGGAACTACTCGATATAGAATATAGGGGAGTTAAGGAGTTAAAGGAGTCAAGGAGTTAAGACAATAGCTTGCCGCGCATTGTAAGACTGTGGCAAAACATTCGTCTTAACTCCTTGACTCCTTTAACTCCTTAACTCCTAATTTCATTATTCTACGCCTGCGCCTCTTCTTCCGTCTCCCGCGCCTTGCGTTTCTCCTCCATCAGTTGGAAGTCCTTCTTGCGCAGCACGAAGCTGTTGCTGAGGTATTTCTCGCGCACAATCTTGTTAGACGCCAGCTCCTCGGGGCTGCCTTGGAAGAGGATGCGGCCCTCGAAGAGCAGGTAGGCGCGGTCGGTGATGGAGAGCGTCTCCTGCACGTTGTGGTCGGTAATCAGTATGCCGATGTTGCGGTACTTCAGCCGCCACACAATCTGCTGGATGTCCTCCACGGCGATGGGGTCAACTCCGGCGAAAGGTTCGTCGAGCATGATGAACTTTGGGTCTATGGCCAGGCAGCGCGCTATCTCCGTGCGGCGGCGCTCGCCTCCCGACAGTTGGTCGCCCTTGTTCTTGCGCACCTTCTGCAGGCGGAACTCCTTTATCAGGCTCTCCAGCTTTTCCATCTGGTACTCGCGGGGCTTGCCCGTCATCTCAAGCACGGACAGGATGTTGTCCTCCACGCTCATCTTGCGGAACACGCTGGCCTCCTGCGCCAGGTAGCCAATGCCCGCCCGCGCCCGCTTGTACACCGGATACTTGGTTATGTCGAGGTCGTCGAGGTATATGTGGCCCGCGTTCGGCACTATCAGACCCGTGGTCATGTAGAACGATGTGGTCTTGCCCGCGCCGTTGGGTCCCAGCAGGCCCACTATCTCGCCCTGCTTCACGTTTATCGATACATCGTTGACCACGGTGCGCTTGCCGTATCGCTTCACCAGCCCCTCGGTGCGCAGCACCATGCCTCCGGCCTTGGCTTCCTCGCCGGCCGCCACCGATGCCATGTTGTTGTCGTCGCTCATATATTACAGCATATTGTGAAATGTAAGTGCAAACGGGCGGAAAGCAATTTGGCTTGCCGCTTCCCGAGTGCAGCTTTGCTTTTGCAAAGCAAATGCAAACGAGCGCAATGCGAGCTTGTTCGCACATTGCCGAGTGCAGCTTTGCTTCTGCAAAGTTAATGCAAAAAATCGATAGCGTGAAACTATTGCCCATTAAAAAGTTACGTTTGTCCTTTGCCTTCTGCCGGAATTTCATTAACTTTGCTCACAGTGAAACATTAAAAACGTTCTGCCTATGGCATAAAAAGAAAACCGAAGAGACAAGACATATAAAATAAGAGCGTTAGCTTTTGTTCTTTATTCGAGAATCTGGACAATTCAAGAACAGCAGAGAACAATGGGTATAACGCCCGCACCGATAGGTGTGGGCTTGACTATTATTCCTGCTGTTGGGTAGTCCAGAACCTTCGAATAAGGAATTTAAAGAAGTCAACTCCACGCCTTTTTTATATTCCTTCCACCGTTCCACATTTTTAGAAACATTCATCGCCTGCCTGAGGAGCTGCGGGCGGCCATTATAAACAACAGAAAATCTTTGATGTTCGCGTGTTTTAACCAAATGAGTTAACTCTACATGAACATAGCGAGGCCTATGGATGGCTTTATAAAATCTGCATGGAAATGAGTGGCAATACATTATTTCAAGAACTCGAAAAGCAACTCCGCATGGAGAGCCGCTACTGCACTGAAGACGGCGTGCTGCTGAAGAACGCCGTGGTGGAGGCAGCGTTGGCTGTGCGCCCGGACCTGATAAAGCTGTTGCTGGCGCACGACGGGCTGCGGCGGAACTTATTCACAGACGTTGACGGGGTGCCGGTGTTCGACAAGGTGAAGTTCCAGCGGCTTGTGATGAACAAGCGTTTCTTGCCCGACAGCTATACTTGCTTCAAGAACATGGTGGGCTTGGCCAATGAGGACGATGCCTCTATATCGGAGAGCCGTGAGGTCGTGCTGTCGTGGCCTTTCAAGGATTGCATCCTTGAGGGAGGCCAGACAAAGGAGGACTCTAAGCGAGATGAGGTGTTCTGGAATGAGATTCTCGCGCCGGACGAAATCAACCGGCTGACCGAACCCAAAGCACTGACGGGCTTCAGACGTTACGATGCAGACGGAGAACATGAGGTAAGCAGGATTGGCAAGGGCGACAACCTCATAATTAAGGGCAACAACCTGCTGGCGTTATACTCCCTGCGGAAACGCTATGCAGGCAAAGTGAAACTGATCTACATAGACCCTCCTTACAATACTGGCGGCGACAGCTTCGGCTATAATGACAGTTTCAGGCACTCAACGTGGCTCACCTTCATGAAAAACCGGCTGGAAGTGGCGAAGGAATTATTAAGAATTGACGGGGCGATTTTCGTGCAAATAGATCACCATGAGCTTGGTTATTTGAACGTTTTGATGGATGAAATATTCGGGAAAGAGAATAAAGTGCAATTAATCTCCGTCAAAACAGCCTCTCCGGCAGGTTTTAAGACAGTGAATCCTGGCCCGATAGATGTTACCGAATATATTTTGTTTTACACAAAGCACAAAGGTTCTTTTGCATTTAAGAAGGCATACGTGCCTGTGGGTTATAACAAAAACTACAATTTGGTAGTGGATAATATGGAAGCAGAACCTTCTTGTTGGACTTTTACCCCAATCAAACAAGTTGTTCTGCAAGCCTTAGGATTCCGGTCAGAAAGAGAAGCCAAGCAGAAGTATGGCAACTTATTGCCTAATATTTTGGATGGATTGATAGCTCAATATGCGTATGACAATGCAGAGAAAGTAGTCAGTATCCGTGATCCACACAAGCCAACGGCAACATTGAGGCAGTTGTTGTTACAGTCGAAGGAGGTTGACCATGTGATTGTTTATGAGAGAGAGCATGGAGATAAGGCATATCTATATAAAGGAGGTGCATTGGCTTTTTATTCAAATAAAATGCAAGAGATTGACAACAAGAAAGTAGTGACAGAGTTACTTACGGACTTTTGGAGTCATATTTCTTGGGCGGGGATTGCCAAAGAGGGAGGTGTTAAGTTGAAAAATGGAAAGAAACCGGAGCGGCTTATAAAGCAAATCATAGAGATTTCGACAGAACCAAATGACATTGTGCTGGATTTCCATTTGGGAAGTGGCACAACAGCCGCTGTTGCTCATAAGATGAACAGGCATTATATAGGCATAGAACAAATGGATTATACCTAATATCCGCAGATAATTTTTCGATTGTCTGATTTAGTCCTTGCTTATGACGATTCTGTCTGACTCTGGGCTTAGAAACGCTTGAGCTTGACTTGTATGCAGACACCTTCCCCTTACCCCGTAAGGTCGAGAGGCTTTGACCTAAGCATCAATGAAGAGTGTTAATCTATCCGTGCTCCCAAATTATGTTGTATGGTTTGTTGGAGTAGATGTTGAGTTTGTATTGTCGTGCCGTTCTGATCCACTTGGCAGGGACGGCGATGAATCTGAACAGAAAACTCTTGACTCTGTCTGTGGCCTTGATTCCAAAGAGGACAGCCATAAGCGGCAATGCCACGATGTATCGGTAGAAGTTTGCCGCCATGGCGGTTAGGAGCAGGAACACGGTGTTCTGGTTCATAAACGACTTTGGCAGATGTGCCCATCCGAAATCGTTGTTCTGGCGGTCAAATACCTGTTCTGCTGAGCCCCGCTTGTTGTAGTGTTGTATGATCTCCTCGTCGGTCATGTCCCAGTCGTTGGTCAGTATGCAGCGGTATGTATACTCACCGTCGAAGAGGTCAAGTTGCTCGCCATTCTGCTTACGCTGCCGCTGCACGACGAGGCGGCAATGCTTTGCGTCCTCGAAACTCTCGAAGGGGAACGACTGCACGTCGTACTGCTGGAATCCTATCTCCACCGTAGTCCAGCCTGTCTGCCGCT
>CALUHC010000017.1 GCA_944320355.1 uncultured Prevotella sp. | reverse complement strand
CGCCCGGAGTTAGCGGACGATAGCTTTAGTGGGTGATGTCCGCTGACTCCATGAACGAGCGCAGCGAGTAATAACTCCCGTTAACTCCTGCTAACTCCTCGCATTTGGCAGAATGCGGATATTCATGGCATAATTCATAATGCATAATTGGCTGCGCAAACAACATGGATGAACAAGCTATATAACACATAATTGGCTTGTGCCGCACTTTGTTTCACAATGCATGAAGGCATGATTGGCTGCGCGGGCAAGTGGGTTTGACATGAAATTTGTGTATGGAGGCAGAGCGGTATGCTCCGTTCCAAATGCTCACTCCAGTTGTTCGCGCAGCCAAATATGCATTATGAATTATGCATTATGCATTTTCTTGTCGAGTTGTTCCATCAGCCACTGCTTCTGTTCCTCTATGGTCATGTTGCTGTTGTCAAGCTCGATGGCGTCGTCGGCCTTGCGCAGTGGCGACACTTCGCGGTGGGAGTCTATGTAGTCGCGCTCCTCCACGTTCTTCAGAATGTCGTCGAAGTCGGCCTCCATGCCCTTGGCCCGCAACTCGTCGTAGCGCCGGCGGGCGCGCACCTCGGGGCTGGCCGTCACGAAAATCTTCAGTTCCGCGTCGGGGAAAACGGTTGTGCCTATGTCGCGTCCGTCCATCACCACGCCCTTGTCGCGGCCCATTTCCTGTTGCCGGGCCACCATTGCCGAGCGCACAAAGGGCAGGGCGGCCACCTGGCTGACGTGTGCCGACACCTCCATTGTGCGTATCTCGCGCTCCACGTTCTCGCCGTTGAGCAGTGTGTCGGGCCGGCCCGTGGCCTCGTTGAATGCGAATGCCACTTTGACTTCGTTCATCCGGCTTTCGAGTGCGGCGGCATCCACGCTGCCGTCGGTGCGGAACAGCCCCTCGCGCATGGCGAAGAGAGTCACGGCGCGGTACATCGCGCCGGTGTCAACATACACATACCCGAGCTCTCGGGCAAGGTCTTTGGCCATCGTGCTCTTGCCGCACGAGGAGTGGCCGTCTATTGCTATCGTGATTTTTTCCATAATGTCAGAGTGAGTAAGAGACGTTGAAGAGCAGCGAGGTGGACGACACGTGGTACTTGGCGTAGGATGCCTGCAGCTTGAAACGCTCCAGCTGCAGGCCAGCCCCGAACGACAGGCCCGCGCCGTGGCTGCTGCTTCCCTCGCCGTCGTCGATGCTCATCTCGTCCGTTCGGCGGAAGTTGTAGCCCGCGGCCACGTAGATGCTGCTCGACAGGAGCACGTCGAGGCCCACCACGAAGTGGTTCATGAAGCTCTCGTTCCAGTCGTGCAGCTTTGTCATGGTGGCCGAGAGGCGCAGCGGCGACATGCCTATGCGCTTGGTGATGCCTACCTGTAGGTCGAATGGCATACGCTCAAAGTCGTCCTCGTATGCCTTGACCTGGCCTCCGAGGTTGCGCGCCACGGCCGACAGTGACAGTTCCCTGTCCTCGTCATAGTAGTTCAGGCCGAGGTCGACGCCCACGCCGATGGCGGTGTATCCGCCCATGGCGGAGGTGACGAACTTGGCGGTCACGCCTCCGGCCAGGCGGTCGTTGAACACGTAGGCCAGCGCGCCGCTCACGGCGATGTCCTTGGCCGAGAAAGTGCCTGTCTCCACGTTGTCGGCCGTAACCTCCCGCATGGAGCCGTAGTCCATGTATTGCGCCGTCACGCCCCACGTGGCCCGCTCCTTCCATGCCTTGATGAACGACGCGCTGGCCGTGTTGCTTCCGGCCATGTATGTCATGAAGTTGAGGTTCAGCGACATATCGCTCACGCCGGTTATCAGCGCGGGGTTGTGGAAGATAAGCGACGGGTCGTCTTCCGCTATCGTTATGTTGTCGCCACCCAGGGCGGCCGCGTGCGCGCTGACCGGCAGGCGCAGGAAGTTGAACACCGTCTGGCTCTCCTGCGCCCGGGCCGCCACGGCGGCGCAGGTGCATAGTATGGCGAAAACAACTTTTTTCATTCCTTTAAGCTAATTTGTCGGCAAAGTTAAGCCTTTTTTCAAATATCTGAGTTATTTTTGTAGCTGCAAATGCTGCCATCCCTGTTTAATAACGCGAAATGGCAGCGAATATTATATAGCGGATGGACATAAAGAAGACGAAGAAAGCCGATTTGGAGTCGGGCAGGGTCACGTGGTTCCTGCTCGGGCTGATATTGGTTCTGGCTGCGTTTTTTGTTGTGTTCGAGTATACAGACAGCCCTGCCGGTGGCGGCGAAGAGGCAGAGGATGCACTGGGCGACCTTCCGGCGCACGACGACGGCCTTGTGCCGATGATGCTGCCCCACGCCACGCTGCGTGTGATGGAGGCCGCGCCTGCGCCCGACGAGGCCGCGCAGCGGATGAAGATAGTGGACAACGACGCTGCCGCACGCACAGAGCGCGACCCGCTCGAAGAGCTGCGCGCCCTCATGGCCGACCAAGGGGCGGCGCAGATGGACGACGGGCAGCTGCCCGATCCGGCGGACACCGCGTCGGCTTCGGCGCGGCTCATGGACGACCGTCCGCTCGATTTTCGCGTGGTGGAGAGCCTGCCGCAGTTTCCGGGCGGGGCGGTGGAGTTCATGAAGTGGCTCACGCGCAACCTGCGCTACCCGCTGGCCGCCGAGCGGCAGAAGATAGAGGGCAGGGTGGTGGTGCAGTTCATAGTGGAGCGCGACGGTGCCATCAGCGGACTGAAGGTGGCGCGCGCCGCCCATCCCTACCTCGACCGCGAGGCCATGCGCGTGCTGCGCACCATGCCAAAGTGGCAGCCCGGAATGCAGAACGACCGTCCATGCCGCACCATGGTGAGCATTCCCGTGGTGTTCAAACTGTGAGGAAAAACGCCCCTCCCGGCCTCGCCCGTGGGGAGGAGAGCCGTGTGGGCAGGCCGGTTTGCCGCGCCCAGTGTGCCGTTGGCCATACGGCTTTGCCGAAAAGCCCGCCCGGCCGTATTTTCATTTTTAACTTTTCGCTTTTAACCCTAATGTAGAATATATGTTTACACCAAACGAACTGCTTAACAGCGTCAACAGTTTCATAGACAATCTGGCCTATGACCGCAAGCCGGAGACCATCTACGCTCCGATAAAGTATGTGCTGTCGATAGGCGGGAAGCGCATACGCCCCGTGCTGATGCTGCTGGCCTACAACCTCTACAAGGACGACCCTGAGAGCATACTCATGCAGGCCTGCGCCTTGGAGACGTACCACAACTACACCCTCTTGCACGACGACCTGATGGACAACGCCGACGTTCGCCGCGGCAAGCCCACCGTTCACCGCAAGTGGGATGCCAACACGGCCATCCTTTCGGGCGACTCCATGCTTGTGCTGGCCTACCAGCGCATGGCCACCTGCCCGCCCGGCAAGCTGAAGCCCGTGATAGACCTCTTCACCGAGACGGCTCTCGAGATAGGCGAGGGGCAGCAATATGACATGGACTTCGAGCGGCGCACCGACGTGACCGAGGCCGAATACATAGAGATGATACGCCTCAAGACGAGCGTGCTGCTGGCTTGCGCCACTAAGATGGGCGCGCTGCTGGCCGACGCTCCCGAGGCCGATGCAGACAGCCTGTACCGTTTCGGCGAGAGCCTCGGGCTGGCCTTCCAGCTGCAGGACGACCTGCTCGACGTGTATGGCGACCCGAAGGTGTTCGGCAAGGCCAACGGCGGCGACATCGTTTCCAACAAGAAGACCTACATGCTCATCAACGCTTTCAACATGGCCGACGCCGGCCAGAAGGCCGAACTGATGCGCTGGGTGACGGCCAAGGACTTTGACCGCGACGAGAAGATAGCCGCCGTGACCGCGCTCTACAACAGCATTGGCATCCGCCGGCTGTGCGAGGACAAGATAAACCAGTATTTCGCCGAGGCCAACTCGTGGCTCGACCGTGTGGCCGTGGCTGCCGGCCGCAAGCAGCAGCTGCGCCTCTTCATGGCCGAACTGATGCACCGCGAGGTATGACCCTTACGGCTTTGTGGCGCGTTTTCAGGCGTGCCGGCGAGCGGTCTGGCTGAGGCCGGAATCCGCCTTTCGCGGGAACGGTTTGCGAAACGGCACCTTTCGCGCTCTGAAACGGCTCGTTTTGCAGCCCGAAACGTGCCGTTTTGCAAGCTAAAACGGCACGTTTTGTAACCCTGCTGATTATCAGTGACTTATGGAGACGGTTGCTCTTGCCTTGGCAAGGTTGTGAAATTGCCTTGCGCAAGCGGCCGGACAGGCGTTTGGATGAGATGCCCCGGCCCACAGACCGCGCAGCCGATAATGGATAATGAAACAAAGTTTGGCGAAAGCCAATTATAAAAATATGAATTATACCGATTCCCATTCCCATCTTGACGGCACCGAGTTTGACGCCGACCGCGACGAGGTCGTGGCCCGTGCCCGGGCGGCGGGTGTGTCGCGGGTGTTCGTTCCGGCCATCGACCTGCCGTCGGTGGAGAGCGTTCTGCGCACGTGCGACCGCTATCCCGGCTTCGCTTACCCTATGATAGGGCTTCACCCCGAGGAGGTCAGGGCCGACTTTCGCAGCGTTCTCGCCCGTATGAGGGAGTTGTGGACTCCCCGTTTCATCGCCATAGGCGAGGTGGGGCTCGACTATTACTGGAGCCGCGAGTTCGAGAAAGAGCAGCTTGAGGCATTCGAGGAGCAGGTGCGGTGGGCCATAGAGGTGCAGAGGCCGCTGATGATACACTGCCGCAAGGCTCAAAACGAGATGGTGAGCCTGCTCCGCCGCTACGAGGGCAGGCTGCCGGGCGGCGTGTTCCACTGCTTCACGGGCAACGAGCGCGAGGCCGCCGAGCTGCTGCGCTTCGACGGGTTCGCCCTTGGCATAGGCGGCGTGCTCACGTTCAAGAAGTCGCATCTGCCCGAGGTGCTGCCACACATCCCCCTTGACCGCATTGTGCTGGAGACCGACTCGCCCTACATGGCGCCCGTGCCCATGCGCGGAAAGCGCAACGAGAGCGCCTTCACGTCATACGTGCTGGAGCGTGTGGCCCAGTGCTACGGCGTGCCGCAGGAGGCCGTGGCCGAAGCCACCGAGGCCACCATAGCCCGCATATTCGGCCGGCTCGACTGACGGCGGCGGCGCGGAGGCAAAGCTGGGCGGTAAGGTTAAAGAAACATAAATGAGCGGGCTAAATTGCGTAAATAGCCGCAAAAACAGTAATTTTGCACCGCGTTAGGCTGGGAGAGATGCTCGAGTGGCTTAAGAGGCACGCCTGGAAAGCGTGTAGCCGGCAAAACTGGCACGGGGGTTCGAATCCCCCTCTCTCCGCCTGTTAGTACTAACTTAGGCTTACATTGACATGAAGAAGTTAATTGCACTGTGCGCAATTATGGCTTTGTTGGCATATAGCCGGGTGGCTATAGCGCAAGACAAAGTGCCTAACGACACCACAATCACAACATCAGACGACAGCAGCCGGGCCGCAAAGGCGGACACGGCGGCACTCAATATGGTTGACGACGCGGCCCTGGCCGACGGCGAAGACGCTGCGATGGAGCCGCAGGAGGCCCGCGGACTGCACAAGGAACTGAAGACGCGCTTCATAGAAGGCAGCGCGGGGTTCATGTCGCTGGTGGCTCTCGCGCTCGTTCTCGGCCTGGCGTTCTGCATCGAGCGAATCATCTACCTCACGCTCTCGGAGATCAACGCCAAGCGGTTCATGGAAGATGTCGACGGGCTTGTTGAGGCCGGCGACATAGACGCGGCCAAGGATTTGTGCCGCTCCACGCGCGGCCCCGTGGCTTCCATTTGCTATCAGGGGCTCACGCGCATCACCGAGTCTATGGACAACATCGAGCGTTCCATCGTTTCTTACGGCTCGGTGCAGGCGGCCAACCTTGAGAAAGGCTGCTCATGGATAACGCTTTTCATCACCATGGCACCATCGCTTGGCTTCCTCGGTACGGTGATAGGCATGGTGATGGCCTTCGACCAGATACGCCTTGCGGGCGACATCAACACGTCCATCGTGGCAGCAGGCATGAAGGTGGCGCTTCTTACCACCATCTTCGGCATCATCGTCGCGCTCATCTTGCAGGTGTTCTACAACTACATACTCTCCAAGATAGAGCATATCACGTCGCAGATGGAGGAGTCTTCGATAACGCTCCTCGACACAATAATGAGGTATAAGCTGACAAACAATGGGCGTTAGGGGCAAAGACGGGCGCAGGGGCGTGCCAGCCGACAGGTTGTCGGGGCGCGTGCTGGCGGTGCTCATAGCACTGTCGGTGGTGCTTTTCGGCGCGTTCTTCCTCGTGGGCTACGACATTCCCTATGCCCTTGACCCGCAGTTCAACGCCCCGTTGCTCACCGACGCGCTGTTATTCTATACCTATGCGGTCTGTGCCGTGGCTGTGGCTGTGGCCGTGGTGGCCATGGTTCGCGGGGCGATGAGGCGCGGCGGCAGTCGCTACGAAATCAATGGCGTGCCCTCGCGGAGGATTTCCCTATGCGTCGGGTGCGTGCTTGTTGTCACGCTGCTGCTTACGTTTGCCTTCGGCTCGGCTGAGCCTTTGCTCGTCAACGGCAAGGTGTTTGCCGAGGCAGGGTGGCTCCGTCTCACTGATATGTTTATCAACACGTCGCTCATCCTTGGCCTCGTGGCCCTCGCTCTGGTGGCACTGGGCGTGTCGGGGATGGGCAGGCGCATCAACGGTAAACGCAAATAGGCAGGCTTATGCTTAGGAAATGCAACAGGACTCATCGCGTGCCGGAGCTTAACACCACGTCGACCGCCGACATTTCGTTCATGCTTCTCGTGTTCTTTCTTGTCACTACGTCGATGGAAACCGACAAGGGCATTGCCCGGCAGATGCCTCCGTTGCCCGACGGCAAGGAGCAGACGGTGGCCGAGGTGAAGCGCCGCAACGTGCTGGTGATAGGCATCGACGCAGCCGACAGCCTGACGTGCAACGGCCGCAGGGTTGAGGCCGGGGAACTGAAAGGGCGTGTCATGGAGTTCATAGACAACAAGGCCGACAGCCATGATATGCCTGAGCGCACGTGGAAAGACATCCCGCTGCTGGGGCGGTGCCGCATATCGGCCGACCATCTTATCTTTATACGTGCCGACCGTGCCGCAACTTACAGCGCTTACTTCGCCGTCCAGGACGCCGTGACGGCGGCATACAACACCCTGCGCGACCGTCTGGCCGTGCAACGTTTCGGACACCGTTATGCCGAATGCTCCGCCGAGCAGCAGGAAGCCGTGCGCTCTTATTATCCCATGCGCCTGTCTGAGGGTGACATAGAGGGGGAAGGAGGCACCCGATGAGCCGCTTCCGCACATCACGCCGCGAGGTGCCGGGGCTCAATACGGCCTCGCTGCCCGACCTCATCTTCACTGTTCTCTTCTTTTTTATGATTGTTACGCACATCCGCGATGTGAACGTGAAGGTGGATTACCGCCCGCCGCAAGGCTCGCAGATAGAGAAACTGGCCAGAAAGTCGGCCACGACTCACATTTACATAGGCCGTCCGGCAGGCTCTGAGGCTGGCGACGGCAGCGCACCCACGTGCGTGCAGGTTAACGACAAGGTTGTTGATGTGGTCGACATTGCCAAATATATTGCCGACGAACGCTCGCGGATGTCGGCCGCCGACGCGCAGAATATGTCCGTGAGCCTGCGTGCCGACAGTGCCACCCCGATGGGTGTGATAGACGATGTGAAGCGGGCTTTGCGCTCGGCTCAGGTGCTCAAGGTGGTATATTCGGCCGAAGAAAATGGAAATTGATAACATTTTAACCCTTTATCAGAAAGTTGACTTATAGTTTTGTTGTGTGAATCGAAATTTATTTATATCTTTGTGACCATATTAAAAATCATATAATGGTATATCAAAGAGTGGATAAGTTAGACAAACACATTCTGCGACTTATTGCAAGTAACGCCAGAATACCGTTCCTTGAGGTGGCTCGCTCGTGCAATGTGAGCGGTGCTGCCATTCATCAGCGCATACAGAAGTTGACCAACATGGGCATTCTCAAAGGCTCGCAGTTCATAATCGACCCAGAGAAGATAGGCTATGAGACGTGTGCCTACATTGGTCTTAACCTCAAGAACCCGGAGGATTTTGACCGGGTGGTGAATGAGTTGAAGAACATTCCCGAGGTGGTGGAGTGCCATTACACCACGGGCGATTTTGATATGTTCATCAAAATATATGCCTTCAACAACCATCACTTGCTCAATATCATACACGACAAGCTGCAGCCGCTTGGCCTTTCGCGCAGTGAGACCATCATTTCGTTCAACTCGGCCATAGACCGCCAGTTGCCTATAATGGACATTCCTGTGTCTGACGAGGATGAGCCGGTGGACATTGAGGGTTGACAATGATGTCCGCCATCGGGCGTTCCGTGTTGACGGGATGCTTGCCGGTGGGGCGGATATTGCGCACGTGTAACGTCAAGGCCCCATCGCAGCTGTTGCCGTTCCATTCGGACGGCGGGCTGCGGAGGGGCTTTGTTTTGTCTAAGGCCACCTGTGTGGTGGTGGAGGTGGAGGCGTTTGCCTTTTGTGCTTCTTGCTCTTTTTGGGCTTCTTTGGTGGTTTTGGCTTTTTGTTGTGCTTGTGGTGCGGCCCTCCTTCCACCACAACGTATTTGTGGCGGTGGGGCGGATGCGTGATGCACGAAGTGTTGCCGAAGCCTATTATAGCAGCAATCGACAGGTAAATCAGGCACTTTGTCATAGAAAATAGCGTTTTTATGTATGACGGAAGATACTGCCTGAAGTTTAAGAAGCTGTTTTTATTTTATCAAACTTGTTTTTATTCCTGTAGATTTGAGGCTGATTTTCAAGTCAGATTTGCCTCAAATAGACAGTTGATAAAACCAAACAGCTTTCTAAATCAAAATCGGTCATTAGACCGTCTGGAATATGTTTTTGTTCCTTTTCAGGCTTTCCACGTGCTTTCGTCCTGCCTGCGGCATCTTGTCAGCCGCTTTGTCTCGGTGTGTCTTCCAGTGTCTTCTACAAAGGCTGCAGCCAATCTGCGTGGCAACATAACGAAATCGCTTTGCCCTCTAAAGGCTGATTCTTGTCTAAACGGACTGCGTGTTTTCGGCTTTGGCGGGTTTCTCGTAGTCGGCGAAGGCGTATGCGAAGGCATGGCGTTCGTCGGCCGGGTGCTCCTCGCGGTTAGTTTCCACCCATCCGTCGTATGGCGGGAAGAAGGCATCGGCCTCGCCCGGCGTGTCGTCAACCTCGGTCAGGCACAGCCTGTCGGCCACCTTCAGAGCTTGTTCATACACGCTTGCCCCACCTATTATATATATATCCTCATCGGGTCGGCATGAGGCCAGCGCATCGTCCAGCGACCGGTAGCAGTCGCACCCCGGCAGTTCGCTCACCGTTTGGCTCAGCACCACGTTGCGTCGGTTTGGCAGTGCGCCCTTGGGCAGCGACAGATAGGTGTTGCGTCCCATTATTATCGTGTGCCCGGTGGTCAGTGACTTGAACCTCTTCAGGTCGTTCGGCAGCCAGTAAATCAGCTTGTTCTTGTTGCCTATGGCCCTGTTTCGCGCCACGGCGGCTATGATGTTTATTCTCATTGGTTTATGAAAAGTTATGAGTTATTGACTTTAGTGCAGAGTTTAGAGTGCAGAATGTAGAGGTAGGATTAGCTTTAGTGCAGAACGTAGAGTGATGAGTGAAGAGGTAGGATTTGCTTCAGTGCAGAGCGTAGAGTGATGAGTGAAGAGGTATGATTAGCTTTAGTGCAGGGTTTCGGCTGCTGAGTATAAGTGCTTTATTGTTGTTTGCCATCTTTTGTTTTGTGGTTGTGGTGAATCTTTATCTATGCTTTCACACCGATGATAACATCTTTTCGCCCCGCATTCAGTGTTCATTGCCAAAGCAAATCCTACCTCTTCACTCATCACTCTACGCTCTGCACTGAAGCAAATCCTACCTCTTCACTCATCACTCTGCGCTCTGCACTGGAGCAAATCCTACCTCTGCACTCATCACTCTACGCTCTGCACTATGTGTCATACTGCCACATCGGCCTTTATGTGTGGCCACGGGTCGTAGCCTTCGAGGCAGAAGTCCTCGTAGCTGAAGCCGAAGATGTCTTTTATGTCGGGGTTGATGACCATGCGGGGCAGGGGGCGTGGCGTGCGCGTCAGCTGCAGGCGGGCCTGTTCCAGGTGGTTGATGTAGAGGTGGGTGTCGCCCGTTGTGTGGATGAACTCGCCCGGCTTCAGCCCCGTCACCTGCGCCACCATCATGAGCAGCAGTGCGTATGACGCGATGTTGAACGGCACTCCGAGGAACGTGTCGGCCGAACGCTGGTATAGCTGGAGGCTCAGGCGGCCGTCGGCCACGTAGAATTGGAACATGGTGTGGCAGGGCGGCAGGGCCATGCGGTCCACCTCGGCCACGTTCCACGCGCTCACTATCATGCGGCGCGAGTCGGGTGTGCGCCTTATCTGGTCTATAACGTTCTTTATCTGGTCTATGGTGCCGCCGTCATAGTCGGGCCACGACCGCCACTGATGGCCGTAGACGGGGCCGAGGTCGCCGTTCTCGTCGGCCCACTCGTCCCAGATGCTCACGCCGTGGTCCTTCAGGTACTTGATGTTTGTGTCGCCGCGCAGAAACCACAGCAGCTCGTAGATGATGGACTTGAGGTGGAGCTTCTTGGTGGTGAGCAGCGGGAAGCCCTCCGCGAGGTCGAACCTCATCTGGTGGCCGAACACGCTCAGCGTGCCCGTGCCCGTGCGGTCGCTCTTGCGAGCGCCCTCGGTCAGGATGCGGTTCAGCAGGTCTAAGTATTGTTTCATGTCTTCTTGTTGTTTTCTTTGGTCTTGTTCGGGGCGGCGGCGCGCCGTCATTCTGCGGCTATCACCCGCGGCCGCTCGTCGTCGCCGGGTGTGTGGGTGCTCTTGATGCGCCACTCCTGCGGGTACAGGTTGTTGGCCCGCGTGCCGAGATTCTTCTCGAAGCCTATGGGCGCGCCGCCGTAGTTGGCGAGCACGAAGCCGCGCGGCGTGCCCTCGGGCAGCGCCACCGGCTCGCGGCGCAGGTAGCTCACGGCCTGTTGGTACGTGAGTTCCGCGCGGGGGAACGCCTCGCGGCGCAGTGCCGTTGACAGTGCCAGGCCGTGGGCGGGCGTGATGTCGCGCCCCTTCATGCTGCCCACGGTCACCCCTGCGCTGACCACCCGCAGTGCAGCGTCGGCCTCGGCGAGCAGCGGGGTGAGCCTGTGCGGCGTGGCAATGATGTCGCTGCCACGCACGGCAAAGTCGTAGTCGTCGGGCTGCTCAATCCATTCCCGCGCCCTCGGGTCGGCCTTCGGCGCGGCCTTTTGCCGCAGCTTGCGGCGCGGGCCGTGCGTGGCGGCGACAGCGTCGCCGGGTTTCCGCAGTGCGGCCATGAAGAGGCCTTCGCCCCGGGTGACGCCCGGAATGAAGCGGAACACCGGCCCCTGCACGCAGTCGGCCAGCGACCCGGTGATGCCCCACTGCCTGTCGGTGTCAACAGGCAGCAGTTCCGCGCCCAGCTCGGCGCACGCCCAGGCTATGTTCTCCTCGTTCTCGTGGGCGTTGAAGGTGCAGGTGGAATAGACCATCAGCCCTCCCGGCCGCAGGCACTGCCACGCCTCGCCCACTATGCGGCGTTGCAGCGCGGCGCACTGCTCCACGTTCTGCGGGCTCCACTCGCATATAGCGGCCTCGTCCTTGCGGAACATACCCTCGCCCGAGCACGGCACGTCGCACAGAATGACATCGAACGCCATGCCTGAGCGGGCGTAGTCCTCGGGCAGGCTGTTGGTCACCATCACCTCCGGGCGGCCCCACTTGGCCATGTTCTCGGCCAGGATGTTGGCACGCTGGCGCACCGGCTCGTTGCTCACGAGCACGCTCCCCGCGGGCAGCGCGCCGAGGACGGCGGTCGATTTGCCGCCGGGGGCGGCGCAGAGGTCGAGCACGAGGGAGGCGGAGGTGACGTGTTGGCTCAGCACGCGGTGCAGGAACATCGACGATGCCTCCTGCACGTAGTACCATCCGGCGTGCAGCAGCGGGTCGAACGTGAACCGCGGGCGCTCCGCCAGGTAGTATCCCCCGGGGCACCACGCCACGGCCTCGCCGCCGGCAGGCACGCCGTGGCACTTGGCCGCGTTCAGCCTTATGCTCACTGGCGGCTCGCAGGCCAGCCCGTCGGCCAGCCTTTGGTACAGCTCCTCGCCCATGAGGCAGCGCGTATATTCGGTGAAAGAGTGGGGCAGTGTCATTGTTTCCGCGTTTTGTGGTTGCAAAATTAGAAAAAAAATCGCACCTTTGCAACTAATCCCGCGCCTGTTGCGTCTAACAGATAAAATAGAAACCGGAAATGGATGCACGCATGATGGAGATACTTGCAAATAGGCAACTAAAAGCAGGCTGCGCGGCCTCGTTCCGCGGTATGTGCCGTTTGGCATTGCGAGACGGCCCGTTTCGCACTCCGAAACGGCCTGTTCTGCGCTCCAAAACGGGTCGTTTCGCAGGCCAAAACACCCCGTTTTGCAACGCGCTGAGCATCAGGTGGTTGGGCGGCAGGGTGCGTATTGCGGTCTTTAACATAAAAATGTTAACAGGAAAGTGTGCCTCGCCGGCCTGTGCGGGCATTATAATAAGGTGAAAAAATGAACAATATGAATGTCCGTATATTGTCGGCCAAATGCGCACGCCTCCCCTCCTTTTTCAAAGGAGTTGAGGGGGTGGTTTGTAGAGCAATCACATAGCTGATGACAATATGTATTGTATCGTATCTTATTTTGCAAACCACCCATGCCCCTCCTTTTCCAAAGGAGGGGACAAGTGGATGGGCATTCAAAAATGTTTGGTAACTTTCTGACATTCATTATAAATAAAACAAGAATACTGATTATGAAGAAACTTTTTATGGCAATGGCCTTTGCGGCGGCTCTCGCGCAGCCGGTGGCGGTAGGGGCGCAGGCGCAAGCCATGCTGGCAGCGGCTCCGGCTGCCGCCGCAGGGCAGGACGATGCCGCCGGCCAGGCGGGCATAGAGGCATATTCGGACACGTCGGCCACCGACACCGGCACCTACGCAGCCTCCGCCCCGGCGGGACGGACATACAGCGTGAACGTGAGCGCCGGCGGAGTGAACCACCTCTTCGAGGACACATCGTGGATAGACCAAGACCTGTTTGGCGCGTTCATGATTCTGCTGCTGCTCTTCGTCATAGCTCCCGTGGCCATAATAGGCCTGCTGTGCTACTTCATCTACAAGAGCCGCAAGCAGAAAGTGCGCTTGGCAGAGATGGCGATGAAGAACGGGCGACCCATACCCGACGAGCTTATAAAGCCCACGCTGGAGCCGACGGAGGCCGTATGGCGCAAGGGAATAAAGAACGTGTCGCTCGGCCTCGGCCTCGTATGCCTGTTCTTGATAATGGATATAGACCTCGGGGTGGGCATAGGCGTGCTCGTTGCCTTCTGTGGCGCGGGCCAGATGGTCATGGCACGCACGTCGGCATCGCGCAAGGCTAAGGGCGACAAGCCCGCCGGCGACTACGAAGAAAAGGCAGACTGACCATGGCAGAGCAGGCTGGCGACACGTATCTGGTGGCCCGGGTGGTGATGTTGCGCGACAAGCGGGCGTTCGACCGGCTGGTGTGCAAGTACCAATCGAGGGTGAGGCGGTTCTTCCTCAGCCAGACGTTGGGCGACAGCCAGCTGAGCGACGACCTGGCGCAAGACACGTTCCTGAAGGCATATACGGGGCTGTCGCGCTTCCGCGGCCTGTCGTCGTTCTCCACGTGGCTGATGCGCATAGCCTGCAATGTGCTATACGATTACGCCCGTGCGCACCGGCCGAGCGGCGACCTCGACTCGGCCGCCGTGCTGGCCGCCCGCCCGCAGGCTGCCGATACGGCCTTGCGCATGGACATATACGACGCGCTGGCGCGGCTGGCACCGCCTGAGCGCACCTGCATAACGCTGCAACTGATAGACGGCCAGAGCATAGACAAGATAGCGGCGATAACATCCATGCCCGAGGGAACGGTGAAGTCGCACCTGTCGAGGGGCAAGGCCAAGCTGGCAGAATACTTAAAGAAGAACGGTTATGAATGATAAAGACGAACAACTGTTAGAGAGATTTTTCAGCGAGGCGCGCCGCACGGAGCTGCCCGACGCGGGCTTTAGCCGCCGCGTCATGCGCAGCCTGCCCGACAGGGTCATCGGCCTCTCGCGCCTGTGGACGGCCTTCTGCGCCGCGCTCGGCGTGGTGCTGTGCGCCGCCTTCGGCGCGTGGGAAGGGCTGGGCGAACGGCTCGGCGGTGCTCTCCGCTCCATGACGGACATAGAGCTGTCGCGCTCGGGGCTGCTCAACCTGCTGCTCGGCTTCGCCCTTGTGGCTGTCTTGGCTGTCGCCGAGGTCGTGGACAGGCTGCGCTACAGGTGGTGAAGCCCTGCGCCTCGCGGCAGATAGTGTGCCTGCAGCCCCCTTGCCAATCGTTACTTAATCTTAAATTTCGCTGCGGCGGGGCATTGCTTCGCCCTTTTCTTTTGCCGTTTCGGCTTAAAGGCTTAAATTTGCAGTTGTTTAATCACATTTAAATACATGAACAAGAAGGTTTTGATACCATTGGTGGTGGCTATAGCTTTGCTTGTAGCCGGAGTTGCTTATCTTACCATTAGCCTGCTTTCGCAGAAGCAGGCCAACAAGGAAATGCAGGAGTTGGCCGACCTCGACAAGAAGGAAATGGAGAACGAGTATGAGCAGTTTGCCCGCCAATACAGCGAGATGAAGACGCAGATAAACAATGACTCGATAGTGGCTCAGCTCACGCGCGAGCAGATGCGCACGCAGCAGTTGCTCGAAGAGCTGCGCCAAGTGAAGAGCACCGACGCGCGAGAGATAGCCCGCCTAAAGAAAGAGCTGGCCACGGTGCGCGCCGTGCTGCGCAGCTATGTGCTTGAGATAGACTCGCTCAACCGGCTCAACCAGGACCTCATGGCCGAGAACACCCGCGTGAAGGGGCAGTACAACGAGGCCACGCGCCAGATACAAGGGCTCAGCAGCGAGAAGGCTTCGCTGTCGGAGAAGGTGGCCATCGCCGCACAGCTCGATGCCACGGGCATAAACATGGTGGCCAAGAAGAAGAATGGCAAGCCGGTGAAGAAGATAAAGGACTGCAAGTCGATAGAGGTGTCGTTCCGCATCACGCGCAATGTCACCGCCAGCAACGGCGTGCGCACGTTCTATGTGCGCATCACCACGCCTGCGGGCGATGTGCTCGGAGGCGGCGGAACGTTCACATACGAGAACCGCCAGCTGGAGTGCTCGATGAAGAAGAGCGTGGAGTACACGGGCGAGGAGACCCCCGTCACGATGTTCCGTCAGGTGGGCGAGTTCCTGAGCAAGGGCACATATAACGTCAGCATATTTGCCGATGGCAACATGATAGGCTCGCGCAACTTCACTTACAGTAAATAAACAATGTGTAAACGCGTGTGATATGAGGTGCGTAGTTTGGCTGTTGGCTTTGGCGGCTGGCTGTGGGCAGGCCGTGGCGGGGCAGGTGTTGAGCCTCGACAGTTGCCGTGCCCTGGCCCTGCGCAACAACAAGCAGGTGGCCATATCAAGGATGAAGCTCGACGTGGCGGCCAATGTGAGAAAGTCGGCACGCACCAAGTTCCTGCCAAGGGTGAGTGCCATAGGCAGCTATATGTACAACAGCCGCGAGCTGTCAAT
The DNA here is from genome assembly GCA_944320355.1 of uncultured Prevotella sp. Classification (GTDB taxonomy): domain Bacteria; phylum Bacteroidota; class Bacteroidia; order Bacteroidales; family Bacteroidaceae; genus Prevotella. Next base: position 110,974 of record CALUHC010000017.1, on the reverse strand, counting down.
ACTCAACGACGACCAGAAGGCCGCGTTGGGCAATATTGGAACAAACGCCACCTCTGGGCTGGCAGGCTCGCTCCATGACTTCGGCGCGGGATTGACTGATGCCCAGAAGGCTGCGCTCGACGAAGCCTTGGGGCTGTTTGGCACCACCACCGACCAGGCGATGGGCAACATCGGGGCTCAGGTGAGCGGCCTTGCTTCGGCTCTCAACGCCGAGGGACAGAAAGTTGTGGATGCCTTTCGCACCGATACGCGCAACATCTTCGCCGGCTCCGTCATGCTCACCCAGCCCGTGTTCATGGGCGGCAGCATCGTGGCCATGAACAAGATGGCGCGCATTGGCGAACAAATGGCCGCCGACGGCATCGAGGCCAAGCAGCAGGAAACCATCTACAAGACAGACAACGCCTACTGGACCATTGTGTCGCTACGCCACAAGAAGCGGCTGGCCGAGAGCTATCTCGGGCTGGTGCGCCGCCTGGAGGGCGATGTGGGCAAGATGATACGCGAGGGAGTGGCCACCCGTTCAGAGGGCCTCAGCGTGAAGGTGAAGGCCAACGAGGCCGAGATGACGCTCACGCAGGTGGCCGACGGGCTGGTATTGGCGCGGATGTTGCTGTGCCAGCTGTGCGGCCTTCCGCTCGATTCGGCCATCACTTTGGCCGACGAGACATCCGACAGCCTGTCGGTCGGCCCGGTGATCGTGCCCGCCACAAGTGGCGAGATAGCGGCCAACCGCCCCGAGTTGCGTATGCTCGACAATGCGGTTGACCTCAGCAGGCAAGCCACTAACCTGCTTCGCGCGGGACGTTTGCCGCAGGTGGCTCTCATTGGAGGCTACTCGTTCAGCAATCCCAACGTATTCAACGGCTTCCAGAACAAGTTCGGTGGCGTCTGGAGTGTGGGTGTCCTGGTGCGCGTCCCGTTGTGGAACTGGGGCGATGTGGCCTATAAGGTGAGGGCGGCCAAGGGCGCCACGGCCATGGCTTCGCTCGAACTTGCCGAGGCGCGCGAGGGCGTTGAGCTGCAGGTGAGCCAGAGTATGTTCAAGGTTGAGGAGGCCGGCAAGAAGCTGGAGATGGCCCGTGCCAGTGCGGCTCAGGCCGAAGAGAACTTGCGCAGCGCCAACCTTGGCTTCCGCGAGGGCGTGATACAGACCGCCACCGTCATGGAAGCGCAGACCGCCTGGCTCAAGGCGCAGTCGCAAAAAATAGACGCAGAAATAGAAGTTAAACTCAGCCAAGTGAACCTGCAGAAGGCTCTTGGAACATTACAACCTTAATCATGTCAGCAAAATCACAGCATAAGAATATCCTGCTCTCCGTAGCCGGCTTTGCAGTGGCCGTGGCGGTGGTAGCCCTTGTGGGCTATTTTGCCCTCGGCCGCGAGCCGGAGCTGATACAGGGACAGGTGGAAGTGACGGAGTATCGGGTGTCGAGCAAGGTGCCCGGGCGCATTCTCGAACTGCGGGTGACGGAGGGTGACCATGTGCGCAAGGGCGACACTCTGGCCATTATAGACGCACCTGACGTGCAGGCCAAGATGACTCAGGCCAGGAGTGCGGAGGATGCCGCCGCCGCAATGGACGAGATGGCACGCCGTGGGGCGCGCGCCGAGCAGGTGCGCGGCGCATATCAGGTGATGAAGCAGGCCGAGGCGGGGCTTGAGATTGCCCGTAAGTCGTATGAGCGTGTGCAGCGTCTGTTCGACGAAGGGGTGATGACGGAGCAGAAACGCGACGAGGCTTACGCCAACTACAAGGCAATGCAAGCGCAGGCCGAGGCCGCCCGCAGCCAGTATGACATGGCCAAGAACGGCTCGCGGCGCGAGGAAAAGATGGCCGCCGCGGCGCAGGTGAACCGCGCCAAGGGCGCTGTGGCCGAGGTGAACTCGTATGTCAGTGAGACTGTGCAGGTGGCGCAGATGGACGGTGAGGTGAGCGAGGTCTACCCGAAGGTGGGCGAACTCGTCGGCACCGGTTCGCCGATAATGTCCGTTTCGGTCATGGACGACATTTGGGGAACGTTCAACGTGCGCGAGGACCAGCTCGGCGGACTTGCCGTCGGCTCCACTTTCGATGCCTTTGTGCCGGCGTTCGGCAAGACCATCCGCATGAAAGTGTACTACATGAAGGACGAGGGCAGCTATGCCGTATGGCGCGCAACGAAGGCCAACGGGCAGTTCGACTTGAAGACGTTCGAGGTCAAGGCCCGGCCCGTTGACCGCTTGGAGGGTCTCCGTCCGGGTATGTCGCTGGTGATAAAGGAGAAATAACATACTTACGTGTGGCTTAAAGCGAATATTGTCAATGTGGCTCGCATAGCGCGGCGCGAGTGCTACATCTTGGGCAGAACTCCCATTTATTGGTTCTGCATGGTGGTCTTCCCCGTGCTGGCGATGTTTCTCTTCACGTCGATGATGCATGAAGGGCAGCCTGTCGATATGCCTGTCGGTGTGGTGGATCAGGACAATACGGCTACTTCGCGGCAACTTGTGCGCCGCCTCGATGCCTTCCAGACGAGCCGGGTTGTGGCTCATTATCCCACGGTTGGCGCGGCTCGCCGTGCCGTGCAGCGCGGCGAGATATACGCTTTCCTGTACATCCCGCGTGGAACCACCGACAAATTGTTGGCCTCGCGCCGCCCTGGAATATCCTTTTATTACAGCATGGCTCACCTTGCGGCAGGCACTTTGCTCTACCGCGACCTCACCACTATCTCCACGCTCGGCTCTGCCTCGGTGGGCATGGCCGCGCTTTCGGCCAGGGGGTTGACGCCGGAGCAGATACAGACATTCCTCCAGCCCATCGCGATAGACCTCCACCAGATTTCCAATCCGTGGTCGAGCTACAACATATACCTCAGCACCGCCTTCGTGCCCGGTGTCATAATGCTGTTCATCTTTCTCATAACGGCCTACTCGATAGGCACCGAGCTGAAGTTTGACCGCTCGCGGCAGTGGCTCGCCATGGCCGACAACGACATCGTGGTGGCGCTCGCCGGCAAGATGCTTCCGCAGACTCTGGTGTTTCTTGCCATTGTTTACGCCTATATGTATTATGTGTTCGGCGTGCTCGGTTTCCCCCATCCGGGCGGCACGCTGCGCATAGCCATGCTCGGGCTGCTGGCTGTTCTCTCGGCGCAGGGGTTCGGAATATTCGCCTTCGGGCTTATGCCGTCGCTCCGTATGTCAATGAGCGTGTGCTCGTTGTGGGCTGTGCTGAGCTTTTCCATGGCCGGTTCGGCCTTCCCGGTGCCAGACATGGACACGCCATTGCAGGCGTTGTCGTGGCTCTTTCCGCTGCGCCACTACTTCATGGTTTACCAGATCACGGTGTTCAACGGCTACGGGCTGCTCGACGCGTGGTTCCATATCGCTGCGCTCATTGGCTTTACCTTGTTGCCGTTGATGGTGCTCCGAAAGATAAAGAACGCCATGCTCACCTACGTATATATACCCTGACGCCATGAGAGAGAACGGACTTTTGAGCAAGATGAGGGGCGATGTGGCCGACATTTGCCATATTTGCGTGGAGGAGATGAGGAACACCGTGCGCGACGAAGGCGTGCTTATATTCTTCATCCTGGTGCCTTTGTTCTATCCGCTGCTATATTCGTGGATATACAACAACGAGGTGGCGCGCGATGTCCCCGTGGTGGTGGTCGACGATTCGCGCAGCGCATTGAGCCGTGAGTTCATCCGCCGCTGTGACGCTTCGCCCGATGTGAGAGTGCTATGCCATGCCAATGACATGGACGAGGCGCGCTCGCTGATGGGCCGTCAGGCCGTCAGGGGCATCTATTACCTGCCGCCCGATTTCTCCGTCCGTGTCAACCGCATGGAGCGCACGGCTGTCAGTGTATACTGTGACATGAGCCTCATGCTCAACTACAAGGCTGTGTACCAGACCGCCATGTCCGTGTCGCAGGAGATGAATGCCCACATACAGGTGGCATTGGCAGGCAACATGACAGCCCGCGAGGACGAGCTGACCACCTCTCCGCTGGCCTTCACCGCCGTGCCTATATACAATCCGTCGGGAGGTTACGGCTCTTTTGTGCTGCCCGCGGTGCTCATGCTCATCCTGCAACAGACGCTCGTGCTCGGCATAGGCCTCTCGGCAGGCACCGCCCGCGAGCGTAACCGTTACAGCGACCTCATTCCTTTCAGCCGCCGTTACCGCGGAATGTTCCGCATTGTGTTCGGCAAGGGATTGTGTTATTTCATCATTTACGCAGTGCTCGGGGCCTATCTGTCCATGGTTGTGCCCCGGCTGTTCGACTTTGTGGTGCTGGCCTCGCCCTCGGCGTTGCTCGGTGTCATGTTGCCCTACGTGCTCGCGTGCATATTTTTCGGCATGACGGTGTCGTGCCTCGTGCGCTATCGCGAGAACGTCATGCTCCTCGTGGTGTTCACCTCGGTGCCTCTCTTGTTCCTTTCCGGCGTGTCGTGGCCGCAGAGCAATATGCCATGGGGGTGGGAGTGCGTGTCGTGGCTCTTCCCGTCCACGTTCGGCATAAGGGCCTACGTGCGTGTCAACACCATGGGGGCCATGCTCCCCGAGGTCCGTGTTGAGTATATCGCCTTGTGGTTTCAGGCTGCCGTCTATTTCATACTGGCCTGTGTGGTCTATCGTTACCAGATAGTGTTGTCCAAGCGGCACGTCACCGAGCGTCTCGAACGCCTCCGCCGCAAGCGCGAAGTGCGCCGCCTCCTGCGCGAGAACATTGTGCGAAGGGGTTGATGCGTGACGGGAAGAGCGGTAGCCCCTAATGTTCTACTTAGTTCCTATATGCTTTTCAGAAAGGCAGTTCGCGTGAATATTCAGGTGGAATGTCTTTTGTGAATAATCCTCTAAGCTGTCATTAGGGAGCTATGCATTACAAAAAGGCTCGGCAGGAATTGGCTAATTCACGTGCAGTGATAAGTCCTTTGCCAATATGAAATCCGTTTTCTATAATCCAAGGGTTTTCTTTCAGTAGGTTGTCCAATGCCTCTTTGGCAGACTCTCCTTTTGCTTCGCCTAATAATTGGCAGTTGTCAATAGCCCCGCAATCAGGGTTTTCCGTGTAGCCTTCGCTTGTGTAAAAAATAAAAGTCTTCATTTTAATAATAGTTTATAATGTCCGCGAGAAACGAACTCTACAAATCCTTTGTTTCGTAAGTATTGTAGTTGTTGCCGTATTTTGTCTCTGATGAAATTGTTTTCGGGATGTTTTATTTTCAGTGATGGCTCAAATGCATAAATATCATCAATGCAAAAATTTCTGGAGGGGAGTTTTTCGATGCATTGTAACACATCAAGTAGCCATCCGCGTTTTTCTATTTTTTGTGTCTGCAGAGATAATATCTTGTTGTATTGTTGCAGAACAGACTCTCTTTCTTGTTGCAGCCCAGCCTTGATGATGAATATCTTTCCTGTGTCAGGGATGCTGTTAATTTCAATGTTACAGCCTATCCAACCAGCTCTGCGCGCTGTCTCTTTTAACGGCTGACGCTTTTCTATCATGTCAGGGGTAAAGAAGAACTTTGGGATGAATATCAAGTTGTTTACAGTGGAGTCTGTATAAGTCATTACGAAGAGGTTTGGATTATTCAAAGAAGTTATTCTTTCAATCATGGTATGGAAAGCTACATCGGGTATTTTGGATTTTATTGTGCCTCTTTTCGATTCATGGCTCTTAAGCTCAAAATCAGAATTGCATGATTTGCAGAAGAAATCAGCCACAGGTTTGTTCGCTTTATAATGATATAATACGTTTGCTCCGCATATTGGGCAAAACATATTTCGCGTCATCCAGTCTTCTGTAACAATACGTATTATTTGTGAATGATTTTTATAATGATGTGATAACTGATTATTCAAATACAGGTCCATGCTGTATATAGGCTTTTTCTATTATTTATGTCCATTTAAATTGTACCGTGCGAAGTTAAATTTTTTATTCCATAACTGCAAATATTTTAGGATGAAATGCGTGCAGTCGGTTGGTTGTGTGTGACAGGCAGGCGTCTCACCCCCTCCTGTCTTCCCTGTATTTCTTTGGTGATATGCCCATGGTTTTGTTGAAGAGGCGCGAGAAGTAGTAGCAGTCGTCGATGCCTACCTTGTGGCATATCTGGTTGATTTTCATGTCGGTGGAGGCCAGCAGGCGGCAGGCCAGCTCTATTTTAAGCATATTGAAGTAGCTCACGGGGCTGTGGCCGGTGTGCCGTTTGAACAGAGTTGAGAAGTGGGTGGGCGAGAATCCGGTGTAGTCGGCCATGTCGCGGAGCGTGAGCCGCTTCTCGGCGTTCTCTTTCATGAAGTGTATCGCCGCGCTCACCACGTCGGTTGCCCTTGTCTTGGGGTCTGTGTTGCGGAACAGGGTGATGTATCTCATCGAGGCGAGGTAGTGGTGCAGCAGCGACGAGGCGTAGCGCAGGTTTTCCCGTCCGTAGCCGTCGCTCAGCGTGGCGAATATCTCTTCGAAGAGCTGTCCGCGCTCGCTGATGCGCGATGTGATGCCGGGCTTCACGTCGTGGGGCAGGAGCGCGCCCTCGGCATATACCCCGGCGTGCTCCCCCATGAAGTGAACCCAGTAGATGGTCCACGGCCGGCGGTCGTCCGAGGCATATATGTGAGGCCGCCCGGCGGGCAGTATGAAGTACTGGTCGGCCTCCACCCGGTGCTCCTCTCCGTCCACTCTGTACCATCCCGCACCCTCCACGCAGTATATGAGCACGTGCTGCGCTATCGGTTCGGTGCGCTCGCGGTAGTGGCCCACTGCCTTTGGGTAGTAGCCTATGTCGGTGATGTAGAGGCTGGATGCCAGCGGGTCGGTGCGCTCCAGGTCGATAGCCATCTGCGGCAGCACTATCATCCGCTCGCCGCTGAATCCGTCTTTCTGTCTCATTCGCTATTTGCTTATCCGGCGCTAAGTTAGTGTTTTTCCGTGATTCGGCAAAATTGTTTTGTGCAAAAAGCACCTTTGCCACCCTTCTCTGCCCCATCCCTTTCCGTGCTTTCTGCCATTCCGCGCAATGTGTTGATATTCAGTGGGTTGCAAAATGGGTGGTTTTGACTTGCGAAACGTGCCGTTTTGGGCGATGAAACGGCACGTTTTAGGAGGCAAAGCGGCACGTTTCGCAATGCGGTTCGGCACGCCTGACATTGCGCTATGGCCTTAGTGGCGTTCTGGTATGCCCGTTGCGGCATCACGGACAGTAAGATTGTCCATCTTAAAACAATCTTTTTCTATTTTTGGTAACGGGCATAATGCCTATCTTTGCAGAAGCAAAGCTGCACTCGGGCTGCGCTGGGTCGTAGGCCTGTAACGTGAAGGTGGCTTGCCACTAAGACATAACAATAACTAAAAACAACTAATATTACATTGCTAATTATGGGTGATTACAACAAGACATTCGTCTATTTCATCTGCCTTGTGTCGGCCTTGGGCGGTCTGCTCTTTGGCTACGACTGGGTGGTAATCGGCGGGGCGAAGCCCTTCTATGAACTTTATTTCGGCATAGCCGACTCGCCTTCGGCACAGGGATTGGCCATGACCATAGCCCTGGTGGGCTGCATGATTGGCGCGATGCTGTGCGGCTGGCTGGCCGACCGCATAGGCCGTCGCCGCCTGCTGGTGGTCTCGGCGCTCATCTTCCTGCTCTCGTCGGTGGCCACGGGAGCCTTCTCCGAGTTCCATTCCTTTCTTGTTGCCCGCTTCTTCGGCGGCATAGGCATCGGCGTGGCCTCCGGCCTGTCGCCCATGTACATAGCCGAGGTGGCGCCTACGCGTGTGCGCGGCAAGCTCGTGTCGCTCAACCAGATGACCATCGTGCTCGGCATCCTCGGGGCGCAGATTACCAACTGGCTCATTGCCGACCCCATACCGGCGGGCAGCTCGGCTGCCGCCATTGCCGCGTCGTGGAACGGCCAGATGGCGTGGCGGTGGATGTTCTGGGCCGCAGCCGTGCCTTCGGCACTCTTCCTCGTGCTGGCTTTCTTCATTCCCGAGAGTCCGCGGTGGCTCGCTTTGAGGGGAAAGGACGGCGAGGCCCGCACCATCCTGACTCGGATAGGCGGGGCTGAGTATGCCGGAAGCGAGCTGGCCGCCGTGAAGCAGGCCAATGCCGCCGCCACGGAGCAGGGCGGGCTGGGTATGCTCTTCGGCCGTCCGTTCCGCCGCGTGCTGCTGCTCGGCGTGGTCATTGCCGTGTTCCAGCAGTGGTGCGGCACCAATGTCATCTTCAACTACGCGCAGGAAATCTTCCAGTCGGCGGGCTATGAGATAGGCGACGTGCTCTTCAATATCGTGGTGACCGGCGTGGCCAACGTGGTGTTCACCGTCGTTGCCATTTTTACTGTCGACCGTCTCGGTCGCCGCGCCCTCATGCTTCTCGGCGCCGGTGGGCTTTGCGCCATATATCTTATACTCGGTGTTTGCTACTATTTCCACGTCACCGGCTTCTTCATGATAGTGCTCGTGGTGCTCGCCATAGCCTGCTACGCCATGACGCTCGGCCCCTGCACGTGGGTGCTCATATCCGAGCTGTTCCCCAATCGCGTTCGTGCCGTGGCCGTTGCCACCTGCACCTTCGCCCTGTGGGTCGGCTCTTCCACTCTCACCTATACCTTCCCGTTGCTCAATACAGCCCTCGGCAGCTACGGCACGTTCTGGATCTACTCCGCAGTGTGCCTCTTCGGCCTGCTGTTCTTCGCCTTCCGCCTGCCAGAGACCAAGGGCAAGTCGCTCGAAGAGCTGGAGAAGGAGATGGTGGACAAAGAGTAGAGGGAGTGAAATGGAGTCATAAGGAGTTATCGCTTCACTGCGTTTTGCTTGGTAGTTAGCGGACAATGGTAAAGTTTCTTGCGGCATTGCCTTCCCCGGCCGCAATGGTTTGAAGGATGCCTGTGGCTCGGGTGCAATGGCAAGGAGCGATGTAACGATGAATAATAAAAACAAAAATGCACATCCGTATGTTGCCAAACTCGTTTGAAAGGCGTTTCACTTGTCCCCTCCTTTTCCAAAGGAGGGGCAGGGGTGGTTTGTCAAATAAACAGATATACAATACGTTTTGTTATTGGTTATGTCAGTGTTCTACAAACCACCCCCGCCCCTCCTTTGGAAAAGGAGGGGACAAGTGCGCTTTGAGTTGGCAACTTGCGGACATTCATAAAAACAAATTTATAATTAAAATAATGGCAAATTCCCTCCTGTTTCAGGGCTGAAGACCTTGACATACAGTTCCCTCCCCACGGTGGAGGGGCAGGGAGGGGCTTATATTTAGCACTATGGTAAAAGCATGGAGAGAGGTGGTGACGATACCCACCTACACAGTCGGCACGCCCGACAAGAACCCGATGTTCCTCGAAAAGCGCGTTTATCAGGGGTCGAGCGGAGTGGTTTATCCCTATCCCGTCATCGAGTCGATAGCCGACGAGAAGGAAGACAAGCAGTATAACGCCGTGTTCCTTGAGAACGAATACATCAAAGTGATGATTCTGCCCGAGCTTGGCGGCCGCGTGCAGATGGCCTACGACAAGGTGAAGCAGCGTCACTTCGTTTACTACAACCACGTGGTGAAGCCCGCCTTGGTGGGTCTCACAGGCCCGTGGATATCGGGTGGCATAGAGTTCAACTGGCCGCAGCACCACCGTCCGTCCACATTCTTGCCCGTTGACAGCACCATCGAGGAGCACGCCGACGGCTCAGTGACGGTCTGGGTCAACGAGACGGAGCGTATGTTCCACCAGAAAGGCATGGCCGGGTTCACCCTGCGCCCGGGCTGCGCCCGCCTTGAGATACGCGGACACCTGTACAACCGCACGCCCATGCCGCAGACATTCCTGTGGTGGGCCAACCCCGCCGTGGCCGTCAACGACCACTACCAGAGCGTGTTCCCGCCCGACATCAACGCCGTTTTCGACCACGGCAAGCGCGCCGTGAGTTCTTTCCCTATAGCCACCGGCACATATTACAAGATGGACTACTCTGCCGGGGTTGACATATCGAACTATAAGAACATCAAGGTGCCCACGTCTTACATGGCCGTTAACTCCAAGTACGACTTCGAGGGCGGCTATGAGAACGACTCGCGCGGCGGGATGCTCCACGTGGCCAGCCACCACCTGTCGCCCGGAAAGAAACAGTGGACATGGGGCAACGGCGATTTCGGCCGCGCCTGGGACCGCAACCTGACCGACAGCGACGGCCCTTACATAGAGCTTATGGCCGGGGTCTACACCGAGAACCAGCCCGACTTCACGTGGCTCATGCCCTACGAGGAAAAGCGTTTCACGCAGTACTTCATGCCCTACCGTGAGCTGGGCATCGTCAAGAACGCCTCGCGCGACCTCGTGATGAACATCACCGAGGCCGTAGGCGGTGCGCGGCTGATGGTTCAGGCCACCTGCAAGGCCCGCGTGCAGGTGCTCGTCCGCAGTGACGAGGGCGGCCAGGTGCTCTGTGACCGCACGCTCGACATGACCCCCGAGGCCCTGTTCGACGAGACCATTGCCACCGGCGTTACGCCCATAGACGGCCTCACCGTAGAGCTGTACATCGTGAAGGAGGGCGGCCGCCGCGTGCTCTCGCTCACCTGGCACGCCGAGCCCGACGAGATACGCCCCATACCCAACGCCGCCGAAGCAGCCTTGCAGCCCTGCGAGATAAAGACCACGGAGCAGCTCTATCTCACCGGTCTGCATCTCGAACAGTACCGTCACGCCACCTTCTCGCCCGTTGACTATTACGAGGAGGCCTTGCGCCGCGACCCCGACGACTATCGTTGCAACAACGCTCTCGGCCTGTGGTACCTGCGCCGCGGTCGCTTCGACGTGGCCGAGCCATACCTGCGCCGTGCCGTCAGGGTGCTCATGCGCCGCAATCCCAACCCCTACGACGGTGAGCCGCTGTACAACCTGGCTCTCTGCCTGAAGTGCCTCGGCCGCATGGATGAGGCCTACGAGCTGTTCTGGAAGTCCACTTGGAACAAGGCCTGGGCCGATGCCGGATATACGGCGGCCGCCCAACTGTCGCTGATGCAGGGCCGCCCCGACGACGCTATCGAGGAAGCTGGGCGCGCACTCGACAACAACCGCCGCAACCACAAGGCGCGCGCGCTCATGGCAACGGCACTGCGCACCGTGGGCCGCGAGGCCGATGCCGTTGCGCTCTGCGACGAGTCGCTGGCTCTCGACCGCTTCAACTATGGCTGCCTCTACGAGAAATACCTGTTGACGGGCGACATGGCGGTGCTCGACGAGCTGCAGACGCTGATGCACGGCGCGCCCAACAATTACGACGAACTGGCCTTGGACTATATGCAGATGGGCCGCGCGGAAGAGGCCGTGGCCGTTTGGAGCATGGCCGTAAGCGCAGGAGCGGCCACCCCCATGACCTATTATTACATGGGATGGGCGGGCGACGGCACCGCCTTTGCCCGCGCCGCCGGTGCCGATCCGGCCTATTGCTTCCCCAACCGCATTGAGGACGTGCTGGCGCTGCGTGCCGCCATCGAGGCCAATCCGCGCGATGCCCGCGCCCGCTACTATCTGGGCTGCCTCTATTACGACAAACGGCAGTACGACGTGGCCACCGACCTGTGGGAGCATTCGGCCGAACTCGACCCGCAGTTCCCCACCGTGTGGCGCAATCTTGCGCTCGCCTTGTTCAACAAGCGCGGCGAGCACGACCGTGCCTTGGAGTGTATGGAGCGCGCCTTCAGCCTCGACGAGACCGATGCCCGCGTGCTCATGGAGCTCGACCAGCTCTACAAGAGGCTGCAGAAGCCCCACGCATGGAGGCTCGAACGCCTCATGCGCCATCCCGAACTAATAGCCCGCCGCGACGATTTGCTGCTCGAAGAGGCCACGCTACTCAACCAAACGGGCCGCTACGGGGAGGCAATGGCCATCATTGACGGCCATACGTTCCATCCGTGGGAGGGCGGCGAAGGCAAGGTCACGGCCCAATATCAGGTCTGCCGCCTCGAAATGGCCAAGCAGGCACTTGCCGCCAAGGACTATACAAAGGCCGTAAGGCTGCTCGAAGAGTGCCTCGTCTATCCCCATAACCTCGGCGAAGGCCGTCTGGAGGGAGCGCAGGAGAACGACTTCCACTATTTCCTCGGCTGCGCTTACAGTGCGCTCGGCGACGAGGACAAGGCCCGCGAGTGCTGGCAGAAGGCCACTGCCGGGCCGCAGGAGCCTGCCGCCGCCATGTACTACAACGACGCCAAGCCCGACAAGATATTCTATCAGGGACTCGCGCTGCTGCGCCTCGGCAGGCGCGACGAGGCCAACGGCCGTTTCCACCGCCTCGTAAACTACGGCAAGCAGCACGTCTTTGAGAAGCAGGTGATGGACTACTTTGCCGTGTCGCTGCCCGATCTGCTCATCTGGGAAGACTCGCTCGACACCAAGAACATCATCCACTGCAAGTACATGCTTGCCCTCGGCTACTGCGGTCTGGGCGACATGAACCACGCCATGCGCTATCTCGGCGAGGTGGAACAGCTGGACATCAATCACCAGGGAGTGCAGGCACTGCGCTCGCTCGTGGCCCAAGGCCTGCTGTTGTGATGCCTGCAGCGGCAACCCGTGCGGCCTCTTCCGCCACGGGTTGCTCCCCTTCAGAAAGTCATTGACAGCATTCTGTATAACGTGCTGATATTCAATGTGTTGCAAAACGGGTCGTTTTGGCCTCCGAAACGACCCGTTTTAGAGCCCGAAACGTGCCGTTTCGCACTGCAAAACGGCACGTTTCGCAAAACGGTTCGGCAGAGGGCTGTAGGCGGGGCGGTTCCAGGTGTTGTTCAGACATGGCAGAACCGAGGCCGTGGCGCGGCTTCATGGCACGATGCCTATGCCTGTTCCGCAGTGCGCAGGATATTATGCCGCCGGGTCATATTTATGTTTGTCGGCTTGCGTATGTGGCCGATAATCGTTAAATTTGCATCATAGAATTTTTCCAATAACCCAAAACTATCAAAAGATAAACTATAAAATAACCAATAGTACTGTATGAAGACAAAGACAAAACTGATGGCGCTGATGTTTGCGTCGGCTCTGTCGGCACTGCCGTTGCAGGCCGGCGTACCCGAGGTAAAGTGGGATTCGCGCAGCCTTATCATAGACGGCAGGCGCGTGGTGCCCGTCATGGGCGAGGTGCACTACTCGCGGATACCCGCCGACGAGTGGGAGAGCGAGGTGCGAAAGATGAAGGAAGGCGGAGTGACAATGATTGCCAACTACGTCTTTTGGAACCATGTAGAGGAGCAGGAGGGCGTGTTCGACTGGAGCGGACAGCGCGACCTGCGCCGCTTCCTAGAGATTTGCAAGGCAGAGGGGCTGCCCGTCATACTGCGCATCGGCCCGTTTTGCCACGGCGAGGTGCGTTGCGGGGGCATCCCCGACTGGGTGTTCACCAAGGGATGCAAGACGCGCGACACCAACAAGGAGTTCATGTCGTATGTAGATAAGCTCTACCGCCAGATCTATTCGCAGGTCATCGGCTTGCAGTGGAAGGACGGAGGGCCGGTCGTTGCCGTGCAGTTTGACAACGAGCAGCGCAACGGCAACTACCTCATGGCACTCAAGAAGCTGGCCCTCTCGATAGGTTTCGACCTGCCGTTCTACACCCGCACGGGGTGGCCGGAGCTGACGCGGCCCGTACCTTTCGGCGAGATGCTGCCGCTCTTCGGCGACTATGCCGACGGATTTTGGGACCGCTCAACCAAGGAGACGGCCGGAAATTATTACAAAGCCTTCAACTTCAAGGCTTTCCGCAGCTCCACGGCGATAGCCACCGAGCAGCTCGGCGAGCAGAAAGAGAGGCTGAGCAAGGGCGATGAGCAGTACCCTTACTTCACCTGCGAGCTTGGCGGCGGCATGATTCCCTCGTACCATCGCCGCGTATATGTGTACCCCGAGGATGCCTATTCGATGGCAGTGGTGAAACTGGGCAGCGGCAGCAACCTGCTCGGCTACTATATGTACCACGGCGGGACCAACCCCGACGGCAAGCTGACCCACCTCAACGAGTGCCAGGCTTCGCCCGCCACGAACCACAACGACCTGCCCGTGAAGAGCTACGAGTACTACGCCCCGCTTGGAGAATACGGCCAGACGTACCCTCACTATTACCTCCTGCGCAAGCTGCACCTGTTCATGCACGACTTCGCGGAGACGCTCGCGCCTATGGATGCCACCTTCCCATGTCCGCAAGACATCAAGAAGGGCGACGACAGCCACCTGCGCTGGGCATACCGTTCGCTGGGCGACAGTGGCTTTGTCTTCGTGAACAACTATGAGAGACTGCAGAACCTGACCGACAAGAAGGGTGTGCAGTTCGATGTGTTGGGCGTAAAGTTCCCACGCAAGCCGATGACCATACCCGCCGGCACGGCCTGCATCTTCCCCGTAAACATAGACGGCATAAAGTATGCCACGGCGCAAATCATTGCCAAGCGCGACGGAAAGATATACCTGGAGCAGATAAAAGGCGTGCCAACCGAGATATGCGTAGACGGCAAGACGCTCAGGAACGTGAAGCCGCGCGGCACGGAGAAGCCCGTCTACCGCAACATCTACCTGCTCGATTCCGACGAGGCCGGTAGGCTCTTCCTGCCGGTTTACGGTGTTGACGACCTCGCGGTGGGTGCCAAGCTGACCAAGGTGAGGGAGGCTGGCGCGCCGCGCCAGATAAAGATGGGGGCTATGAAGGTGGCAGAGCAGCCGTCTGACGCCGACTTCGATGCGGCTGCCGTCTACACCATCGACCTGCCGGAGCCTCGCCTTCGCAAAGGCCGCCTGTTGCAGATAGACTACCGCGGCGACGTGGCCAGACTTTATGCCGATGGCAAGCTCGTGGCCGACAACTTCTACAACGGCCGCCCGTTCCTCCTCGGCCTGTGGCGACTGCCCGCCGACTGCAAGCAGCTGGAGCTGCGCATCCTGCCGCTCCAGAAGGATATGCCTGTCTATTTCCCCCGCGAGGCCAACGTCGGCGAGCCGGGAGAAGAGGTGCTTAAAGTGTCAGTAACCAACAGATTATGAAGAAATATTTGCTTACATTGGCGGCAATGGCCTGCATGGCGGCCACTGCACAAGACAGGATAGACTTGTCGGGCGAATGGAAATTCGCACAGGGCGACAAGCCTGAGTATAATGACAAGGTGACCTTGCCCGGCTCCATGCTCACCAACGGCAAGGGAGACGAGGTGACGGTGGAGACGAAGTGGGTGAGCAGCCTGTACGACTCGTCGTTCTTCTTCAACCCGTACATGGAGAAATACCGCCAGCCGGGCAAGATGAAGTTCCCCTTCTTCCTCACTCCTGAGAAGCACTACGTGGGCAACGCGTGGTACAGCCGCACGGTCAGCGTGCCGAAAGAGTGGAAGAGGCGGCGCGTTCTGCTCCATCTGGAGCGCCCGCACATAGAGACCACGGTGTTCATTAACGGCAAGGAGGTGGGCCGCGACTCGTCGCTGAGCGTGCCTCACGTGTTCGACGTTACCGAATATCTCGTGCCGGGGCAGGACAACGACATTGCCGTGAAGGTTTACAACGGCATAGAGAACGTGTGCGTGGGGCAGGACTCTCACAGCGTTACCGACCAGACGCAGGGCGACTGGAACGGCATTGCCGGGCTGATGGAGTTGCAGTCGCGCCCCGAGGTGCATATAAATAATGTGCAGATATATCCCGACATCGACGCGAAGACCATCGACGTGAAGCTACGCATCGTTGGCGGAAAGGGAAAATATGACCTGCGTTTCAACGTGGCGGGCAAGGACTATGAGCACAAGAAGCTCGTGGCCGACGCCGACGGAGTGGTGAGGGTGACGCTGACCATGGGCGACGACGTGAAGCTGTGGGACGAGTTCGAGCCTAATCTCTACACACTCACGTCGGTGCTCGGCTCTGACACCGTGACAACCGACTTCGGAATGCGCAAGATAGAGGTGCGCGGCCGCCAGTTCTACCTTAACGGACGGCCTATCTGGATGCGCGGAACGGTGGAGAACTGCTGCTTCCCGCTCACGGGATACCCTCCCACCGACGAGGAGTCGTGGCTCGCTGTGTTCCGCAAGTGCAAGGAGTACGGGTTGAACATGATGCGCTTCCACTCCTACTGTCCGCCCGAAGCGGCCTTCAAGGCTGCCGACAAGGTGGGCTTCTACCTGCAGCCCGAGGGGCCGTCGTGGCCCAACCACGGCGTGCGACTGAACCGCGGCATGAACATAGACCACTATCTGTTGCAGGAGACGGAGCGCATGGTGGAGCACTACGGCAACCATCCTTCGTTCTGCATGCTGGCCGCCGGCAACGAGCCTGCGGGCGACTGGGTGACATGGGTGGGCGACTTCGTTGACCACTGGAAGCAGACGGGCGACCGCCGCCGCGTGTATTGCGGTGCGTCGGTGGGTGGCGGATGGGCCTGGGACCCCAAGAGCGAGTTCCACGTCAAGGGAGGCGCGCGCGGACTGGACTGGGACCGTCGCGCCCCGCAGTCAACTGACGACTTTCTTCCCAACATTATGCAGGTGACGCAAAAAGGCCGCAAGCCGATAGTGTTCGACGTTAACGAGCCTTACCTGAGCCACGAGCTGGGCCAGTGGTGCGCGTTCCCTGACCTGAAAGAAACCTCGCAGTACACCGGGGCGTACAAAGCGCGCAACTTCGAGATATTCGCCGACCTGCTGAAAGACAACGGCATGGCCTCGCAGGCCGAGAAATTCCTCATGGCCAGCGGCAAGTTGCAGACCCTCGCCTATAAATACGACGTGGAGCGCAACCTCCGCACGCCCGACTACGCGGGCTTCCAGATGCTCGCTCTCAACGACTACAGCGGCCAGGGAACGGCCCTCGTGGGTGTGCTCAACGTGTTCTGGCGCGAGAAGGGCTACTGCACCGCCGACCAGTGGAGCCGTTTCTGCTCGCCGATAGTGCCGCTGGCAAAGTTCCCCAAGTTCGTTTACACAAACAAAGAGACGCTGCGTGTGGGCGTGGAGATGTACAACGCATACCGCGAGACGCTCGTCGATGCGCTCACCACATATACCGTCCGCGATGCCAAGGGGGCTGAGGTGGCCTCGGGGCAGCTCTTCAGTGGCGACATAACTGTGGGCAAGAACAGGACGCTCGGCACTGTATCCATGCCGCTCTCGGCCTTTGCCGAACCGACAAAGCTGACGCTCACCGTAGCCACCATGCCCAAGAACGATGTTGGCCAGAAGATAGAGAACAGCTGGGACTTCTGGGTCTATCCCGCCGATACGGCCATGCCAGAGGCCGAAGGAATCCTTGTCACCGACACACTCGACGCGAAAGCCGTGGCAACGCTGCAGAAAGGAGGCCGCGTGCTGATAGAGGCGGCGGGCAAGGTGCGCTTCGGCAACGACGTGAAGCAGACCTACCTGCCTGTGTTCTGGAACACGAGCTGGTTCAAGATGCGCCCGCCGCACACCACGGGAGCCAGCATTGACACGGCCCATCCGCTATTCCGCCAGTTCCCCACCGACAACTGGAGCAACCTGAACTGGTGGGAACTGCTCAACAAGGCGCAGGTGATGAACCTCCGCGACTTCCCCGCAGCCTACCAGCCGCCCATACAGCCCATCGACACATGGCACATAAGCCGCAAGCTCGGAATGCTTGTCGAGGCCAACGTGGCGGGAGGCCGCCTGCTCATGACCACGATGGACATCAGCGGCGACCTTGACAGCAGGCCCGTGGCGCGCCAGATGCGCAAGGCCATCATCGACTACATGAAGAGCGATGAGTTCCGTCCGGCCATCACACTCGGCCCTCAGGTCATCACCAACCTGTTCGAGAACGAGGCTCCGGCGGTGAATATGTTCACCAACGATTCGCCCGATGAGCTGAAGCCGAAGCTGAAATGAAAGTCCCTGTCGCGTTGTAAATAATCATAGCGCGGCTGTGGCGAAAAGACAGCCTATGGCGTTCCGCTTTTTGAAACGTGCCGTTTTGAGGCCTGAAACGTGCCGTTTTGCAATGCAAAACGGCACGTTTTGTAATTTATTGAGCGTCAGGTGGTTATGTGAGGCGTGGCCAGTCGTGGCTCGTGTGCGTGATAGGCGCGAGCCCATCGGTTTTCTCGTGTGGCCAGAGATGCCAGTCTCTATCATGGCATTGCAGGCGGAAAGACGGGGCGTGTTTTGTGTGCGGAAGTGCCGGTTGGTTGCATTTCCGTCAGAAATGTTTTGGTTTTGATCTTAAATCCATTAACTTTGCAGAAGTTAAGCTGCGCTCGGCAAATGGTTGGCAAGTTCCCGTCGCCCTCGCTCGCGCTGGCATTGCGGTTGTCAAAAAGGCGGATGGCAGGTAGCGTCTGTGCGTGGGAGTGCCGCTTGCAAGTGGTAGCGGTGCGGTTGTGGCATTGGCATCAGTGTGGCTGCATATACATTGATATATATGATAAAGGTGAACAAGACAATGATAGTAGACCCAAAGACATTCGAAGGCGTGGATGAGCCTATGTATATATTGGAGGAAACACCGCTGCGGAGGAATCTCGGCCTTGTGGCCGATGTGGCCCGCCGTGCCGGCGTGGATATAATCCTTGCGTTCAAGGCGTTTGCTCAGTGGCGGGCTTTCCCCATATTCCGCGAGTATATAGACTCCACTACGGCCAGCTCGCTGGGCGAGGCCCGCTTGGCCTTCGAGGAGTTTGGAGCCCCGGCCCACACGTTCTCGCCGGCATACACTGACCGCGAGATAGACGATATAGCCCGCTGTTCGAGCCACATAACGTTCAATTCGCTATCGCAGTTCTCGCGCTATGCAGACAGGGTGAAGCGTGTCAACCCGGCCATATCGTGCGGGCTGCGCGTCAATCCGCGCTATTCGGAGGTTGGCACGGAGCTGTATAACCCCTGCGCCCCGGGAACACGGTTTGGCGTAGCGGCCGACAGCCTGCCCGATGTGCTGCCGCCGGGCATCGACGGGTTGCACTGCCACTGCCACTGCGAGAGCGGCGCCGACGTGTTCGAGCGCACGCTCGCCCATATAGAAGAAGGCTTCTCGCGGTGGTTCGGACAGGTGAAGTGGGTGAACTTTGGCGGCGGCCACCTGATGACCCGCGCCGACTATGACGTGGACTTGCTTGTGGAGCTGCTGCGTGGGTTCCGTGCCCGTTATCCCCATTTGCGGGTGATTCTCGAACCGGGAAGTGCGTTTGCCTGGCGCACGGGCTGCCTTGTGGCCCATGTTGTGGATGTCGTGGAGGACATGGGGATAAAGACCGCCGTGCTCGATGTGAGTTTCACGTGCCACATGCCCGATTGCCTTGAAATGCCGTATCATCCCGAAGTGCGCGGGGCGGAGCTGAGACCGCTAGGCGAGGCTGTGGCTCCATGCACCTACAGGCTTGGCGGCAACAGTTGCCTTGCGGGCGATTTCATGGGGTCGTGGCGCTTCGACCATCAGCTGGAGGTGGGAGAGAGGGTGGTGTTCGAGGATATGCTGCACTACACGATAGTGAAAACCACCATGTTCAACGGCATCTCGCACCCTGCCATAGGCTTGCTCCACAGCGACGGAGAGCTCGAAGTGCTGCGCTCTTTTTCATACGAAGACTATAAAAATCGTATGGATTGAAATTTATTTTTGAAAAAAATGGCGAAAAGTTTTGTGGGTTCGGAAAAAAGCACTACCTTTGCACCGCGTTAAGAGAAACGCTCCTTGTTGAGAGGAAGCAGCAAAGGCGGAAATAGCTCAGTTGGTAGAGCACGACCTTGCCAAGGTCGGGGTCGCGGGTTCGAGTCCCGTTTTCCGCTCAACATTTTGCACATGAAAGAGTATCGGACTGGTGTTCGGTTGAAATAAGCCCAGGTGGCGGAATTGGTAGACGCGCACGTTTCAGGTGCGTGTGCCGCGAGGCGTGCAGGTTCGAGTCCTGTTCTGGGCACTCTTTTTTATTGTTTGATGGAGAGGTGGCGGAATTGGTAGACGCGCTACTTTGAGGGGGTAGTGTTAATTGTGACGTGGGAGTTCGAGTCTCCTCCTCTTCACCATGCAGGCGGAAATAGCTCAGTTGGTAGAGCACGACCTTGCCAAGGTCGGGGTCGCGGGTTCGAGTCCCGTTTTCCGCTCATCTTTTCTTTTATATCAAAGAAAAACAACACTCCGCACTATGAATTTGTATTTGAGATATTTTGATAAGGAGACATTAGTCCATAATGTAGATGATGCCATAGACTTTCTCGCCAGCATTGATGAGATAGGGATGAACCCTATGCTTGAAGAGGATATCCGTGAGTATGTGGCGAGCGATGTTTTTTATCCCAAACGCTATAAGATTCGTCCGCGTGTTTATTTCATTATAATAAAGACCGAGGCCCGTACAATGCTCGACTTCAAGGAGAAGCGCGCGTTGCACAGCGTTTCTCCCTCCAACGACCGCGAGCGGGCCGTGTCGCCGGTGGTGGCCCATCTGAACGAGGAGGTGCCCGGTTGGTATGAGGGTGTCATCGATTTCAAGCGTGTGCTCCAGGTGCCTGGCACGGGAAAGTTCCAATATCGCGACACGCATTTCGTGGCACAGTGCAAGGCTATGTCTGGTCTTGACTGCTACAACAGGATTGTGGACCACCTGCGCCAGCGCGTGGACAGCCGCAGCCAGTTTCCTTCGGCTAAGGGAAAGAACTTCAGGTTCCGCTATTTGGGGCAGTGCAAGTGACGCCGGATGGGCGTTTGGCAGTGGCACGGCCAGGCTGCGCTCTTTGGCGCAATGGCGTTATGGACGTTTAACATGATTCGCTCATTATGAACAAGGTGATGCTTATAGGCAATGTGGGCCGCGACCCTGAGGTGCGTTATGTCGACCAGGGGGTGGCCGTGGCTCGCTTGTCGCTTGCCACTACGGAGCGCGGCTATGTGCTCCAGAATGGGACACAGGTGCCAGACCGCACGGATTGGCACCGTGTAATACTGTGGCGTCGCCTTGCAGAGATTGTGGAGAAGTATGTGCACAAGGGCGACAAGCTGTATATCGAGGGGCGAATCCGCTATACAACATACAGTGACAAGCATGGCGTGAAGCGTGACATGACAGAAATTTGGGCGGAGAACATGGAGCTGTTGTCGCCAAAGGCACGTCCGGCAGCTGACAATGTAGGGCAGGAAAGGCCGGCCGGACCGGTCGACGGTGGGGCTGACGACGTGGTTGCGGCTGGCTCAGAGGGCTCTTGCTGATGCCGTCTCCGTATCTGTGGAGATAGTCCCTGGATACGGTCATCATCCTTTATGCGGCGGTTGTGGTGTTTTGATGCGCAGCGAAGAGAGCGGGCCTTGCGTGGCGGAGGACGTTGCAGAGGCGCGATAACCGTCTGTAGGCGGTATTCGCGTCGGCGTATCTCAATCATGTTCAGCCATAGTGCGCCTTTATGTGTGCGCCATCAAAAACACTGTCCATAATTTTGTTTTTCACCTGTTTTGCCTTAATTTTGCATCAGAAACGAATTTATTTATGGAAATAAAGACTGCAGAGTTCACATTGAGCGCCCCGCGCGAGTCTATGTGTCCTAAGGACACAAAGCCGGAATACGCTTTCATAGGCAGGTCTAACGTTGGCAAGTCGAGCCTCATCAATATGTTGTGCAACAACAAGAAGTTGGCCAAGACTTCGGCAACCCCTGGCAAGACGCTGCTCATAAACCACTTCATAATAAACCGCGAATGGTATCTTGTTGACCTTCCGGGCTATGGCTTTGCCAAGCGTTCCAAGAGCGAGGTGGCTCGGTTGGAGCAGATGATAGCGGGCTATATACTCCAGCGCAAGCAGCTCGTAAATGTGTTTGTGCTCGTTGACGTGAGGCATGAGGCCCAAAAGATAGACCTTGAGTTCATCAACTGGCTTGGCGGTAGCGGCATTCCGTTTGCCATCGTGTTCACAAAGGCCGACAAACTGTCGGGCGGCAAGCTGGCCGCGAACGTGGAGGCGTATAAAAAGGTGCTCATGGAGACGTGGGAAGAGTTGCCTCCCATCTTCGTTACGTCTTCAGAGAAAAAGTTGGGCAGGGATGAACTGCTGGGCTATATAAGTGATGTGAACAAATCATTGGAAACCGAATAAGCGACAGATGGCAAAAGACACACCTTTTCTTGATGTTCAGAAGCTCACCAAGTCGTATGGAGCGCTGTTGCTGTTCAAGGACATTTGCTTCAGCGTCGCCGAGGGGCAGCGCGTAGGTTTGATAGCGAAAAACGGCACGGGCAAGTCCACCTTGCTGTCTGTGCTTGCCGGCAAGGAGGGATACGACTCGGGAGAAATCATTTTCCGCCGCGACATCAAGGTTGGCTATCTTGAGCAAAGCCCGGTGTTCGACCCCGAAGAGTCTGTGCTCGACGCTTGCTTCAACCATCGTGGCGAAGAGGCCATGGTGCTTAAAGCCAAGCAGGTGTTGACACGATTGAACATCCGTGACCTATCGCAGCCGATGGGGCAGCTCAGTGGAGGGCAGCAGAAGCGTGTGGCTCTGGCCAATGTATTGCTGACAGAGCCGGATATGCTGATTCTCGATGAGCCTACCAACCATCTTGATTTGGAGATGATAGAGTGGCTTGAGGGGTATCTTGCCGGCGGAAACAAGACGTTGCTGATGGTCACCCACGACCGCTTCTTCCTTGACAGGGTGTGCTCTGTCATCCTTGAGCTTGACGACAAGCGGATATATTCGTATCGGGGCAACTACAGTTACTATCTCGAAAAGCGGCAGGAGCGCATTGACGTGCGCAGGGCAGAGATTGCGCGGGCCAACAACTTGTATCGCAAAGAGCTTGACTGGATGCGGCGTATGCCGCAGGCACGCGGCCACAAGGCCAAGTACAGGGAGGACGCTTTCTACGAACTGGAGCAATTGGCGCGCCAGAGAGTGGAGGAGCGGCAGATGAGGCTGAAGTCCAAAAACGTATATATAGGAAGCAAAATCTTCGAGTGCCAGTATGTCTCGAAGGCATGGTCTGACGATCATGTGATAATGAGAGACTTCTATTACAACTTCTCTCGATTCGAGAAGATGGGCATAGTGGGCAACAACGGCACTGGTAAATCCACGTTCATAAAGATGCTGCTCGGAAAGGTGCGGCCCGACTCGGGGCGCATTGTCGTTGGCGACACAGTGCGCTTTGGCTATTTTTCGCAAGAGGGACTTAAGTTCAGCGAGGGCCAGAAAGTGATAGATGTGGTCCGAGACATTGCCGACTATATCGATTTGGGCGGAGGCCGCCACATGACGGCATCGCAGTTCCTGCAGTATTTCCTCTTCACGCCCGAGCAGCAATATAATTATGTGAGCAAGTTGAGTGGTGGTGAGCGTCGCAAGTTGTATCTCTGTACGGTGCTGATGCGCAATCCCAATTTCCTTGTGCTGGACGAGCCAACCAACGATCTCGACATCGTTACGCTCCAGGTCCTTGAGGAATATCTTGCCGATTTTCCCGGATGTGTCATCGTGGTCAGCCATGACCGTTATTTCATGGACAAGGTTGTTGATCATTTGCTTGTGTTCAAGGGCGGCGGAGTGATAAAGGATTTCCCCGGAAACTATACGCAATACCGTGAGTGGAGCGCGCTGGCATCAGAGAAAGAGGCTGATGGCGGCGGCAAGGAGAAGAAGGTTGCTGTGCGCAATGCCGCTAAGCGTGAAGGCAAACGGAAAATGACGTACAAGGAGAAGACGGAGTTTGCCGCCTTGGAGAAAGCCATAAGCGAACTTGAGGCAGAGCAGGCGCGGCTGGAAGCGGAACTGTGCAGCGGCACGCTCAGTGTGGAACAGCTGACAGAAAAGAGCAAGCGTATGCCCAAGCTGAAAGAGGAAATAGACGAAAAGAGCATGAGGTGGCTTGAACTTAGCGAGATAGAAAGCTGAAAGGGACTGTAAGATGATACAACAATACCCGTCGCAACTGTTGGATAAGGCTGTTGAGGAATTTGCCAAGCTTCCCGGTATTGGCCGCAAGACAGCCTTGCGCCTTGTCTTGAATTTGCTCAAGCGTGATGCCGATGAGGTCGACCGCTTCGTGGACTCCGTGTCTACGTTGCGGCACGAGGTGAGATACTGTTCCGTGTGCCACAATATCAGCGACACAGAGGTCTGCCCCATTTGCTCAGACCGCAACAGGGACACGTCCACGATTTGTGTCGTGGAGAATGTCCAGGATGTCATGGCCGTTGAGGCCACTATGCAGTATAACGGACTGTATCATGTCCTTGGGGGCGTCATTTCGCCTATGGACGGTGTGGGCCCAGGCGACATAGAGATAGACTCTCTGGTGGAGCGAGTAGGGAAGGGCGGCGTAAGCGAAGTCATATTGGCCCTTAGCTCGACGATGGAAGGAGACACAACAAATTTTTATATATACAGGAAACTGGCTTCGTCTGGCGTGATGTTGAGCGTCATTGCCCGTGGCATTTCTGTTGGCGATGAGCTTGAATACACTGACGAAGTGACCCTCGGCAGGTCTATTTTGAACCGGACGCTGTTTGACGGGAAATAGCAATAGGCATGAGAAAGACAAGAAACATATTGATGTCTGCGTATGTGGCATCCATTGCGGTTGCGGTTGCGGTTGCGGCCTTGTATGAGAGTGAGGCGCTTGTAGGCGGAAACTTCGCCACAGACAAGGGGGCGGAGTTCCTGCTCACATCATTTATGGAGCTGCTCACCCTTGCGTCCATACCTTTGGCTTTGCGCCTTTTCAAGTTTTCGGCCGTTAAGAAGGCGCTCGCGGCAAGGAAGGCCGAGGCCCTGAAATGGTGGGGCTTGCTCCGGGTTCTGCTGCTAGGCGTGCCAATGGTGGCCAATACCGTGCTTTACTATCTGTTCATGTCGACAACGTTTGGCTATATGGCCATAATCCTTTTGCTGTGCATGCCGTTTGTGTTTCCGTCCATTGGCAAGTGCAATTACGAGGTTTCCATAGTTGATAAGAGTGATGAAACTTAGCGTAGTCATAGTCAGTTACAATGTAAAGTATTATGTGGAGCAGTGCCTGAACAGCCTCAACAGGGCTCTTGAGGGCATAGACAGTGAGGTGTTTGTCGTAGACAACCACTCCAAGGACGATTCTGTCGGTTATCTTACGCGGCGTTTCCGCAATGTCACCGTCATAGACAGTAACCACAACCTTGGCTTTGCGCGTGCCAACAACATTGCGATACGCCGCTCGTCGGGCGAGTATGTCCTGTTGCTCAATCCCGATACCTTTGTCGGTGAGGACACCGTGAGCCGTGCCATCGACTTTATGGACCGGCATGCCGGTGCCGGTGGCGTCGGTGTCAAGATGTACAATCCCGACGGTTCGTGCGCCCCTGAGTCACGTCGCGGCCTGCCCACACCGCTCGCTTCGTTTTACAAGATGTCCGGCCTTTGCGCCCGTTTTCCGCAGAGCCGTGCCTTTGGACGCTATTATATGGGCTATCTCAGTTGGGATGAGCCAGCGCGCATAGAAGTGATAAGCGGGGCGTTCTGCCTCTTGCGCCGCAGTGCGCTCGATAAAGTAGGCCTTCTTGACGAGGATTTCTTTATGTATGGAGAAGACATAGACCTCTCTTACCGCCTGCTGAAGGGTGGCTATGAGAACTGGTACCTGCCTTACCCGATAATGCACTATAAGGGTGAAAGCACCCAGAAGACCTCTTTCCGCTATGTGCATGTGTTCTATCAGGCCATGCTCATATTCTTCCGCAAGCACTATGGCCACTTGAGCTTCTGCATCACCGTGCCAATCAAGGCCGCTGTCTATGTGAAGGCTCTGGCGGCCTTGGCCAAGATGCAGTCGCACAAGCTGCGCAAGTCGTTGGGCTTTGCATACAAGCGCGTGGTAGACCCTTGCTATTTGTTCGTTGGCGGGCGGCAGATGATAGACCGATGCCGTCTGGTGGCGAGGCGCAAGGGGCTCACTGCCGATTTCTGCGACTGCACAGCCGATCCGTCTGAGCGCCTTTCAGCCCTGCTCTCCCGTTACGATGCGCGTGTCCCGGTGCGCGTGGTATTTGATGTTGACACCTTTTCTTATAAGGACGTTCTGGACATAATGGGGCGCATATCTGCCCATAGCGTGAAGTTGGGAACATATTCGGCCAAGACAAAAATAATCATAACTCCCGATGAAATCATCAAATGACAAGGGCTGCCATGAGGCTTTTCCGTTGGTGAGGCTCCGTGCCATGGAGCCTGAAGACCTCGATATGCTATACAGGATAGAGAACGACAAGACCCTGTGGAACGTGGGCACGACCAACGTTCCATACTCCCGCTATGCCCTGCATGACTATATGGCAAACGTTTCCAACGATATTTATGTAGACCGGCAGTTGAGGCTCATCGTCGAGAATGGCGATGGGGAAACGGTTGGCATCGTGGATTTGGTCGACTTTGACCCGCAGCACCGGCGCGCAGAGATAGGAATAGTCATTGCCAACAAATACCGTTGCCGCGGTTATGCCACGGAGGCTTTGGGGCTTCTGGCAGAATATGCGGTTTCCGTGTTGCATCTCCACCAGCTTTATGTGGTGGTCGATGCCTACAATGAGCCTTCGGTCGCGTTGTTCAGCAAGTTGGGTTATAGCACCGTCTCGCTCATTAAAGATTGGCTTTTCGACGGCAAAAAATATCACGATGCCTTGCTGATGCAAACTTTTTTGTGATTTTTCTCCTGAAATATTTTGTGGAAAGGGAAAAAATGCCTACCTTTGCACCCGCAATCGAAAATAAGACTGGTGCGTTAGTTCAGTAGGTTAGAATGCCTGCCTGTCACGCAGGAGGTCACGAGTTCGAATCTCGTACGCACCGCTTATTGTGAGATTTGCGGCGTTTATTGGTTTTAGGGGTGCGTTAGTTCAGTAGGTTAGAATGCCTGCCTGTCACGCAGGAGGTCACGAGTTCGAATCTCGTACGCACCGCAAGAATAGCTTGCACGTCTTTGTGCAAGCTATTTTTTGTTTGCTCCATGTGCTTGTTTTGTGGCTGCTTGCGCCGCTGTGGGCTGTCTGGGGCAGCCTGTGGTTGCTTCTGGTCAGTCTTTCAGGTGGCTGTCAAAGAATTTCAGCGCCTTTGCTTGTATTTCCTTGCCGCACGAGTGAGGCACGTCCATTATCTCCGTCACGAGGTTTGCGTCGGCGTTCTGGCTCTGCCATGCGCCGTGCATTATGTCGAAGGCCTTTTCCGTGCCGTCCACGGGGAACAGGTGGTCGCGCGAGCCGTTTATGAACAGCATTGGCTTGGGGCAGGCCATGCTTGCTATGTGGGGGTAGTCCAGATACTGGCGCAGCCCTGGCAGGCAATTGGCAAAACCGCCGTTCTCGCGCTTGCCGTCTTTGGCAGACATCTGCACGTCGGTGGTTGTCATCCAGCATACGGCCCCGCCGGCCTTTATCCTGTCGCTGAGTGCGGCCAGCATCCATGCGCGGTATGCGCCCATGGAGCACCCAAAGCACCCTATCCTGTCTTTGTCAACCTCTGGCAGCGTGGCGAGGAAGTCGGTGGCTGTCATGTCGTCGTAGGTCATAAAGGCGCACAGGTCGCGCCCAAGCATCATCATGTTGCCGGCTATTATGTCGTACTTGCTGCGGTCCACTCCCTCTTCGCGGCCTCGCTCGCCCCACATCGGCGCGTCCATCGAGAATACCACATAGCCGTTTCTGGCGAGATAGTCGCCCACATACTGTCCGCCGTACAGGCTGGCTGCCCACCGGTCGGCGTCGTTCACCACCGCCGTGTCTACGGCAAACGGCCTCACCATCTTTTCCTTGCCTATGTACAGGTAGCCTCCGTGGTCGTGAAGCACGTTCACGGCCGGGAACGGCCCCTTGCCGTCGGGCACAAGTATGTAGGCCGTGATTCTTGAGTATGCGTTCACGTTGAACTCCACCTTCCTTGCCGTATATCCGTCCCTGCGCTCCTCTGCTATTGTCTTTGCGTCGAATGACGCCGCCCGGCGCGGTGCGGCCATCATGCACTCCAGCACTTTCTTGCGGGCGGCTGCGCGCCATTCGTCGAAGTCTTTTATCCCGCTGTTGCCCCAAGCCAGTGGGTAAGTGAGCTCTTTTTTCAGTTCCTCAACGTAGACCGGCAGCTCGAACGAGAACTCGTGGTTCTCTCTTTTCTGCGCTTTCTTCTTCTGGGCGTATGCCGTGCCCGGTGCCATCATGGCCGCGGCCATGGTTGCGGCCGCTATCAGCAGTATTGTCTTCATGCCTTGTGTTTTTTGTTTTTTGTTGCGTTGCGCGGCTTTTGTCTGGCGGTAGGCCGCTCATGCCTTGTTGGTTTTGGTTTTGCAAAGTTAGCGCCAGCGAGCGGAAGGCAAACTTGTTTGTGCTTTCCCGGGTGCAGCCTAACTTCTGCAAAGTTAGCTAAATGTTTGCAAATCTCAAACAGGTCGGCTGCCTTGATTTTGCCAGATTGGCTTTTTCACTGTCGCCTGTGGTGTCTTTCCGTCCGTCTTTCCCCCTTTTGCTTATCTTGTTTCTGTTTATCTAAAAAACGTAAGTGTAAAAAAATTGGCTTCAAATGAATCGCATTGACATGAGGGGCAGGCTCTTAAAGAATCATAAAGCCGTAATTCGGGGCGTAACATCTGTAAATTGTTTATGTGCGAAATCGTGCGAATGTAGTAATTTTGCAGCGTAAAACTCATCCCGGGCTTTTGTGGCGCAATGGGCGGCACAGGCTTTGCCGGGGAGCAGACGTAAATAAATCAGAAACAAAATAACAACCGGAAATGAAGACAATAAGCAACACTGAGTTCGGGGGCGAGCGCCCGTTGTTCGCCTCTCACGACCTCCATCTTGACAATGTGACCATCCGTGAGGGCGAGTCGGCCATCAAGGAGTGCAGCAACATCGTGGCCACCAACTGCCGCTTTGAGGGCAATTATCCTTTCTGGCACGTGCACGGCTTCACCATCGACCGCTGTTACTTCGATGTTGGCGGCCGTTCGGCGCTGTGGTATTCGGACCATCTGAAGATGACCGACACGAAGATAGACGCGCCGAAGATGTTCCGCGAGATGAACGACATTGACATTGAGAATGTGGAAATGACCGACGCCGACGAGGTTTTCTGGCGTTGCAGGCGCATCAACGCCCGCAACCTGCGGCTGCACGGCGGCACTTACCCCTTCATGTTCAGCGAAGACATCCGCATAGACGGCCTGGAGAGCGACAGCAAGTACGTGTTCCAGTACGTCAAGAACGTTGAGCTGCGCAACGCCCGCATCACAACCAAGGACGCGCTGTGGGAGGTAGAGAACGTCACGGTGTATGACTCGGAGCTCAACGGCGAGTATGTGGGCTGGCACTCGCGCAACCTGCGCCTGGTGAACTGCCACATAACGGGCGAGCAACCGCTCTGCTACGCCCACGACTTGGTGCTGGAGAACTGCACATTCGGTCCCGACTGCGACCGCGCTTTCGAGTACAGCACGGTGCAGGCCGACATACGCGGCGCTATAACCAACATTAAGAACCCGATGTCGGGGCGCATAGTGGCCGACGAGATAGGCTCCGTTACCATCGACGAGAACATTAAGGCTCCTGCCAACTGTGTCATAGAGCTGCGCGATGGAACTAAACTCTTTTGACAACCATTATATGACCGCAGGCCGCCATGCCTCCCTCTGCGCCGCCAACCGTCTGCCGACGGGGCGGGCGGGGCGGTGTGGCGGCCGCTTTTTTGTCGCATCGCTCAAAACGCTTCTTGCCTTATGGACAGTTGTGGGGTGAGCCGCGCGGCGGTCATTGTGGCCTATTTCCTGGTCTATGTGGTGTGGGGTTCCACCTATTTCTTCATCGGTGTTGCCCTGCAGGGGCTGCCGCCGTTCCTGCTCGGCGCGTTGCGCTTCTCGGCGGCGGGGCTTGTCCTGCTTGCCGTCTGTGCGCTGCGGGGCGAGCGAGTGCTGCGTGCCGGACTGGTGAGGCGGTCGGCTGTCAGCGGCCTCGTGCTGCTTTTTGTTGACATGGCCGTGGTCATGCTGGCGCAACGCTACGTCAGCAGCAGCCTCGTGGCCATCGTTGCCTCTTCTACGGCGGTGTGGATAATGCTGCTCGACGTGCCAGCCTGGCGCACCACTTTCCGCAATCCCGCCGCCGTGGCTGGCATACTGCTGGGCTTTGTGGGCGTGGCCATGCTCTATATAGAGCAGCTCGGCGCGTCGGCCTCGGCCGCCCACGGCGAGCGCGGCGTGGCCCTGCTTGTGTGCGGATGCCTGTCGTGGGCCGTGGGCACGCTCTACACCAAGTACCGTTCGTGCGCTGCCGAGGCCTCGGGCGGCTTTGCCGGGTCGGCGTGGCAGATGCTCACGGCCAGCGGGGCGTTCTGGGTGTGCGCCGTTGCGGGCGGCGACGTGCAGGAGACCGACTTAGAGTCGGTGCCGCGCAGGGCGTGGCTCGCGCTGGCTTATCTCGTTGTCTGCGGCTCAATCATGGCCTACACGGCCTACGTCTGGTTGCTGCGGGTGCGCCCGGCCACCGAGGTGGCCACCCATGCATACGTCAACCCGGTGGTGGCGGTGGCCATAGGGGCGGGCATTGGCGGCGAGACGGTGACGGCGGTGCAGCTGTGCGGCCTCGTGGTGATACTGCTCAGCGTGGCTCTCGTCAGGCTCAGGAGGGGGCAGCTTCGCGGTGGAGTTGAAAGAAGTTAACCGAAGTTAGACGACCTGTCGGCCGTCGGGAGTTAACGGACACGTGCTGCCTGAGCGTAGCGAAGGGTGGCATGGAATACAGAGGCAAGGCTGTTGTCCGCTAACTCCCGTTGACTTCGGGGCGAAGCCATACTCCCGTTAACTCCATTTAGCCCACCTTCGGCGCGGCTGACGGCTATCTATGACATATAGCGACACAAAGACAAACATACAATATAAATATGACAGACACGAAAAAGGGGCATGGCGGCGCGGCCATGCCCGTGAGACAGAAAGAGCGTTTCGCCATACTCGACATACTGCGCGGCCTCGCCCTCGTGGGCATAGCCGTGGCCAACTTCCCCGAGTTCGCGCTCTACACATTCCTGAAGCCCGAGGCCGCGGCAGCCATGCCTACGGCGAGTGTTGACAGCGTGGTGCGCTTCTTGCAGTATGTCTTCGTTGACGGCAAGTTCTACACCATCTTCTCGCTCCTCTTCGGCATTGGTTTCTCCATCATAATGGCCAACGCCGAGCGGCGGGGAGCAAGCGGTTTCCGCATCTTCTATCGCCGCATGGCCGTACTGCTGGCCATAGGTTTCCTGCACCTAATGTTCATCTGGAGCGGCGACATACTGATGCTCTACGCCCTCATGGGTATGTTGCTGCCGCTGTTTCGCCGCGCTTCCGACCGCGCTTTGCTCTCGTGGGCGGCGGCGTTGCTGTTCCTCCCCGTGGTGATA
The DNA here is from genome assembly GCA_944320355.1 of uncultured Prevotella sp. Taxonomy (GTDB): domain Bacteria; phylum Bacteroidota; class Bacteroidia; order Bacteroidales; family Bacteroidaceae; genus Prevotella. The sequence continues at coordinate 79,600 of CALUHC010000017.1, read as the reverse complement.
GACCTCGCTTGCCAGCTGGCGGGCGTCAGTCTGTCGGCCGGGGTGGTGCGCCTGCAGTGGCATTACTGCGCCAAGTACGGCATCACGGAAGACAACTTTGCCTACTGGCTGCGCGATGCCGACAGTTATGCTGGCGTGTTCCAGTTCCTGATACAGGGTGCGATAGTGCGCGTGCAGGAGTTCGTTGACGGCAACCGCTACTTCAAGGTGCTTGGTTTGTTCCTCATCGGGCTTTGGCTGGGGCGCAGGCGTATGTACGCCCACCTCGTCTTGCGCCGCCGTTGGCTGCTGCGTGTCGCGCGCGTAGGCTTCGCCTTGGGTCTTCCGCTGTCGGTAGTCTATGCGTGGAGCTCCGTGAACGGCCACCCGCTTGGCAACGCCTTCCACAGCTTGCTCTACTTTGTCAGCGTCTATCCCATGGGCTTTGCCTACGTGGCGGCCGTCTGTCTCATTCATCAGCGCCGCCCAGGCCTGCGCTTCTTCTGCCTTTTCGGCTTCTCGGGGCGCATGGCGTTGACCAACTATATCGGCCAGTCGGTATGGGGAATGGCGCTGTTCTACGGCATAGGGCTTGGCTTTGGGGCCTCCACCGGGCTTGTCTTCGTAGTGCTGGTGGCACTCGGCGTGTGCGTGGCAGAGGCCGTGTTCAGCCGTTGGTGGTTGCGCCTCTGCAATTTCGGGCCGCTGGAGTGGCTGTGGCGCATGGCCACATACGGCAGGCGTTTCCCGCTGTTGAGGAGGTGAAAGGCCGTTGCCGTGCGGGCTGCTCGGCGCACCCTGTGTAACGCATTGACACTCAATGAAATACAAGACGTGCCGTTTTGCAGTGCAAAACGGCACGTCTTAGCGTCTGAAACGACCCGTTTTAGAAGGCAAAACGACCCGTTTCGCAAATTGTCATCTTTCTGATGGTTTTTCGAGGGCTGCAGGAACGGCTTGGGGGGCGGCCGAGAGGCTGTCGCGCTTCTTTGTGTACCGCATTGCCCAGTCGCTCCAGTTGCCTACCTTTATGAGGTCGAACGATGCGAGAGTCTCGCCCGTATCCCAGTCGTCGAAGTATCCGCGGAAGTGTTGCGAGTTGCCTCTGGAGTACAGTTCGTAGTCGCGTATCACAATGTGGTAGCCGTCGTAATAGTCGATGTAGATGCGGCCGTTGCTCACTTCCCAGTCAAATTCAACGGCGTAACTGTAGTTTGAGTATCTGGCATAGTCTATCTCACGGCCGTATCCGCCGTTGCTGAAGTCGCCGTCTTGCACGAACCATATCTCCGTGTCCCAGCTTTCGTTGCTTCCGTAGCGGTCGTAATAGTAGTTTCCGTCTATGCTTCCCTGCCAGTAACCGTTCAGGTCGTAGGCCTGGTCAATGTCGTCGTTGTCGCAACCGGCCAGCGTGAGCACGGTCAGGAGTGCCGCGATGAGGGTCGGTATCATCCTTGCTGTCTTGTTCATAGTCATGTGTCTTTGTTTGTTAATATGCAGAATTGCTTGTTGTCTTTTTATTGTTTGTTGTGGTTTTGTCACTCTTTGCGTGGTGCTTCTTTCTCTTCGGCCTGTCCGTCGGCCTCGTCTTCGCTGGCGTTTCGCTTGCCGAAGTCGGGGTCTATCTTCAGGAACGCCGATACGATGAACGTCATTGCGCACGATATCATCACGATGATGAAGAACGTGCGGTAGCCCACGGCCTCCTGCAACGCGCCGGCGAAGAGCCCCGGAATCATCATGGACAGTGCCATGAAGGCCGTGCAGAGGGCATAGTGGGCCGTCTTGTGCTCGCCGCGGCTGTAGTAAATGAGGTACAGCATATAGGCAGAGAAGCCGAAACCGTAGCCGAACTGCTCGATGAACACGCAGGCATTTATGACCAGCAGGCTGTCGGGCATGGCGTAGCTGAGGTAGACATATACGGCATCGGGCAGCGTTATGGCGCACACCATGGGCCACAGCCACCGCTTCAGACCGTCGCGCGAGGCCGCCATGCCGCCCAGGATGCCGCCCAGGGTGAGGCCCACCACGCCCACGGTGCCCTGCACCAGGCCGTATTCGGCGGGCGAAAGGCCGAGCCCGCCCTTGTGTCCGGCGTCGATGAGGAACAGTGCCGACACCTTGGCCAGCAGCCCTTCGGGCATCCGGTAGAACAGCATGAAGCAGATGCCCGCCACGACCTGCGGCTTGGTGAAGAACGTCTTGACGGTCAGCCACAGCTCGTTGGCCAGTCCTGACGCGCCCTTCCCCGTGCGCTCGCTGTCCTCCTTGGGGCGCGGCAACACCCAACTGTGATAAAGCCAAAGGGCGATGAACAGTCCCGCCATGAAGTAAAACATGAGGCTCCACGAGTATCTCACGCTGCGGGTGAGCACCTCCAGGTTGCCCGCTATCATCACAAGGAACCCCTGGCCGAAGATGGTCGCTATGCGATAGAACGTGGAACGTATGCCCACGAACCACGCCTGCTGGTGCTGGTCGAGCCCGAGCATATAGAAACCGTCGGCGGCTATGTCGTGCGTCGCGCTCGAAAAGGCCATCAGCCAGAAGAAGAACAGCGTGCCCTGCAGCCACCATTCGGCGGGAATGGTGAACGCCACGCCGCCCAGCGAGGCTCCTACGAGCAGCTGCATGGCCACTATCCACCATCGCTTGGTCTTTATGATGTCGATGAACGGGCTCCAAAATGGTTTGATGACCCACGGCAGGTAGAGCCACGAAGTGTAGAGAGTAATCTCTGTGTTTGACAGTCCCAGCCGCTTGTACATGATGAGCGATATTGTCATCACGGCCACGTAGGGTATTCCTTCGGCGAAATACAGCGAGGGAACCCACGCCCACGGGCTGCGCTTGCTTATTGTTTTTGCTTTCATTGATATACTATATGTCCTTTTAGAAGTCCCCTCCAACCTCCTTGGAAGTCCCCTCCAACCTCTCCCTGTGGGGGAGGCTACTGTGTGAAAGGGTGTTGCAGCTCCCTCCCCACAGGGGAGGGCGGGGAGAGAGGCCGCTATTGTCCGTTAACTTCCCGAGCGGAACGAAGTGGAGCGATAACTCCAGTTAACTTCTTTAACTTCCCAAGATAACTTCTTTAACTTCCCAAGATAACTTCTTTAACTCCTGTCTTCATCTGTAAATTTCCTTTATTTCCGCTCCCCGGTAGTAGTGCAGCAGGATGCGGTCGTAGGCATATCCGCGCTCGCCCATCACGGCGGCGCCTATCTGGCAGAGGCCGACACCGTGGCCCCAGCCCGCTCCTGTGAGAACGAAGCGTGCGGGAACGCCGTCGCTTACGTCCTCGCGGTCAACCACGAACGCGCTGCTGTACAGGTGGCTCTCGCTCAGAGTGCGGCGTATTTCGAGCTCTTTGCCTATGATGAGCTGCTTCTTTGTGCCGATGATTTTCAGCCGGCTGATGCGCCCGCTCCTGCCTCTTTCGAGGGGGACGAGGTCGGTTATCTGCCCGAAGTCGCACCCAGTGTTCTTGCAGATGAGCGCGGCCAGCTCCGTCTGCGTGTATTCCACGCGCCAACGGTAGAAGTCCGGCGTTTCGCGGTCGTAGTCGTTGAGCACCTGCGAGAGCACTTTCGTGTCGGCGGTGTTGCAGAACGACTCCGGCGCGGAGCGTATCCATCTTTCGGCTTCGGCCTCGTCGGTGAGGTCGGGCAGGGCAGAATCCTCGCTGTCTCTTATCGCGGTGAGATACGGTTTGGCGGTGTCCTCCCAGCAGTAGCGGAACTCCTCGGTTGCACCGCCGCAGCACTTGCTGAAGCGTGCGTCGCAAATCTCGTCGCCGTATGCCAGCACCCGGCCGCGGGTGGCGTTCACAGCCTCCTCCACGGCGGGGTTGTTGGCTCGCGTCATGCCTTGGTAGCGCTGGCAGTGGTCGTCGGCGCACACGTCGAAAATGGTGTGGTCGTCGCGGTCATACCATCGCGTTATCTCCTCGTCTGTCTTCTTGAAGGCGAAGAAACCCGTTCCCGCGCCCTGCTGGCTGCGCCTGCGCTCCATCTGCGACAGCAGCCAGCTGCGCGAGATGACGGCGTGGGCCTTGAGCAGTTCCACTGACGACGTGGCGCGCATCTCGCTCGAAATCACGCTGGCGAGGTATCTTTCGACCGGCAGGATGTTTATGGCCGTCACTCGCCTGGAGTCGACGACAAAGCGCAGCGTGCCGCCGAAGGTCTGCGTCTCGCGCCGTTCCCAGTGGAAGTTCACGCCTATGGTGACATCGCGGAGCGAGAACGAGGCGTCGGGCGACAGCGGAGTGAACGTCAGTTCGCGGTACTGGTCGCCCCGCCACACTATTCCGCCTTCAGAGAACTCCACCACCTGCTCGCCTACTATGGTCTCTCCCTTGGCCGTGAAAGGCGCGTTGAGGGTGAACTCTATGCGCTCGCGGCTCATGATGCCCACCGACACGCAAGGCTCTTCGCCCCACAGCGAATTGCCTTTTGCCGTCTGTGCGGCTCTCTTCAGCCGCCCGCAGATGGCCGCTACATCGGTTTCGGAGCATGACACCTCGCGCAGTATGTCCTCGGCCTTGGCCGGTGTCATCCTGTCATAGTCCTCTCGGCGGGGCGTTATGAGCAGCCCCATCATGTCTATCGCGCCGGGGCTGACCATGATTTGCGCCTCGCCGTCGGCGTAGTAGCAGTCCGGGCGGTGCTTGCTCCGCGCGAACACCACTGCCAGAGTGGCGTCGCCCTGCTGCCAGCACACAATGTTCATCATGGGCTCGCCACCGTCCGGGGCGGCTGGCAGGGCGGAGCATAGCTTGCCGAAGAGCTTCTCGCTGGCTTCGGCCGTATGGCTGCAGATGACGAATGGCGCAGCGGGATAGCCCGTTATGAGGCTTATCGAGCCGTCGCCGTCCTCGTTTGATATCGTGCGGAGGCTGCGGCTCAGTCGCGGCCACGCCGCCTGCAGTGGCAGGGTGCGCCCCGCCACGGCCTGAAAGTGGGCATGGTCGGGTGCCGACGCGCCGCAGTGCGGGCCGTTGTAGAACACCGTGAGCCACGGGTGCGCGCCGAGCAGGCGCAGCATCGCGCCGAAACGCCCCTCGATGGCCTGCGGCTCGTGGCGCAGCGAGGGTATGGTGAAGTGCACGGGCAGTATGGGGTAGGGGTTCACCAGCAGCTCGTAGCCCTCTGTGGCGTTTGCCGTGAGCTGTTCCTTGGGCCTGTTTTCCGGGCAGAGAAAGCACGGGCGGGCGGCTATGGCCTGCCTGCTGACGCTCGCTCCGGTGGAGACCATGCGGGCGGGATTATGCTGCGCGGCGAGCGTGAGCGTGTCGGCAAGCAGTTCCTTTGTGCTGGCGGAGCGCAGCTGGCGGTAGCGTTGGCGCACGTCGGGCCACGTCTCCAGTTGCCTGCGGAAGAATCTTGCCGCGCTGTCGTCGGTGTGTCGCGTGGCGTTGCTGCTGTTCATCAGCCGCCGTGCCGATATTTCGAGTGTGCGCAGGCGGTCCTTGTACAGGTTGTTGGCGTTCACCCTGTCGAGCGGCAGGGCCGCGTCGCTGTTGCCTTCCCAGCGGCGGCAGAGGTACAGTTCGTCGTATATGCGCCCTATGCGGTAGCTCCGCGAGATGCGCAGTCCCATGGCGTAGTCTTCGCCATAGCTCGTGTTGGGGAACGGGTGGCGGCGCACTATCGGCGTGAAGAAGGCCCGCGGCGCGCCGAGGCCGTTGATGCGCAGGGCGTTGTTGGGCCCGTTGCCTTCTGTCCACTCGCTGTGGGCGATGAGTCCGGGCGGCAATGTGTTCAGGTTGAAGTCGCAGATGCGGTACGACCCCACTATCATGGCGGCCTGTTGCTCGTGGAACGCGTTGACGATGCGCTGCAGGGTGTGTGGCGAGCTGTACAGGTCGTCGCTGTCGAGCTGCACGGCAAAGCGTCCGCAACGCGCGTCGCCGACGGCCACATTCCAGCATCCGCCTATGCCGAGGTCGGTGCGCTGTGGTATGATATGCACGAGACGGGGGTCGGTTATGCCGTCGAGCAGTTGCGTTGTGTTGTCGGTAGAGTGGTTGTCCACCACGATTACGTTGTAGCTGAAGTCCGTCTCCTGCCCCAATGCGCTCCTCACCGCGTCGGCTATGGTGCGCTCGCGGTTGCGCACGGGGATTATCACCGATGCCTCTGCGTCGAAGTGCTGCTCATGGAAGTCGGGGGCGGCATAGGCAGACGTGTTCACGAGCGCGCCGATGGCGGCCAGGTGGGCCGTGGCGGCCTGCTCCATCTCTATCTGCACGTTGCGGTTTTGCGGGTCAACGTAGTCAAACTGGCTCTCGCCGTTGCCGCGTTTCGTGCTTTCGCCCACAGTGTACAAGTATTCGTTGAGATGGACAATGCGTCCCTCGCGGCTAAGGAACAGGCGCAGGTCGTACAGCGCGGCGTATCGGTATCGCGGCTTGTAGGCCGTCTGCGCAGCGTACTTGTGCAGCAGTTCGGTGCTTACGAGCAGCAGCGGACCGAAGTCGAAGTCGTCGCGTATGCTGCCCTCCTGATAGTCTATGGCGGGATGTGGCTTGCGCTCGCAGCCCTCCGTGCGGTAGTGGTCGGCATATACCATGGCCGCTGCTGTATTGTCGGCCACTTCGGTCATGCGCTCCACGGCGCCTTGTCCCAGTGCTATGGCGCATGGCTTGGTGCAGAGCAGCGTGTAGCGGGCAGTGGCCTTTGCGGCTATCTGGGCTATGGTCTCGCTCTTGCCCATGCCGCCCGCTGCAACGGCCTCGCACCCTTCGGGCAACTGTACGGCTTCGGTTGCCTGCCGTGGTGTGAGCAGCGTGATGCCGCCCACCTCGATGCAGTCGCTCAAGGCCGTTATAAATGGTTCTGTTTCGGCGATGTCGCTGCACGCAACGAAACAGTCTGTCTTTTCCATCATCTATGTGTTTCGCTTTAAGTTGGTTTAAGGATAGTGCACAGGGCATGGCTTTCGCAGGCCGCTCATTGTCCCAACGCTGCTTGGCTTCTGCAAGGTTAATGCAAATGAGCGCCAAGGATGCTCGCATCCATTTGGCCGAGTGCAGCTTAACTTCTGCAAAGTTAGGGAAAAAAAACGTAACCGACGAATAATATTGGCATGAATGCGGGCGCGCGCGGAATATTAGACAGGCTTGCGTGTGGTTGGTTGCTGTCTGTCATGTCATGCCGTGCGGCTTGCTGTTGAGAAAGGAAAAAAGGTGGAATCTTTTTCAGCCTGTTGTCTTGTAGGCCGTGGGTCGGGAATGTTGTGCGCGGGCAGTGCAACCGTGTTTCTCGCCACATCGCAATCGGTCTTGCCTCCCTCTGTAAGTGGTTGATAATCAGTGGGGTTACGAAACGTGCCGTTTCGCACCGCAAAACGGCACGTTTTAGAGCCTGAAACGGCACGTTTTGCGGTGCGAAACGGTTCGTTTTGTAATGCGAAACGGCAGACCTTGATTTTTGATATGTGCAAGGGCTTTGTGCCGACAGCCTTTTGGCTTATGTCCGTCGTGTGGTTCTCGTTGCTTGGCAAGAGGCTTTTGCCATTGTTTCCGTGGCTTGCGTTTTTTAGTTCCGGCGGCAATTAAAGTCTGCCGGCGTTAGGCTTTTGGCCGAAATTTCACTAACTTTGCACACAGGTAGGCCGACGGATGCACTGCGCCGCAGGCATCGCCCGCCTCGAAACACAATCATAGACATGGACGACAAGGAAAGAATACTGCAGCTGCGCCGCCAGCTGCACGAGCACAACTACCGGTACTACGTGTTGAACCGGCCCACGATAGGCGACATGGAGTTCGACATGATGATGCACGAACTGCAGGAACTCGAGGCGCGCCACCCCGAGCTGGCCGACCCAAACTCGCCCACGCAGCGCGTGGGCAGCGACCTCAACAAGGAGTTCCGGCAGGTGGAGCACCGCTATCCGATGCTCTCGCTGGCCAATACGTACAATGAGCATGACGTGGCCGACTGGTACGACGCCGTCAGCCGCGGCCTGGAGGGCGAGCCTTTCGAGGTGTGCTGCGAGATGAAGTACGACGGGCTGTCCATCAGCCTCACCTATCGTGACGGGCGGCTGGTGCAGGCCGTGACGCGCGGCGACGGCGTGCGCGGCGACGACGTGACCGACAACGTCAGGACCATACGCTGCATCCCGCTCGTGCTCACGGGCGAAGGCTATCCCCGCGAGTTCGAGATTCGCGGCGAGATACTCATGCCCTGGAGCGTGTTCGAGCAGCTCAACGCCGAGCGCGAGGCCGCCGAGGAGCCGCTATTCGCCAATCCGCGCAACGCCGCCAGCGGCACGCTGAAGAGCCAGAACTCGGCTCTCGTGGCCGGCCGACGCCTCGATGCCTACCTGTACTACCTGCTCGGCGACGAGCTTCCCGGCGACGGCCACTACGAGAACCTTGAGGCCGCACGCCGCTGGGGCTTCAAGATAAGCGAGGGAATGCGCAAAGTGAGCACTCTCGCCGAGATTTACGACTTCATAAACCATTGGGACGAGGCCCGCAAGAGCCTGCCCGTGGCCACCGACGGCATAGTGCTCAAGGTCAACTCCCTGCGCCAGCAGCGCGCGCTCGGCTACACGGCCAAGAGCCCGCGCTGGGCCATCGCCTACAAGTTCAAGGCCGAGCGCGAGCGCACGCGCCTCGTATCGGTCAGCTTCCAGGTGGGGCGCACGGGGGCGGTCACACCCGTTGCCAACATGGAGCCGGTGCTGCTGGCCGGCACCACGGTGCGCCGCGCCACGCTCAACAACGAGGACTTCATACGCAGTCTGGACCTCCACGAGGGCGACTACGTGTATGTGGAGAAGGGAGGCGAGATAATCCCCAAGATAGTGGGCGTCGACACGGCAGCCCGCACGGCCGGTGCAGACCCGGTGAGGTTCATAGACCGCTGCCCAGAGTGCGGCACTCCGCTCGTGCGCTACGAGGGCGAGGCCGCCCACTACTGCCCCAACGACACCGGCTGCCCGCCGCAGATAAAGGGGCGCATAGAGCACTTCATCTCCCGCAAGGCCATGAACATCGACAGCCTCGGCCCCGAGACCGTCGATGAATACTTCCGCCGCGGGCTCATCCACAACGTTGCCGACCTCTACGACATCACCGTCAGCGACATAAACGGCGGCGGCAATCGCGAGAAGTCGGCCCGCCGCGTGGTGCAGGGCATAGAGGCATCCAAGCAGGTGCCGTTCGAGCGTGTGGTCTTCGCCCTCGGCATACGCTTTGTCGGCGAGACCGCCGCCAAGCAGCTCGCCCGCCACTTCAAGACCATCGACGCGCTTGCGTCGGCCGGCTTGCAACAACTTACCGACGTCAACGGCATCGGCGAGGTGATAGCCCGCAGCGTCATAACCTACTTCCACGACCCGGCCAACGTCGAAATCGTCAGCCGCCTGCGCGCCTACGGCCTGCAGATGGCTCTCGGCGAGGAGCAGATGGCCGGCATGGGCGACGCGCTCCAAGGGCTGTCGATAGTCATCAGCGGCGTGTTCAGCCGCCACAGCCGCGACGAGTACAAGGCTCTCATCGAGCGCAACGGCGGCAAGAACGTGGGCAGCATAAGCTCCAAGACCTCGTTCATCCTTGCGGGCGACAACATGGGCCCGGCCAAACTGCAGAAGGCCGAGAAGCTCGGCGTGCGCATAGTGGGCGAGGACGAGTTCCTTGGAATGATAGGAGAGAACTAAACATAGGCTTATATGAACATCATAGTATCACAGGAAATAGAGACTGTATGCCCCGGCTTTGTGGGCGCGGCGGTAGAGGCGCGTGCGGAGAACACGCCCCACAGCGATGGCCTTTGGGCCGAGATAGACGCTCTCTCCGAGCGTTTGCGCCGCGAGCTCACGCCCGACGCTGTCAAGCGGCTGCCCGCCGTCGAGGCCACGCGCCGCGTCTATCGCGCCTGCGGCAAGGATCCCAGCCGCTACCGTCCGTCGGGCGAGGCACTGATGCGCCGCGTGCTGCAGGGCAAGCCGCTGTATCAGATAGACACGCTCGTTGACCTTGTCAACCTGGCAAGCATGGCTTTCGGTTACAGCATAGGCGGATTTGATGCCGACAAGATGGCGGGCGACACGCTGACCCTCGGCATAGGGCGCGACGGTGAGCCTTACGAGGGCATAGGGCGCGGCCCGCTCAACATCGCCGGACTGCCCGTTTATCGCGATGCCATAGGCGGAGTGGGCACGCCGACGAGCGACCACGAGCGCACCAAGATGACCATCGACACGCGTCACGTGCTCTTTCTCGTCAACGGATATGACGGCGACCGCACCCGCGTTGGGCAGACCGCGGCCTACTTGCAGGACCTCCTGCGCCGCTACGCCGCCAGCGACGGCGGCACAGTGACGTTCTACGAGTAGTCCTGTAGGCGGCGTTCCGCCCCGAAAGAATATTGAGTAGAAACATTATTTTCCTGCTCCATAATTATTGTTATGGGTGGAAGGTTGTTTCTAAATACATATTTTGGTGTCCAAAGCACTCTGTCCAACAATCTTCGGATGTGGTGGATAGAGTGCTTTGGACACGCTTTTGCAACAATGTAACGATGCGTTGATAGGGGGGCTTTTTCCCCCGTAACCGCGGCTTCCGCGCTATATCATATCGTGCAGACATCTATAACGTGGGGTGAGCGGAACGCGACAGACTCCAGCCGGCAGCCGGTAAATCTTATAAAACGCTTCTTTTCCATCTTCCTTATGCGTATGTGTGCATGCCGCTTCCGAGGTAGTAGTTCACGCCGAAGTAGGTCATTAAGATGGTGATGAACGCCAACACCATGAAGAGGTGGTAGCGGCGGGGATTGCGCAGGGCGGGCAGCGTGGCGGTGTGGGCGGCTGTGGCATAGACCATGAGCGTTATCAGAGCCCACGTTTCCTTGGCATCCCAGCTCCAGTATCGGCCCCACGACACATTGGCCCACACCGCGCCGACGAATATTCCGACGCAAAGAGTGGCCAGGGCGGGGTAGAGCAGCAGGCGGCTGAGCAGCCGGAGAGCCTCAAGTGGCTCGCCTGCCGTGCAGGCTGTGCGCCATTTCTTGGCGCGTATGCGGGCGATGCCGTCTGCCAGAAGTGCCGTGACGCCGCAGATGAACGTGAGCGAGAGCAGGGCGAAGGCCAGCATGATGACCGACACGTGGACGCTGAGCAGCGGCGAGTTGAGCACGGGCATGATGTTGGTTATGGCGGGATCCATCCTGTTGATGTGCGACACGAGCAGGAAGAAGCCGGCCATGAGGAAGCCGAAAGCGAGCGCGATGCGGAAACGGCGGCTGGCAATGATGGAGAGAAGCATGACGAGCCACGCCACGAGGAGCATGGTCTCGTAGCCGTTAGACATGGGTATGTTGCCTGATATGACCCACCGCAGGGCTTCGCACAGTGTGAGCGCGGCGAAGGCGGCGAGCATGACACCCAGGCTGACGCGCTGCACTATCGGCCAAATGCGCCCGTTGCGCCCTATGAGGAGGCTTTCGCCGCTCAGCCGCGCCATCCATGCCAAGAGCAGCAGGAAGCCCATGGTGAGGCAGACTATGAAGAGCGCCGTGGCGAAGGGGACGGCGTTGTAGAGCCGTTCGGCCCGGGACTGCGTCTCCGTGGGCAGCGACGCGCCGCCGTTCTGCCGCTGGTAGTCAGCCATCTTGCCTATAATCTCGTCCACCTTGGCCGTGTTGCCTGCCTGTGCCTCGCCGTACAGCAGGCCGAGCACGCCCGTTATGTATGCCGCCCGGCCGCCGCTGACGGCCGATGGCAGCTTGTCTGTGGGGGCATACCATGCCGTGCGCCCGCCGTCGGTCACGGGAAACAGCTTCAGCACCGCCCCGCGGCGCAGTTGCATGAGCAGCATCAGGCGGTCGTCGGTGTCGGCCACCTGCTTGTGGAAGGCGTCGCGGTTGCCCCGGTAGTACTCTTCCACGTATGGGCCGAGTATGTATCCGCCCATGTCGCGGTTGAAAAACGTGTTCAGGCTGACGTGCCCGGGCAGCTGGAGAGCGTCGCGCATGGCTCCGCTCTTCACCTTTATGAACGGCTCGTCGGCCCATTCGTCGCCCCAGAACAGCCACCCCGCGAGCACCTGCTCGGCAGTAAGGCCGTTGTAGGTGGCCGCTCCGTAAACCTTGCGGGTGAAGTCTATGGCGAAGGTCTGCACGGGACAGATGCGGCCGGCCGACAGTATGTGCAGCCGCCCGAATCTGTCTGCCGTCTCGCGCGGCAGGGTGGGGGCGGCCTGTGTGCCTGCGGCCATGGCCGCGAGCAGTGCCGCGGAGAGAGCGCCGCGCCTCAGCAGCGGGCTGCGCAGCAGTGTGCGGAATGTCCCTTTGGGGTCGGCGAGCATCCAGATGAGCGCGATGAAGAGCATGGCATAGCCCGTATAGGTGATGGCTATGCCCCATGGGTCGGCGTTCACCGACAGGATGCTGCCGCGCATATCGCGGTCGTAGTCGTTCTGGTAGAAGCGGTAGCCCCGGTGGGAGTATATGTTGTTCATCGACACGCGGGCCGGGTGGGTGCCTGTCGCGTCGGTTATGGTGAAGCGGGTCTCGTAGTCCTGCGGTGTGTCGGTGCCGTGATAGAAGGTTGTGTTGAAGTCTGTGAGCCTCAGGGTGAAGGGCAGAGGGTGCTCCCTGACCTCGTCGCCGCTGAGCGTGAGGTACTTGTCTGTGGTCTCGTTCATGCGCAGGTGTACAACGCCCTGCACCGCGCTGGCGTGGGTGACGAGCGCGCCGAGCAGTATGACGGCGAACGACAGGTGGACGGCGACGGCCGCCGGGCGGCGCATTCTGCACCTTATTATGTACAGTATGCCCGCTGCCGTGAGCGCGGCCCACAGTGCTGTGAACCACCACGCGCCGTATATGTGCTCGCCGACGTAGGGCGTTCCCTTGTCTTTCTCTATGAACGTGGCTGCTCCCATGCAGACGATGGTGAGCGCGTAGAGGGCGAAAAGTATTTTTCTAAGCATTTGTTCAGATGTATGTTTCACTCTTTTCTATATCTTGTTCCGGGCGGTCGCAGCGCTCGCCTGTGCGCTTCGGTTTCTTGGCAGAGCCATCCCTGCCTTGCGGCCGTTGCCGTGTCGTTTTCTGAAACGGGTCGTTTCGCGCGATGAAACGGCCCGTATTGCAGTGTGAAACAGGCCGTTTTGCGATGCGAAACGGCCTGTTTTGTAACTCGTTGTGCCACAGGTGGTTATGCGTTGTGGCACAGGCGGCGTAAAATCTTGGCACATAGAGCCTTTCCGGCAGCCCTTAGCGGGGCGTCGGCAAGGCTGCGTCAGATGGCCTCGATGAAGGCCACGACAGCGTCGCGGTCGGCCTTGCTCAGGTTGTAGAACTGCTTTGCGCTGGAGAAAGCGTCGCTCTCGGCCGAGTATCCGTGCCACATTATGGCCTCAACCACGTTGCGGGCGCGGCAGTCGTGCAGGCGGTCGTCGGCTCCGGTGAGGCGCCTTGACAGTCCGCGACCCCACAGCGGCGTGGTGCGACACCAGCCCGTGCGTATGTCGTTGGCCATGAACAGGCGGTGCTGCACCATGTCTGTGTATGGCCATATCTTCTGTCTCGGGAATCGCGGCAGTATGTTCTGCGCGTCGAGCCCGTTGGCGGCGGCATACGCCTTTATGCTGTTGTCAACCCAGTACTCGTCGTCGCCCGTGGTCCACGACGGCCGGTGGCAGCTGGCGCAGCCCATCTGCATGAACAGTTGCTTGCCCCGCTTCACCTCGTCCGTGTTCAGGTCGCGCGCGGCGGGCACGGCCAGGCCCCTGTGCCACACCATGAAGTCGTAGTAGTCCTTGTCGCTCATCTCCTCTTCGCCGTTGTATGGCGCGCCGTCCACGAAGTAACGGCGGAACGTTGCGCTGTCAGACGCGGCGTTGAGGCCCAGCAGCAGGTTCACGCGCTCGGCTATGCCCTCGTCGGTTCCGTCGGCGTAGTAGGGGTAGAGCACCGAGCTTCGGTCGCTGCCGTGCTGCTTGATGTAGTCTATCACCTCCCGGTCTTCGGCCATGGCCTTGGCCCACGGCTTGGTGGTGTAGAGGTAGTGGCGGTCAGAGCGGGTCACGTTGGTGATGTTCCAGATGGCGTTTGCCCCGGCTCCGTCTTGCAGCGAGCCGCGTGTCATGGCGTATGTGAACTTCTTGATGCGCTGCTGTCCGTCGGCCAGGTTGTACCATGCGGAGGCCGCCCAGTCGTTGGCCGAGGCATCCCACATGGCGGGATTGAGCGCGTCGCTCACGTTCTCGCCGCGGGCAATGGCCGCTGCGGCCTGGCGTTGGTACTCGAGTTTCATGGAGTCTTGGTCTATGGCGTCGAGCAGTCCGGTGCCGTATATGCCGATGGTTGACTCCAAGCGCACCTCATAGTTGTCGGGCAGAGGGTTCGTGTTGAACGCCGTCTGCGGTATTGTCACCTCGGGATAGATGAGCGAGTAGCTTTCGCCGTCGGGGAAAGTCATGGGCAGTCCGCTGGGCATCGATGTGACCGGCACCCACGTTATGCTGATCTGGCTCTCGTCTATCGGTGCCTTGAAGGGGTGCATGGCCTGCGTCTGCGGCATGCCTGTCACCTCGCTGATGTACGAGTTGGCGGCGTATGCCGTTCCGTCGGCCGCCACTCCGGCCGTTGGGTGGTAGACCACGAGCAGGTAACCGTTGCCCACGGTGTTGGCGCGGTAGCTGTCCTGCCGCTTGCCGTGGCCGTAGCCCGGGTGGCAATGGATGCAGCTGTTGCGCGTCCAGGCCGGTCCGAGGCCCTTGCGCGGCGCTTCTGTGATGGTGTACAGGTGCTCGAAGAAGTCCTCTCCCTTGTTGAAGCTCGTCTCCATGCCGCTCACGGCGGTCACGGCAGGCGCGGGGTCTGAGTAGCTTACGCCCTCGGTGGTGCCGAGTTGGCCTCCGGGATACCACTCTTCGGCGGAGAACACGTCGTTGGCCACGCCGAACACGCTGTCGGCGGGCACCAGCGAGCCGAGCGAGCCGCCGCCGTCGGCCGGCACCTCGTCGTCGTCAGAGCAGGCTCCCAGCAGCGGAGCGGCGAGGAGCATGGCCCATGTCAGTCTTGAAAAGTTGTTGAACCTCATATTTGTTTAATTTTAAGTTAGACGTTGCTTTGGCGTTTATGCAGAGGGAGCGCCCGGCCATTGCGGCGGCCGGGCACTCTGTCTGCATTTTGGCTGAAGAGACTTTTCAGTCGTATTCCTCGTAGGTGTTGTCGTCTTCGAAGGCTATGTTCCACACCGTGCTGACGTACTTTACGAACGGTGCGGGCATCTCGCCGATGCGGGTGATGGCGTTGTTGATGGCATCCTCTACCAGGGTGTTGGTGTTGGAGCCGCTTATCTCGGCGAAGAAGCTGTGGAAGCTGTATTGTGCCACGCTGCCGTCGGTCGTGCCGTACCACACGTTGCGAATGGAGCGGATGTTGTCCTGGAAGTCGGTTATGGAGTTGTGGCTGTACGGAGACTCAACATACGATATGTCGCCTGCCGTGAACGGGTTGGCTATCTTGGCCGTTCCAACCTCGGTAGCAATGGCCGCCGCGCTGCCTTCGGTGAGCGACAGCACCTGGGCTATGGCACCCTGGAGCGTAGGGTGCGTGCTGAGGCTGTTCACGCCGGCCTCCTTCAGGTTCTGTCCGTACGACAGTCCGCGGTCTTGGGTGGTATATTTGAGGTTGGCGTTGCGCACCTCCTGCACCCGCGATGCGTTGGCAGTGGTCTCGCCTTCCCATGCCACCTGCAGCTGGAAGCAGCGTTGCTTGAGCAGCGTGCATATCTGTTGGGCGTACGAAAGCTCCTGTGCGCCGCTCACGCCGGTGAAGTTCTGGTAGGTGTCGTTGCCCTGCAGCTCGCTTACTTTGCGCGGGTTGCCGTCGCGGAAGAGGATGAACTCAAGCGCGTGGAAACCGAGGATGGACTGGTCGCCGAGGGCGTTGGCGGGCATTCCCGAGTTGAAATAGCTCAAGAGCATGGTGCGGTTGAGCGGCCATGAGTCTATGGTCGGGTCTATCTCGAAGTCGCTTGCCGCTCCTCCGAGGAAGGCTTCGCTGCGCTCCCAGTACTCGCGGGCGTTGAGGAAGTGCTGGCAGGCATTGTTTATTTCCTCTTGCGTGATGGTGTTGACGGTGAGTCCGTGCAGCTCTTCCTCCAGTGCCTCTACCTCGTCGGCAAGCGATGTGTATGTGGGAACAATCACATCGTCAACCAGATGTGTGAGAGTGTTCCTCAGGTATGTCTGCTGTTCGGCGGTGAGTGACGAGTTTCCTATCTGCGTGTTGGCGGCGGTGAGCTGCGTCACCACGTCGGCGCAGGCGTCGATGGCCATGTTTCCGTACGTGCGGTCGCTGTACCTGTCGCCGGTGTCTCCGCCGTTGTCATTGTCTGACGAGCATGATGTGAAGGCGCAGAGCCCCATCAGGGCTGCTGCGGAAAGGGTGATAAGTTTTTTCATCTTGTCTTTGTTTATTGTGAATTGACTTGTTGATTAATGCCGTAGTGTTATTGTCCGGGACGCTCAGAGGAACCATCCCTCGTAGGCCACGCCGATGTTCAGCGACGGCTCGTCGTTGTAGATGCTCTTCAGGAAGCGGTGAGAGTATTCTGCCTTGATGACTATCTGGGGCAGAGGATAGTAGTTGACGCCGGCAGCTATGCGCTTCACGGCGGTGTAGTCGTAGGACACGTTGTTGGTCTTCGAGGCGTAAGGGTTGTACTGTTCGTATCTTCCGAACACGTAGAGCTTCTGGTTGTCCTGCCTCAGTTTGTTTATTTGTGAGAACACATCGTAGCCCGCCTCTATGCCGATGGCGTAAGCGTTCTTGCTCACGTAGGCCGAGTGCTTGTAGGGCGAGTTGCTGTTCAGGCGGTTATATACATAGCGCAGCTGCGCGGCATCGCCCAGATAGCCGTAGTCGGCCTGCCCCCGGATTATCCAGTTGTGGGCGTTGTAGGTGAAGTCGAATGCTCCGATGAGCACCTTGCCCTTGTACTCGGTGTCCACTCCGTTGGCGTTGTAGGGGTAGCTGTTGCCTATGGAGTGGCCGTAATAGCCGCTGAGGCCTATGCGCAGGCCGGGTATGGAGTAGTTGTCCACGCGCAGTGCCACTGCATACTTGTTGGCGATGTCGAACTCAAGGGGCGAAGAGTTGCCCTTGTTTATCCATCCCGTGTTGGTGAAGTGGTCGGCGTTGAGGCCTGCCAGGAACTGCGCCTCATAGCGCCAGTCGCCCGCGCGCCCCCAGAAGCTGGCTCCCGTCTGGTGCCATGTGGAGGGCATTATGGTGTTTTCACCCTCTGGCCGGTAGACCGTGAAGAAGTTGAGAGGCTCGTGATAGGCGTTGTTCAGGCCCACAGGCACGACGATGTGACCCAGTTTGAGGTTGGCCCAGCGGGCAAATGACTTCTGGATCCAGAACTGCTCCAGCTCCACTTCGCCGCCCTTCTCGGTCTCCTGTTCCCATTCTCCGCCTTCCTCGTCTTCCTTCTCGTAGGCAACGCCCGTGCCGCCGTGCTCGAACTCAATCTCCGTTCCGAACGTCCAGCCTTTGCCGAAGTCGTAGCCCACGTAGATGACAGCGTGCGGAATGTCAAATCGTCCGTGGCTCGGGTCATTGGCATGCTGCTCGGGCTGGCTGTAGCGGCTCACGTGGTCGCTGTAGAAGTTGCGGCTGTAGGCTATCTCGCCATAGCCGCCAATGCTGAGGCGATTGCCCTTGGCGTGCTGCATCACGCTGTCGGCTGCCACCACTTGCGCGCTTGCCGCTGCTGGAAACGTCAAGGCTGCCAATGCGCAGGCCATCGATGCGATAGTTGTTTTCTTTGTTTTCATTCGTTCCTATGCTTTGTCTTGGTTTGTTATTGTGCTGCAAAATTACGTTTTTGGCGTATGTCCGGCAATACCCAAAAATGATGAAAAAGTGTGATGAAACCCTAAGTCGCCATGCTATATGCGCTTGCGCATACCAACAAATGTTTATGTTTGCATGATAAGAAGCCGCAACCTCACTCACTGGCAGGTCAGGAAATTGGTGAGAAAGGCCGTTGTCCATGTTGTGTTTGCGCTAATGTGTGGATGCTCATGGCGGCGCGGCGTGGCTTGGCGAGGCTGTTGCTTGCCTTCATTTGCAAAATAGGCAGCGGGCTGTTTGGCGGTCTTGCTTTTTTGTATTAACTTTGCATAAGATAAGCAGCAGCCGTAAGCGTTGCGGCCCGGCCTGCGTCTTGTCCGGTTGCCGTGCCTTTGCGAAAGTCTGTCGGCTGTTCCGGGCGGATGCTCTCCGGGGCAGCTGTGCCAACAACATTAATAATATTATATGCAACAGAAGATCATCATTCTCGACTTTGGCTCGCAGACCACGCAGCTCATAGGCCGCCGCGTGCGCGAGCTGGACACCTTCTGCGAGATTCTTCCGTACAACAAGTTCCCTAAGGACGACCCGTCTGTCATCGGCGTGATACTGAGCGGCTCGCCCTATTCGGTGCACGACCCCGAGGCCTTCAAGGCAGACCTCACGCAGTTTGTGGGCCGCGTGCCGGTGCTCGGCATCTGTTACGGAGCGCAGTTCATTGCCAACAGCGGCGGCGGGCGTGTGGAAAAGACCGATACGCGCGAGTATGGCCGCGCCAATCTGCAATGGTTCGACGAGGCCGACCGCCTGTTCCAAGGCTTCGAGGCCGGCTCGCAGGTATGGATGAGCCACGGCGACACCATCACGGCGATACCGGCAGACTGCCACGTCATCGCATCGACGGAGAGCGTCAAGTATGCCGCCTACGCCAGCTCGGAGCATCCGTTGTGGGCCGTGCAGTTCCATCCCGAGGTGTTCCATACCTCGCAGGGCAAGCTCCTGCTGCAGAACTTTGTGGTGAACATCTGCGGGAGCAGGCAGGAATGGAGCCCGGCCTCGTTCGTGGAGACTACCGTGGCCGAGCTTAAGGAGCAGCTTGGCGACGACCGCGTCATCCTCGGACTCTCCGGCGGCGTTGACTCGTCGGTGTGCGCCGTGCTTCTGAACAAGGCCATAGGCCACAACCTCACCTGCATATTCGTTGACCACGGAATGCTCCGCAAGAACGAGTTCAACAAGGTGATGGAGGCATATCAGGGCCTCGGGCTCAACGTTATCGGCGTCGATGCGAGCGACAAGTTCTTCTCGGACCTTGAGGGCGTGACCGACCCGGAGCAGAAGCGCAAGATAATTGGCCGCGACTTCGTGGAGGTGTTCAACGCCGAGGCTGCCAAGATAACCGATGCCAAGTGGCTTGCCCAGGGCACTATCTATCCCGACCGCATAGAGAGCCTCAGCATAACGGGCATGGTGATAAAGAGCCACCACAACGTGGGCGGACTGCCCAAGGATATGCACCTGAAGCTATGCGAGCCGCTCAAGTGGCTCTTCAAGGACGAGGTGCGCCGCGTGGGCTACCAGCTCGATATGCCCGAACGGCTCATAAAGCGCCACCCCTTCCCCGGACCGGGCCTGGCCGTGCGCATACTCGGCGACATAACGCGCGAGAAGGTGCGCATCCTTCAGGATGCCGACGACATATATGTGGAGGCTCTTCACAACTACATCTGCCCCGACGGCGAGCCCCTCTACGACAAGGTGTGGCAGGCAGGCACCGTGCTCCTCTCCACCATCCGAAGCGTGGGAGTGATGGGCGACGAGCGCACCTACGAGCATCCCGTGGCCCTGCGCGCCGTGACCAGCACCGACGCCATGACAGCCGACTGGGCTCACCTGCCTTACGACTTCATGGCCAAGGTGTCGAACGAAATCATCAACAAGGTGAAAGGCGTAAACCGCGTCTGCTACGACATCTCCTCAAAGCCGCCTTCGACGATTGAGTGGGAGTGAAGCCGCGGCTCTCCATGCTCAGAAATTCAATGGGCCGGAGGAAACCACTGCTTGGTTTCCTCCGGCTCTTTTGCTTTTAACCCTACCTGTTTGGGTTGGACTGTGATTGGGGGTGCTGCTGTCCGGCGGCCAATCCCTGCCTTGCGGTGCGCCACTTTCTATGCCCCTGTGTAACAGCCTGGCACACAGTGTGTTGCAAAACGTGCCGTTTGGGCTTCTGAAACGTGCCGTTTTGCACGATGAAACGGCGCGTTTTGCAACGCGAAATGTGCCGTTTCGCAAAGCCGTCTTGTAGCCCTTGTCCATCCGGTGCTCATCATCACGCTTGCTGGCAGGCATATCACACCATGTGAGCCAGCAAGCAATCCTTGCATGTTGCTCGCCGTCCTGCCGTTCCTCTCCCGGCGGTGGTTCTGTCGCTGGGCGCGATGTCTGGCATCGTTTGCCCTGTCACAGTTTGTTCCGCAGATCTTTTCTGTGGCTGCGGCAAGGTTGTGTGTAGTATGTTTTTCACTGTCTTTGCAACTGTCGGCTATAGTGCAAGCCGCTTTGACGCTGGCTCGTGCCCGGCGGGGAGTCGCCGAGTGCCGCGGCATACGGCATCCGCTCCATTCCTGCAACCATACTCGTAGGCCCCGACGGCATGATGACAGACACCGGCCTGCGCGGCGAGCAGCTCGGCCGGCGGCTGCAGGCCATTTACGGTTTCTGACCTGCGGTACGGCACCGCCCACGGCACAGAAAACGGAAAAAGGTTTGCTAAATCAGTGAACTGATTACAGCCGCTCGGGGCGGAAATGCGTAACTTTGCACCGTTGAACATAAAACATCAAGAGACTATGAAAGGAAACTTCTGTTATTCAAACCCAACGAAGCTCTGCTTCGGCGACAACGCGCTGAGCTTCCTCCCCGAACTGCTGGCCGAATACGGCCCGAAGGTGATGCTGTGCTACGGCGGCGGCTCGATAAAGAAGAACGGCATATATAATAAGGTGACGGACATTCTCGCACAGGCAGGCAAGACCGTGGTCGAAGACCCGGGTGTGATGGCCAACCCCACGACCGACAAGCTCTACGAAGGGGCGCGCATGGCCCGCGAGGAGGGCGCAGACCTCATCCTCGCCGTGGGCGGAGGCTCCGTATGCGACTATGCCAAGGCCGTAAGCGTGTCGGCCTACTGCGATACAGACCCGTGGGAGACGTACTGGCTCAAGCAGCAGTCGCCCTCATGCCGCATCATCCCCGTGGGCTGCGTTCTCACCATGGTGGGCACCGGCAGCGAGATGAACGGCGGCTCGGTCATAACAAACCACAGCCAGAAACTGAAGATAGGCAAGGTGTTCGGCACCGAGGTAATGCCGCGCTTCGC
This sequence comes from uncultured Prevotella sp., assembly GCA_944320355.1. Classification (GTDB taxonomy): domain Bacteria; phylum Bacteroidota; class Bacteroidia; order Bacteroidales; family Bacteroidaceae; genus Prevotella. The sequence continues at coordinate 58,402 of CALUHC010000017.1, read as the reverse complement.
CATACTCGACCCCACGTTCACATACACCGTGCCGCAATACCAGATGGTGGCGGGCTTCTTTGACATCATGTCGCACATCATGGAACAGTATTTCTCGGGCGACGACGACAACACCAGCGACTACATCGCCGAGGGACTGATGCGCTCGCTCGTCACGAGTTCAGCGGCGGCCGTGGCCAATCCGCACGACTATGAGGCGCGCTCCAACATCATGTGGACGGCCACGTGGGCTCTGAACACGCTCATCGGCATGGGCAAACGGCAAGACTGGATGGTGCACATGATAGGCCAGGCCATCGGTGCATATACCAATGCCACCCACGGCATGACGCTCTCGGCTGTCAGTCCGGCCTACTACCGCCACATCATGGACGCGGGCCTGCCCAAGTTCCGCCGCTTCGCCGTCAACGTATGGGGCGTTAACCCCGACGGAAAGGCCGATCGCGAGGTGGCTCTCGAAGGCATTGCCGCCCTCGAAGCGTGGATGCGCCGCATCGGCGTGGTGATGAGCGCCACCGAGCTTGGCGTGACGCCCGATATGCTCGCGGGCATTGCCGATGCCACTTTCATAATGACCGGCGGGTACAAGACGCTGACCAAGGCCGAGGTCGTAGACATATTGAGGGAGAGTATGTAGCCAACATCCAGTCAGGCGGCTGTATGCGGCATGGCGCCGGGCTTATGTCTGGCTCTGCTGATGTGCTTTCGCCTTGCATACGGGCAGTGTCTCCAGTATAATAAGAAGCTGTTTTGATTTTATAAACTGTCGAATTGAGATGGATTTTCGAGGAATATTGCCCGGTTGCAGAGGAGCATAGCGGGCTATGTGACGAAGAAAACGGGCGAATATAACCGAAAAGACACTCAAGACGGCAGGTATAAAAGACAAGTTTTATAAAATCAAAACAGATTCTAAAGGCCGCACCTGAATAGAGGTGCGGCCTTTCCCATATAGTTCTTTCGCCTCAAAACAGCCCTCATTTCTTGTCTATCGCGTCGTTGACCATCTGCAGCAGCACTGCGTAATGGGCCTTGGTGGCAGCGCCGTGGCCGCGGGCGGCGAGCAGGCGTGAGCGGAGGCCGAGCAGCAGGCTGTGGTAGTAGGCTTGCGTTTCGGCCGGCGCCGAGTCATACCAGCGCGTGGCCGTGGTCACGAACCGCGTCTGCAGGTGGCGGCGGTAGGAACTTACGGCACTGCCAGTGGTGGTCTCGCGGAATGTCATGTCGGCTATGTCCTCTATGTAATCGTCGGGTTGGTAGGCGTCGGCGGCGTATGAGTACTTGGCCATGTTGCCTATCTTTGTTGGCGACAGCAGGTCTGTCACGGCCATGTCGGCAATGGGCTTGAGCAGTTCGAGCGGCGCGGGGCTTATTCGGTTGATGTACGGCACATCCGTTAGCCACGCCGGTTCGGTCAGGGCGTTGCGGTCTATGTAGTCGAGGGCGGCCAGTTGCTCTGCCTTTGGCTGCGGAGTGTAGACCGCTCCCGGTTCCTCTATGCTCTTGTATGTTGTGTAAAGTCCGCCGATGTTGCGCAGCACATGGCCCTCATAGCGGCGGAACTGGCCGATGACCGAGCCGTACAGGTCGGTGAGGTTGCTGTTCATGTCGCCCTCCTCGACCGTCCACTGTGGCAGGGCCTTGACTATCCGTTTGAGGTTCGCCAGCCCGTATTCGCTCGCCCGCACGGCGTTGTCGCCAAGGTCTTCGCTCTGGGCGCGCGGGTCGTTGTCGTAGCCCTCGCCTCCGAACCAGTAGCGCTGGCCTTTCTTGAGCTGCTCTATGGTCATGCGGTTGAGCACGAGGCGGTCTTCCTCCTCGTCCTTGGTGTCGAATATGGGTTTGTAGCCCCACTCGATGGCCCACTTGTCGTAGTCGTTGATGCGGGGGAATAGTCCGGCTCGGCCCACGTTGTCTTCGGGCTGGGCCACGTAGTTGAAGCGGGCGTAGTCCATTATCGACGCGGTGTGGCCGTGTTTCTCCACCCACTCCTTGTCGCGCAGGCTGTCAACGGGCGTGGCGTGGCTCGCCCCCATGTTGTGGCGCAGGCCGAGGGTGTGGCCTATCTCGTGCGAACTGACGAAGCGTATGAGCTGTCCCATCAGCTCGTCGTCGAACTTCATGGTGCGTGCGGCTGGGTCAGAGGGTCCAGCCTGTATCATGTACCAGTCGTGAACGAGCTTCATCACGTTGTGATACCAGCCCACGTGGCTCTCCAGTATCTCGCCGCTGCGCGGGTCGTTGATGTGCGGGCCGTAGGCGTTGCTTATCGGCGAGGCGAGGTAGCGGATGACAGAGAAGCGCGCGTCCTCCATGCTCATGGTCGAATCGTCGGGCCACTCCTTGGCCACGATGGCGTTCTTGAAGCCCGCCTGCTCGAAGGCCGCGTTCCAATCGTTGACGCCCTGTATGAGGTAGGGCCGCCACTTCTTGGGCGTTGCCGGGTCGATGTAGTAGACTATCTGCTTCTTGGGCTCCACAAGCTCGCCCCGCTTCATCTTCTCTATGTCCTCGTCGCGCGGCTCAAGCCGCCAGCGGCAGATGAATCTCTTGCGCTTCACGCTCTGCTGGTCGTCTGAATACGGCTCGAAGTAGTTTACGAAATAGCCCACGCGCGGGTCTGCCAGGCGCTTGCGCATAGGCTCTTTGGGCAGCATCACGAACGATGTGTTCATCTCGAACGTCACCACTCCGGCGGTCATTCCGGCTGGTGTCTGCCCGTTTTCCTTGCTGTTGTAGGTGCGTATGGTCTTTATCTCGGTGTTGATGGGGTAGGTGTTTATTGCCTTGATGAAAGAGCGGTCGGTGTTCATCGCGCTGATGCCGAGCTGCTTCTTGGTTGTGGCATCCATGCCCACGGCGGTGTTTTCCTTTGCGAACAGGCGGCCTATCTCCACCTTGTAGGCTGCGTTTTTGGCCGAATCGCGCTTTGTCTCCTCTATCTTGAACGCCTCCACGATGGGGTCTTGCGCGCTGGCCTTCACGGCTCGGGCTATGGCCTGCGTGCTGTCGGCCACGGATATGTAGACGAGCGAGCGCAGCAGCAGGCGGTCGTCGGCGGCTTTCTCCCAGTAGAACGTCTGCTCGTTGACCTCCTCGCCGCCGTATACGCCCGTGCCTGATGGTGTCGAGACGTAGCGCGTGATGGCGAGGAATGGGCGGCCCACCAGCGAGTCGGGCACAAGCAGGAACCACTTGTCGCCGTCTTTCTGCACGCCGAAGAGTCCCTGTCTCACGGGGGCCTCTTTCTTTTCGGTCTTGTTTTCCTTCTTTTCTTTCTTCTTGGCTTCGGCCTGTTGCCCCATTATGAGCGACAGGGCCACGAGTATTGCTATCTTTTTCATCGGCCTGTCTGTTATTTTGTTTTGCCGGTTATGCTGTCCAACAGTGTGGCGCAGGCGTCTTCGAGCAGTTCGATGACAAGCTCGAAGTCGCGGTCTCCGCCGTAGTACGGGTCGGGAACGGAGCGCTGTCCGGGGTGCGAGCGCAGGTAGTCGGCCATGAGCGCCACCTTGCCGCGGTCGCCGTCATTGCGTGCCTTGGCCGTCACGGCGGCGTGGTTTTCGGCATCCATGACCACGATGAGGTCGAACCTGCCGAAGTCTTCGGTCGAGAACTGGCGTGCTCGGCTGTCGAACTTGTATCCGTGTGCGGCTCCGTGGCGGCGCATACGGCTGTCGGGCAGCTGCCCCACGTGCCAGTTGCCTATGCCGGCGGAGTCGATTGTGAAGCGCGGCGACAGTCCGGCCTCGTCCACCATCTTCTTCATTATGCCTTCGGCGGCCGGAGAGCGGCAGATGTTCCCGAGGCATACAAAGAGAATGCTGTATTTCTTCTTATCATCCAATGAGTTGTATTCTTCCATATACATTTGGTTTACATTGCGGTTTGCGGTGCATATTGCAGTACGCGCCATTATTCTTAGATCGCTGCAAAAGTAATAAATAAAAACCGTAACGTGGCATCGCCGTGCGCTTTTCTGCGTGCGGCGCCGCGCTTCTCTTTGTGTGCGGATGTGCCGGTGGCGGCCATGGCGGGGCTGCTTCCGGCGGTCGTGGCGGCTATTTGCCCACCCGTGTTTTTTGATATGCTGAGCGCGGTCGTGTCGTGTCTGTAAGTGGTTGATAGTCAGTGGTGTTGCGAAACGTGCCGTTTTGCATTCCAAAACGTGCCGTTCCGGACGCCAAAACGTGCCGTTTCGGCTTCTGAAACGGCACGTTTTGCGATGCGATATTGCCACCCCTGTTTTTTTGTGCGGCGTGTGGCGGTGTGCGGGTTGTGTGTGGCGGTGTTTTCCTGTTGGCGGTTTCCGCCTGGTGCGTGCGCGCCGTCATGTCGCTGTCATGCCTCCATGCTTAGCAGGATGTTGTGCTCGTGGGCCATGCGGCGCAGGTTGATGATGGCATAGCGCATACGCCCGAGCGACGTGTTGATGCTCACCCCCGTGATGTCGGCTATCTCCTTGAACGACAGTTCCTGGTAGAAGCGCATATAGACCACTTCGCGCTGCGGCGCGGGCAGTGCGTCCATCATGCGGCGCACGTCGGCGAGCACCTGCTCGTTCACAATCTCGTTCTCGCGGCTTGGGTCCATCACAGACGCGCTTCTCAGGTTGCTCAGGTCGTTGTCCTCGGTCGGCTCCACTATGCGCTCCGTCTTGTTCTGGCGATACCAGTCCATGATGACGTTGTGGGCGATGCGCGTCACCCAATAGGAGAACTTGCCGGAGTCGGTGTACTTGCCCTCCTGCAGTTTCATTATCACCTTCACGAACGTGTCCTGGAATATGTCGTTCGCCGTGTCCTGGTCTCTGACCACAAACAGTATGTATGTAAAGAGCTTGGATTGGTTGCGCGACAATAACTCATCAAAAGCCCTGTTGTTTCCTCCTGCGTACAGTAAGGCCAACTCTTCGTCGGTCATACTCTCGAAATTGCTCATACTTAATTGCTCTAATTTTATTAAGTAAACGTTTCGTCGATAGGCGTCAGGTTTTGGATAAATTATTGTATGAATGTTTATTTTATATTGCAAAAGTACATGAATTTATTTCTTTGGCAAAATATTTGGCCTAAAATTTGTTGCGAAATCAAACTTTTAACCTAAATCGTTTAATGAATGTCCGCAAGTTGCCAAACTGTTTTAAAAGAGCTTCACTTGTCGCGCAGGGTCGGCAATGCGCGGACATTCATTGCCGGTTGTCAGGGCCCGAGACGATGTCGTCCTGCCGTGGTGCTTCTTGGCGGCCGCCTTTGGCGGTGGCGCGGCGGGCGGTCCGCCTCACCGCCGGCGCCGGGCTTGATGCCCGCGGGCATCATTATTAATGTGTAAGCGCAGGCGGCCACGCGCCGAGAATACCTATTAATGATTATTGTGCGTGTCGCGTGATTTTATTACTTTTGCAGCGGTAATCATTAATTGGTATCGCGATGAAGAACCAGAAGATATACGAGGCCAGCGACAAGATGATATCGCTCATCAGGGACAACTACAATGTGTTGCAGACTTTGGGCAGCTTTGGCATCAACCTCGGCTTCGGCGACAAGACCGTGAGGGAGACGTGCGACGACAACGGCGTGGACACATACACCTTTCTCGCCGTGGTCAACTATACCATCAACGGCTACTACGGCTTCGACGACGACGACCAGATATCCGTGCCAACGCTCATGCACTACCTGAAGGCCTGTCATGTCTACTATCTCGACTTCCAGTTGCCCTTCGTGAGGCGCGAGCTGGCTGAGGCGGTCAACGACAGCGACAGCCTCGGGGAGCTGCTCGTGAAACTCTACGACGAGTATGCCCGCGAGGTGCGCAAGCACATGCTCTACGAGGAGAAGACGCTGTTCCCATACGTGCAGGCGCTGCTCGACAACCGGCCGGGTGGCGACTACACCATAGAGACGTTCTCAAAGCACCACGGGCAGACCGACATCAAGCTGAAGGAACTCAAGACCACCATAATAAAATACCTGCCCACGGATATGCAGCGCAACCATAAGCTCATGTCAACGCTCTATGACATATATAATAATGAGGAGTGGCTGCGCCTGCACACGGAGGTGGAGGACAACATTTTCGTGCCGGCCATAAGGCGGCTGGAGCGCATGGCGCGCAAGAACGACGTGACTAAGAACATATCGACGATGGTGTTCAAGGGCGGGCAAGACAACGCCGATATGCTCTCGGACCGCGAGAAGGACGTGGTGGTGAGCCTCGTGCAGGGTATGTCGAACAAGGAGATTGCCGACCATCTCTACATATCCGTCAACACGGTCATCACACACCGGCGCAACATAGCGCGCAAGCTGCAGATTCACAGCTCCGCCGGACTGACCATATATGCCATTGTCAACGGGTTGGTGGATATCTCCAATGTGAAGATATGAGACCCGTTCAAAATCGTTTGTCAGCCAGCCTTGGCGTCCGTTCCTGCATTCATGCTGGAGAATGTCTGCCGTCTGCCTGTGCTTGCAAATAGGCAACTAAAAACAGCTGCTGTTTCCTTGGTTTTCAGTATGTGCCATATTGCACCATGAAACGGCCCGTTTCGCGCTGCGATATGGCCTGTTTCAGACTTCAAGACGGGCCGTTTCGGAATGCGAAACGGCCCGTCTTGCAACTCGTTGACTGTCAGGTTGTTGGCGGTGAAGTCCCGTATGGCCGGCTTTAACATAAAAAAGTTAATTGAATGTCGGCAGGTTTCCAAACGTGTTTGGCAACTTGATGACATTTGTTTGATATTTTTTTCCGAATCCGGTAGGTTGCTATCGGATTTTGTTGTACCTTTGTATCCGTTTTAGCGAACATCGTAACGTGAATCAACAATAAAGTTATCAGAAACGGGAAACTTTTCTGTCGCAATGCTGATAAAAGTTTCCCAAAATGTGAGACAACAATGGAGATAAAGAACTTTGCAATCACCAAGCGGGACGGTTCGGCCGAACGCTTCTCGCTCGACAAGATCATGAACGCCATAATCAAGGCGTTCGACTCGGTGGGCGAGCCCGCCGGGCTGGGCTGCATATCGCAGATACTGGGCCACCTCGACATACGCGAGGGCATCACCGTGGAGGACATACAGAACCAGGTGGAGGAGGCTCTGATGAGGGAGGGCCACTACCGCGTGGCCAAGTCGTTCATGCTCTACCGCCAGAGGCACACCGAGGACCGCGAGACCATGGACAAGCTGAAGTTCCTCGCGGCCTACTGCGAGGCCGCCAACGCCGCCACCGGCTCAAAGTATGACGCCAACGCCAACGTGGAGCACAAGAACATAGCCACGCTGATAGGCGAGCTGCCCAAGTCGAACTTCATCCGCCTGAACCGCCGCCTGCTCACAGACCGAATCAAGAAGATGTATGGCAAGGAGCTGGCCGACAGATACATTGACCTGCTCACGCACCACTTCATCTACAAGAACGACGAGACGAGCCTGGCCAACTACTGCGCCTCCATCACCATGTACCCCTGGCTGATAGGCGGCACGATGTCCATCGGCGGCAACTCCACCGCGCCCACCAACCTGAAGTCGTTCTGCGGCGGATTCGTCAACATGGTGTTCATGGTGTCGAGCATGCTCAGCGGTGCCTGCGCCACGCCCGAGTTCCTCATGTATCTCAACTATTTCATTGGCCTTGAATACGGCAGGGAGTACTACAAGGAGGCCGGCAAGGTGGTGGACCTCTCGCTGAAACAGCGCACGATAGACAAGGTGATAACCGACTGTTTCGAGCAGATTGTGTATTCGATAAACCAGCCCACGGGCGCCAGGAACTACCAGGCCGTGTTCTGGAACATAGCCTATTACGACCGCCCCTACTTCGAGAGCCTGTTCGGCGAGTTCCGTTTCCCCGACGGGAGCCAGCCAGACTGGGACGGGCTTTCGTGGTTGCAGAAGCGCTTCATGAAGTGGTTCAACAAGGAGCGCACCAAGGCTGTGCTCACGTTTCCAGTGGAGACGATGGCCCTGCTGAGCAAGGACGGCGAGATGGCAGACCCGGAGTGGGCCGACTTCACGGCCGAGATGTATGCCGAGGGCCACTCTTTCTTCACCTACATGAGCGACAACGCCGACTCGCTGTCGAGCTGCTGCCGACTCAGGAACGAGATCCAGGACAACGGATTCAGCTACACACTCGGCGCGGGAGGCGTGTCAACAGGCTCGAAGAGCGTGCTCACCATCAACCTGAACCGATGCATACAGCACGCCGTGAACAGCGGGATGGACTACCGCGACTACCTCACCGACGTGATAGACCTGTGCCACAAGGTGCAGCTGGCATACAACGAGAACCTGAAGGAGCTGCAGGCGCACGGCATGCTGCCGCTCTTCGACGCGGGATATATCACCATGTCGCGCCAGTATCTGACCATCGGCGTCAACGGACTCGTGGAGGCCGCCGAGTTCATGGGCCTGCAGATAAACGATAACCCCGACTACCTGGCCTTCGTGCAGACGGTGCTCGGGCTTGTGGAAAAGAAGAACCGCGAGTACCGCACGAAGGAAGTCATGTTCAACTGCGAGATGATTCCGGCGGAGAACGTGGGCGTGAAGCATGCCAAGTGGGACCGCGAGGACGGATACTTCGTGCCGCGCGACTGCTACAACAGCTACTTCTACGTGGTCGAGGACGACTCGCTGACCATACTCGACAAGTTCCGCCTGCACGGCGCGCCCTACATAGAGCACCTCACGGGCGGCTCCGCGCTCCACATGAACCTTGAGGAACATCTCTCCAAGGCGCAGTACCGGCAGCTGCTCCGCGTGGCCGCCAAGGAGGGATGCAACTACTTCACGTTCAACATTCCGAACACCATCTGCAACGACTGCGGCCACATAGACAAGCGATACCTGCACGAGTGCCCCCGCTGCCACTCCGCCAACGTGGACTACATGACGCGAATCATCGGTTACCTGAAGCGCGTGAGCAACTTCTCGGAGGCACGGCAGCAGGAAGCCCGCCGCCGTCACTACGCCAAGGCAGGCGCCGGGCTGGCCGTGGAACCGATGTAGTTCATAATGCAGAGTGATGAGTGCAGAGGTATGATTAGCCCATGCTGCATGGTATCGGCAGTCAAAGGTAATATGAATATCCGCATTCTGCCAAATGCGAGGAGTTAGCAGGAGTTACCGGGAGTTATCACTCGCTGCGCTCGTTCATGGAGTTAGCGGACAATACCCACTAAAGCTATCGTCCGCTAACTCCGGGGATCGTAAGGGAGCCTAACTCCTGTTAACTCCATATAACTACTTGGCAACTTGCGGATATTCATAAAGGTAATCATACCTCTGCACTCTTCGCTCTGCACTCTGCGCTGCCCCCGCAGGCTGTCAGTATGTGGATATCCTTTAATGAACAAGTAATAGCAATGCTGAAATACGTAAACACGGGAATAGTGTTCCAAGAAATACCCGACGAGGTGACGCTGGCCGTCAACCTCTCGGGCTGTCCCTGCCGCTGTCCGGGCTGCCACAGCCGTTACCTGTGGCAGGACGTGGGCACCCCGCTCACGCCGATGGAGCTGGAAAGGCTGGTGGCCGGGTGCGCCGAAGGCATCACCTGCGTGTGCTTCATGGGCGGCGACGCCGAGCCAGACTATGTGAACAGCCTGGCGCGATACCTGCGCCGCGAGCACCCCGGGCTGAAGGTGGGGTGGTATAGCGGCCGCCAGCGCGTGCCGCAGTCGGTGCGCAAGGCCGACTTCGACTATCTGAAACTCGGGCCGTATATAGCCCACTTGGGTTGCCTGAAGGAGCGCACAACCAACCAGAGGCTCTATAAGAGAGCCTCGGGCGACAGCTTCACCGACATAACGTCGCGTTTCTGGAAGTGAGCCGGAGGCGGCGTGCCGCCTCCGTGCGTGGCGGCTCACCGCCCGTCGGCCTCTGTCACGCCGAGCCGCGCAAGCTCTTCCAGCAGTTCCTCAGCGTCGGCGCGGGCGCGGTCGGGGCTTACGTCGTAGGCCGCGGCGGTCTTTTCGGCCAGCTCGGCGGCTGTGGCCGGTGCTGCCTGCAGCTCTTTCACCATGAACGCGGCGGTGTCGTTCAGTATGAGCATCTGCGAGAAGTCTATTTGCTCCCCGCCGCCAATGAGCACGCTCTCGCCGGCTATTGTCTTCACAAAGAAGTCTTTCTTTATCTTCGCTCTCATTTCCTTTCAGTCTGTTTTGCCCCTTGTGGCCGTCCGCTTTTGTGGCGGAAGGCACGCCGGGGCGCGGTTTAACATAAAAAGGGACACTGCATCACTGCACCGTCCCTCACAAAGAATTAAGTATAATTATTGAGAAATCCGATTGTCATTCCGTTATTACCTTCACATCCACCGGCTTTATGTCAATCTCCTGCGGCGCTCTGTTCTCAAACCATCCGCGGGTGAAACGGGTAGAAACTCGATTTGCTGCATTGTTAGTTGCATCAATTTCATCTTTAAATTGAGTAAGCAAATCTTTGTAATCCATACAAATAATTATGAAGTTGACCACGTTTAATGTAGGTGTTAATCCTTCAACACTATAGTGGAACCATTTTGCACCTTCATCACTTGACAGGAATTCAGGGTCTGTTGCATCGTTGGGGTCATCGCTATATTTTATGTAAACCCAAAAGCCAAAGTCATTACTTGGTATTGTTGTGTTGAGTGGCGCTAACAAATATTGGCGTCGTGATGTTTCGTAACCAAACCCCGTCCTATATTCATCCTCACCAGTACTTCCGTCACCTCCTGTTCCTACTGTATATCTGGTATATTGGAAAGGTCTGTAAATTCCATCATCACTTGCATAAAAGCCCCCTCTGTCACTTGCAGGAGTCGTGTTGTTAAGTAAGTCGTACTCCCCGCAGAAATTTGGGCCGAAATAGAATTTAATATAAAAATATTCAGGCTTAGCATCTTGAAATAGGAAATTCCACATTGCTTCTGGAAATTCAAGACCTCCATTATCTACTTCCGTAAACATGAATTGTAATCTGAAACCAGTACTGTGCCTGGTCATGTAAATTATTTGGGGAGGAGTATTACCTAATTCTATTAGACTACTTGCATTATATAACAGTTCGCTTTTGAGTATTTCAGTATTTACGTTGTCCGAATCATTTTTAAATACGTCATATCCGGAATAAATTCCTGAGAAAGGTGTGTCATGTCCAGTGTCGGTTGCTTTCCATGTAGGAGTCTTTATGGATGAAAAATATACTTCTTCATCAGCAGCAAGAGTTATTGATTCTTCCGGTTTATCGGTACAATAAACTTTATAGCTCCCATCATCAAATACCTCAATCGAAAGGCGTATGGCACGACAAGTGTCACCGCTATAATTAGTTCCTTTGAGAGGTATAGCGATAACATCATTTCGGTTATTGTCGGCGGGATGGAGATAAATGGTGTCATACGGATATGTACCCGTGAATGTTCCGTTAACAGAGTCCAATCCTCTGGTTTGTACTTCACCTTGTGTGCACATTGGTATCTCTGTACTATAAATTCCCGCTTTCATATTTGTATTGTCATTTCCCGAATTGTTAAATAATGTATCATCTTCGTTTGAACATGACATGAAATATGTTGTTCCAAGGAATATGCTTATAATGAAAATTATATTTCTCATGTTTTAGCCCTATTTGTTATATTATCTATAATTATATTCTTGTTCACCTGCTTCCACTTGGCCATGAATTTGTTGATGCAGTTCCTTCTGCATCATGCCACTCCATTTCGCCACTTGATATTGTAGGAAAAAAATTTATTCTTGTATTACCTGATGGTTGTCTTACCACAACACACGGGCTGGCAAGGTAAGTTGTGTTGCACAAAGCCTCCTTCATATCCCACCTGACCGCCTTGACGGTTGGCTTCGAATATTCTTTCTTGTTTGCCATATTCATCATATTTTACTTAATTCACTGTGCAAAGTTAGGCGTTTTTGGCTTAATGGTGACGTTTTGCAAGGTCGGAGAGGTGACATCTGGTCACAAGGAGGTGACAAACGGTCACGGGGGCGCGTGGAAGGTTAAAAGTTAAAAGGTAAAAGTTAAAAAGTAGTGTGCGGGGAGTGTAAAGGTAAAGGGTGTGGGAAGTTGAAAGTTAAGGGGTAAAAGTTAAAAAGTAGTGTGCGGGGAGTTGGAGGTAAGGAAGATGAGGGTACGCAACTATATTGCAGGTCTTGCCTGTCAGCGTATAAAATAGAAGGGCATCTGCGGCGGCCTGCCGCTGTGCTTGCATATATGCAACTACGGGCGGGGCGCGTCGCGTCGCTTTCGGGTATGTGCCGTTTTGTGTTCCGAAACGGCTTGTTTCTCGTTGCGATATGGCCTGTTTCGCAGCCCGAAACGGCACATTTCGCAAGCCGAAACGGCGCGTATTGCAATGCGCTGGATATCAGGCGGTTGGGCGGAACGGTCGGCATGGCTTCCTTTAACATAAAAAAGTTAATGGATGTCTGCCGGTTGCCAGACTCAAGGTGTATGTATGAGGGTTTGCCGGGCTGCCTGTCGGGGCCGGTTGCCCGGCCTCAGCGGGCTGTCTTCCTGTAGCCGATTACAGCCCATGCGGTCATTGTGGCGGCGAAGACAGATAGGGCGGCGAGCTGCGGCATGACATCGGCCGCGCCGCCTCCGCGCACGAACACTGTGCGCATGGCGTCGATATAGTGGCGCACGGGGTTTATGAGTGTGAGCGTCTGCGCCCATTCGGGCATGCTCCTCACCGGGGTGAACAGTCCGCTGAGCAGCATCATGCACACCACGAAGAACCACATCACGAACATGGCCTGCTGCATGGTGCCGCTGCCTCCCGACACCACGAGGCCGAAACCGCTCACGGTGACGGCCAGCAGGGCCGACAGCAGGTAGAGCAGGGGCAGGCTTCCGGCCGGCACTATGCCGTAGACGAGCCACGAGAGGGCGAAGCAGATGGTGAGCACCACCAGCCCGAGCGTCCAGTAGGGTATGAGCTTGGCCACGATGAACTCGGCCTTGCCCACCGGCGTGACGTTTATCTGCTCGATGGTGCCCGTCTCCTTCTCGCCCACAATGTTGAGCGCGGGCAGGAATCCGCACAGCAATATCATCAGGACAGACATCAGGGCGGGTATCATGAACACGCGGTAGTCGAGGTGCTTGTTGTACAGGAAGAGCGTGTCGGCGGCTTGCGGCGCGGCGGCGCGTGGCGCGGTGGCCTCGGCGGCGTTGTGTGCTATTATGGCTTGCAGGTATTGCGCGCCCATGGCTCCCTTCGTGCCGTTCACGGCGTTGGCCGCTATGAGCGCGCGCTCCGGCTGCCCTCCGCCCTCTATGCCGTCGGCGTAGCCGCGCGGAATCTCCAGTATCACGTCGGCATGGCCTCTTTCTACATCGTCGAGAGCTTCGCTGTAAGACGGGCGCAGGCCGCAATCGCGGAACAGTTCCGAGCTACCAATCCTGCTGATAAGTCTTTCTGACAGTGTGGAGCGGTCGTTGTCTACGGTCACTATGCGTATGTCTGTGACTTCCATCGTCATCACCCACGGCATGACGCACATCACCATGATGGGGAAAATGAACATAAGGCGCGGCAGGAACGAGTTGCGCCGCATCTGCAGCAGTTCTTTCTTTATGAGGTACTTCAGTGACATGGGCAAGTTGAAAGTTAAAGGTTTTTGAATTAAGAATTAGGAATTGAGAGTTAAGAAAAATAGTTCAGTCCACCGGCTTGTTGCCTTTGGCGCCCCAGACGGGACGAAGTGGGGGTGGAAAATTCCTGTAACTTCTTTGACTCCCAACATAAATCACAGCCTGTTCCTGAACTTCTTCAGTGCCAGCACGAGCAGCGCGGCGGCCATGGCCGACAGTATGGCCACCTCGGTGAGCACGTTGCCGATGCCCACTCCCATCACCATCAGCTTGCGCATGGCCTCGATGTACCATCGCGCCGGTATCACGCACGACACCCATTGCAGCACCCGGGGCATGCTCTCCACGGGGTATATCATGCCCGAGAGCAGCAGGCTGGGCAGCAACAGCAGCACCGCCGAGGCCAGCATGGCCACGAGCTGCGTCTCGGCCACGGTGCTGATGAGCAGTCCCAAGGCCAGTGCCAGCACTATGTATATCAGCGACACGCCCACGATGCCGGCCACACCGCCCTGCATAGGCACGCCCAGCGCGAACCGCGCCAGCAGCAATATGCAGCAGAGTATGGCCACCGCCAGCACGAAGTAGGGCACGGCCTTGGCCACTATGACCGTGACGGGCCTCACGGGCGACACGAGCAGCACCTCCATAGTGCCGCGCTCCTTCTCGCGGGCTATGCTCACCGAGGTCATCATCGCGCAGATGAGCATGAGCAGCAGCCCCATGATGCCCGGCACAAAGTTGTAAGAGCTGAGCATACGGGGGTTGTACAGCATCCTGACCTCGGCCTGCGCCGCCCCGCCTTCGCCCCCGGCCATGGCCGCTGCGGCGTATGCCGCCTGGCGCACGGCCGTGTTCGGGTCGGTGGCGTCGGCCATTATCTGCACCGCCGGGCCGCCCGTCGCGGTCCGTTTGCCCGTGCGCCGGGCGAACACCACGGCCATGTCGGCCCTGCCCGAGCGTATCATGCGCTCCGCCTCGGCGGGAGTGGCGGCTCGGCCGGTGACGGTGAACATCTCCGACGCGTCTATCCGAGCCAGCGTGCGCTGCGCCACGGCGTCGGCGTCGGGCATCACCGCCACCGTGCGCACGTCGCGGATGTCGGTCGAGATGGCGAAGCCGAAGAGCAGCATCATCACCAGCGGCATTCCGAAGAGAATCATCACCGTGCGCGGGTCGCGCAGTATGTGGCGCGTTTCCTTTATTACAAAAGATGTGAAAGTGTTCATGCTGTCTGTCATTGTCGTTTGGCCTTGCGTGCAAGGTAGGTGAAGAGGCTGTCCATGTCGGGCTGATTGTAGCGGCGTTTCAGCTCTGCCGGCGTGCCTATGGCACTGATTCTGCCGTCCACCATTATGGATATGCGGTCGCAATAGTCGGCCTCGTCCATGTAGTGTGTGGTCACAAAGACCGTTATTCCGCGCCCGGCGGCCTCGCGTATCAGTTGCCAGAAGTGTCGGCGAGTGGCCGGATCGACGCCTCCCGTAGGCTCGTCGAGGAACACTACAGACGGGTCGTGGACTATGCTCACGGAGAAGGCGAGCCGCTGTTTCCACCCCGGCGGCAGGCGGCTCACCGGCTCGTCGGCCACGCTCTCCATGCCGAGGCTCGCCAGCATGGCGTCTGTCTTTGCGCGGATGGTGCCGTCCGGCAGTCCGTATATGCCCGCGAAGAGGCGTATGTTCTCCCTCGGCGTGAGGTCTTCGTACAGAGAGAACCGCTGGCTCATGTACCCTATGTGCCGCTTCACCTGCTCGGGCTGCTCCGTTACGTCATATCCCGCCACGCGGGCGCGGCCCGATGTCGGCCTGCTCAGCCCCGTGAGCACGCGCATGGCGGTGGTCTTGCCAGCGCCGTTCGCGCCGAGGAAGCCGAATATCTCGCCCCGGCGGACGGTGAACGAGATGTCGTCGACGGCACGGAACTGTCCGAACGCCTTCACGAGATGCTCCACCGCGATGGCCTCGTCGCCGCTGGCGCAGTGGCCGGCGGCATCAGATAGCGGCGGCGGGCAGAACACATCGGCAAACCGCCGCAGCACATCGTCGGGACGGCCGGTGCCGAGCAGCCGCCCTTCCTGCAGGTAAGCTACGCGGTCGCAGCGGCGAATCTCATCGAGATATGGCGTTGACACCACGATGGTCATGCCCTCGCTGCGCAGCCGTGCCAGCGTGTCCCACAGCTCGCGGCGCGCCACCGGGTCGATGCCTGTGGTCGGTTCGTCGAGCAGAAGGGTGGTGGGGTTGTGGATGAGGGCGCACGACAGCGCCAGCTTCTGCTTCATTCCGCCCGACAGTGCGCCTGCCCTGCGGCGGCGGAACGGCTCCAGCGGGGCATATACGGCGCGTATGTTGTCGTATCCCCGGGCAATGGTCGTGCCGAAGAGCGTGGCGAAGAACTGCAGGTTCTCTTCCACCGTGAGGTCTTGGTAGAGCGAGAAGCGGCCCGGCATATAGCCCACGCGGCGGCGGATGTCGGTCATGCGGCTCACCGTGTCGAAACCCTCTACGGTGGCATCGCCCCCGTCGGGCACTATCAGCGTGGCGAGAATGCGCATCAGGGTGGTCTTGCCGCTGCCGTCGGGGCCTATCAGTCCGAACAGCTCGCCGCGCTCCACGGCGAGGCTTACGCCGCAGAGTGCCTTGGCCTTGCCGTAGCTCTTGCTCAGGTTATGGGTCTCAATGGCGTTCATCAGTCGGTGTTTGCGTTGTCGGTCGGCGCGTCTTGCAGCCTCATGCGGCCGTACATGCCTATCTTCAGGTAGCCGTCGTTCTTCACGGCCACCTTCACGGCATATACAAGGTCGGCTCGCTCGTCGTCAGTGGGTATGGTCTTGGGCGTGAACTCGGCGCGGTCCGAAATCCATGTCACCCGCCCCGGATAGTCCTTGCCGTGCCCGTCGCCGTAGTCGCTCGCCACGGTGACGCTCATTCCAACCTTTATCTGTTCGAGCTGGCGCGCCGTTACGTATGCCCGCAGGTACATGGTGCGCGTGTCGGCGAGCTTGAACAGCGGCCGGCCCACGGTGGCATACTCGCCCGCCTCGGCATACTTGGCGAGCACCGTGCCCGTGGCCGGCGCCTTGATGTGGCACTTTTCTAGCCTGTCGGCCACCATCAGCCGCTGTATTTCGGCCTCGTCCATGTTGCTGTTCAGGCTCTGCGTGCTGTTGCTCAGTTCAGACTGCATGGCATCGAGCTGCCGCCTGAGCACCCGGACGGCGTTGTCGGCATCGTCGAGCTGCTTGCGGTTGGCCGCGCCCGCCTCCACAAGGGTGGCAAAGCGCGCCCGCTCCTGCTCGGCGTTGGCCAGTTGCTGGCGCGTGGCCGACACCTGCTTGGCTATGTCGGGGCGGCGGTGGGCAAACGATTCCCTTGTCGCGCCGAGGCTGAGAGCGCGCAGGTGGAGCTGCACGGTGTCTATAAGCCCCACCTGGGCGGCGGAGTCGAGCGTGGCGCCCTCGTCGGCCTGCAGCCAAAGCAGGCGGCCGTTCTCCTCGGCCGACACGGTTATCTCTGTGGCCTCAAACGTTCCCGTGGCGAAGGTCTGCCTGTCGCCGTCGCCGCAGGCGGCAAGTGCCGCGGCGGCAATGATAAAGAGTGGTTTGACGTTCTGCATATCAGTAGTTTCTTATGTTCATCAAGTTGTGGGTCTCTTTGAGCAGCATCGTGGTGTGCAGAGCCTTTGACAACCGCGCCTCGCTCACGGCGTTGATGTCGCGCAGCATCTCGTTAACGGTCTCGGTGCCGCTGCCCACGCGCGCCTCGGCCCGCTGCCTGATGGCCGTGCGCAGTGCTATTATCTCGTCGTCGAGCGCTATCTGGCGGCGCAGGTTGTCTATGCGGCCGAGCGCGTCGTGCGTCTGCAGGTCGGTGTCAAAGAGGAACACATCGCGCTCCGCGCCTATACGCTGCCGCTCGGTGTCGAGTTTGCGCAAGTCGTTCTTGCGTGTGTAGAGCGCGCCAATGTTCCAGCTGAGCGTCACCCCGGCGGCCAGCAGGCCGTTGTTGAGCATGGCGAGCGGCTTGTTGTGGTAGGCGGCGATGCCAAAGGCGGCGAGCTTGGGCATAAGGGCCGCGTCGAGCCGGCTGCGGTTGGCGTCGAGCAGGCTGTTTCGGGCGGCGTAGTTGGTCAGTTCGGGCCGGCTGACGGGGCGCAGCGCGAGAGCCGTGTCGGCGGGCATAGCAGGGCGCGCGAGCGAGTCGCCGCCGCCTATCGGCCTGCCTATGAAGGTGGCCAGCATCTTGGCGTATGCCGCGCGCTGCGCCCTGAGGCCGCTCTCGGCCTGCCGGGCCTTGGCCATCTCCACGGCCACGGCGTCGGCATCGTTCTGGTTGGCCACGCCTCCGGCCATGAGCTGCCTCACGTTCTCCAGCGCGATGCCGAGGTCCTTTTGCAGCAGCAGGTTCTGGTTGAGGCGGTCATCGATGGTGAGCAGGCCGAAGAACAGCTCCTCCACGCGCACGGAGACGGTGCGCATGGTGACGTCGAGAGCCGTGCGGCTCACTTCGGCCTCTGCCCGCGCGGCGCGCTTCCCGGCGGCAGTGGCGCCGCCGTCGTAGATGGTCTGGTTTACGGTCAGGGCCACGTCATACAGCTCGTTGCCTATGTCGGGCGAGCCATGCTGCCCGCCGGCATCAACAATGTCGGTGAAGAAGGCCGCTCCCGCGCTCGCCCCTATCTGCGGCAGGTAGCCTTTGGCGGCGTTGGCCACGGTGTAGTCGCGGCTGAGAGCTATGAGCCTGTACTGCCTGACGGCCGGATAGTTGTCGCGGGCCATGCGCTTGCAGTCGTCGAGCGACAGCTGGGCGTTGGCGCAAGCGACCGCCATTGCCGCTGCCATGAGCATTGTTGTACGTCTTTTCATTGCTTTTTGTCGTTTCGTTTATTATGCAAAGATAATGCAAACGAGTGGAAACGGAGCTTGCTCCGTGTTTCCCCAGTGCAGCTTATCTTATGCAAAGATAGGCATGAAACGGCTTCCAGCCATTATCCCTATCGCATCATAAATGTTCTTTTTGTATGATTTTAACCCTGATAATGCTGTAAAAAGGGGGAAATAATTATCTTTGCATAAGATAAGCTGCACTGGGGAAACACGGAGCAAGCTCCGTTTCCGCTCGTTTGCATTATCTTTTGATAAGATAAGCTGCACTCGGGAAACATGGAGCAAGCTCCGTTTCCGCTCGTTTGCATTATCTTTGCAGTCCATAATGCGTGATTTATGGTACATAATAGTCACTCGGGCGGGCGATGCCGCAGGGGCGACTCCGCATGTAAATTCTTAATTCTAAATTCTCAATTCTAAATTAAACACTTGTGGAGCGGGTGCGAAAGATAACGTTCTCTGACATGAGGGCGATGGTGGAACAAGGTCGAGGCGAGCAGTCGGGGCTGTTTTTCATGTCGGGCGACTTTGGCATCGGCATGGGCATCAATGAGGTTTTCCGCAGCATAATGAGCACCGACGTGCCGTTCGCGATAAGCGACAACCGCTTTGGAATGCTGCGCCGGGGCGAGCTTGACGTGACGGTGAACCTGATGAACGTGTGCGTGAGGCCCGGCATGGCGGTCTGCATAAGGAGCGGCAGCATAGTGCAGGTGAACCGGGTGTCGGCCGACATCGATATGTGTGGCATGATAATGTGCGACGACTTCTTCCGCCTGGCTCTCCACGGGCACGTGCCTGCGGCGTTTGCTGGAGGCGCGCTGCACGCATGGGCGCACATGACGGACGGCGAGGAAGGGGTGATAGCTGACATATTGCGGGCGGCATGGGGCGTGGTTCACCAAAAGCGGCACACCGTGGAGGCTGTCTATGGCCTTGCCGCCGCGCTGGTGCACTTCTACGACGGGCTGATGCGGCGGGCCGAGACTGGCGCCGACACGACCGGAGACCGGTGCCGCGAGACGTTCGAGCGGTTCATAGCCTTGGTCAACGCCCACTGTGCCAATGAGCGGCGCTTGGCCTGGTATGCCGACAAGCTGTGCCTCTCGGAGCGCTATCTCGGCACTGTGGTGAGGCAGGCCAGCGGCACCACGGCCAAGGAGTGGATAGACCGGGCCGTGGCCACGGCCGCCAAGGTGATGCTGCGCCACACGGATATGACGGTGTCGCAGATTGCCTATCGCCTCAACTTCGCCACCGACAGCTTTTTCTGCAAGTACTTCCGCCGCACCACCGGGCAGACTCCGCTTGAGTACAGGCGCGGGGAGTGAATGGCCCGCGGTGCTTTCGGAGCCGTGGAAACAGCCGTATGCCGTGCAGCCCGGCGCGGCGGCTGTTGCGGTTGGAAAAGGTATCGTAAAACAGAGACTGCGGAGCGGGATTGCGAAACGGGTCGTTCCGCATTGCAAAACGACCCGTTTCAGACGACAAAACGTGCCGTTTTGGAAGCCAAAACGGCACGTTTTGCAATGCGTTGATTGTCAGAAAGTTGCGTGGGACGGGGCGAACGCTCCGACGGGCAGGCAGAATATGGCCGCCAGAGGTCATATCACGCCGTAGGCGGCGAGGGCGTTTCGTATGCCGTCATCGTCAACCGGCGAGGTCACGTAGTCGGCGGCGGCCTTCACTTCCGGCCCGGCGTTGCCCATGGCCACGCCCACTCCGGCGCAGCGGATGATGGGCAGGTCGTTGCCGCCGTCGCCGAAAGCCATGGTCTCGCTGATGTCGAGTCCGAGGCGTGCGGCCATGGCTTCGAGCCCTTTGCCCTTGTCGGCATCGGCTGAAGTGATGTCGCAGAAGGCCGGATGCCAGCGTCCAGACGTGCAGCCGGGCAGCCGTGCCATGAGGGCGGCCTCGCTCTCGGCCGTGACGAAGGGCGAGAACTGCAGTATGCGCTGGCCGTCGAGGCGTGAGAGTGGCAGCGAGGTGTCTATGTTGGTGACGTTGAGCCCGCGCACAAACACGTCATAGAACGCCTCGCCGGGGTTGACCAGCACCACGTCGCGCTCGCCCACGGCAATGCAGGGGTAGCCACAGCGGTGCGCGTCGGCGAGTATGGTGGCCACGTCGGCGGGGCTGATGGGGTTGCAGCTCACCGTCTCGCTGCCTATGAAACACAGTGCGCCGTTGGTGGTTATGTAGCCGTCTATGAGGTGGCCGACGGCCCCGAGGTTGGTGATGAGCTGCAGCGGGCGGCCGGTGGATATGTATATGCCCACGCCGTTGGCCTTGGCCCGGGTCAGCGCCTCTACCGTTGAGGCCGGTATGCGGTGCGTCGTAGTGCTTACGAGCGTGCCGTCTATGTCGAGAAATAAGCTGCGAATCATAGCCATAATCTTTTGTGTCGGATTTTGAATAATGTGAGTAGGAGGCAGAAATTCAGGAGTTGCAAGAGTGCAGGCACCGGCTTGGGAGCATGGTCGCACACCTCCGCCGCATGGCTTTTTACCCTTTTACCTTTCTACTTTTTTACCTCTCTCAGTATGGGAACAGCAGCGGCAGCACGAACACCATCACGATGCCGATGATGATCTGCAGCGGCAGTCCCACCTTTATGTAGTCACTGAAGGTGTATTCGCCGGCGTGCATCACGAGCGCGTTGGGCGGAGTGGAGAACGGCGAGGCGAAGCACATGCTCGCGCCCAGCGTCACGGCAAAGAGGAAGGGGTAGGGGCTGGCTCCTATCTCGGTGGCCGAGGTCATGGCTATCGGTGCCATGAGCACCGCCGTGGCTGTGTTGCTGATGAACATGGTGAGCAGCGACGTCGTGAAATAGATGCCGGCCAGCAGCACCGTAGGCCCCATGGAGCCGAGCAGCGACACGAGCGAGTGGGACAGCATGGCCGACGTTCCCGTCTTCTCCAACGCCGTGGACATGGGCATCATGGCCGCTATGAGCACGATGCTCTCCCAGTTGATGGTCTTGTAGGCGGCCTCCACGTTGCGGAAGCACCCCGTAATGACCATGAGCAGCCCGGCGGCTATGACAGCCGTGACGGGTGCCACGGGGATGAAGTCGAACACCATTGCGGCCACCATGAGCAGCATTATGACCGCGGCCACGGGGGCTTTGTAGTCGAGCGTCACCTGCATGGCCTGCTCCTTGGGCTGTCCCAGCACCACCCAGTCGGTCTCGTCGTTGTCCAGCTGGCCTATGTTGCTCCACTTGCCCTGCACCAGCAGCACGTCGCCCGACTGGAGCTTCTGCTCCGGCAGGTCGTTCATTATGTAGTCGCCGCCACGCTTTATGGCGAGCACGTTGATGCTGTAGCGTTCGCGGAAGCCCGATTTGCGCAGCGGAGTTCCTATGATTCTGGCCGTGGGCATGAGCACAATCTCCGATATTCCGATGTCGTAGAAGTCTATGTTGTTGTTGTCAAGCTGTTCGAGCGCGTTGTCGCGGGCAAACAGCTCCATGCGTTCCGTGTCGCCCATCAGGTATATTATGTCGCCCACGGCGAGTATGCTCTCGGGCGAGGCGAGGCTCTGCGTGACGTTGCGGATGATGCCGCTGCGGTCGGAACTCTCGTTGCGTATCTCCAGTATGGACAGTCCGTAGCGGCCCGGCATATTGAGTTCTGCCACGGTCTTGCCGCCAATGGCCGACCGCCGGGTTATCTTGTAGCGGCGCAGCGCGTTGTTCAGGTTGTACTCGCTCACAAGGTCGTTGAGCGTCTTGCCGCGTCCGGCAGCGCGGTTGCCGCTGCCCTTCTTCTTGTACAGGAACATCTTGCTGAGCGGCAGCATGACCATTATGCCCACGGCGATGCATATCACGCCCACGGGGAAGAAGGAGAAGAAGCCCAGCGGCTCGTATCCGGCGGCGGTGAGCGAGTCTTGTATCACGAGGTTGGGCGGCGTACCGATGAGCGTGAGCATCCCGCCCATGCTGCTGGCGAAGGCCAGCGGCATGAGCAGGCGCGCGGGCTGAGTGCCGCTCTGCACGGCCATGCTCACCACTATGGGCATCATCAGGGCCACGGTGCCGGTGTTGCTCACGAAAGCGCCTATGGCCGATGTTACCAGAACGACCAGAAGGAACATCCTGGTGTCGCTGCCTGCGGCCAGCTTCATTATCTTCTGGCTCACGGCCTTGGCCAGCCCTGTCTGCAGTATGGCTCCGCCCACCACGAACAGGCCCACCATCATGATGACCACCGTGGAGGAGAAGCCCGCCAGAGCCTCCTCGGGCGTGAGTATGCCGAGCACTATCAGGGCGGTGAGGGCGCACAGTGCCACTATGTCTGCGCGCAGCTTGCCGGCTATGAACATGGCCACTGTGAGGCCAAGAATGATGAGTGTCGCTGTCATTGGCAGTGTCTGTTTCGTTGGTGGTTATTGATTGCCGATGAGCTTTGACACGGTTTCGGTGAGGAATGGCTTCAGCTTGTCGTATCCGACGGTGAACGTGGGGCGGCCGGCAGCGTAAGGCGCAATCTCGTAAGGCTGGTATGTGAACACCATTCCGGCCTCGGTGAGGTAGGGCGCGGCCTGCGGCAGCGGCAGATAGTCTATGCTGTTGTTGGTGAGCAGCATCTGTTTCAGTTCCTCGTCGCTGACGGTGGCCGTGTCGTTCTTGGCGAAATAGTCTTTCAGCCCTTCCTTGAGCAGCACCCGGAAGTCCTCGGTGTCAGTGCTGCGCAGCATCTCGCGGCCAAAGCGGCGGCCGTCGCTCTTGCGGAAGGTGGTGCCGGTCAGCGACGACATTCCGTGCGCCCCGCCGAGGAAGTTCTCGGTGTAGTCGGTGTAGGTGACATAAGTTTCTGTCTCAGCCAGCACCTTTATCTCTTGCGAGAAGTATGTCGATGCTGCGGCAGAGCCTGCAAGAGCCTTTGCGGCCTCCTCCATGCGAGCCGTCTGTTGCTGTCCGTAGTAGGCCACCACGGAGTCGCCGGCGGCGGTGTTGCCGGTGTATGTGCCGCCGAGCTGCTCGCTGATGTACTCGCAGATGGCGTTGGTGAGCGTGGCGTTGCCGCCGGTGGGGTAGTCGGCCTTTATGGTCACGTCGGCCGTTGCGCTCTTCTTGGCGTATGTCAGGGTGTCTGTTGCGAATGCTGTGTGCTGGGTCTTGTTGCCTGTGCAGGCGGTAATCATCAGCGCGGAGAGCGCGATGGCTGTGATGCTCTGTTTCATGTTCTTGGATTTTAGGTTGCAAAAAGGCTGCCCAGGCTCGTGGTCCGGGCAGCCTTCAGTGCGTATGAATAGATGTTGTTTGTTGCTTTCTTACTCGCCCTTTATGGCAGCCACGCCCGGAAGAACCTTGCCTTCGATGGCCTCGAGCAGCGCTCCGCCGCCGGTGGAGATGTAGGACACCTTGTCGGCCATGCCGAACTTGTTGATGCAGGCCACGGAGTCGCCGCCGCCGATGAGCGAGAACGCGCCCTTGGCAGTGGCCTCGGCAATGGCGTCAGCGATGGCCTTGGAGCCGCCGATGAAGTTGTCGAACTCGAACACACCGGCCGGGCCGTTCCACAGAATGGTCTTTGCGTCCTTGATGGCGTCGGCGAAAGC
Organism: uncultured Prevotella sp.; assembly: GCA_944320355.1. Lineage (GTDB taxonomy): Bacteria > Bacteroidota > Bacteroidia > Bacteroidales > Bacteroidaceae > Prevotella. The sequence continues at coordinate 34,334 of CALUHC010000017.1, read as the reverse complement.
CTTGCGGGTCTCGGGTCCGGCGTCGAGTCCTTCCCATCCCTCGGGGATGTCGTTGGCCGGGCATACCTGTGTGTGGGCGTCGTTAGAGAAAGCGTCGGCGGCCACGCAGTCGGTGCCGAGCACCAGGTTCACGCCGTTCTCCTTGGCCTTCTTCATCACGTCGAGGGCCACGTCGAGCTTGTCGTCCTCGCAGATGGAGTTGCCAATCTTGCCTCCCTGTGCCTTGGCGAAGGTGTATGTCATTCCGCCGCAGAGTATGAGGTTGTCCACTTTGCCGAGCAGGTTCTCTATGATTCCAATCTTGGTTGACACCTTGGAACCGCCCATGATGGCGGTGAACGGGCGCTTGATGTTGCTCAGCACGTTGTCAACGGCCTTGACCTCCTTCTCCATCAGGTAGCCCAGCATCTTGTGGTCGGCGTCAAAGTAGTCGGCGATGACGGCGGTGGAGGCGTGGCGGCGGTGAGCCGTGCCGAAGGCGTCCATCACGTAGCAGTCGGCGTATGAGGCCAGTTTCTTGGCGAATGCCTTCTGGCGTTCCTTCATTTCCTTCTTTGCCTCGTCGTATTTCGGGTCTTCCTTGTCAATGCCCACGGGCTTGCCTTCCTCCTCGGGATAGAAGCGGAGGTTCTCCAGCAGCAGGGCCTCGCCCGGCTTCAGCGCGGCCACCTCGGCGTCGGCGTTTGCGCAGTCGGCGGCAAACTTCACGTCAACGCCCAGCGCTGCCGATACGTTCTTCACAATCTGTGAGAGCGACAGCTCCTTCTTCACCTTGCCCTTCGGCTTGCCCATGTGGCTCATCATTATGAGCGCGCCGCCGTCGGCCAGCACTTTCTTCAGTGTGGGGAGGGCACCGCGGATGCGGGTCTCGTCTGTTACGTTACCATTCTCGTCCAGTGGCACGTTGAAGTCCACGCGGACAATTGCCTTCTTGCCGGCAAAGTTGAACTGATCGATATTCATAGTCTCTTATGTTGTTTAATAAAACTTATTATCCTTATGTGTGGCGGCGAAGCCTGCCAGGGGCGTTCCCGCTTCCTGGGCCGCTGCCAGCCATTGTGTGGGAGCCCTGTTGCCAACTTTATTTAACGCACGCAAAGTTACCAATTATAATTAATATTCGCGCCATGAAGCCATACATTTTATATATTTTTTGCGGCATTTGCGCACAAATGCAAAATGGAGTTGCCAATTTCCCACTGCCGTTTGCCGTGGTCTTGTGGTGCGGCTGCTTGCCTCTGACGGTGCGCTCGGCGGTGGCTCCCTCGAAAAGGAAGCAGGGAAAGACGCCCAAGCAGACAGGAAGTGGCGCCGAAATGCACATATAAGAAGCTGTTTTGATTTTATCAACCGTCGGGTTGGGGTGGATTTTCGAGGCATATTTGTTCGTTTGCTGAGGAGCATAGCGGGCTATGTGACGAAGCAAACGGGCGAATATGACCGAAAACTTTCTCTGCAAACAGGCAAGTATGTTTCGAAGATATGTATAAAGCCGGCAGTTGACAAAATCGAAACAGCTTCTTGTTTTTTTGCTACAAGCATCTACTGCCGTGCTGTCTCTGTAAGTGATTGATAATCAGTGGGGTTGCGAAACGTGCCGTTTCGGCCTCTAAAACGGCACGTTTCGGGCGATGAAACGGCCTGTATTGCAGCCCAAAACGGCACGTCTCGCAAGACAAAACGGCCGGCTTTGATTTTTGATACGTTTCCGCTCCGTGTCCGTGGCTATAGTATATGGTGTAAAGTGGTATCCGTAATGCAGGCATCCGGGACTTGCGTTTCACCGGATTCCGGCTTTGCTGAGACTGTCGAATATACATAAATACGTGGTCGCTCTCCTTGTAAGAGACGGACGGCAAAGCGTATTGCCTCTGACTGTCAGGCAAATAGGCATTGTCCGTATGTCGCCTTCGCTCAACAAGTTGACATTTATTGCGCAAACGCCGTGCTGCGTTCATATCGAATTGTTTTGTACAAAACCAAATAAAATCCTTAAAAATGTACGTGTTCGGGGGATTTTCAGTAATTTTGCACGCGGTATGCGTCCGTCTCTTACAAGGAGATGGGCTTATTGCAAGGCAAAAACCGGCACACGAGGCCGGTCTTGATTTATGCGCAACGAAACCATACAAAGCGGACTCACTGGTACGGCGGCTGCAAAAGTCGGCGGCGCCGTAGGCCTGTTCGGCCCCAAGCGGTTGCCCCGCCGGTGGTACATCGCCATAGTGAACAACAACACCGAGAAAGCCTGTGCCGAGCGGCTGATGAAGATTTTCGCCGGTTGGGTCTCCGAAGGCAAGAACTGCGAGGTCTACGTTCCTGTGCAGCGCGAGTTGCGCCGCTGGCGCAACGGCCGCCGCGCAGCCGTCGACCGCATCATCCTGCCAACGTTTGTGTTTGTGCGTTGCACCGAGGCAGAGCGCCGTCACGACGTGGCCTACATCCCCTTCATAAAGCGTTTCTTCGTCAACATAGCCGGGGCAGCCGTCAACGGCCACCGCCCCGTGGCAGTGATTCCCGACAGCCAGATGGCAGCCCTGCGCCGCATGGTGGAGGGAGCCGACGACCCCGTGACCATCAACGCCCGCCCGCTGCGGCTCGGCGAGCGCGTGCGCGTCAACGGAGGCAAGCTCGTGGGCCTCGAAGGCAATGTGTATCGCGAGTCCGATGGTTCCACACACCTTGTCATAAAGATAGACATACTCGGCTGCGCAATGGTGAAGATAGCGCGCGACCTGCTCGAACCGCTGCCGCCGGAACACAAAAACAGCAGCCGCTGACAGCCTCAGAAATAGGTTGTAAGGATAAATTTAAGGCAGGTTCTATAAATTATGTCGAGGCGATTCTTGCATTTTAGCGAGTGTCAGTCTGCAAGTTGAAGAGGTAGTATGGCGGGCTATACGACCGATGGGACTTTGCAAAATGACACAGATAGAGGCAAAAAGCGGCCGAAACCATTTATTGAGCATACCATTGTTTGTAAAAATCAGAATTTATAGAAACTGCATTAATAGTGCCACCGCCTGTTTTTGTTGTGAAAGCGTTATCCTTGCAATAGGATAAGTGCGGTTAGTGGTATCGCGAATAAATTTGTTTTGGTCTGCTATCTTTCTTGATTTTTAATTCTTAACTCTTACCTGTCAGTTGGTTTCTTCGGTAAACAACAAGCGGATAGCCAAGAACACGCTGCTGCTTTACTTCCGGATGCTGTTCATGATGGGCGTTAATCTCTACGCTTCTCGTGTGGTGCTGAACGCCCTTGGCGTGGAGGATTACGGCATCTACAATGTGGTTGGCGGAGTGGTGGCGATGTTCTCCATGCTGTCCGGTTCTCTGTCAGCCGCCATCACCCGCTTCATCACATACGAGCTTGGCGTTGGCAATGCGGAGAGCCTCAAAAAGGTGTTTTCCTCATCCGTGACCATACAGTTAGGGCTGGCTGCGGTTGTCGTGCTGCTTGCCGAGGCAGTCGGAGTCTGGTTCCTGAACGCCAAGATGAACATACCCGCCGGCAGGCTGTCGGCGGCCAACTGGGTGTTCCACCTCTCCGTCCTCACGTTTGCCGTCAACCTTGTCAGCGTTCCTTACAACGCCAGCATCATAGCCCACGAGCGTATGTCGGCCTTTGCTTACATAAGCATAATTGAGGCAATAGGCAAGCTTGCAATAGCTTTCCTTGTGATGGCATCACCGATAGACAGGCTCGTGTTTTATGCAATGTTGATGTGCGTTGTGGCTTTGATTGTACGTTTCGCATACGGAGCTTATTGTAAGAGGCACTTTGTGGAATGTACTTATCATTTCATTTTCGAGAAGGGCTTATTGAAACGGATGTTCGGTTTCGCGGGGTGGAATTTTATAGGCGCATCCTCGGCCGTGCTTCGTGACCAGGGCGGCAATGTCGTGATAAACCTTTTCTGTGGCCCTGCGGTGAACGCCGCCCGTGGCATTGCTTTTCAGGTTAATAACGCTGTGAGCGGTTTCGTGACCAACTTCATGACCGCTCTTAATCCGCAGATAACGAAATCTTATGCCTCTGGTGACCGCGGCTATATGATGACGCTGGTTTTTCAGGGAGCGCGGCTGTCTTTCTATATGCTGCTGTTCCTGTCGCTGCCTGTGCTGGTCAACACGCATTACATCCTTGCCATCTGGCTTAAGATAGTGCCGGAGCATACTGTGCTGTTCGTAAGGCTGGCACTTGTATTCGCCATGAGCGAGTCCATATCGAACCCTTTGATAACGGCCATGTTGGCTACCGGGCGGATAAGAAACTATCAGCTTGTGGTCGGCGGCTTGCAGATGATGAATCTGCCTGTCTCCTATGCCTTGCTGCGCATCGGCTTGTTCCCCGAAGTTGTGATGGTGGTTGCAATACTCATCTCGCAGTGTTGTCTTGCAGCCCGTTTGCTGATGCTTCGCGGCATGATAGGGCTCTCGGCAAGGAAATATCTGAGAAACGTTTATCTCAATGTGCTTGTCGTGTCGGTGTTGAGCGCAGCTGTGCCAGGAATGGTGTCGTGGAATGTCAGTGAGGGGTTCTTTAATTTCATGCTGCTCTGCCTGTTGAGTTTTGTTTGCACGGCGTTGACGATTTACTATGTCGGTTGCAGCAGGCAAGAAAGGCAGTTCATTGTCTCAAAGACGAAAGCCTTGAAGCGCAAGTTCATAAATAACAATAAATGATAGAGATAAGAGACAAGGCCGACTGTTGCGGTTGCACGGCCTGTGCCAGCATCTGTGCGCACGATGCCATCACGATGCGGCCCGACGCGATGGGCTTCCCCTATCCGGTGGTGGATGAGGACAGGTGCGTTGACTGCGGTCTGTGTGAGAAGGTCTGCGCCTTCAATGACCATTACGACACAAGCCTTAACCTTCCTCAACCCGACGCATACGCCGCACGCCATAAGGACATGGAGGAAGTGGAAACTAGCCGCAGCGGAGCTGCGTTCATAGCAATCTCCGACTATGTGCTTGAAAACGGCGGAGTTGTTTACGGCGCAGGTTACACAGACCATTTCCGTGTTGTCCATAAGCGAGCGATAACCAAGGAGGAACGTGATGAGTTCAAGGGCAGCAAGTATGTGCAAAGTGACATGAACACTGTGTTCCGGCAAGTAAGGAAAGACTTAAAAGACGGTTTGACTGTACTTTTTTCCGGTACTCCTTGCCAAACGGCAGGCTTGAACTCTTATATCGGAAAGAAGCTGCGTGAACGTCTTATTTTGGTTGACATAGTGTGCCACGGAGTGCCTGGACCTTATTTGTGGCGCGACTACATTGCGTACCTTGAAAAGAAACAGGGTGACAAAATCTGTTGGGTTAATTTCCGAGATAAGCAGAAGTTTGGATGGACGGCACACAAAGAAACGTTTAAATTTGTTAAGGGGGGGGGTAAAATGAGCTTTACATATTTGTTCTATCAGCACATAATGTTCCGTCCTTCATGCGGAAAGTGCCACTACACCAATACGAAACGTCCGAGTGATATCACCATTGCCGACTTTTGGGGTTGGGAAAAGACCGACCCGAATATCAATGCAGATGACAAGGGCGTATCGCTGATATTGGTGAATACGGAGAAAGGGCATGAAATTCTTGACGCGATAAAAGACAGTATGACGGTTATTCCTGCAAAGTTGGAGGATTGTTTGCAGCCTAATTTACAGCATCCGTCCGTATTCAGTAAAGAATGGCGAAACTTTGAACGTGACTATGAACGAAAGGGCTTCGAGTACGTGATGAAGAAATACGGCGAGGACAATTGGAAGAAGAAGCTTCGCAAGTTAGCCGGACGTGTTAAGAGAAGAATCAGAAAAGCATTGGGATTATGAAAATCGGAATACTTACGTTCCATTGTGCCCACAACTATGGTGCCGTGCTGCAGTGCTATGCTTTGCAGGAAACACTAAAGGGCATGGGGCATGAAGTTGAGGTGATAGATTATCGACCGGAATTTTTATTGTCTCCTTATAAAGTATGGAGTATTCGTCGAAATAAATCTTATAACTCCTTTTTGAAAAGATTAATATTGGAGTGTTTGACATTGTCGAGATGGATTGTCCGACATAAGGCATTTGATTTGTTTATACAGGCAAGACTATGTTTGACAAAAGAAAAAACTATATCATCCTCATTTGATGCATATATCATAGGAAGTGATCAGGTATGGAATCCTCAGATAACAAAAGGTTTTCACAAGCCTTATTTTGGATATTTTGAGTTCCCGAAAGAAGATAAAAAATACATTGCTTATGCAGCAAGCATGGAGGCTTCTTCTTTAAGTAAAGAGGCTAAGGACTTTTATGCGAAAGCATTGGATAATTTTGATGCCATTAGTGTGCGGGAGAAAACATTGACAGCTTTGCTTCAGCCTTTGACATCGAAAAAAATAGAAACGGTGTTAGATCCGACCTTGTTGGCCAATGTGGATATTTGGAGTTCCATTGTTAAGCGTCCCTTGATGAACAGCAAATATGTATTGGTATATCAAGTAAGGCCAAATAAAAACACTCTAAGAATTGCACAGCATATCGCAGATCAAATTGGAGCACGGGTCATAGAAATAACGGCTTGGGTAAATTGGAGATATAAGAAAAACGTCTATCAATGTTGTTCTCCAGAAGAGTTTTTGGGATGGATAAAATATGCCAGTTGCGTAGTTACTACTTCTTTTCATGGGACAGCTTTTTCTATCATTTTCAAAAGACCTTTTTATTGCCTTAAATTAGGGAAAGGAGATACACGTGCGGCCTCATTATTACAAGAACTTGGATTAGAGAACCGTATGATAGAAAAAACATCATCTCCTGATTTTCAGGCGGTTGATTATCAGATGGCAATAGCGAATCTTTCTGATTTGCAAAAGAATTCTTATCAATATTTGGTTTCAGCTTTAAACTTATGAATGATGTATTCTCCTAAAATATCAGTGATAGTCCCTGTCTATAACGCCGAGAAGTATCTTCATCGTTGCATAGACAGCATTCTTGCGCAGACATTCACGGATTTCGAGTTGCTCCTCATAGATGATGGGAGCACGGACAAATCAGGTGACATTTGCGATGAATACGCCAAGAAAGACAAGCGGATAAGAGTGTTCCATAAAGAGAATGGCGGTATTAGTGTGACACGTGAATTTGGGATAAACAATGTTAATGGGATTTTCGTTCAGTTTGTTGATAGCGATGACTGGATAGATAAAAATATGTTAGAAATAATGTATAAAAGGGCAGTTCTTGATAAGGCAGATATTGTAAGTTGTAATTTTGTTCAGGAATTTGTTGATAAATCTATTATTACTAAAATATCAAGTAATAGTGCTGATGATTATATTCGTTCTGTTATTAGTAATGATTGGGGCGTTTTATGGAAAATGCTAATTAGGTATCAATTATTTATTGAGAATGATATACATTTTCCTAAAGGTGTTGATGGAGGTGAAGATTATTATGTGACAATTTGTTTGCTTTTAAATTCTGTTATAATAAGATTTGAGGATTTTTATCCTTATCATTATAATAGATATAATATGGATTCATTTATAGCAACGCCTTCATTGAAAAAACTAATGTTTCAGATACAATCAACCTATTTAGTTGAGGACCTTTTAAAGAGAAAGAAACTGATAAATACTTATAAGAAAGAATTGGATAAAAGGAAATGCTTGACGAAACTACCGATACTTTATCGTTACTTCTTATATGGTATCAAACTGTATCCGGAATTGAGTATCCGATCAACTTTTCTTGTTTCTGGCATTAAAAATAGACTATTATTAATCTCGTCCATTTTACTTTGTAAGGTAAACTTATGATAAATTTATTGTTTGACATATATATTATAATAGTCAGCGTTGTTCTATTCCGTAATATACGGGTTGGCTTCTTGTTGACATTGATCTCTAAAATAATAATACCTTCTGTTGTTCGATTTTCGTTGGGGCCGATATCTATTGCCATTAATGATGTTTTTACACTTGTGTTATTGGCATCGTTTATATTACATAGGCAAGCGTTTAAGTCAAAAGTGCCCGGTAAAATAAATAAATATTTTTGCATATACAGTTCGGTTACATTCGTTTTGATATTTCTTTCTTCGGCATACGTTCCGTATGATTACCAACTCTTTTCGTTCTTTAAGGGCTTTTTATTCCAAACAATTTTGTATATCTGGATAGGATATAATGTGCTGCAGGAGATCAACATAAGTAAGTATTTCAATGTTATATGTGTGGTTTCCCTATTGGCAGGTTTATATGGTATTTATAGCTATGCAATAGGTAGTAATCCATATGTAAGCGCAATGAATCTATTGTATGGTGGTGAAAGTGACTTTTCGTACTTTATGGAGGAAAGTCGTGGAGGGTTGCAGGGACGAACGTATGGCACAATGGATCACCCTCTTTCTTGGGGACAATTTTGGAATATTTTTATATGCTTTGTATGGTTTTTTAGGGGTGTCATACGAAAATATCTATTTATTGCATTATTAACGGTTGCCATTGTTAATATTGTTTTGTGTGGTAGTCGGTCTGCACTTATTGCATTGCTTTTATTTTTTATTTTCGTATTATTGTCGTATGGGACAAAAAAACTGCTTTGGGCTATTCCATTAGCTTATATTTCAGTTTCGGCGTTTTTGATGATTATTCCGCAAGAAATGAAAAATTCAGGCTTAGTTAGTTATATAGAATCAGGCGTATTTTTTTGGGATAGTTCATATAGTGAGAAAGCTGGTATCGCTGGTAGTAGTAAGGAAATGCGTGTTGTGCAGTTACAGAAATCTGTTGATATCATGTTGCGTAATCCAATAGGTGGTGTTGGTTATAATTATCAGTATTATGTTTTGAAAACAGATCGTGCAATTGATTCTGAACTTTATGGATTGGAGAGCATTGTTTTTAAAATTCTTGTAGAACAAGGCCTGACAGGTTTGATAGTTTTCTTTTATACTTTCAATATGTTGCGGATCTTTTCCATAAAAAAGAAGGATATGAGAACAAGAGTTTTAATCAATGGCTATTTTCTTTCTTTTTGGGGTAGTATTCTTATAACGGGTTTACAAGGAAGTTCTTATACGTTTTTTATGTTGTTTCTCTTATTTATTTTAAATAAAACAAGTTATGATTCCCAAAATAATTCATTATTGTTGGTTAAGCAACGATCCTATTCCTGAGTTGCTTCAAGACTGTATGAGCAGTTGGAAAAAGTACCTTCGTGATTATGAGTTTATGTTATGGAACTTTGATCGTTTTGACAAACATTCATCATTATGGGTTGAGCAGGCTTTTGATAATAAGAAATATGCATTTGCAGCTGACTATATTCGTTTGTATGCCATATATAATTATGGTGGCATATATTTGGATATGGATGTTGAGGTGTTGAAGTCTTTCGATGATTTCCTTGGTTTAAAGACAATGTTGTGCTGGCAAAAAGAGGCGAAAGGTGTGGAAATTGCCGCGTGGGGAGCCGAAAAGGGGAGTAAATGGGTGAAAGATTGTTTGGATTATTATGAAGGTAGACCGTTCATTGAAAATGGCAAACCAAATATAATACCCCAGCCGGTTGTTGTTGAAAATCGTCTGAAAGAATTTGGATATCGTTTTATAAATGTCAGAAATGTAAATAGTGCGATGGCAATTGACAGTAAGACAGAAATACCTGTGTTTCCTTGTGAGTTTTTTAGCCCGATGTCTTATAAAAATCACAAACTTGAAATAACAAAGAATACAGTTTCAATACATAGGTTTGCTAGTTCATGGGTTGAAACTCCGAAATATGAAATATACGAGGGTAAGTTTTGGCATTTATTGGGCTTGCCTAACTTGAATATTATAAATAAAGTAATTTGGAGGTTAAAATAATGCATGCATATTTGGTCATGGCCCATTCTAACTGGGAACAACTGCAAAAGTTAGTTGCTTTGTTGGATGATGAGCGCAATGATATATACATTCACATAGACAAGAAATCAGATATTTCTGGTCTTCATTTGTCTGCGCGATATTCTGAAATTCATTTTGTTGATAGGGTGGATGTCAGATGGGGGCACGTGAGTCAGATAAAGGCAGAGATGGAATTGTTTGGGGAAGCCTCGAAAATGAAATATTCATATTACCATTTATTGAGTGGTTTTGACATGCCGTTACATTGTCAAGATTATATTCACGGCTTTTTTGAACGGCATAGTGGAATTGAATTTATAGGTTTCGGTAGTAAAAACTGGAAAATAAAGAATCGTGTTTATTGCCATAATTTCTTTATGCCGTATATGCGGCATAAGGTAAAATTGGTAAGGTATGCTTTGAAAATGGTGCGTATCGGCTTGAATAAATTGCAGCTTCTTTTGAATGTGAACATTCAAAAAAATAATAATATGGATTTTAGGTATGGATGCAATTGGGTAAGTGTTACACATGATTTTGTAGTTGAATTGCTGAAAAACCGAAATTGTATATTGGCAACTTATCAATATGCCTACTGTCCTGATGAAATCTACAAGCAGACATTCGCCATAAACTCAAGGTTTCGTGATAGAATTTTTGATGTGGAAGATGAATTTAGGGGTTGCATGAGAGAATTGGATTGGAAGCGCGGACATCCTTATATTTGGCAGACAGAGGCAGACTTTGAATATTTGTCATCGTCAGATAAACTATTCGCAAGAAAGTTTGATTATGACAATCATCCGGAAATAATAGACAAACTGATAGAAAAGATAAATGATGAAAGAGCCTAAAGTAAGTATTCTTGTTCCTGTCTATGGGGTGGAGAAGTTCATTGGTCGGTGTGCTGAATCTCTTTTCAAGCAGACTTATGAGAATATTGAATATATCTTTGTCAATGATTGCACAAAAGACGCAAGTATTTATGTGCTGAGAGAGACATTGAGCCGTTTTCCGGAGAGAGAAACTCAAGTACGTATTGTTGCTCACAATCAGAATCGTGGGCTTGCTGCAGCACGTAACACAGCAGTTGCGGAGGCGACAGGAGAATTTATAATGCACGTGGACAGCGATGATTATGTGGATGAGCATATCGTTGAAAAGGCAATGTGCAAGCAACAAGAGAATGATGCAGACATTGTGGTGATAGACTTTTTGCAGGCACATCCTGCGTTTACAGTGTCAAGGCACTATTTGTCATTCGCACAGCCAAAAGATTATTGCATAGATGTTTTAGCCAGAAAATCAACAAATAGCATTTGGGCAAAGTTGATTCGTAGGAGTCTATATACAGACAATGGCATAGTGTGCAAGGAAGGGTGTAACCAAGGTGAAGACTTTCAAGTGGTACCTATTCTTTTGTATAATGCGAAAAGAATTGTAAATTTACACGAAGCCCTTTATTATTATGATTGCTCAAATGGAGGATCTTATTCAAATAATTTTTCCATAAGTAAGCATGAGCAGAATTGGGAATCAATGGATATTGTTAGGGATTACTTTAAGGATAAAGGTGAAGAATATGTAGAGGCTGTTAATTGTGGTCGTATAAGGCAACTTGTTGATGACCTTATCATCAGTGCAAAGATTTCCGGTGAAGCTGCTAATTACTATTATTCCTATGCTGTAAAAGAGCTTGGACATACAGGTAAGAAATATAGGATAGCTGTATCAAAACAAAAACGTAGCATTCTGTTGTTTGTACGGTATTATTGGTTAATGAGAAGTTATATCTTGGTGTTGCGAGGTGTAAGGTATTTCTTTCTAAAATACTTATATTGTGGCAAACGTGATTTATGATTTTCTAAAAAGAAATATCTTTAATATGATACGTAATCGTAAAGAAATGTTTGAATATATTCGTGCCGATTTTCATGTTCAAGGTATGGAACATCCGTTTTTGGCGAGGTTTACGTACGGAGAGAATTGGCGTATGTTCAGCTATATGAAAACGCTTCGTCATTTAGAATATTACATGAATACGAAGTCAACGATATTTGGCCGCTTGATGTATTTTTATTATTTGTTGCGTCACCGTAGGAATTGTTTGAAGTATAATATAACTATAGCTCCGAATGTTGTTGGTCCAGGGTTGAAGATTGTCCATGCCGGATTTCGTAGGTTTGGCGAACCGGGTATGCGAATAGGTGCAAATTGCACAGTGTTGCCAAATGTGCTTTTGGGCAAAAAGAGGCCGGATGTTGATGTCTCTGGATTTGAGATTGGAGACAACTGTTATTTTGGAACAGGTGCTATTGTTATGGGGCCAGTTAAGATTGGGGACAATGTTACAGTCGGGGCCGGAGCCGTGGTGACGAAAGATATTCCGGATAATTGTGTCGTTGCCGGTAACCCTGCGCGGATAATATCGCAAAAACCTATAATATAGTTTAAGGTAAGATGGTAAACATTCCTTTAGTTTCAATCATTATTCCTACTTATAATACGGGAGATTATATAGCGAAAATGCTGGAAGGGGTATTTCGTCAGACTTACAGTAATTATGAAGTTATTGTGGTTGATGACGGCTCAACGGACGATACGGTCGCCATTGTTAAAAATATCGTGGGGGGGGGTAAATAAAGTTAATAGAATTGCCTCATGGCGGAGTGTCTGCTGCAAGAAATGCAGGGATAGAATGTGCCAAAGGTGAAAAGATTTTCTTTTGGGATAGTGACGACACCATGGAGCTTACCACTATCGCCGACTGTCTGGAGTTCAGCGAGAAACATAATGTCAACGCTGTGCTTTATGGTTATGCTAACAAACAAAATGGCATAAAGGGAAGACCGCATGGACACGAATTGCGAGAGGAATATCGTGGGCATGAGATTGTAGAGGAATTGATGCCACATTTCTTAGGGCATTCTTTTTCTGACATCAACAATTGGATTTGTGGGAAAAAGGGTATTCGCCAAGGGAAGGAGCATACGGCCTTGTGGCGTATAATGCTTGATGCCCAGACAATAAAAGATAATGGCCTTAGATTTGATACGAGCTTATCTTTGGGCGAGGACACCCGTTTCATCAATGAATACTTCCTTTATGAGACATCAGTTGGTTTTTGGGACAAGTGCCTGTATTATCTCACCATCCGCGAGAGCGGGGCTAATTTGTCATCACTGAACAACGCTGCTAAAAGGCTTCAAGACAAACTGAAACTCGTTGCGGTGAGAAATGAAATAGACCGGAAGGCGGAAATGATGCACAATGTTGACACTCATTCCTATTGGGAAGGAACACTTGTGCTTTCTGTCGTTGAAATGGCAATAAGGCTTTCTGCCAACAAGTCGCAAGGCTTCAGGCAGAACTACAGGTTGTTCATGTCGTTTGTGGACAACGAGACGGTGAAGAAGGCTGTTTTGGCGTTCCGTCCGGCTTTCGGCCTAAAGGCATTGCCTTTCGTTTTGATGAAATATTGCGGCTGCACGTCCTTGTTTGTTCTAACTAGATTATTGCCAAACAAGATTACAAAATATATTTATTGAATGACAAATGTTAACAAAACAAAACGGGGGGGGGTAAACAAAGCCCTTCTTCAAATTAAGTTTTTTATAGTAGAGTTTCTGAACTTGACCTATGCCTTGGTTCCTAATCCGTTGCGAAGTTTTTACCTGAGGTGCTTCGGAATAAAGGTGGGGCGGGGGAGCGGCATCCACCGCAGGTGCAAGTTCTTCCATGTGGGCAAGTTCAGCATGGGGCGGAATTCGGTTGTGAATTTCGGCTGTTACCTTGACAACCGGCGTGGCATTAACATAGGAAACAATGTCGGCATTGCGCACGGAACAAAGATTTACACCCTCGGCCACAACATCGACAGTCCGAGGTTTGAGACCAAGGGCGCACCGGTGGTCATTGAAGACAATGTTTTCATATTCTCGAATGCGATGATTATGCCCGGGGTGACAATAGGCAACGGTGCCATAGTGTTGCCGGGAAGTGTTGTTACGAAAGACGTGCCGCCACGTAAGATAGTAGGTGGCAATCCGGCGCGTGTTGTCAGGGACAGGACGGCAGAGATTGATTACAACCAGAGTTACAATTACTGGTTCGCGTTGTAATTGATGAACATCTTATTCTTACTGAAATCATTTGAGATAGGCGGGCTTGAGGTGGTCACCTCGGTGCTTGCCAACAAGTTTGCTGCCGAGGGTCACCACGTTGTCCTGTGGGCTTTCTACGAGGGCAAGACCACCCTTGCCGACAGGCTCGACAGCCGTGTGGGGCTGGTTTACGGCCACGGCTTCAACTCCGGCAGGGCTAATGTGGTGGCCCTGCGCAAGACGTTGCAGGACAACCACATCGGCATAGTGATAAACCAGTGGGGGCTTCCTTATATCCCGGCGCGCACGCTGAGTAAGGCTGCCGCAGGGCTTGGCGTGAAGACCATTGCCGTTTATCACAACGACCCGCTGTCCAACGGGCGGACAAAGGAAGTGGAGGCTGCCTTGGAGCATTGTGACGGCCCGCTGAGGCGGGCGTTGCTCGGGCTGAAGCTTGCTGCCTTTCGCCGCGTCACAGCGGCGAGCATGCGCTATATCTACAGGAACAGCGACAGGTTCATGGTGCTTTCGGGGAGTTTTGTGCGCCATTTCGAGGATTATACCGGCATCCGCAACGCCGATAAGCTCATCGTGCAGACGAATCCCGTGACGGTAGATACCGCGGGTCCAGGGTTCGAATCCCTACGGAATCATACGCGCAAACAGAAGGAGGTTGTGTATGTGGGCAGGCTGGATTACAGCCAGAAGCGCGTGGTGCGTGTTGTCGAGACGTGGTCGCTGCTGGAGCACAGGCACCCTGACTGGCGGCTTACGATAGTCGGCGACGGGCCTGAGCGCGGCAACCTTGAGCGTTTGGTGGATACCCTTAACCTCCGCCATGTCAGCTTTGAGGGCTTCAAGGCTCCCCGTCCTTACTACGAGCGTGCCTCTGTGCTCATGCTCACGAGCGAGTTTGAGGGGTTTCCTCTCGTGCTTGCAGAGTGTATGTCGTTTGGCGTTGTGCCGGTGGTCTATGGCAGTTACTCGGCCGTTTACGACATAGTCCGCGACGGCGAGAACGGCGTTGTTGTCAAGCCCGGCGGAGACGGGTTCCGTGCCGAGGCCATGGCCGAAGCCTTGAATGGCGTCATGGCCGACCCAGACAGGCTTCACCGCATGGCGGAGCAGGCCTTGGAGACAAGCCGTGGCTATTCAGTAGATACGATTTATGCCCAATGGGAGAGCCTGTTCCGGGAGTTGTGCGGTATCTTGTAGATGAATATCAGCAAGCAGCTCGTACTCTCTGCGACAGCAAGCTGCCATGCAATGTCATTAACGTTTTTATGTTAAAGATGGCTGTTGCGGCTTCTTTGTCTATCTGGTTGATATTCAACAAGTTGCGATATATGCCGTTTTTACTTCAGAAACAGGTCGTTTCGGCCTGTCAAACGGTCTGTTTCGCCCTGCCAAACGGCCTGTTTGGGAGAGTGGAACGGCACGTGTTGAAAAGCGGGCCGCACAGTGCCGTTTTTAGTTGCATATTTGTAAGTATGGCCGGAGCGTGGATGACTGTTTTTTAAATATATATATATTGAAAATGGAAGCGAAAAAACTTGAAGTTGTCAATTATTTGCGCGGCTATTCCATAACCACAATAGTATTGATGCACCTTATTCAAAGCTACGACATCCCCGGGTGAGCAATGATGGCAGCGGCGTTTGGTGGAGCCGGCGTGCATGTGTTTATCCTGTGCAGCGGTTTTGGGCTTTATTTGTCATATTTGAGAAAGCCATTAAGTTACAAAGCCTTTCTTAAGAAACGGTTTGGGCGTGTTTATTGGCCAATGGCCGTTGTTTGTTTGGTCACGGCGTTGTGGATGATAGGGCAGGGAAAGGATGTGTTGATGCCATTGCTTGGCAACCTGTTGCTTTTCAAGATGTTTGTTCCTGAACTTGATTGTTCTATGGGAGGACAAATGTGGTTCATTTCTACAATCATTCAATTTTATATGGCATGGCCTCTGGTCGTTAGGTTAACAAATACTAATCGGGGGTGGGTAATCGCTCTCGCTATCAGTTTGCTATGGGCATTGGCCGTGGGAATGTCCGGTCATGCTGAGGAACGTGTTTGGAATGGATTCTTTTTGCAATATCTGTGGGAGTTCTGTTTGGGTATGAAGTTGGCGGAAGTTTATGCAAAGAACCCGTCGGCGCTGGATGTGCCAAAATGGAAGTACCTCTTTGCGGCCTGCCTTGTTGGCATGATTTTGACAGGTGTTATGGGATATGGCGGATTTCCGTGGACGCTATTCAATGACATACCGTCACTTGTTGGCTATCTGTCTTTGGCATTGTTGTTTTACAAATTGAATATACGGCGTTTTAATAGGTTCTTTAGCTTTACTAATGTGTTTTCTTATGAGTGGTATTTAGTCCACATTCTTGTTTTTGAGATTGTAAAAAGTGTGATGGGCGGAAGCGTGTCTCCGATTACGGAGTTTGCTTTGTGTTTGATTTTGTCATATTTTGCAGCTTGGGGATTTGAGGTGTCGTGGACTTATATGAAACAGAGAAAGAGAAGTTTTGCAGAACGTTGATGTCGTTTGTATGATGATTATTAAAAGGAATATTGTGTAATTAAAGATTGACTATGATTATACGAAGTAAAGCCCCGTTGCGTTTGGGGCTGGCAGGCGGTGGCAGCGATGTCTCGCCTTATAGTGATATTTATGGTGGATTGGTGCTCAACGCTACAATCAACCTATATACTTATACCACCATAGAGGAAACGAATGATGGCTTGGTGGTGATTGACAGCTATGATGCTGATTGTCACAAGGTTTATCCGTTGTCAAGAGAGTTGGTCATTGATGGTGAAGCCTCGCTCATAAAGGGGGTCTATAACCGGATTGTGCGTGATTATTCGCCTGATTTACGTGGTTTCAGGATAACTACTTATAATGACGCTCCTGCCGGTTCGGGGCTCGGCACGTCGTCAACAATGGTTGTTTGCATAATCAAGGCATTTGTTGAATGGCTTTCTCTTCCGCTCGGTGATTACGAGATAGCACGCATGGCATACGAGGTGGAGCGCAAAGACTTAAGCCTGTCCGGAGGCAAGCAAGATCAATATGCCGCAGCTTTTGGCGGCTTTAACTATATGGAGTTCTTGGAAAACGACATGGTGATAGTGAATCCGCTGAAGGTGAAACGGTGGATAACTGACGAGCTGGAGGCATCCTTGTTGTTGTATTTCACCGGGCGTTCGCGTTCTTCGGCAAGTATAATAAATCAGCAGCAAGCAAATACAGCAAATAAAGAAAGCAAGTCTGTGGAAGCCATGCATAGAATTAAGCAGAGTGCGAAGGACATGAAGCTCGCCTTGTTGAAAGGTGATATGCAACAGTTTGCGCGGATTCTTGGACAAGGTTGGGAAGACAAAAAGAAAATGGCAGATGCCATAACCAATCCAATAATAGAGCGTGCTTTCGAGGTTGCCATGGACGCTGGTGCCTTGGCCGGCAAGGTAAGCGGCGCGGGAGGCGGTGGCTTTTGTATGTTTATGGTTGATCCGACAAAAAAAGTGGCTGTTGCGGAAGCCTTGAAACAACTTGATGGTTTTGTGATGCCCTTTCAGTTTACTGATGGAGGTGCGCATGGTTGGAAAATTTATGACACGGACGATATATCAAAGATGAAATACTGATACGAAATGGAACAGAGTTTTTTGGATGACTTGATTTGCAGGTATCCTCAATTGCAAGTCTGCAGAGTTGATATAGAAGCGGCATATAATGTGTTGTGTGAGTCTTATCGTGCCAATGGCAAGTTGCTTGTTTGTGGTAATGGCGGCAGTGCGTCAGACGCGGAGCATATTGTCGGAGAACTTATGAAAGGCTTCAAAAAACAACGTATATCGGATGCCGGATACCGGCAACGTTTGGAAAGCATAGATAAAGAGTTGGGAAGCCGGTTGGCTGTCGGGCTGCAGGGTGCTCTTCCGGCCATGTCGTTAGGCGGCCATCCTGCGTTGACAACAGCCTATATGAATGATTGCGACCCATTGCTGTGTTTTGCGCAGCAGGTAAATGGTTACGGCATGGCGGGCGATGTTCTGCTTGGCATATCAACGTCAGGCAATAGCAAGAATGTTGTTTATGCGGCAGTCGCGGCAAAGGCAAAAGGCATGAAGGTGATAGGGCTTACGGGAGCGAATGAGAGCAAGCTGTCGGTCATGTCTGATGTTTGCATACGTGTGCCGGAACGGGAGACTTATAAAGTGCAAGAGCTTCATTTGCCTGTTTATCATTGCCTTTGCTTGATGTTGGAAGATACTTTTTTTGAAAACTGATATATGACATAAGAGTATTATGGGGAAAGAAGTGATTATATTGGCCGGTGGCTTGGGAACAAGGTTGCGTGGTGTTGTGCAAGATGTGCCAAAGTGTATGGCTCCTGTTGCCGGCAGACCCTTTCTATGGTATTTGCTGGAATATCTGACCCGCTATGACGTGGAGAGGGTGGTGCTTTCTGTTGGATATTTGCGTCATGTCATTATGGATTGGATAAAAGAGCACGCAGATGAATTTCCGTTTGATTTTGGATATGCAGAGGAAACAGAGCCTTTGGGTACGGGCGGTGGTATCAGGCTGGCCTTGGAACAGTGTTATAATGATGAGGTAATAGTGCTTAATGGAGATACTTTCTTTAATGTTGACTTGGATATGCTTTGCGGTCAACATCGTCTGTCTCCTCTGTCAATAACCATTGCTTTGAAGCCTATGCGGCATTTCTCCCGTTATGGAAATGTTAGATTGAGCGGCAATATGATTGTTGCATTTGAGGAAAAAAAATATTGCGAGAATGGTTTGATTAATGGCGGTGTATATGTTCTCGACAAGAGAGGGGGGATATTTGACGGACTGTCCGGCAAATTCTCTTTTGAGGCGGAAGTTTTGCAGCCGCAGTGTGTGCATGGAAATCTGTATGGAGTTGTGCAGGACGGATATTTTATAGATATCGGTGTTCCTGCTGATTATGCGAAGGCTAATGAGGATTTTCTTGATTTTGATATTTTGAATGCTTGAGTCTATGGAGTTGGCTGATGTAAACGTTGCCGGTTATGACACGCTGCTGCTTGACCGTGACGGCGTTATAAACCGTTTGCGCCCAAATGACTATGTGAAGTGTTGGGAGGAGTTTGAGTTCATGCCTGGTGTGCTGGATGTCTTGGCGCGTTGGAACAGGCAGGTACGTCATATCTTCATTGTCACCAATCAGCGTGGTATCGGGAGAGGCATCATGACCGAGGAAGATTTGGCAGAGATACATCGGCGTATGTGTGATGAGATAAGGCGGCATGGAGGCAGGATAGATAAGATATATCATTGTTCTGCGGTGGCTGATGATGACCCGCGCAGAAAGCCGCAAATAGGGATGTTTGAGGAAATATTGGCAGAGTGGCCGGATGTTAGTCGGTCAGGATGTTTGATGATAGGTGATAGTGAAAGTGATATGAAGTTTGCAGTAAACTGTGGTATTAAAGGAGTTAGGTTGTAATGGAGTCAATAAAGATACTGAATGTGAGGGTTGATAATCTGTCGGCGAAAGAGTTGTTGAAGATGTTAGATAAGGGGGTGCTGGTTACGCCAAACATTGATGACATTGTGAAACATCAGCATGATGGAGATTTTCATGAATGTGCTTCTCGTGCAGATTTCTCTGTTTGTGATAGCCGGGTCTTGCTTATGATGTCGCGAATATTGCGCAAACCGTTAAAGGAAGCCATTCCGGGTTCGAGTTTTTTCCCCATGTATTGTGATTATCATGCGCAAGACGAGAATATAAAGATATTTTTGCTTGGTGCCAAAGAAGGTGTCGGGGATAAAGCCAAAGAAAGAATCAATGCTCGTGTTGGCCGTGAAATCATAGTCGGCACATATTCGCCTCCGTTCGGTTTTGAGAATGATGAACAGGAGTGTGATCGTATAATTGATATATTGAAGTCGTCTGGTGCTAATGTCTTATTGGTTGGTCTCGGCAATCCAAAGCAAACAAAATGGATCTATAAATATAAGGATCGTCTGCCGAGTATAGATGTATTCATGGCGTTAGGCGCAACCATAGATTTTGAGGCTGGAAATATAAAACGTGCTCCTGCCATATTTCAGAAATTAGCTTTAGAGTGGCTTTACCGTTGCATGAAAGAGCCTCGTCGGCTTCTCAAGCGCTATTTTGTCGATGATATGCGGTTCTTTTATTATTTTGCCAAGCAGTTGCTTGGGATATATAAGGATCCGTTTCGTAAGTAGAAGGCAGCGATTGATGAATATATGCCTTGTTCTAATATATTCATTTTTTAGTGCTTTCAGACAGTTTGTTCCATCCGTAATGTCCGCATAAGTCCTGTTTATGGGTTGCCTATATTTGACCATTGGACCGTCGAATGTTTGTTTTTCGTTGTATTGTGTCTATCAGGCCATTCGGATTTGAGTGTCTTGATACCGCATCAACAGTTTCTTGCAGTCTTTGTCTTTGACAAATGAAAGGCGCTTCAGTTGCTCTCCGCCCCGTCTGCTTTCCATTGTCCGCCGTGTCCGTGATGCGTGGCGTGGTAATGGTGCCGTTCTTGTCCAGACGCCGACAGGCACGGGCAAGGCTCGTGTGATAGTCGCGATGGTTGGTGGGGTGTTGAAAAGTGGAAACGGGATGTCGCCTTGCGTGTGGATAGTGGCCCTCCGGCACGAACTTGTGGAGTAGGCAGACGAGGCACGGCGCATAGTGGAGCTGAGTCCGCTCCTGTCTGTCGGTTGTTGTGCCGCGTGAGCGTTGCCAAAGCGGCAGGCGGCAGCATTCACGCAGTTTCCTTATCGTTCTGCTTGCCGGCACATATATGATGGAGAGCGGGGTGAGCAGTATGAAAAGCAGCGTGGGGATTATCTTTCCCAGCAGGGCTGTGGGGTGTTTCATGCGCATGGCGTTTTGTTCTGTGCCGGTTGTTCCCGGCTGTCGCTTTGGGTGTCAGATGCTGTCTATGTCCACGTAGCCGTTCATCACGGCGTGGATGGTGAGTGCCGACACGCTCTTGATGCCCAGCTTTTCCATTATGTTCTTGCGGTGGGTTATCACCGTTGCCAGCCCTATGTTGAGGCGGTCGGCGATTTCCTTGTTTATGTGTCCGCGCACTATGAGGGTCATCACTTCCGCCTCGCGCTCGGTGAGCAGGCCGTGCCTGCTCCTCTCCATGGGCGGCAGGTTGCGCCCGCCGGCGTGTGCGCGCTGCTCCAGTGCCAGCAGCTCGCGCACGAGCTGCCTTTCGGGCTGGCACACGCAGATGGAGTTGAAGCCCGCCACCTGCGCCTTGCCCGTGGCCGATGGTGTGAGCACTATCGTCTTGTGGCTGTTGGCGGCAAAGTATGCGCGGTTCTCCAAGAGCACGTTCAGGGCCACGAAGTAGTGGAAATGCTGCTCCGGAGCGTTGGCCGACAGTTCGGCGAACGAGCCAAATGTGTCGACCTCCATCACCGGCACCACTTCTTGCAGCAGTGCCTTGAGGCCGAGTGCGGCAGGGGTGTTGGGGTCTATGATGGCTATGCGCGGGCGTTTGTTGTTGGTGGTGTCCATGTGTTTGTGCCGGTGTTGTCGGTGTGGGTGCGGTTG
Organism: uncultured Prevotella sp.; assembly: GCA_944320355.1. Taxonomy (GTDB): domain Bacteria; phylum Bacteroidota; class Bacteroidia; order Bacteroidales; family Bacteroidaceae; genus Prevotella. Next base: position 12,741 of record CALUHC010000017.1, on the reverse strand, counting down.
CGGGTCTGTTTGTTTTCCCGTTTCCGGCTTGTCGCTTGCAAAGTTACATCAAATAAAGCAGACGGCCAAGCAAACCGGTGGCGAATGGGTTGTGTGTATGAAAATATGGTGCAACTGATGCTGTCCGTAGTTGCAAATATGCAATCATGGCAGTCCGGGGGTTGCTTATGTGGCGTATCGGGTTGCAAAACGTGTCGTTTCGTGTCCCGAAACGGTGCGTTTTGCACGGCAAAACAGGCCGTTCCAGAACGCAAAACGGCACGTTTTGCAACGCGCTGATTGCCAATGGATTACACGGTGGGTGGCCTTCCCGGCTTTTAACACTTGTGTGTTAAACCAGAGTAAGAGTGTTAATGGGTGGTGAGGCCGTGACCATGCCGCGGCCATGGTTTTGTGAAGCCAATCGATATATTGCCGACCGTTGCTGTGTGTCCTGTCGGTTGGCGCGAGTCGGCATGGGGATAGGCCGGGCGGATTGTGTCGCGGTCGCCGTAATTTTGTAACTCTTTTCCATCATTCCGTAATGCGGTTATTGTTTTAAAGTGCTACCTTTGCACAGACAAAAGTCGGCTTGCGGCATGGGGCTTGGCTGTGCTTTGCCGCTTTGCCGCTGGTAACGGTTAATGGAGATTAAGACAATGGAGAAGAAGACGATAGCTGTTCTCGGAATGATGTGTGCCGGATGCTCGGCCAACGTGGAGCGCAGGCTCCGCTCTATGGAGGGCGTGGCCTCGGCCGCGGTCAACCTTCCCGCCCGCACAGTGCTTGTGGAATATGAGCCGAAGGTGGTCACGCTCGAACAGATGAAGGCCGGGCTGGCTGCCATAGGCTACGACATGGTGATAGACGAAGACCGCGACGTGGAGGCCATGGAGCGGCAGTCGTACGTGCGGTTGCGCCGCCGCGTGGCCGTGTCGTGGGTGTTCGCCCTGCTCACCATGAGCCTGTCCATGGGTTGGATTGGCACTGGCAGCGGCATGGTGGACAACCTGCTGATGCTCGTCTTCGCGCTGGCCAACCTGCTGTGTTGCGGCCGGCGGTTCTACGCCACGGCGTTGCGGCAGGCCCGCCATTGGGCTGCCGGCATGGACACGCTTGTGGCCATGAGCACCTGCGTGTCGTTCCTGCTCAGTGTCTTCAACACCTTTTGGGGCGAACAGTTCTGGGGTGCGCACGGCATAGAGTGGCACACGTACTACGACGCGTCGGTGATGATCATCACCTTCGTGCTCTCCGGCCGGCTGATGGAGGAGCGCGCCAAGAAAGGCACAGCCTCGGCCATACGCTCGCTGATGGGGCTTGCGCCCAAGACGGCCCACCTCGTGGACGGCGGCACGGTGACCGACGCGCCGCTGTCGGCGCTGCAACCCGGCGACACCATAGAGGTGAGGGCAGGCGAGAAAGTGCCCGTTGACGGCACTGTGGTGAGCGGCGAGACGCGCATCGACGAGAGCATGATAAGCGGCGAGGCCGAGCCTGTGACCAAGGGCAAGGGCGACCGCGTGCTTGCCGGCACGGTGGTGCGCGAGGGCACGTTCCGCTTCAAGGCCTCGGCCGTAGGCTCAAAGACCATGCTCGCGGGCATCATACGCATGGTGCAGGAGGCTCAGGGGTCCAAGGCTCCCGTGCAGCGCGTCGTTGACCGCATCGCGCTGGTGTTCGTTCCCACGGTGCTTGCCATCTCGGTGCTCACCTTCGTGCTCTGGATAGCCATCGGCGGCGTGGCCGCCATGCCCCGCGCAGTCCTCTCGGCCGTGTCTGTGCTCGTCATAGCCTGCCCCTGCGCCATGGGGCTGGCCACCCCCACAGCCCTCATGGTGGGCATAGGCAAGGCAGCCGGGCGCAACATACTGATCAAGGATGCCACTGCCCTGGAGAACCTTCGGAAGGTGGACGCGATGGTGATAGACAAGACGGGAACGCTCACTATGGTTAAGAACGAAGAGTGCGGAGTGCAGAGGTATGATTACTTTTGTGGGTCGGAACGTGACAGAAAGGCACCGGTGCATGATTGCAATAGTAAAAACGAGAAAGAAAGCACAATCGAAGGCAACGGAAACATTGATGGAAACACTGGCTGGAAATCGGGAGATTCTCCGGCACATCAAACTTATTGTGCCACACAAAACGAATGTTCACCTTTACCCCATTCCCCAAAATCACCACTAGAAGGCACCCAAACTTTACCACCCGTCATGCAAAACCCATCATACAAAGGTAATCATACCTCTGCAATCATCACTCAAAACTCTGCACTCGAGCTTCGCGAGACGCTCAAGCCCCATGCCCGCGAGGCCATGGACGAGCTGCGGGCCGAGGGCATCGAGATATACATGATGAGCGGCGACACCGAAGAGGCGGCGCGCTACTGGGCGGAAAAGGCGGGAATAAGCCACTACCGCAGCCGCGTGATGCCGCAAGACAAGGAAGACTTGGTGAGGAAGTTGCAGGCCGAAGGCCGCCATGTGGCCATGGTGGGCGACGGAATAAACGACAGCCAGGCACTTGCCGCTGCCGATGTGAGCATAGCCATGGGCAAGGGAACGGACGTGGCGATGGACGTCGCGCAGGTGACGCTAATGGGAACCGACCTGCGCCGCATTCCCGAAGCCATACACCTGTCGAGAAAGACCGTTGGAATGATTCGCCAAAATCTCTTTTGGGCGTTTGTATATAATGTGATTTGCATCCCGCTGGCAGCCGGAGCGTTCTGCGGCATTGCGGATTTCCAGATCACTCCGATGTGGGCCAGCGCGCTGATGGCCATGAGCAGCGTGAGCGTTGTGCTCAACAGCCTGCGCCTCAAGGTCGTGGCTTAGGCGCTAAACGGGCGTTGTCGGGCACGTCCTGGTGCCATACGCTGATGCCGATGCTGAACGACGGGCTTACGTTGTAGCGCAACTCAACGCCAATCTTGTCGCCAAAGTCGCCGAGATAATAGAGTGGGGCGGGCATCCTGGGGGTGGCAATGGATTTCTGTCCGAACAGATACGCCTCCCAATGCTCGTTGAACCTGTAGCCGAGCACAGCCGTAAGGCCCGCGTCGTTGAACTGCGCCGGGCCCCAGTTGAAGTGTGAATAATATCCGCCCACGGCCATGGAAAGGCGTGGCATCAGCTCCGTGGCATACATGAGCGCCAGGCTTTGGGCAAAGCCAGACCCCGAGTGGCGTCCCAGCCCAACCGTGGCCGACAGAGACAGCGAGGCGTTGAGTCCGCCGTGCAGCCCCCAGTCGTTCCATCCCGCGAGCGGACCTGCGGCCGGATAGCGCGATATCGTTCCGCGCTCCGTGAGCCGCGGCAGCGCGAGTGTGTCGGGCATGGGCATTTCTGCGGCTTCCGGCGTGGAGCTATATGCGGTCGGAGGCATTGCCGCTGGATGCCTGTCGGCCTGTTCCTGCGCCGCCGATGTGGCGGCGCAGGCGGCCATCAATATAGATATGATAAGTCTGTTGCGCATGAGTGTGTGTGGTTATTCGTCCTCGGCGAACAGCGGGTCTTCGGGCATTACCATCACAGGCTCCTGCTCGCTTAGCTTCAGAATCTTGTCTGATACGTATTTTTTGTTGACGACAAGGCGGAACATGAATTCGCGGAACCACTCGTCCGACATTATCAGGTAGCCGTTCTGTTGGCTCCAGTTGCCCCAGCTGTTCTCCACTTTCCATTTTTTCGCCTTGCCGTCGGCGTCGAGGTCCACCGCCGTGAGGGTCATGGCGTGGGTCGAGCCGCTGTCGTAGGTGCTGATGCGCTCGGCCTTGTCCATGCCGAAAGTGGTGCCGAAGAGCGACGCGTAGTCATAGTTGGCCGTGTCGGCGTAGCCGCGTGTGCGGTCGAGAAACTTGCCGACATCATACGAGCTGTACATTTTCCTGCCGTCTTTCAGCGACGCTATGGCCATCTGCTCTATGTCGTCCATGGGCAGGTTGATGTATTTCCAGTTGTGGCCGTCGTAGGTGTGGCGGTCGTATTCCACCTCGTAGGTCTTGTAGTACGGGCGGCGCGGGTCGTTCATCGCCATGATGAACGTGCCGTTTATAGGCCCGCCGACCACCTCTTTGGCAAATTCCAGCGGTGTGTATGTCTTTGCCTTGCCCACGGTGCGGCCGTCCTTGTTCTTGAAGGCGTAGCTGAAGCTCGTTGGCGGCTCGCCTATGGTGAGCGTGAGTATGTGGTATATCGTGCCGAGCATACGCGTTTTCTCCGCCTCTATGTCGGCGGCCGGCTTGCCGTCGGCCACCATACGGCGCAGGTCGAGGCCGTATTCGCGCAGCTTCGATGACACTATGCTTGCCATTTTGGCCGTGTTGTCGCTCGAATAAGTCTCTGCCATCACCTCCTTGGGCACGAGTCCGTACTTGTCCACGAGGTCGGCCACGCCGCAGAATGTGCCGCCGTCGTTTATGGGATGCTTGAAGAAGAACTGCACTCGCTGGTCGTCCATGGGCTTTGCGGCGGTTTCTATCACTCCCTGCAGGAAGAGATTGGCTTTCTCAAGCTGGTCGTAGAAGAACAGGTAGGCCTGCGAGAAGTCCACACGGAGCGAGTCTGTGCGGTCGGCAAAGGCCGCGCGGATGACGTTCATGCCGCTGAACATCCAGCAGCGGCCCGAACTTTGCTGGTCGGTAATAGACTGTTTGGGTGTCTCTATGCTGAAATATGTGTCAGGCCCGTTCTGGTTTGCGTGGTTCTTCGCCAGGTTGTCTATCGGGTTTGCGGCTATGGCGTTGGCTATCGCGCGGTCGGCGGCAGTCATCTTCTGGCTGTTTCTTATGTCGTTGAGCATTGTGTCGGATATTCCTCCGGCCTTGGTCTGCGCCCCGGCATGGGCAGAAAGGGCCATGGCCGCGGCGATTAAGATCAGTTGTTTGTTCATGTCTATATATTAATAATGTATGTTTTGTTGTTCTTGGTGTGCGGTCACTGCCCTTCGGCGAACAGCCGCCACAGCGGCGCGGCCATCAGTGCCTGCATTATCTTGCCGCGTTCGAGCATACGCAGCACCTCGTCTTTGGTGAACAGGCATACCTCGATGTCTTCTGTAGCGTCGAGGTGCTGTGTGCCTAAACGTTCCACTCCGGTGGCCACGAAGCAATGCACGACGTTTGTGACGGTGCTCGGGTTGGGTGAGATTGTCATCAGTTCGCGCCACTTCCCGCCGCCGAAGCCTGTCTCTTCCATCAGTTCGCGGCGTGCCGCCGCCTCTGGCTGCTCGCCCGGCTCTATCACTCCGGCCACTATCTCGTGGCAAGTTTGGCCGAGCCCGTGGCGGTATTGCCTCACGAATACATATTGCCCGTCGGCCGTTATGGCCGTCACGTTTATCCAGTCGGGATATTCCAGTACGTAGTATTCGTCGTTCACAGCCCCATTGGGCAGTTCCACGGTGTCGCGCCGTGCCGTGAGCCACGGCCTGCGGATGATGTACTCGCTGCCGAGCGTGCGCCATTTCATGTCATGTTCTCCCATAATCGGCTATGTGTTATTAATTTTCAAAGATAGTGCTTATTTCCGAAAAAGGAAAACTTACTTCGCATTTTAACCATTTCTTAACAGCGTGTCAACAAAAAAGTCGTATCTTTTTCAAGTTTTTTTGCTAAAAGTTTTGCGGGTAATGCGGAAAGTAGTACTTTTGCACCGCTTAACTTTTATATGTTTAACAAATAATTGGAGATTATGAAGAAAGTTATGTTAATGGTTGCGTTCATGGTTGCAACAGTTGCCGCCAGCGCACAGGTGTACATCGGTGGAGGTCTTGGAGTGAATTCATACAAGCCTATCCATCAGGACGGAGTGGACGTTGATGCCACCACAACGTTCTCTATCATTCCGGAGATTGGCTACAATCTCGATGACAAATGGACTGTTGGTATCGGCATCGGCTATGAGCACGCATCGAACATCTCTCTTACTACGTTCATTGATGAAACCTTTGATAAGATGAATGGCTTTACCATTCAGCCATACGCACGTTATCACTTCGTTAAGTGGAACAATGTTAGTCTTTTCATACAGGGAGGATTAGGATATACTTATGGCAAGGCTACGATTGACGGAGATGAAGATTTGGATACCGAAGACTTTGACGCAACCGTAAGTACGTTCTATATTGCTTTCAAGCCGGGTGTTAAGGTTGACCTTTCGGACAAGCTTTCATTCGTTGCTTCTGTTGGTAACCTCGGTTGGGAGACCACAAGCCTTGGTGGCGATATAGAGGATATGAAGGCTTCTTCTACATTCGATTTCAATGTAGATCTCTCACAGGTGAACTTCGCCATGTACTACAACTTCTAATAAGAAGCACGTAAACAGAATTTAAACAGCAAGCCCGGCCATTGTGGCCGGGCTTTTTTCGTGCCTCTTCCGCAGCCTGGGGATGCGGCAATATGGTGCAAGCCGCTGTCGTTGGGCGGAAGGAAGGCGCAAGCCTAAGGGCAGATATGCTCAATGCTATCCGCGCCTTGCCACTGCTTGCATATATGAAACTAAAAACAGGCAGTGTGGCCTTGTCTTTTTGTGTGTGCCGTCTTGTGATGCGAAGTGTGCCGTTTGGGCTTATAAAACGGCCCGTTTCAGGACGCAATACGTGCCGTTTCGCATTGTGAAACGGCACGTATCGTAACATTCTGACTGCCAGATTGTTATATGGGCAGTGCGTTCTTTGTGCCATTAACATATAGATGTTAACGGGAAAACGTTGCGGGGCGTGGCCGTGATTTGTCGCCCGATGCCTACTTCCTGACCAGCGTTGACCCCGTGAAGCCTTCTTCCATGCTGTCCGTTTGCACGGCATAGATGCCCGAGGGCAGCTGTGAGACGTCGATGCTGACGGCCGAACTTTGCGGAGAGCGGATTGTCTTGTGCATCAGGAGTGTGCCCGAGGTGGAGTAGAGCCTGACGGAGAGCGGGGCGGCGGGTGCGCTGGCGAAGCGCAGGGTGAGCAGTCCGGCGGACGTTATGGCCGCGCGGAGTCGCTGCGGCTGCGTGGTGCTGATGCCCTCTATGCCGTCGATGCCGAGCAGGTAGAGCAGTCCGCGGTAAACGTCTATCTCGCCATAGCCGTACCGGTTGTTGGGATACGTAAGACCGCTCTCGGGCCGACGGCAGGTGTGCGCGAGCGCGTCGAGTGCCTCGTCGGGCGTGAGGTCGGGTCTGGCCTGCAGCCACAGTGCGATGGCGCCGGCCACGACGGGTGTGGCCATCGACGTGCCTGTGTTGGAGTTCCACGCATACTGCCGTCCGCCGAACGAGAAGTGGGCCACGTCGGAGTTTATGTCGTAGGCCTCAGGGTTGTGTTCCTCGTAGTAGCTGCTGTAGGATGACACGATGTTGTCGCCCGGGGCAAGCACGTCGGGCTTGGTGCGGCCGTCCATCGTCGGGCCTACCGACGAGTAGTATGAACGCACTCCGTCGTTGCGTCCGGGCTGGCTGTAGTCGTAGTACGTGCCTTTGTAGTTGGTGAAGCCCGTGCGGTGGATGGTGGCGCCTACGGTTATCACGCCGGGGAAGTTGCCGGGTGCCATCACGTTGTGGCTTATCTCCGCGTCGTCCCACGCCGCGTCGGCCAGTCCGTTGTAGAACATCGCCGAGTAGTATGTGCGCAACGATGCCTCGGCGGCGGCTCCGTCGATGACCACGGCCAGCGCACCGGCGTTGTTCAGCGGCACATCGCACTCCAGCTCCACTGACCAAATGTCGTCGCGCCTGCCAAATGCCGAGGCGTACCTGCTTATTGCGGCCGTGCAGGGACGGCGTCCTCCGGACAGCGCGAGGCTGAGTGTGACGGTAGAGTCGGGCGGGCAGTCGGCTGGCGATATGCTGATAGTGTCGACTGTCGACGGGCCGTAGGACAGCAGCCGCAGCCCCACGGGGCCGTCGGACTGCACTAAGAATCCCGCCTGGCGCTCCGTGCTGTACAGGAACGAGCCCGCGCTGTCCATGCCGCGCGGCTTGTCCACGTATCCGTAGCTTACCGACTCGTTGCCGGCCGAGGCCACGAGTATGCGGCCCGGGCCTACAAGGCGTTCTATGTAGCGGCTGTACAGGCTGTCCTCTGAGCCGTATGACGGCGCATAGCCCTCGCTGAACGACACCACGCAGGGCATCCCGCGGCTCGCTGCATAGTCGAATATGTACTTGAAGCCGAGCGCGTCGGTGGCCGATGTGTATTTGTAGATGTCGGCCGAGTCGATGAGCGGCTGGTTGGCGGAGATGGCGTTGCTCACTATGCAGATGTCGCTCTCGAAGGCCATTCCGCGGTATGGCGAGTCGTAGCCGCTGCCCGCCGCTATGCCGAGCGTGTGGGTGCCGTGCGTCTGTGAGAACCCGTCGGTGGAGTGGAGCTTGCGCCTCAGGGCTTCGGTGCCCACGTAGTCGCGCCCCACTGGGAGCGCGCTGCCCACGGTGTCCTTGTCGAGCTGGTCCCAGAAGGCGCGGATGCGGTAGTCGGTGGCCGTGGAGTCGTAGAACGTGGGGTGGGTCAGGTCGAAGCCGACATCCATCACCCCTACCACAACTCCGCGCCCGGTGAAAGCCTGCGGCAGGGCCGTGCCTAAGTAAACGGGGCCGGTGTTTATGACGGTTGCGGTTGTGTCCATCGTTGTCTTGCACAGGCTTGCTGCCTCAATCCTGCCAACGGCAGGGTGGGCAGAGAGCGAGGCGAGACGCGACAGCGGCACCGAGGCGATGGCGATGTCGTCCGACAGGTCGTGAACGCGGCACCCGTTGGCTTTCAGCACACTGTCGGCCGCGGCCGGGTCAATGGCCACGAACACGCTGATGAGTCTGTCGTTGCCCGCCGGTGGCAGTCGTTTGGCGGCTGTGTGTGAGGCCGCGGCGCGGCGCACAAGTGGCGACATCTTGTCGTAGCGCGGCCGTTGCGCCGTGGCCGCCGCGGCCGTCATGCCTATCGCGAGCAGAGCTGTTATGATTCGTTTCATGTGGTAATGGATAGTGTTCAACACTGCAAAAATAACGAAAAATGGCGAAAACACGTTCCGACAGGGCGCAAAAAAGCCGGCGCACAGTGATGTGCGTCGGCTTTTTCTGGTATATGTTTGCTTGCGCAGCCTATTTTTCTATGCCGCGGTTGGCAAACGTTGTGTTGATAAGAGTCTCATACTTGCCGAGCTGTGCCGGTGTGAGCACATGGCTCATGTAGGCGTGGTCTTTGGCTATGGCATCGCCCAGCATCTCCTTGCGGGCGCTTTTCTCGGCTCCGGCCACAGCCGTAAGGTCGGCGTTGAACATTGCGTTGAGAGCCTCCACAGAGTCCATCTGCCATTGGTTCAGCCCGAGCGTTTCGCCAAGACGGCGCACATTGTAGCGAATCTCGTAGTTTGCCGCATCGCTGTTGGCCACTGTTGCCACTGCTGTAGCGTTTGCGCCGTTCTTTCCAGCCTTCATTCCTTCTTCGTTTCCTGCAAATGTCATGGTCATGCTGAGCAGAGCCACGACCGTAAAATACAATCTTTTCATCTTTTGTTACCCTTTCTTTTCTTTTAATTGTTACTTACTTTTCTCTGTCGGCTGTTCTTTTTCTTTTGTCCGACTTTTCTCTCTCAGTTATCCTTATTATTAGTTTTCAGTTGCAAAATTACAGGTTTTGTGTCTTATGTGCAAGCATTTTGATATACTGTGTGCGCAAACAACTTATTTATTTGATACAAGTCAAATAAACGGTGTGATAATGTTTTTTTAATGGAATTGCATTAACCGTAATGTGTTCTGTCCATTCGCGTCCGGTGTCTCTTGCCTGGCCGGCTTTGTCTCGTCCGTGCGGCAAATGCCGTTTGCAGCCTCTCGTTTGCTGTTTTGTCACAAGTTATTTGTACCTTTGCAGGAGATAAGCTGCGCTTGGGGATTTGAAAGCAAGTTTTCATCCCTCTCGATGGCATTATCTTTTTAATAAAGTAAAGCGGCAAAGAAAGGGAACACGATGAGAAAGACAACCATATTGATAGCGGCGTTGGCCTGTATGTCAGTGTCGTGTCAGGAAAGTCTCGAAGAGAGATGCGAGCGCGAGGCCAGGGAATACACGTCGAAGAAATGCCCCGCCCCCATTGGAGAGGGCATGACGATAGACAGCATGACGTTCGACCGCGCCACGCACACTCTGCACTATTATTACACCCTGAGTGGCAACATGGACAATGCAGACATTGTGAACGATGCCAATGTGTACGGTGTGTTGCTGGAACAGGTCAAGAACGCCACGTCAGTGAAAGACTATAAGGACGCGGGCTATAGCTTTGCTTACACTTACCATTCGGCTAAGGATAAGGGGAAGGTGATATGCGAGGTAAAATACGGCCCGAAAGACTATAGGTGACAGTTGGAGGCGCTGGCGGTTTTGCTTGCCGTTTTCGCCCGGTGGCGTTCCGGCGGCGGGGCTAGTGCCTGTGCCGGAACGCCTCTGGCTGCTTGTGTTTCCATGTCTGGTTTAGGCGGCCTGGGCGCTGGACATAATGCCTGGGGCTGCCAGTAAACAGTCCTAGGGTGATTGCTTATTGGTAAACGGCTTCCTGGAATTTTCTCACAACATATTCTGCAATTTGCAAGTCCTGGTCTTTGGTGCCTCCTCCAACGCCTATGGCGCCGGCAATTTTGCCGTCAACAAATAAAGGGTATCCACCTGGGACAACTGTAATCTTTCGGTCGCAAGTGTTCATACCCATCAAATCCCTATTGTCGGAGACTGATTCCCGAAGTTCGCCTGTGGGGGTCTGCGTGATTGCCGATGTGTAGGCTTTTGCCGGTACAAGTATAGTGCTTAACACAAGTGCATTGCCAAAACGCTGGAACAAACGGGGGAGACCGTCCGCATCCGCGATGGCGAAACTAATGTCAAGGTTCATTTCGCGACTTTTTTCCATCGCCGCATGACGCAATATGTCACAAATTTCATCGGTCAGCACTCCTGATGATTGTCTGATTTTTTGAGCCATAATACTGTTACTGATAATGAATGAAATAAATAATAAACAAATCTTCTTCATTTTTTTGTCTTTGCTTTTTTGCTGCAAAATTAGTTTGAAAGCAATATATATGCAATAAGTGGCAAATTTATCACCCGGAGAATATTTTATCACCTAATGTTTTTTGCGTATTTTTGCAAACAAAAGCTCATCAGTATTTGTATATGAAATACGAAAGGAAGATACCAATAGACCTTGATTGCGGTGTAACCATTTATCAAATGATGGTCGGCGGTAAGTGGAAAGCGTACTTGATAAATTGTATGAATCGCGGTCTCCTTCGTCCGAGTGAGTTTCTGCGTGTTATTCCTGGGGCAACAAAGCGAGTGCTTGCGCAACAATTGAGTGAAATGGAGTTTATGGGAATCATTTCAAAAACAGTATATCACGAAACGCCTCCACGTACAGAATATAGGCTGACTGATACAGGCCTTTCGCTGATACCGATTATACGAATGATGGATAAATGGGGATTGGAACACTCCTATTTTTTTGATGAGATGGGGAATTTCAGGAAAGTATGATGGTGTTTATGCAGAGTAAATGGCAAGTGGAGTAGGTTGTACGCTCCCCCAAACCTTATTAAGTAAATGTCTGATGTGCCGAACTCACGTTGGCACGTGCAAGCTCATGTCGGTAAGCATGATTGGCGGGCTGAGACTAGCCCCGGCTTGGGCGCAAAGAGCCATCTGCTGTTATCACAAAACCTCTATGCGCATCTTGCAGTTATCTCTGCCTTGCAAAATGGAATGGCACAGCGTCACGGTAAAGTCTTGCTTTTCCCAAAGGCTTTTCAAAGAATAAATGACACTTTGCCTGGAGCATTCACAGACCATGGGCGTGGTGACGTAACCCTTCTTGCACAGATTGCACGTGCACTCCAGAAATATAAGATGATAGACACGCCCTTGTTCCACGATCTCACCCTTGACTCCCGGCGATCCATTGGCCAGCAGAAAGAAAGCGTCCATATCTCCTTTGGCATCCTCGTAGAGTTCTCTGTAAATAGAAAGTGTGCCGCCACTCACGCAGTTCTTGCCACATTCAGAGAAGAAAGCGGCACGTTGCTCTGGTGTGAGTCTGGACAATCCTTTCTCGAAACCTTTAAACCAATCCGACAAATCCATATTGTCTTCGCATTAATTCAATAGTCATTCCCTGACAAATGCTTGACTATAATCGGTGACAATAGTGTTGTTGCCAAAACCAACAGCCACAAATTACCGGTCAGCGGATTGTAGGCAGCGATGAGATCCGTTGGGGCATCGTCTCCGGCCAGTCCTGCCGCAAATTCAAAGGCGATGGTCAAAACGAGCCAGCATCCACCTATTGCCCAACAATCTTTGCTGGAGCTCACTCTTGCTATTCGAGGCAGCAGAAGCTTGGTGATCAGAAACACGCACACACTTAATATGGCGCCGCTTACAGGCAATGCCCATTCTTCGCCTATAGCTTTGGCCAACACATACTCCCGCAAGCCGCCATTGAGCACTGCCACTGGAATGAAGCACAGCCAGACTATGAGAGATTTCAGTACGTTCACGATATCTTTTCCATCACGCATCTTTATATGACGAAGTCCTTGAGCGGCGTGCCACTCAAGGACTTTATGTTTTTGGTTGCGGAGAGAGAGGCTCTCGAACCTGTACTATCTTAAAATATCACATAATCGCAAATGTCTATTAATAACCAGCTTATTACAATCATAATTAAATCTAAATATTATCGAATATCGCTCGCTATTTCAATTTTTGGGTGTATATTTG
>CALUHC010000016.1 GCA_944320355.1 uncultured Prevotella sp. | reverse complement strand
CGCGCCGCGTCGTAAGAAAGGCGCAACGACTGCTCCACCCTGCGGTACGGACGCAGGCCGGGATTGCCCTCGTCCACCTCCATGCTGTTCACCATTATCGCCGCACTGCCCGTGGCGGCCATGCACGACATATACTCCGAAAGCTCTATGTCATAGCGCAGCTTCAGCCTCCGGGCCAAGGGATACTGCACGGTCAGCTTCGGCCTTAGCAGCGTGAAGCGGTGGGAAGAGGCGTTGCGGCGAAAGTAATATGTGCTCACACCGAGCCCCGCAACGTAGTCGATGCGCCATAACCGCCCCTTCAACTGGGCGAAAGCATATACGTCCGACGTGCGCGAACGGTCGCTTGCGGCCACATCGCCGCCGTAATCCGCGGCATCATAACGCTGCGAACAAAGCAGGCCGAGCAACGCGGTGAACGGCCGGAAGCGGCTCTCCAGCACCGCCTCGCCGTCAAACCGATAGCTGCGCCCGCGCAGATGGTAAGCGTATGGCGAGCCTTCATCATAATAATAGTCGCTCCGGCGGTTGTCGAGCGCAGCCGCCATGCTCACCGTAAGGCGACTGCGCAGGCCGAGACGCGCGTCGAGAAACACGTCGGCCACGGGCGCAGCACTGCGCCCGGCCTGCCGTAGCTGTGCCACGACCGCCCCACTGGTGCCGGTCACAAGGCGGCGACTGTCATCGTGCGGCGTGCGGCCTACGTCGGCACGGAGCCGCGCCTGCAAGGCCAAAGTGCTGTCCGGACGCAGGCTGTAGGTGATGCCGACACTGTGCGAGACGGCAGACCGCAGCCCGTCCACATCGCGCCGGGCCACGGTGCGCACGGTGTTGTCGGGCATGAGGTAGCGGGCTGTCTCCTCCCGGCGCACGTCGCCAAACCTGTGATAAGCCACACCATAGTCCAGCCCCACCTCGCCCTTGCCGCGGTTGGCCCACACATAAACATTGTCACGGCCCACGGCAGCTGTGACGGCGTTAGAGAGGTGCGCCCCTGCGGCATATCCCGACACGGCGACGCGCACCACGAGATTGACCACCCTGCCCACATCGCGCCCGTGGCGCACGCCCGGCGAGTCGGAATACTCTATGCGCAACAGGTCTGCGGGAGCCACCCTGAGCAGGTCTTGGGCCGTGGCCGGGATGCCGTTCAGCCGCACCTCCACGCTGCCACGGTCGTCGAGCGGCGTCAATGTGTGCATCACCTCGTCCACGCGCAGCCCTTGCAAGCCCACCTTGGCCAGCACTCCGTAGACCGTTGCCGACGCTTCTTTCTGCCCGTCCGTGGGATATATCACCTGCCCGTCGGCCTTGCTGACCACCCGCGCACCCTCCACCACGACTTCTTTCAGGCCGAGCGAGTCGGCCGTCTGGGCGCATACGCCCGTGGCCAGCCACAAAGCCAAGGCCACAGCCAGCCACGCCCTCATGCCGCGCGCCTCCTTATCTGCGCCGGTTTGGCCCACGGCTGCCAGTGGTCTATAAGCGCAAAGAGCCGCCCGAGGCTGTCGCGATACTCCTCGGGATAGCTGAGAGCATAGCAGAACCACAGCTTGCCCGTGCGCACACACTTAGTATAGTGGCCGTAACCGTCTATCCTCGTGCCGCCTTCATAGAGCGGTCCGCTCAGTATATAAGCCCCGCCGCCCACAGGCTTTGGCCTTGCGCGGAGCATACGCCCCATGCGCCGTATGTCGCACACGGCGGCATTGTCGGGGCCAACGGCCCGCGTCACGTAGCACTCAAGGGCAATGTTAGTCCAACTGTCATGGCAGAAGCGGGCACGGCCGCGACCGAACGAAGGCTCGTTGCGGTCGCGCCTGAAGCAGGCGGGATAGCTCGCTGAGTAGCCGAACAGCCCGTCGGTATAGGTGAGCAGGTCGGCCCGGTAGATCTCTTCGCACAAAACATCGGCAAACGGCCTCAGCTCCGTGCACGGACTCACTATGTCAACGCACGATGCGGCGGCCACAACGACAAAAACAATGACTGCTATTGTTCTCATATCTTTACACTGATTATCAGGCGCAAAGATAATATCGGTTTACACAAAAGACGAAAACGGCGGCTGACATCTGACTGACAACAGGCCGGCACGCGTCTGACAGAAGTCTGACACAGCGGCCAACTACCTGTCTGTCAGCCTGTAAGCCTGTCCGCGGTCGCTCTCTATGCGCAGGCTGCTGCGCTGTTCTATCACGGCGCGCAACCGCTTTATGAGCGTGTAGAGCGTGGCGGAGGCGTCGGGTTTCTTTGGCCACAGCGCGTCGCATATCTCGCCGTGCGACAGCCTGTGGCCCTCGGCGGCGAAGAACATGGCCAGAAGCCTGTGCTGCATGGGCGTGAGGCGGAGCGGCTCGCCCGCCGTGTCGAGAAAAACAGTGCCTCCGGCCGAAAGCCTGAGCCCGCCGAAAGCCGGCGCCAATGGCTGCGCCACGCCCACTCTCCTGCGGCGCGCCACGCACCCCGCCGCCCACAACAGGGCCGAGGCGAAGAGCAACAAGGACAGCCGCTGGTCGGACATGAACAGCACCGACGCGCGCGAACAGCCCGCGCAACCGCGCAAGACGACAGCCGGCGCGCCGTCGGCCGAGCGCAGCACCACGGCCTCTGTGGCCAGCCTTCCTGCTCCGTCGGCCGCAATACATCCGCTGCCGGCAGCTCCGCCGGGCACTCTCACCTCCAAATATGCGTCATCCCGCAACCGCTCATTGCCTATGTTGCGGCGGAAGTCGGCATCGGCCACGCGCAGGGCCACGCTTCCGCCCGCCACGGCCTGCATCCTGCCGAACGACTTTATGGTATCCGCTGCGGCATAATAGCTGCCCTTGGCGGCAATGGTGTCTGCCAAAGCCTGCCGCAAGTCGCCCTCTATGCGGCTCTCCGCAGCGCAATAGCTGCCCACGCTTGCCACGGCCGACGACCCAACGAGAACCATAAACACAATGACCGGCGCACCGTGCGCCAACGCTCTCTTTATCTTGCTCAGTTCCATTTCCTAACGCTTTTTTACCCGATTCCTTTCACTCTGCGCAACCATCTGATACTCAGCGCGTTGCAAAACAACCCATTTTAGCCTCCGAAACGTGCCGTTTTAGGCGATGAAACGACCCGTTTCGCGATGCAAAACGGCACGTTTCGCAAAACAGCCCCGCACGGACAGCAACACATACTGCCGTACTCCGAGTGCAGCCCGCCTTATACAAAGGTAGCAAAAATGCCGGTATGGCATCTCCGAAGAGCAGCGTTTTAACTCCATTTAACCTGCCGTTACATTCCGTAATAAGGGAAAAAGACTTAATTTTGCAGCGCGAAAAAGCCATCCTCCGCCCCACCCCGTGAAACGGAACGCCGCGCACGGGAAGCGACGAGGCATCAAATTGCATTCAGGAAACAACAACACAGAAAAGCAAACAAAGCCGAACGCAAACGCACCATATATGACACATAGGTGTAAACGAGGCCGCGCCGCCACGCCACACCAAGTGCCACAACGTGCGCAAGCGCATGAGGCTGACCCGAAGATTATGAAAAAAGGACTTATAGCACTGGCCTTCGGCACACTCGCCCTGGGCATGACGGAGTTTGTCATGATGGGCATACTGCCCGACGTTGCCCGCGGACTGGGCATAACCATCACACAGGCGGGCCACCTCATATCGGCCTACGCCATCGGAGTGTGCTGCGGCGCGCCGCTGCTCACCGTCGCCCACAAGTACAGCCCCAAGCGGATATTGCTCGCACTGGCCGCCATGATGCTGCTCGGGGCGGTGCTCTGCGCCGTCTCGCCGAGCTACGGCATGATGCTGGCGGCGCGGTTCATTGCCGGACTTCCCCACGGCGCCTACTTCGGCGTGGCCTCAATCGCGGCGGTGAGACTGGCCGACGAGCGCCACAAGACGGGCGCGGTGTCCATCATGGTGGCGGGCATGACCATAGCCAACCTGTTCGGCGTGCCGCTGAGCACGGCCCTGAGCGGCAACATATCGTGGCGCGTGCCGTTCGTGCTGGTGGCACTGATAAGCCTGCTCGTGCTATATTATATATGGAAGTGGGTGCCACACATCGACGCCCTGCCCGACAACGGCTACAAAGGGCAGTTCCGCTTCTTGCGCAGCGGTGCGCCGTGGCTCATCCTCGCGGCCACCATGTTCGGCAACGGAGGCATATTCTGCTGGTACAGCTATATCAGTCCGCTGATGACAACGGAGGCCGGCTTCCCGCCGGAGACGGTGTCGCTGCTCATGGTGGCCGCCGGGTTCGGCATGGTGGTGGGCAACCTGACGAGCGGACGGCTGTCCGACCGCTACACACCGGGGCGCGTGGCGGCCTGCACCCAGGCCATAGTGGTGGTGGCGCTGACGCTCATCTTCCTCTTCGCTCACCACGGATGGCTGTCGGCCGCGCTCATGGTGGTGTGCACGACAGGGCTTTTCGCAGTGAGCAGCCCGCAACAGTTCCTCATACTCAAGTACGCCCCGGGCGGCGAGATGCTCGGCGGCGCGGCCATACAGGTGGCCTTCAACCTTGGCAACGCCCTCGGAGCCTACTGCGGCGGACTGCCCATGGAGCAAGGACTGCCCTACCGCTACGCCGCCCTGGTGGGCGTCCCGGTGGTGGCTCTGGGCTTCATCGCCATGACAACGTTCATCCGCAAGTACGAGAAAAACAGCGCAATGTGACACAGGAAGAGCCGGAGCGGCCGGTCTTGCCATACAGCATTTACAACTTTTCAGGACAATCGGAGCGCACATACGGCCGCACGGACATTGCCCCGGCGCCGTATGTGCGCTCCGATTGTAAAACTATTGTAGGGCGGGGAGGCTTATTTCACCTCCTTGCCGTTTATCTTCAGGTTCTTCACAGTGCAGTTCTCGATGAGCGACTTGTCGAAGGCCAGCTTCTCGTCCTGCACGTCGCAATCCTCGAAAGCGAAGTCCGTGAGACGGTACTTGTCCGACTTACCCACGTCGAAGAAGTTCTTGCACGACATCTTTATGTTCCTTATGGTGATGTTGTTGCAGGTGGACAGGGGCATATCATCGCGCTTCTCGGGCTTGAAGAACTGCGTCCAGGGTCGCACAACGAGGAAGCTCGAACAGTTGCCCGTGAGGTCTTCGACAGTGACATACTCGTAGTGCTGCGGCGTGTCGGGGCGCATCTTGAGCCAGAGCACGCGGTTGGCGTCGGTGACGGTGCAGCGGCGCAGTATCACGTTGCGGTCGTGGAGCGACTCACTGCCCAGGGTCAGGCAGCCGTGCACCTTGCCGTAAGTGCAGTCTTCGATGATTATGTTGGAGCAGGGGCCGTTGTCCGGATCCTTGTCGGCCCACGTTCCCTTGCCGCCCTTGAGCACCACGGCATCGTCGTTGACGCTCATGTAGCAGCCGCGAATGAGCACGTTCTTGCACACGTCGAGGTCTATGGCATCGCTGCTCGGGGCCTTTATGCCGCTGGTGGGGGCGTAGATGTAGCAGTCCAGATAGCGAATGTTCTCCGACTTGTACAGGTGGTTGGTCCAGAACGGGCTGTTTATCAGCCTCACGTCCTGCACCGTGACGTTCTTGGAGTTGGATATGTAAACCAGGCGCGGACGCATGGCCTCAAGGTTTGTGCACTGGCGGTTGTACTGGCGGCGTATCCAGAACTCCTCCCAATAGTTGCGGCCATTGCCGTTGATGGTTCCGTGGCCTGCGATGGTGAATCCGTCAACGCCGTCGGCGTTGACCAGCGCGGCGAAATAGTTGAGAGTCTGGCCCTCCATGCGCGTCTTCACGAGCTTGAAGTTGCGTATGCGGTCGCTGCCTTTCAGCACAGCCCCCTTCTCAAGATACAGGTGCGTGCCCTGCTTGAAGAACAGCGAGCCGCTGAGGAAGGTGCCCTCCGGAATCACGATCACGCCCCCGCCGGCAGCGGCGGCCTTGTCGATGACGGCCTGTATCTGCTCGGTCTGGATGATGGCAGAATCGTTTTTCACGCCGTAATCCGTTATCACGTACTTCGTGCCGAGCGAGTTCACGTCCACCTTGGCCGTGTCGCTGAACCACTCGGGGATGGGAGTGCCGTCGGGAAACACTTCTGCGGCCTTCTTCTTGCCGTGAGACGCCACGCACGCCAAAGCGAATGCGAGCGTCAAAATGAATCTGAATTTCATACTTTAATTATTGGTTTGTTGATTAGTCTGAACCTTGTCTGAGCCGTCCGGGGCAATCCCGAGCGCAGCTTAACTTCTGCAAAGTTAACGCAAACGAGCGGAAACGGAACTTGTTCCGAGTTTCCCGAGTGCAGCTTAACTTCTGCAAAGTTAATAATTTAATATGAAGTGAACAAGAAAAGAGCCGAACTTCACAGCCCGGCTCCATCCTATTACCATAAAAATTACTAACTAAAACTATATTATTAACCTGTAAAAAAACATATCTGAACAAATGACGCCACCCGATGGCCTCCTGATGGAACTGCCCCGACAGACCTGCAAGCAAATCGCCGGAAGCGGCTTATCGGGTGCAAAGATACGAATTATTTTCCAACCACAATGCAACAAGACAACAGAAAACGGGATTATTTGCACTTTTTATCGTTATTTTTACACTTATATATGCACAAAGAGCGGGAAGAGACGCAAAAAGATGTCACGAGCCAAGCTGTGACCGGACGGCCTGCGGGGAGTTAATGCCGGCATAAACGCGCCCCAACCGGCACACCCGCCTACCCTCGTCAGCCCACGGGCCGCACCGCCTGAAAACGCGCCAAAGGCAATGGGCGAAGCCGGAATTTAACACTTCGTGGAACATCGAAACAGAAACGTGGAACAAAGAAAGTCACCGCCACAAGACCAAAAACACAAACACAAAAAGCGATTCGCGCCATTTCGCATCGCAAAACGGCACGAAACGCAGGGCAATACAGGCCGTTTTGAAACCCGAAACGAGCCTTCTTGCACACTGATTTCCAACAAAAGAGGCCGTTTCACGCACATTTCTGGCGCATTACAACGGGGGAAACAGCGGTGCCGGGAGTCACCACAACAGTTAAAACACTGATTTTCAAACCATTGCAAGAACAAAGCCAAGAAGCCGCTTTTTGCCCCCGCCCGTGCCTTCCAGCCGCGATGACGCCATCCACAGCCGCATCGCCACCAAAAGTTTTAACACTCACTGCAAGATGTTAACAGGCCAAGCGCGCCTCATCCACACACCCGCCGACAGTGCCTAAGCTGCCCACAATGACAGGGAATATGCCGGATTTGCTTGCCGCACGCCTATATTTTTACCTTTTTGCAATGCGAAACGGAAGAAAATTTACTATCTTTGCAGAAGATAAGCTGCACTCGGGAAACTCGGAACAAGTTCCGTTTCCGCTCGTTTGCGTCATCTGTGCAAAAGATATGCCGCGCCAACGGCAGACTGGCGGCAGGCTGACAGCGGCGCACGGCAAACGACAGCATACATAAATACAAAACAAAACGCGACCTATTATGAAAGAATTCCTGAAGTACACCCTCGCGACCATAACCGGCATCATAGTGGTATCGGCGGCAATGACCGTGATTGGCATCATCTCGCTCGTGGGCATGATTGCCAGCGAACAGGCCAAGCCTTCGGTGAAAGACAACTCCGTGTTCGTGCTGTCGCTGTCGGGTCTGCTCGAAGAGAGGGCGCAAGACAACGTGATGAGCCAGCTGACAGGCGGCGAGAACCCCTACATGGGACTTGATGACGTGACCAACGCCATACGCAAAGCAAAGGAGAACAACAAGATAAAGGGCATATACATAGAGGCGGGAATGTTCGGCAGCGACTCGCCAGCGTCGGCACAGGCCATACGCAAGCAGCTCGAAGACTTCAAGGAGAGCGGCAAATGGATAGTGGCCTACGCCGACACCTACACGCAGATGACCTACTACATCTGCTCGGTGGCCGACCGCGTGTACCTCAACCCGCACGGAATGCTTGACTGGCACGGACTGGCGGCACAGCCAGTGTTCCTCAAAGACCTGCTCGGCAAGTTCGGAGTGAAGATGCAACTGGCCAAGGTCGGCAAGTACAAGAGCGCGCCCGAGACCTTCACCGCCGACAAGATGAGCGAGCCCAACCGCCAGCAGGTGGCCGCATATATAGGCGGAACGTGGGACGTGATGCTCGCCGACGTGGCCCGCAGCCGCAAGTTGCCCAAGGCAACGCTCAACCAATACGCAGACAGCCTCGTGGCATTGGCCGACCCTACGGCATATCTGAATATGAAACTGGTGGACAAACTGCTTTATTCTGACGAGATGCGCAGTGAGGTGAAACGCCTGCTCGGCACCGGCGAAGGCAGAAGCATCAACCAACTGACGCTGGACGACATGAAGCTGCTGCCAGAAACGAAGAAAACAAAGGGAGAGAAGGTGGCCGTATATTACGCATACGGCGACGTGGTGGACACCAACCCCGGCGGCCTGTCGTCGTCGCCATGCATCGCGGCCGACGCGGTGTGCAAGGACATAGAGCGGCTGGCTGACGACGATGACATAAAAGCTGTGGTGCTGCGCGTCAACAGCGGCGGCGGCAGCGCATACGCATCGGAGCAGATATGGCACGCCGTGAGCAGGCTCAAGGAGCGCAAGCCCGTGGTTGTGTCGATGGGCGGCATGGCCGCCTCGGGCGGCTACTACCTAGGCTGCGCCGCCAACTACATCTACGCGGAGCCTACCACGCTGACCGGCTCGATAGGCATCTTCGGGATGTTCCCCGACTTCAGCGGACTGCTCACCGACAAGCTGGGCATCAAGTTCGACGAGGTGAAGACCAACCGCCACAGTGCCTTCGGCACGCAGGCACGGCCTTTCAACGCCGAGGAGATGGCCTATCTCAACGCATACATAGACCGCGGATACCGGTTGTTCGTGAATCGAGTGGCCGACGGGCGCAGGATGAAGGCCGCCGACGTGGACAGCATAGCGCAAGGACGCGTGTGGCTGGGCAGAGACGCGCTCAAGGTGAGGCTCGTCGACGGGCTTGGCGGACTGCCGGAAGCAACGGCCAAGGCTGCCGAACTGGCCGGACTGACAGAATACAGCACCGCCAGCTATCCGACACCGCCCAGCTGGATGGACCAGATACTGGCAGTGTCAACCGCCAAGGACAACTACCTCGACGAGCAACTCAAGGCTGCCCTCGGAGAGTATTACGCCCCGTTCAAGTTTGTCAAGAACCTGAACAGGCACAACGCCATACAAGCCCGCGTGCCATTCAGGCTGGTGATAAAGTAAGGCGCAAGCCGAACAGCGGCCTGC
Organism: uncultured Prevotella sp.; assembly: GCA_944320355.1. Lineage (GTDB taxonomy): Bacteria > Bacteroidota > Bacteroidia > Bacteroidales > Bacteroidaceae > Prevotella. The sequence continues at coordinate 58,395 of CALUHC010000016.1, read as the reverse complement.
GACGGGCCAACCGCCACGCCAAAACCGCAAGAAACATAAACACAACCCACAGACAACACCTCTCGTGGAAGGAGATTTCATAAAGATAAACAAGTGGCTGCTGCCGCTCAGCTGGCTCTACGGAGCCGGCGTAAGGGTGCGCAACGCGCTCTTCGACCTCGGCGTCCTGAAGTCGGAAAGCTTCAGCGTGCCGGTCATCTCGGTGGGCAACATCACCGTGGGCGGCACCGGAAAGACGCCACACGTGGAGTATCTCATAAGCCTGCTGCGCGGAAAGTGCCGCGTGGCCGTGCTCAGCCGGGGCTACAAACGCAAGAGCAGGGGGTTCGTCATCGCCGACAACAAAGCCACGGCACGCACCGTGGGCGACGAGCCGTGCCAGATGAAGCGCAAGTTTCCCGACGTGACGGTGGCCGTGGACAAGGACCGCCGCGACGGCATACGCCGCCTGATGGCAACAGGCAGGGGCAAATGCCCTGACGTTGTGCTGCTCGACGACGCGTTCCAGCACCGCTACGTGAAGCCCGGCATCAACATCCTGCTCGTGGACTACCACCGGCTCATCATCTACGACAAGCTGCTGCCTGCCGGCAGGCTGCGCGAACAACTGTCGGGCAAGAACCGCGCCGACATAGTGATCGTGACCAAATGCCCGGCCGACCTGAAGCCGATGGAGTTCCGCGTGATAACCAAGGCCATGAACCTGTTCCCATACCAACAGCTGTTCTTCACCCGGCTCGACTACGAGCCGCTGCGCCCGGTGTTCGGAGGCAAGCCGCGCGAGCTGTCAACGATTCCCCACGACAGCCACATATTGCTGCTCACGGGCATCGCCTCGCCCAAGCAGATGATGATAGACCTCGCCCCACACTGTCCGAACATCACCCCAATGACCTTCGGCGACCACCATGACTTCAGCCGGGACGACATCGCCCGCATCAACAGCGAGTTCGAGGCGCTGCCCGAACCGCGCCTCATCGTCACCACAGAGAAGGACGCTGCAAGGCTGCACGGCATCGACGGACTGGCCGACAACACACGCCGGGCCATGTACGCACTGCCCGTGAGAATACGGTTCATGCTCGACCAAGAAGAAAAATTCAACGAAAACATAATTGGCTATGTACGAAAAAATTCAAGAAACAGCATCCTGGCTAAGGCAAAGGATGACCACAAGCCCGACAACGGCAATAATATTGGGAACAGGCCTCGGACAATTAGCTTCAGAAATAACTGACACCTACGAGTTCAACTACAAGGAAATACCAAACTTCCCGGTGTCAACCGTAGAGGGACACGCAGGAAAGCTCATCTTCGGCAAGCTCGGCGGAAAGGACATAATGGCCATGGAAGGCCGCTTCCACTACTACGAGGGCTACTCGATGAAGGAAGTCACGTTCCCCATACGCGTGATGTACGAGCTCGGAATCAAGACTCTCTTCGTGAGCAACGCATCGGGTGGCATGAACCCGGAGTTCAAGATAGGAGACCTGATGATAATAACCGACCACATAAACTTCTTCCCCGAGCACCCGCTGAGGGGCAAGAACTTCCCCACCGGACCACGCTTCCCCGATATGCATGAGACCTACGACCGCCAGCTCATAGCCCAAGCCGACGCCATAGCCGCCGAGAAGGGCATCCGAGTGGTGCACGGCGTGTATGTGGGAGTGCAGGGGCCAACGTTCGAGACACCGGCCGAATATAAGATGTACCACCGCCTCGGAGGCGACGCAGTGGGCATGAGCACCGTACCGGAAGTCATCGTTGCCCACCACTGCGGCATCCGCACCTTCGGCATCAGCATCATCACAGACCTCGGACTGGAGGACACTCCTGTGGAAGTGAGCCACGAGGAGGTGCAGATAGCGGCCAACAAGGCGCAGCCCCTGATGACGGAGATAATGCGGGAGATGATTAACAGGGCATGAGAAGGCAAGAAACCAATGACCGACATATCAAAACTTGGTGAGTTCGGACTTATAAAGCATCTCACCGAAGGCATAAAGCCAAAGAACGCCTCGACGCTGCGCGGCGTGGGCGACGACTGTGCCGTGCTCCATTATCCCGACAAGGAGGTGCTCGTCACCACCGATATGCTCATGGAGGGCGTGCACTTCGACCTCACGTACACCGATATGCGCCACCTCGGATACAAGTCGGCACAGGTCAACATCAGCGACATCTTCGCCATGAACGGCACGCCGCGCCAGCTCACGGTGAGCCTCGCGCTGAGCAAGCGGTTCACCGTAGAGGACATGGAGGAGTTCTACGCCGGGCTGCGGGCGGCCTGCGACCGCTGGGGAGTCGACATAGTGGGAGGCGACACCACGTCATCTTTCACAGGGCTTGCCGTCAGCGTGACCTGCATCGGCGAGGCAAACAAGGAAGACATCGTATATCGCGACGGGGCAAAAGACACCGACCTGATATGCGTATCGGGCGACCTCGGCGCGGCTTACATGGGCCTGCAGCTGCTCGAACGCGAGAAATCGGTTTACTACCAGCAGGTGGACGAGGCCAAGAAGCGCGGCGACAAGCGCGCCATGGAGCAGCTCGCACACTTCCAGCCCGACTTCGCGGGCAAGGAATACCTGCTGCAACGCCAGCTCGAAGGTATGGCGCGGGGCGACATCATAGCCCGACTGCGCGAGGCGGGAGTGCGTCCGACGGCCATGATGGACATAAGCGACGGACTGTCGAGCGAGCTGATTCACATCTGCACACAAAGCCACGTGGGCTGCCGGATATACGAGAAGAACCTGCCGATAGACTACCAGACCGCCGTAATGGCCGAGGAACTGAACATGAACGTGACCACCTGCGCGCTGAACGGAGGCGAGGACTACGAGCTGCTGTTCACCGTCCCGATAGGCGACCACGAGAAAATCAAGGACATGGACGACGTGAAACTGATAGGCCACATCACCAAAGAGAGCCTCGGCCGCGTGCTTGTGACGCGCGATGACAACGAGTTTGAACTGAAAGCACAAGGCTGGAATCCATTGCAATAAAGCCACGAGTGATGGCGGACGGCGACCGGGCATGACACAAAAGGACAGCGGCCACACCACGCCTACCAATGCCCAGCACGACAAAACGCCCACACCGGCACTACGCCAATGGAGCGACGACATCGCAAGATGATGCAGTTCGGGAGCTGCCGGATGACAGACAAAAGCCCGCGCAAGCCACAAACGCGCGAACAAGGGCGTCAGTCTGTCATGCGACGGCTCCCGAACCGTTACACAACAAAAGGGCGCCAACCTATGCGGCAGCCCAAAATCAGGCTACCATCTTCAGCCCGACAACAGAGCCGATGAGCGTTGTGATGAAGACTATGCGCGCGGCCGACACCGGCTCATGCAGGAAAGCGATGCCCAGCACCACCGTTCCCACAGCGCCAATCCCCGTCCACACGGGGTAAGCCGTACCGATAGGAAGCGTATGCACGGCCTTGGCAAGCAGCACCATGCTCAGCGTAAGGCTGACCAGAAAGCCCGCTCCCCACAAATAAAGCTCCACCCCGGCCGCCTCCTTCATCTTGCCAAGGCAGAAAGCGAAGGCCGACTCAAACAGCCCGGCCACTATAAGTATCATCCAACTCATTTGCTTTGCCATATTAATGTCCATATTACCATATCCGGCAAGGTGCGCCCCGACACGCCGGGCGATGCCCCACCAGGCCGCAATCATTGCCGCACTGCCATGCCTGACACTGCGGTCAACCGAAACGCCGGTGGCGAAATGCTGCCCCAAACAGCATCCGAGCCGCAAGGGCCGGAAACAAAAAACAGGCCGCAACGAGTGTCTATGCCCGTCGCGGCCTTATGATATGACGCAAAAATGCTGCGCAATAACCTTACTTCACCTTTGCAACAATGGCCTTGAAAGCCTCCGGATTGTTCACGGCGAGGTCGGCGAGCACCTTGCGGTTGATCTCTATTCCAGCCTTGTTGAGCGCACCCATGAGCACAGAGTAGCTCATGCCCTCAAGACGTGCGGCAGCGTTGATACGCTGAATCCACAACGAACGGAAGTTGCGCTTCTTGGTACGGCGGTCACGGTATGCGTATGTGAGACCTTTCTCCCAGGTGTTCTTGGCTACGGTCCATACGTTCTTGCGGGCTCCGAAATAACCACGCGTAAGTTTAAGTATTCTCTTCCTCTTTGCTCTCGAAGCAACGTGATTTACTGATCTTGGCATAGTTTTCTTACTTTAAACGTTAGACAATTAGGATTAACGGAGACACAGCAAGTCGCGAACCTGCTTCATGTTGTCACGATCCACAATGGCACTGTGATCCAAGTTGCGCTTCTGCTTCTTGGTTTTCTTTGTCAGGATGTGGTTGTGGTAAGCGTGATGTCTCTTGATCTTACCTGTACCGGTGAAACGGAATCTCTTCTTTGCACCGGAATTTGTCTTTACTTTTGGCATTTTTTAATGTTTAATTAGTTGTTATTTATTATACAGTGGCAACGCATATACCGGGCGTTACGCACATTTTCGTCATCTCTATGCCGCCGCCGGGCTTATTCCTCGCCCTTGAGCTTCTTCAAGGCGTCGGCGCTTATCTTGGCGTTGGCCAGCAGTCCGCCTCCGACCGGTGCCTCCTCCACCTCGGGAGCTTGCGCCGACACGGCCTTTGCCTCGGCCTCTCTCCTCTCGCGGTCGGTTGCCTGCTGGCTCTTCTTCACGGCACCTACCTTCTTGGGGGCGATGTATATGAACATCTTCTTCCCCTCAAGCGATGGCATTCTCTCCACCTTGCCCAGCTCTTCGAGATCGTTGGCAAAGCGCAGCAAGAGCACCTCTCCCTGCTCCTTGAACAGGATGGAACGGCCGCGGAAGAACACATAGGCACGCACCTTGTTGCCGTCTTCGAGGAACTCCTTGGCGTGTTTCAGCTTGAACTGGTAGTCATGCTCGTCCGTCTGCGGTCCGAAGCGTATTTCCTTCACCTCCACACGAGCCTGCTTGGCCTTCAGTTCCTTGGCGCGCTTCTTCTGTTGGTAGATGAACTTCGAATAGTCGATGAGACGACAAACGGGAGGATTGGCGTTGGGAGAAATCTCAACAAGGTCAACCCCCTTGTCACGGGCCATGTCAAGGGCCTGGCGTGTGGGCACAACTGAAGACCCGCTGTCGCTGACTATGCGGACTTCGCGCACGCGTATCTGTTCATTTACACGATACTGATTTTTCAGATTGTCATTCTTCATTCAACTATTTTATGGAAATCGGGTGCAAAGTTACCATTTTTAATACAAACGACAAAACTTTTCCGAATCTTTTATTTATGCGTTTGATGAAAATGTTCGCAACGCCCCGATGGCCCATATACATATTTATATATGGCGCAAAGCACAAATTATCCTAAATATAGGTTGCACGTTGGGGATGCGTCGGGCAAAAAGCGTATTTTTGCACAAACAGGCAAACCCTAAGACAACATACAAAAAGCAATGGAAACAAAAGGAGACAAGAGCGCGAGACGGTGTGGCATAACGCCGGCATACGTCAAGGAACTGAAGGAGAACGAGGTCTTCGTGTTCGGGAGCAACCTGCAGGGGGCGCACGGGGGCGGGGCCGCGCTCACGGCCATGCGCCTCTTCGGCGCGGTGTGGGGGCGCGGCACGGGTCTGCAAGGGCAGTCGTATGCCATACCCACGATGCAGGGCGGCGTGGAGACGATACGCCCCTACGTTGACGAGTTTACGGCTTTTGCGGCGGATCACCCCGGGCTGCACTTCCTCGTCACGCGGATAGGCTGCGGCATAGCCGGGTTCAGCGACAGCGACATAGCCCCGCTGTTCGCCGGGGCGGCGGCGTTGGCCAACGTCAGTCTGCCGCAAGAGTTTCTCGACGCGATGCTGGGCGGCGCAGAGTTCCCCATCGGCGCAATGGCAGGCGACATCATTGGCTCTGTCCATGAGTTCCGCCCGGTGAAGTCAACAGCGTTCGAGCTGTTTCCGGCACGCGCCGCTTTCACCGACGACACGGTGATGACGGTGGCCGTGGCCGACTGGCTGACCAATGGCGGCGACCTCGCCCGCGTGATGCAGGGCTACGGCAGGCGCTACGCGGCGGGATATGGCGGAATGTTCAACCGATGGATAGCCTCTGGCGACCCGCAGCCATACAACAGCTTCGGCAACGGGTCGGCCATGCGCGTGAGCCCCGTGGGCTGGGCTTTCGGCACCCTCGAAGAGACCCTGCAGAAGGCCGAGGAGAGCGCAGCCGTGACCCACAACCACCCGGAGGGCATCAAGGGAGCGCAGGCCACGGCGGCATGCATATTCCTTGCCCGCACGGGCTGCACCAAAGAGGAGATGAGAATGCGGGTGGAAGCAGACTTCGGCTACGGCCTGCACCGCACGTGCGACGAGATACGCCCCGCCTACTCATTCGACGTGACCTGCCAAGGCTCGGTGCCGGAGGCCATCATCGCCTTCCTCGACAGCACCGACTTTGAGAGCGCGGTGCGGCTGGCCGTGTCGCTCGGCGGCGATGCCGACACGCAGGGAGCCATAGCCGGGAGCATAGCCGAAGCCTATTACGGCGGTGTGCCGGCAGAGATTGCCGGCGAAGTGATGAGCCGACTGCCCGACGAGTTCAAGGAGGTGATGGGCGCATTCGCCCGCAAGGTGATGAGAAAGCGGCAGCCATAAGCCGCCCAAACACCCTGGGCGACAATTGCGCCGCCATGACTTAAATGATGTCAATAATGTTAATTTCCGCAGCGCGAAGGCCTCCGAGAATCGCGTTTTCGCGGAAAAGGGTAATTCAGCCCGCAAATAACGCGAAAATGGGCGTGCAGCCGTAACATCCTGTAAGCCACGGGAGTTATGGAAGATTCGTGAGAAATGTACAACAAACGCCACCCTGATATCTGCCGAAAAGCGACCGAAAACCGCGTTTTTTGCCCCAAAACGACCTGCAATATGCGCCGTTTTGCCTTGCAAAACAGGATGTATCGCACTCCCAAACGTGCCGTTTCGCACTCCCAAACGTGCCGTTTCGCAATCCGAAACGGCACGTTTGGCGCAACAAGGCGGCGTTTTTGTCAAGATATTTCATCGCACGGCGTTTTTCGTTTTCTATTTCGCCGGTTTCCGAAGTGTTAAATTTCAGGAGGCAGGAGACCGGAGACAGGAGTGCAGACGGCAGTTTAGGAGACAGGAGCCCAGGAGTTGCAGGAGTTCAGACAATAGCTTTTGCGCATAACAGCCAAGTCTCTTCCGCATGGCATTTTACCTTTTTACCCTTTTACCATTTTACTTTTAAAGTCTGCCTCCAAGTCTCTTCCGTATGGCTTTTTTACCTTTTACCTTTTAACTTTTAACTTTTGAGGGGGCGGCTTTTTCACCTTTACCCTCAAAATTCACCGCCGCCTGTGCGCTATGTCAGATAAAATGTGTAACTTTGCAGGAGATATGCGCCTGCGTGAGCGGAGCGGATTGTCGCCGCGCGCCGCCACAAGGCACTGCCAGCACACGACAAATGAAGGCAACAGAATTGCAAAGCGTCAAGCAGAGGTACAACATAGTGGGCAACTGCCCCGCTCTGAACCATGTGCTCGATGTCGCCCTGCAGGTGGCACCGACCGACCTCAGTGTGCTCATCATCGGCGAGAGCGGCGTGGGCAAGGAGATAATACCGCGCGTGATACACGACAACTCGCCGCGCCGCCGCGAGAAGTACTTCGCCATAAACTGCGGCTCGATACCCGAAGGCACCATAGACAGCGAGCTGTTCGGCCACGTCAAGGGGTCGTTCACCGGCGCGATAAACGACAGCCCGGGCTACTTCGGCGTGGCAAACAAGGGAACGCTGTTCCTCGACGAGGTGGGCGAGCTGCCCCTGGCCACGCAGGCACGGCTGCTGCGAGTGCTCGAAACGGGCGAATACATACCCGTGGGAGCCACCGAGGTGAGAAAGACCGACGTGAGGATAGTGGCCGCCACCAACGTGAACATACGCAAGGCCATAAGCGAAGGCCGCTTCCGCGAAGACCTGTACTACCGCCTCAACTCCATCCCCATACAGATGCCGCCGCTCCGCGACCGCGGCGAAGACATCGTGCTGCTGTTCCGCCTCTTCGCCATGCAGATGGCAGAGAAGTACCGCATGGAAAAAGTGACGCTGACCGACGAGGCCAAGCTGATGCTCATGAAGTACAAGTGGCCAGGCAACGTGCGCCAGCTGAAGAACATAACGGAACAGATATCCATACTAAGCCCCGAGCGGACAATCACAGCCGAGACGCTGGCCCGCTTCATTCCGCAAGACCAGGAGAGCACGCAGCTGGCCACCATCCATCCCGGCAGCGACCACAGCTTCGAGTCGGAGCGCGAGATTCTGTACAAGATACTGTTCGAGCTGCGTGGCAACGTGAACGAGCTGCGCCGCGAACTGTCGCAACTGAAAAACCAGATAGGAGAAGCAGGAGGGCGCGCCATCATAGCCGAAGGGGACAAAGCCGAGCCGCTGGGCAACACCCCGGCAACCATACAGCAGCACTTCTATATGCAGCCGCAGCCAAAGCCCGCCGCCGAGGACGCCATAGCCGAGGAATACGTGGAGCCGGAGACGCTCAACCTCGACACCATGAGCCGCCAGATGCTGGAGAAAGCGCTGGAGCGCAACGGCGGGAACCGCAAGAAAGCCGCGCAAGAGCTGGGCATATCAGACCGCACGCTCTACCGCCGCATAAAGCAATACGGACTTGACTGAGCCAGCAGCAAACCAGCACCAGGAGCCAAGCGCCGCACAAAACAAAAATGAAAAGTATAGCATCACTCATACGCCACATACCACACGCCACGGCCACAGGCGCACGCCTGCGCGCCGCAGTGCTGTGCGCGGCCTGCCTGTCGCTGCCGTCGTGCTCCATCTCCTACAAGTTCAACGGAGCCAGCATAGACTACTCGCAGACCAAGACAATACAGATAGCCGACTTCCCCATACGCGCCAGCTACGTGTGGGGACCCATGGCCAGCATCTTCAACAACCAGCTCAAAGACCAGTTCGCCAACCACACAAGGCTGATACAGGTGAGACGTGACGGCGACCTGAAGATAGAAGGCGAGATAACACGCTACGACCAGCGCAACAAGTCGGTGTCGAGCGAAGGCTACTCAGCGCAGACAGAGCTGTCCATGACAGTCAACGTACGCTTCACCAACAACAAGAACCACACCGAAGACTTCGAGCGGCAGTTCACGGCATCGGCCACATACGAGAATACCCAGACACTGAACGCCGTGCAAGAAGAGCTGGTGACACAGATGGTAGAAGAGATAACAGACCAGATATTCAACGCCACCGTGGCAAACTGGTAAGCAATCCCCCACCCCACGGAACATATATGGAGATAACAGAGCTGATAAACCACCCCGAGCAACTTGACCGCGACACACTCTACGAGCTGCGGTCAATGCTGGCTCTGTACCCCTACTTCCAGACGGCGCGCCTGCTCATGCTACAGAACCTCTACCTGCTGCACGACCCGTCGTTCGACGAAGAGCTGCGCCGGGCCGCCATCTACATCACCGACCGCACGGTGATATTCCGCCTCGTGGAAGCCGCCCACTACCGCATAAAGCCACAAAAGGCCGAGCAAGCCAATGAGACAAAGGAGGAAAAAGGCAACCGCACCATATCACTGATAGACAACTTCCTCGAATCAATACCCAAAGAAGAAAAGGAAGAAGAGGCAAAGGAAAAGAAAAAACGCCGCCCAACCCCGGCCGACGCAGCCGTGGACTATGTGGCCTACCTGCTCGAAAGCGAGGAAGAATACAGCCAAGACAGAGACAACGAAGCGCCACCACTAAAAGGGCAGAGCCTCATAGACAGCTTCATAGAGAACGACAAGGGCAAGATTGTGCTCAACGACACGCCACAACTCGTGCCCGAAATCGACGACAACAACGGCGAGGGCGACAAGGACGGCGACGAAGGCTATTTCACAGAGACACTGGCCCGCATATACATAAAACAAGGACGATATTCAAAGGCATTGGAAATTATTCAGCGATTAAGTTTGAATTATCCAAAAAAAAATGCTTACTTTGCAGACCAAATCAGATTCTTGAACAAACTGATAATAAACAACAACAAAAAATAACAACAAAAAATGTACACAGTATTAGTAATCTTCATCTGCGTGGCAGCACTGCTCATGATAGGCATCGTGCTCATACAGGAGTCCAAGGGCGGAGGCTTGTCGTCTAACTTCGCGTCGTACAACCAGATAGGCGGCGTGCGCAAGACCACAGACTTCATCGAGAAGACCACATGGGGACTTGCCGTGGCAATGGTCGTCATCAGCATCGCCTGCGCCTATGTGGCGCCAACAGCCGAGACCGACCACTCCGTGATGGAAGGCGTTGAGAACCCCACAACCAACCCGAACAACCTGCCCGGCTTCGGCGCAAGCCAGACACAAGAGAGTGCCCCGGCAGCTAACGGCACACAGCAAACAGCACCTGCGGCAGCCCCAAAAGCTCCCGCACAGCCGGCAAAATAAGAAAAAAGAGAGAAAAAGTACGCGATTTATTTGGCCAATTCAAATAATTCGCGTACCTTTGCACTCGCTTTAAGGCAATCAACACGGTGGATGTAGTTCAGTTGGTTAGAGCGTCAGATTGTGGTTCTGAATGTCGTGGGTTCGAGCCCCACCCTCCACCCCTAAAGAAAACAAGCGGAAGTCCTTGAAAATAAAGGGTTTCCGCTTTTTTCTTTACATACATATACAATTTAACAGACACGTCGCACTTTTCCCAAACAGTCTTTCCTACTTTGCTTTGTCTTGCTCCACGGCAGTATCACGGCTTTCGGCCTCTGCTCATTCACGGCAGGGGAATGAGCAGTTCGGGCAAGAACCGCCCCTTTATATGCGGCTGTATAGTGATGGTGGCCAGCAGGCGCATCCGCTTCAACGCGCCGCGCCCATACGGCTATCGCAGAAGAAAGGCGAGCAGGCAGGCCGGCTCATAGCGCGGCTCACACACTGCACCGCGGCCAGACGGCGAAGGCGGTGACGCGCCGCACGCCACTGGCACCGCCAACCAGCCTACGCCGGCACGTCAGCCTGCCGTCATGTTCAACGCCTGCATGAACCTCGCCACCACGTCGGGCCGCCCGGTGTGCTTGCCCTCGTCCTCGCTCAGCTTGCAGGTGTCGTTGTAGAACGCCCACGACTCGGTGATTTTGGCCGCCACGAGCTTTATCACGATGTTGAGCGGCCTCACCCCGTCAAAGTCGTTCGTGAAGTGTGTGCCTATGCCGAACGACGGCTGGCAGCACTCACTGGCGTACTTCTGCACCTCTATCGCGCTGTCTGTGTCGAGGGCGTTGCTGAAGATGACCTGCTTTGTGCGCGGGTCGATGCCGAGCGAGCGGTATTTCTCCACGATCTTCATCAGCTGCTCGCGGTTGTCGCCGCTGTCGATGCGCAGCCCCTTGAACAGGTTGGCAAAGTCTTCGGAGAAGTTCAGGCTGAAGATATCCCACCCGTAGCTGTCGTAGAGATAAGTTCCCAAGGCGCCGCGGAAAGTGTTCCGCCACAGGTTCATGGCTATGTGGTTGGCCATCTGCGGGCCATACATTCCGCCTATGGCGCACACGAACTCGTGGGCCATCGTGCCGATGGGCAGCACGTCGTGCTTCATTGCCAGGTAGACGTTGCTCGTGCCGACGAAGCGCCCCGGCCACTCGCGGCTGCGACAGCAGTCCTTCATGGCCCTGACCACGGTGTCCTCGGCCGCGAACGAAGCGCGCCGGCGCGTGCCGAAGTCGCTGTACACGCAGCCCGCGCCCAGCAGCCGTTCGGCCTTGTGGTAGGTCTTGGCGTAGTAAGCGCCGTAGTCGAACAGGCGGCTCTGCCCCGTCATCTCATAATACAGCTCAGAGATGATGGCCAGCACCTTCACTTCGAGCAGTATGGTCTCCGCCCAGCTGCCCTCGAACTCCACGTGAAGGCGGCCGTCAGCGTCCTGCCACGCCCGTGTCCAGCGACGGTCGAAGCGATAGCCCTTCAGGTATGTGTAGAACCACCCTGGCATGAACGAGCACCTGCGGCGCAAGAAATCAATCTCGTCGGCCGTAATCTCCAGGCTTTCGAGCGCGGCTATCTGTTCCTCAAGCTCGCGGGCGAAGCCGTCCGGATATACAGTGCCGTCGCGGTCGGTGAACGAGTATTTCACCCGGGCGCGCGGAAAGTTGTCTATGACGGCGCAACACATCGTGAACTTATACAGGTCGTCGTCGGTAAAGTGTCTTATTATCTGTTCCATCTGTCTATGTTTTGCCAGAAGCCGCAGTGAGGCTGCCATGCCTGCCTGCCAAGCTCCCCGTTGCTGTACCGCTTATCTGAACAGCCCATCAAAATGGCGGTATGCGTGCCTGCCCTAACTGAATCATGCGCAGGGCACGCATCTGCAAAGGTAGCAATAATATTGCGAAAGCCACTCCTTCCGACTGCATTTTTAGCCGGAGCACGGCCGTTGCGGCACACTTGCAAATATGCAACTAAAAATGCCACGCCGAACATCGCTTTACCGTATGCGCCACTTCGCGATGCGAAACGGGGCGTTTCGCGTTCTGATACGTGCCGTTTCGGGCGATGAAACGGCACATATCGCAGGCCGAAACGGCACATATCGCAACACGCTGGCTGTCAGGCTGTTGGGCAAAGCGACAGGCATCGCCGTCTTTAACATAAAAAAGTTAAAACGAAATCAGCCATCAGACCGCCGGATACCTATTTCTTGGCTTGTTGTCGGCTTTCCAAACGCATTCAACCTCTTGCCTGCAGGTTGCCTGCCGCTTTGTCTCGACGCAGCCCGCTATGCCCTTGACAAAGACGGCGGCCAATCTGCGCGACAACAGAATGAAATCGTTCCGGACTCTAATAACCGATATGGGCTAAATGATTTCGGCGGTGTGTCATGTGTCATAGCTGCTGAAAAGACAAGGCAAAAAAACCTTTCGCCGGAATGGAGCGAAAGGCCTGAGCTGACTGTCACCCAGACGTCGGTCAGTCGGCTATCTGGTATCGCAAAACCTTCTTCAGCCCGGGGCAGCGCATATACGTAGATTTCACGCCGGTGATGTATATCCGGCGGTTCCAGAGGCGCGGGTTGTCTGTGAGGTTAAGGGCCGCCCGTATGTCCTTGTAGTCCGTGAGGCAAACGGGGAAGAGGTTGTCGTCGGTGGCGTATTGGAAGTCGTCGAGGTCTACAGGCTCGTCGGCAAGTATTATGGCGGTGCTGCCTTCAAACGGCTCCATGAAGTCGGCGTTGCCCATGCTGCGGGTGCACGACGCCACAACATAGCCTCGCACGCATATCACCTCGCCCAGCTCGACCTCTTGCGCCTCGGCCACGGTGAGGTAGACTATCTGCGACGGGTCCTCGTTTATCACGTCTTTGGCGGTCTGGCCGGTGCTTTCGGCCGAATCGGTTTCGCCCTCCACCACGTATTTCTCGCACCCGGCGAGCAGCGTCAAGGCGAGCAGAGCTGCGGCAAGCATGGTCCTTGTCATCATAATGCTGTTTTTTTCTGGTTGTCAATGTGGTGCCAACGGCCTCACCTCAGGCTTCTTTTCCTGACGGCCATTCGTCGTCTCCCTCGTCAAATCGGTCCTCGCCGTTGTCTCGCTGGCGCACGGCCTTGCGCCGCGGCGAGGCACTGTCCCACTCGTCGTCCCCCTCGTCAAAGCGGTCCTCGCCGTCATCGCGCTGGCGCACGGCCTTGCGCCGCGGCGAGGCACTGTCCCACTCGTCGTCTTCCTCGCCAAAGCGGTCCTCGCCGCCATCGCTCCCGTAGCGGTGACTGTCCTTGTGTTCCACCTCGTCGTTCCGCCCGCCGAGGCCGCGTCCGGGGAGTTGCGTTGTCGCGCTGCCACCCGAATAGAGGTTGGGCACACGGCCGTCGTCCCACGCGTCGGACGATATGCGGCTGACAATCTTGCCCAATGGAGTTACGATATATATGTGGTCTTCGTCGTTGCGCCTTGCCTGCACGGCATAGTATAGTCCGTCGGGGGTGTCAACAACCTGGTTGTCGTTGTCGTCTATGGCCTCGTATACTAACCCTTCGCGCTTCATTCCGTCGATGACTTTCTGCGAGAGCCGCTCTCGGCGTATCTCCCACAGCGTTCTCACCCATGCCTTTCCGCCTTCGGTGAGCATTATTTTCTCTTGCCCGCCGTGGCGTATTTTTATTTCAGTATATCCGTTGTCGTAGTCGCGGTCCAATATCTGGCAACCGCCGTAGCGCTGCCTTGCAAAGGCATAGATGTCGTCCACCGGCATGGCGGACTGTTCTACAGTGGCTGCACCGCCGTCGCGCCCGGCCTCGGGACTGCCCGCACAGGCTACCGCCCCGGCCATTGTCACTGTGGCAACGGTAAGCAAAAACATTCTGAACTTGCCCATTGGCAATATGGATTTTAGTTTGTCAGGCGCAAGTGCGGCGGCGCAAACAAGGCGGAAGCCCGTCCCCGGCACACTCTGCGTGCTTACAAAAATAAACATAATTTGCGATATGGGCAAGGCATTCGGCGTGTTTTTGGCTCCACAAACAAAAATATCCGCAAACATCCGTCCCCGCCTGTCTGGCTGCTCGGACGGATGTTTGCGGATAGGCAAGCTGATGTTGCCGGGTGGAAAACGAACTGACAGCTCCCGGCTTGGCCCTCCCTGGGCTAAGCCACCGTGCCGCCGAGGTTCCTCAGGCTGCTGATGGCGGCCTCGGGGTCGGCGCTCTTGAACACATAGCTGCCACTGACAAGCACATCGACACCGGCAGCCACAAGGCGCGGGGCAGTGTCGGCCTGCACTCCCCCGTCCACTTCTATGAGGGCGCGGGAGCCACTGCGGTCTATAAGCTCGCGCAGGCGACCCACCTTGGCTATGGTGTTCTCGATGAAGTCCTGCCCGCCGAATCCCGGGTTTACACTCATCAGGAGCACCATGTCTATGTCGGCGATTATGTCTTCGAGCATTGCCACGGGCGTGGTGGGGTTGAGCGTGACCCCGGCTTTCATGCCGGCGCGGTGGATTTCCTGCACCGTGCGGTGCAGGTGGGCGCAGGCTTCGTAGTGCACGTTCATCATCATCGCGCCCAGTCGCGCCGTCTGCGCGATGTACTGCTCGGGCCTGACAATCATGAAATGCACGTCGAGCGGCTTACGGCACGCCCGCGCCACGGCTTCGAGAACAGGGAAGCCAAATGATATGTTTGGCACGAACACGCCGTCCATCACGTCGAGGTGGAGCCAGTCGGCCTCACTGCGGTTTATCATTTCTATCTCGTCGCCGAGGTGAAGAAAGTCGGCGGCAAGGAGCGAAGGTGATACTAATGCCATGTCGAAGTTCAGTTCAGGCAGAGCGACGCGGTCGAGCCGTCTGCCAGTTTCATTACTCTGTATGTGTACGCTATCTTCCTTATCAGGTCAAGCGTCCTCTCGCTCGGATTCAATCCTTCTTGTGTAAAATGCTTCATAGGCTCTTCCCTTTTTGGTTATTATATCTATCAAACGGTGCGAGCCTTGATTTATTATATCCGGCGGCCACTAATTTATTCCACCCGGCACAGGTCCATGTCCTTGATGCCGTTGAGAAAGCTGGCCGAGTCCATGCGCTTCTTCCCCGACAGTTGCAGCTCTCGCACGGCCAATACGCCCCCGCCGGCGGTCACTATGCCCAATCCGCGGCCGCACTTGACCAGCGTTCCGGGCGCGGCGGCACAGTTCTGGCCGGTCAGCGCGGTGGAATATATCTTCAGCACGGTCTGCTTGCCGTCGGCTGTCGTGAGGTTTGTCCACGCCCCGGGGTGCGGACTGAGGCCGCGCACGAAGTTGTGCACCTTGCCGGCGGGCAGGCTCCAATCTATGCGGCACGTCTCCTTGAATATCTTCGGAGCCGGGTGCAGGGCCTCGCCCGGCACTGTCAGCTCGGCCTGGGGTATGGCCTCGGGGTGCCCGCCTGACTCTACTATCCTGTCGAGCGTGCTGAGGCACACCTCGGCACCGAGGCGCATGAGTCCGTCATAGACGTCGCCGGCGTTGTCGTCGGGCTTTATATCGAACGGGCGGCGCATTATCACGCGGCCAGTGTCTATCTCGTGGTCGAGAAAGAAGGTGGATATGCCCGTGCGGGTCTCGCCGTTTATCACTGCCCAGTTGATGGGAGCTGCGCCCCGGTACTGCGGCAACAGGGCCGCGTGGACGTTGAACGTGCCGTATTCGGGCATGGCCCACACCACCTCGGGCAGCATCCTGAATGCCACTACCACCTGCAGGTTGGCCCCGAATGAGCGAAGCTCCTCGACAAAGGCCGGGTCCTTCATCCTCACCGGCTGCAGCACGGGCAGGCCAACCGACACGGCATACTGCTTGACGGCCGACGGCTGGAGCACGCTGCCGTGACGGCCGACGGGCTTGTCGGGCTGGGTGACCACGGCCACCACGCTGTAGCCGCCTTCCACAAGGGCGCGCAGGGTCTCGACAGCAAAGTCGGGCGTGCCCATGAACACTATCTTCAGGTCTTCTTTTTTCATCCTATCTGCGTTTCTTTATGTCAATCCTCGCTCATGTCGGCCACCATCTTGCGGTACATTCCGTACACGCGCTGTCGTGAAATGTAGCCCTTGAAGTGGCCCTCTCCGTCGAGCACGGGCAGCCAGTCGGCGTGCGTAAGGTCAAAGACCTTCATCACCTCGGTCATGGGCAGGTCGTCCCTCAGCGTGGCCTCGGGCTGCGTCATCAGCTGGCTGGCCTTGAAGTGGTGGTACAGTTCGATGCGGAACATCACGTTACGTATCTTGGATATGTCTATCTCGCCGAGCAGGTTGCCTGCCGCGTCGAGCACCGGCAGGAAGCTGTTGCGGCTCCGGCTGATCTTGTGCACTATCGCCCCTAGCTCCATGTCGGGCGTGACGCCGGTGTATTCGCGCTCTATCACGCTGTCAAGGCTCATCAGTGTGAGCACCGCGTGGTCCGTGTGGTGGGTGATGAGCTTGCCCTGCCGCGCCAGCCGCATACCGTAGATGCTGTGCGGCTCGAAGATGATTATGGTGAGGTAGGAGCACACGCTGACAATCATAAGCGGCAAGAGGAGGGCGTATCCGCCCGTTATCTCGGCTATGAGGAATATGCCCGTGAGCGGCGCGTGCATCACTCCCGACATCACTCCGGCCATGCCGAGCAGGGCGAAGTTCTTCTCCGGCACGTAGACACCTATCTCGTAGGTGTTCCAGATGCGGGCGAAGAGGAAGCCGCCGAAGCAGCCCACGAAGAGGCTCGGGGCGAACGTACCGCCGCAACCGCCGCCGCCGTTGGTGGCAGAGGTGGCGAACACCTTGGCCAGCACCACCAGCAGCACATACAGGATGAGCATATTACCGTGGCCGGAGAACAGAGAGTTGTGCATTATGCCGTTCCAGTCGGCCTCCGTGCTGCCGTTCAGCAACAGGTTTATGTCGTGGTATCCCTCGCCGAAGAGCGACGGGAAGAGGAATATGAGCAGGCTGAGCATACCGCCGCCGATGGCCAGCTTGACGTATGGGCGGTCCTTGAAGCGGGCGAACATATCCTCGCACACGGTCATGGCGCGGATGAAGTAGAGGCTGATGAGCCCGCAGGCGATGCCGAGGAGAATGTTTGCCGGCACGCGCTCCACGGTCCATTGCGCGTCGAGACTGAACGTGAAGAGCGACGTGGAGCCGCTGAATATGTACGTGAAGCACGTGGCCGTGACGCACGATATGAGTATGGGCAGGAGCGAAGCCATGGTGAGGTCTATCATGAGCACCTCAAGCGTGAACACGAGCCCGGCTATCGGCGCCTTGAAAATGCCGGCGATGGCTCCCGCCGCGCCGCAGCCCACGAGGAGCATCACCACCTTGCGGTCCATCTTGAACAGCCTCCCGAGGTTAGAGCCTATGGCAGAGCCGGTGAGGACGATAGGCGCCTCGGCTCCCACAGAGCCTCCGAAGCCGATGGTTATGGCCGAGGCTATGACCGACGACCAGCAGTTGTGGCCGCGCAGGCGGCTCCGCTTGCTGCTGATGGCGTAGAGAATGCGCGTTATGCCGTGGCTGATGTTGTCCTTGACGACGTACCTCACGAAGAGCGACGTGAGGTAGATGCCGGCAACGGGATAGACGAGATAGAGCCAGTTGGCCGTCTTCTCGTTGAAAGAGCTGGTGAGCAGCAGGCCTATCTGGTTGATTATCCAGTGCAGGACGTAGGCCGCCACAGCACAGAACAAGCCCACGAAGAACGCGAGCACGAGCACGAACATCCTCTCGCCGACGTGCCTCTCGCGCCATTCGAGCAGCCTGTGGAACCACGTCTGCTTCTCGCTGTCTGCCAATCCGCTTGCCGTCATTGCCTTATTATCTCCACCTCCCCGTTTATTTTCAGCCTGACGATGCTCGACGGCGTGTGCGGTTTGTGTTCCTGCCGCCTGCTCCAGCACACGTAGTCGGCTGCCTCAAGCAGCTCGGGGGCAATGTCGCAGTAGTTTTGGGCTGCGGGCTGGCCTGAGATGTTGGCCGAGGTGGACACCACGGGCTTCTGGAAGCGGTAGCACAGCTCCTTGGAGAACGGCTCGTTGGTGATGCGCATGGCGATGCTTCCGTCGGCGGCGATGAGGTTGGGAGCCAGTCCGGTGGCCCCGTCGAGTATCACCGTGAGCGGCTTGGTGGCGCAGTCGAGCAGCTCCCAAGCCACGTTCGGCACGTTGCGCACGTAGCGTTGCAGCCGCGCGTCGCTGTCCACGAGGCATATCATGGCCTTTGAGTCGTCGCGCTGCTTTATCTTGTAGACCTTGGCCACGGCCTCGGCGTTGGTGGCGTCGCAGCCTATTCCCCACACGGTGTCCGTGGGATAGAGTATCACGCCGCCGTTGCGCATGGTCTCCACGGCGCGCCTTATGTCTTCTTCTCTTGTCATCTTGTTTGCTATGTGTTATATTTTAAAATGTGTGTGGCCGCCCATTGCCGGCTACAGGGCGGGCATCAGGGGAGACAGGGCGGCACTGCCGGAACCTTGTTTTTTGGCACACGCCAAGCAGCCTTGGCCGCCTCTGTAAGCCACTGATAATCAGCGGCATTGCGAAATGTGCCGTTTTGGCTTGCGAAACGGCGCGTTTTGCGCTCCGAAACGTGCCGTTTCAGGCGATGAAACGACCCGTTTTGCGAGGCGGAACGGCATGCCCTGTTTTTTGACACGCTTCGCGGCGGCCGGCTGACAGCCCGCCGGAGCGCGTCGGGACGTGCCTCAGAACTCGCTCGTGAAGTGGAACCGGATGTGCTTGAAGTCCTCCTGCGCCATGCTGAGCACGTAGCCGCTGTCGGCCAGGAACACGTCGCGGCCGTCGCGGTCCTTGGCCATATACTGGTACTTGCGCTTCTTGAAGTTCTCAAGCTCGGCCGCGTCGTCGCTCTCTATCCAGCAGGCCTTGTACAGGTGCACCGGCTCCCAGCGGCACTTGGCGTTGTACTCGTTCTCCAGGCGGTACTGTATGACCTCAAACTGCAGCTGGCCCACGGTGCCGATTATCTTGCGGCCGTTGAACTGGTTGACGAAGAGCTGCGCCACTCCCTCGTCCATCAGCTGGTCGATGCCCTTCTGCAGCTGCTTCGACTTCATCGGGTCGGCGTTCTCTATGTACTTGAACATCTCCGGCGAGAAGCTGGGCAGGCCGCGGAAGTGCAGCTGCTCGCCCTCGGTCAGCGTGTCGCCAATCTTGAATATGCCGTTGTCGGGCAGGCCGACGATGTCGCCCGGGTATGCCTCGTCGATGGTGCTCTTGCGCTGGGCCATGAACTGCGTGGGCGAAGAGAAGCGCACCGTCTTGCCTTGCCGCACGTGGAGGTAGGGCTGGTTGCGCACGAACTTTCCGCTGCACACCTTGCAGAAGGCTATGCACGAGCGGTGGTTGGGGTCTATGTTGGCCGTTATCTTGAAGATGAAGCCCGTGAATTTCGGTTCCTCGGGGCTCACCGTGCGCTCCTCCGCCACTGTCGGGCGGGGGCTCGGGGCTATCTTCACGAAGCAGTTGAGCAGCTCCTGCACGCCGAAGTTGTTGAGGGCGGAGCCGAAGAACACCGGAGCCACGCGGGCCTCGCGGTAGTCATCGACGTTGAACTCGGGGTAAACGCCGTCCACCAGCTCCAGGTCCTCGCGCAGTTTGGCGGCGTTGTCCTCGCCTACGCGCGCGTCAAGCTCGTCGCTGTTTATGTCCACCTCCACCTTGTCCGTCACGCGTTGCTTGTCGGGGGTGAAGAGGTCGAGCTTGCTCTCGTATATATTGTAAACGCCCTTGAACCTCGCGCCCTGGTTGATGGGCCACGACAGCGGCCTCACTTTTATCTCAAGCTCCTGCTCAAGCTCGTCCAAGAGGTCGAAGGGGTCGCGCCCCTCGCGATCCATCTTGTTCACAAAGATTATCACGGGCGTGCTTCTCATGCGGCAGACGGTCATCAGCTTGCGCGTCTGCGCCTCCACACCCTTGGCGCTGTCCACCACGATGATGGCCGAATCGACGGCAGTCAGCGTGCGGTATGTGTCCTCGGCGAAGTCCTGGTGGCCCGGTGTGTCGAGTATGTTCACCTTGTAGCCCTCGTAGTCGAACTCCATCACCGACGTAGACACGGATATTCCGCGCTGCTTCTCTATGTCCATCCAGTCGGAAGTGGCCGTTTTCCTTATCTTGTTGCTCTTCACGGCGCCGGCCACTTGTATCTGTCCGCCGAAGAGCAGGAACTTCTCCGTCAGCGTTGTCTTGCCCGCGTCGGGGTGCGATATGATTGCGAATGTTCTTCTTCTTTCTATCTCGTTGTTCATCGATCTTTATGTTCTCGTGTTTATATGGTGCCTGTGCCGGCAGGTGGTCTTTACCTCGGTTTCCTGTTTTTTCAACCACAGATTTCACTGATTGGCACCGAGCTGATGCACGATGTGCGCCGTTCCGGCGTTTGGGATTTCACGGAAAGAGTGGCTTAATGAACCTGACGCCTGGACACAGAATGCCTTGTCGCAAAGCGTTGTCGTAAAGCAGAGAGGGTTACTTGTATCTTTATGCAATCAGCGCAATCTGTGGTTGCCTTATTCTTTCAGCAGTTCCTTGATGCAGTCGGCGAGGCTTTCTTCCCAGTGGGGTATCTCTATGCCGTATGTCTGCTTTATCTTTGTCTTGTCGAGCACGCTATAGTGCGGGCGGTTGGCTGGCGTTGGATACTCCGACGTGTGCAGTGGCCTGACGTGGCAAGTGGCAATCCCGGCCATGCGGTGTATGGCTTTGGCGAAGTCGTACCAGCTGCACACACCCTCATCAGAGAAGTGATATACGCCGGGTACGATGCCCTTGTTTATCGCAGTCATTATGGCTGAGGCCAGGTCGCGGGCGTATGTCGGCGTGCCTATCTGGTCGAAGACCACTCCAAGCTCCTCTTTCTCGCGGCCGAGGCGCAGCATCGTTTTCACGAAGTTGTTGCCGAAGGTGGAGTAGAGCCACGCCGTGCGCACTATCATGGTGCGGCTGCAGAACTTTGTCACGCCCAGTTCGCCGGCCAGCTTGGTGCTGCCGTAAACGCTGTCGGGCGACGGCGTGTCGGTCTCCGTGTAGGGCAGGTGGTTCTTTCCGTTGAATACGTAGTCTGTCGAAACCTGTATCATCGCTCCGCCGCGCCTCTCCACTGCGGCGGCAAGATAGGCCGGGGCCACGGTGTTGAGCGTGGTGGCCAGCTCGCGGTCGCTCTCGGCACGGTCAACGGCGGTGTATGCCGCGCAGTTCACTATGCAGTCGATGCCGTTTTCGGCCACGAAGCCGTCAACAGCCTGCTGGTCCGTGATGTCGAGCTGGCTCACGTCTGTGTTGAAGAAAGTGTGCTGCGTGTTGTCCTTTTCGAGCAGTTGCATCTCGTTTCCCAACTGCCCGTTGCAGCCTGTGATGAGTATGTTCATACGTTTTGTTGTCTTATGGTCGTGTTTTAAGCGCGCGCAGCCGTCCGGCAGGTCAGAACTCCAGCGGCTCTTCGCGGTCTTTCATATAGTAGTCGTTGAGCATCCCCACGAGCGTGGATATCTCCTTGACGGCGTGCTCAGTGTCTGGGCTGATGGGCTTCTTGCGCAGCCGCAGCATCATCACGCCGTAGAGCGAGTTGAGGCAGGTCTCCACCTCGCCCTCGTCCTTGTCGGCTCCGCGGTGGCGCAGCTCCACGATGAAGGGCAGCACCTTGTAGTAAGCCGAGTTGTAGAAGGGGTAGCGCGTGCTCTGCAGCAGCTGCGCGTGCAGCTCTTCGAGCTGTTGCATGGTCACCTTGTTTATCTGCAGGTGACCTTTCTCGCGGCATCCCTCCTGGTTCATCATGCGGATCAGGTTGCCAAACCAGTCGGCTTCCTCTTCCTTCTGCTCGTCGGTGTAGTCGAAGCGGTCTATGTATTCGCGCCGGATTCGCGAGAGCGAGCAGCCGAAAGCGCGTATGGTGTCCTCCACCTGCCACATATACAGCAGGTATTCGGCTATGTTCTTCTTTCTCAGTTCGTGCGCTATAAACATATATTAAGTCAGAAAAACCTGTAGAGATTGGTCACTGTGCCGAATATCATGATGGCGGAGCAGATCATGACCACGGCTCCTATTATCTGGTTGATGAGCTTGATGCCGTTGGAGTCGAACTTCCCTCTTATCTTGTCTATGAGCCACGTCAGGCCGAACCACCACAGCAGCGCGCCCAAGAAGATGCTCATGAAGCCCACGCACATCTCGAACGGGTGGTTGGGAATGACGAAGGCGAACTGCGCGTAGCAGGCCATGAAGAGGAAAACTATGAGCGGATTGGAGAACGTGACGAGGAAAGCGGTCACGCCGTTGTGCACCAGCGAGCCACGGTTGCCCTTAGACTGGTGGATGTTTCGCGTAGGGTCGCTGCGATAAGTATATACCCCGAAGGCCAGCAGCAGCAGGCTGCCCACTATCTGGAGGTAGAACTTGTTCTGCTGGTTGTTCACTATGTCCATCACGAGGCTCATGCCGAAGCCCGTCAGCCCGGCGTAGATGATGTCGCTCAGGGCGGCCCCCACACCGGTGACGAAGCCGAACCAGCGCCCCTTGTTGAGCGTGCGCTGCACACAGAGCACGCCCACCGGCCCCATGGGCGCCGATGCTATCATGCCTATGAGGATGCCCTTGAATATGAAATTCAGTATGTCTATATGTATCGGAAACGGCATAGCGAATGCAAAATTGCTAAAAATATGCGAATTAAGCAAGTTTTTCGGCCTAAAATATTTGGGCTGTCACGGTTTTTCAGTACCTTTGTCAAAGACAGGACGCACGCGGAAGACAGCCTGCCGGTCGGCCTTTCTCGCGTTTGAGCCGTCTTGGTTTGTGGGCCTGGCCTGGTGCCGCAGAGGCCTGCGCGGGGCGTCCCGTGGCAGGCTTGCGGCGTGCCGGGCCTGTGACGCAGGGAAAAATGTTTCTTAAAATAATAACTTTATGGATACAGAACAAGTGATAAAGCCATACGTCATCGGTCTGGATCTCGGCGGGACAAACGCCGTTTTCGGTATCGTTGACAGTCATGGACTGATCAAGGCCACCACGGCCATCAAGACACAAGAGCACGACAGTGCTGAGAAGTTTGTTGCAAGCGCGGTCGATGCCCTGCAGATAATCATCGAGCAGGTGGGCGGCATCGGCAAGATAAAGGGCATGGGCATAGGCGCGCCCAACGGGAACTATTACAAAGGGACCATCGAGCACGCTGTCAACATAGCCTGGGCAAAGGACATTGTGCCGCTGGCCGGTATGTTCAGCGAGCGGTTGGGCATCCCCGTCGCGCTGACCAACGATGCCAATGCCGCCGCGTTGGGCGAGATGGCCTACGGAGTTGCCAAGGGCATGAAGAACTTCATAATGCTCACCCTCGGCACCGGCGTTGGCTCGGGCATTGTGGTCAACGGGCAGCTTGTCTACGGAAGCGACGGCTTTGCGGGCGAGCTGGGCCATGTGATTATGGTGCGAGAGAACGGCAGGGCCTGCGGTTGCGGCCGCCACGGCTGCCTTGAGGCATACTGCTCGGCCACGGGTGTGGCGCGCACGGCCCGCGAGCTGCTGGCCAAGACCGACACCCCGTCGCTGCTGCGCGACATGAACCCCGACGACATAACGTCGCTCGACATAAGCATTGCCGCAGGCAAGGGCGACCAGATGGCCAAGGACATCTTCGAGTTCACCGGCCGTATGCTGGGCCAGGCGTGCGCCGACTTCGCCACGTTCTGCAGCCCCGAGGCGTTCGTATTCTTCGGAGGGCTGGTCAAGGCGGGCGAGCTTATCATGGACCCGATACGCCGCTCTTACGAGGAGAGCGTGATGCCGATATTCCGCGGCAAGGCAAAGTTCCTTGTGAGCGGCCTCGACGGCGCGTCGGCAGCCGTGCTCGGAGCCAGTGCCCTGGGCTGGGACTTGGAGTGAAATCCGCTCCGCCACGGGGCGGCGCCACATCCGCGACGCCACAACCCAACACGGTTGCCATACCGCCGTGCGACTGTTTTCACACATATCACCTATCGGCCATTGCTGGCCAAAGCGCTTTCGCCCTGTTGTCGCGCAGATTGTCTGCCGACAACAGGGCGTCAACATTTGGAGGCCAGCAACCTATTTACGCTTAACTTTTATGATTATCAGCAAAGCTCCTAATCAAAGGATTTAATGAGTCAGAGGAGTTATCGCTCCACTACGTTCCGCTAAGGAGAAGCTTCCTTGAGCGCAACGAAAAAAGACATACGCATTATCCGAAACGATTCGCCTAAAAAGGGTATATGGTGTTTGCGGATATTCAATTAACTTTTTTATGTTAAAGGCCGCAACGCGCGACCTTTTGCCTAACAAACTGACTGCCAGCGAGTTGCGAAACGAACCGTTTTGGCTTGCAAAACGGCACGTTTTAGAGCCCGAAACGACACGTTTCACAACGCAAAACGGCACGAATCGCAACGCGAAACGGCACATACCGCAAACCAACTCCGCTCGGCATGATTTTAGTTGCATATATGCAAGTATGCCCAACGGGCAGGTTGCATCACACATATCCACTTCTGCGAGCACTCAACAGGCCGGCAACCGCAGGCGCACATACGCCGCCAAGCCCTGCGAGAACAAGTCTCGCGCAACACGCGAAGCGGCAGGCCGCCATCCGACCTGCATTTCATCAAAAGCCCGCAAAACATTACTTTTTCGCACTTTTACAACAAAATATTCGCAAAAATGTTTGCCAATTAAAAGAAAATATGTAATTTTGCAAGCGTAAAACAAAACAGACAGAAATATGAAGAGACTCAACAATGCATGGTGGTGGCGCAACTCGAGATTAAGGAAATCGCGGGGTTGAGAGCTGTGCATTGCCATAAACAATAACCACAAAAGGCTCGTCGCAACCGCGGCGGGCCTTTTTCTTTTCCAGCGACAAGCCAAAAGCGCACCGGCACAGGCCGCCACGGGTCACGACACCGGCCGCTGCCGCCTCTGAAACAAAACAGGACAAACAAAACAAGAAACCAACATAAACAGCAACAATATGAAAAAGTCGTATCTGGCAGACCCGAACGGGTTTTACGGGGAGTTCGGCGGAGCCTACATTCCCGAGATTCTTTACTCCACGGTGGATAGCCTCCGTGAGCAATACCTGCCGATAATGGAGTCGGAGGAGTTCAAGAGCGAGTATATGTCGCTGCTCAACGACTACGTGGGCCGCCCGTCGCCGCTCTACCGCGCAGCCCGCATGAGCGCCAAGTACGGTTGCGAGCTGTACCTGAAGCGCGAGGACCTGAACCACACCGGGGCGCACAAAATCAACAACACCGTGGGCCAGATACTGCTGGCCAAGCGCATGGGCAAGAAGCGGATAATAGCCGAGACGGGCGCAGGCCAGCACGGCGTGGCCACGGCCACTGTCTGCGCGCTGATGGATATGCCGTGCGTGGTCTATCAGGGCGCGCTCGACGTGGAGCGGCAGCACACCAACGTGGAGCGCATGAGGATGCTCGGAGCCGAGGTGCGGGCCGTGCACACGGGCAACGGAACGCTGAAGGACGCCACCAACGAGGCCATACGCGACTGGTGCTGCCACCCGCAAGACACGTTCTACATCATCGGATCTACCGTAGGTCCGCACCCCTACCCCGACATTGTGGCGCGGCTGCAGAGCATCATATCGAAGGAGATAAAGGAGCAGTTGGCGCAGAAAACAGGCCGCGACTACCCCGACTACCTCGTGGCCTGCGTGGGCGGGGGCAGCAACGCCGCCGGAACAGTATACCACTACATAGACGACGAGCGCGTGAAGATAGTGCTGGCCGAGGCCGGAGGGCTCGGGGCAGACAGCGGCCACACCGCCGCCACCATCCACGCCGGGTCGGTGGGCATACTGCACGGCTCGCGGACACTGGTCATGCAGACCCCCGACGGGCAGATAATGGAGGCAGAGAGCATATCGGCCGGGCTCGACTATCCCGGCATCGGACCCATGCACGCCAACATGGCCGCGCAGAAGCGGGCCACCGTATATGCCATAAACGACGACGAGGCCGTGCGCGCCGCCTACGAACTGACGCGCACCGAGGGCATCATCCCCGCCCTGGAGAGCGCGCACGCCATAGCCGCGCTCGGCAAGATGAGCTTCAAGCCCACCGACGTGGTGGTGCTCACGGTGAGCGGCCGGGGCGACAAGGACGTGGAGACATACCTCGCCCACAAGGAGATGGCGGGGGAGTACGGAAGGTTTTAATTGAGAATTAGGAGTTGAGAATTGAGAATCAGCCCCCTCCAACCTTCCCCTGTGGGGGAGGCTATGGCTGCGCAGAGAAGGCGGAAGGCAATATGCCGCCGTGCTATCAGCCCTCCCAGCTCTCCCACAATTCCCAGGACTCCCGGCCAATCAGTCCTCCCAGCTCTCCCATTACTCCCATAACTCCCATCACAAAACCAAGAAAAAAGAATCAAGAACAATGAATTACAACTACACAGTGGCTTCGCGCACCATCCTCGCCGACCTGTACACGCCCGTGGGAGTGTATATGCGGCTGCGCGACCTCCACCCCATGAGCGCGCTCATGGAGAGCTCCGACTACCACGACCAAGGCAACAGCCGCTCCTTTATAGGCGTATGCCCGCTGGCAAGCATCAGCATCGGCCACGGCATCTGCACCATGGCCATGCCCGACGGCAACCGCGAGGAGCACGCCATAGACAGCGACCACACCGTGGCGCAGGCCATGCGCGAGTTCATCGGCCGCTTCAGCGTCAGCGGCAGCGGCTCCGAGCTGTGCGGACTCTACGGCTACACGTCGTTCAACGCCGTGCGCTACTTCGAGGATATCGCCGTAAAGGACGTGACCCAGGAGCGCAACGACGCTCCCGACCTCTTGTACATATTATATAAGGACATAGTGGCCTTCGACCATTTCAACAACACCCTCACCATAGTATCGCTCGACGGCGAGGAAGAGATAAACCGCATCATGAAGCAAATGAACAAGGACTGCGTGCGCGACTACGGCTTCAGCGCGGTGGGCGAGGCCGCATCGACACTCACCGACGACGGGCACCGCCTCAACATAAGGCGCGGCATAGCCCACTGCCGGCGCGGCGACGTGTTCCAGATAGTACTATCGCGCCGCTTCGTGCAACACTACGAGGGCGACGACTTCCGCCTGTACCGCGCCCTGCGGTCGGTCAATCCCTCGCCATACCTGTTCTACTTCGACTTCGGGGGCTTCCGCATATTCGGCTCTTCGCCCGAGACCCACTGCCGCATAGAGGGCCGCCGCGCCTACATAGACCCCATAGCAGGCACCACCCGGCGCACGGGCGACGCGGAGGCCGACCGCCGCGGGGCGGAGTTCTTGCGCAACGACCCGAAGGAGAACGCCGAGCACGTGATGCTGGTTGACCTGGCCCGCAACGACCTGAGCCGCAACTGCCACGACGTGAAGGTGGACTTCTACAAGGACCTGCAGTACTACTCGCACGTCATCCACCTCGTGTCGCGCGTCAGCGGAACGCTCGACGACGGCGCAGACCCCATCAAGGCGTTCATAGACACATTCCCCGCAGGCACTCTCTCGGGCGCGCCCAAGGTGAGGGCCATGCAGCTCATCAGTGAGTACGAGCCACACTGCCGCGGCGCCTACGGCGGCTGCATAGGCTACATAGGGCTCAACGGCGACCTCAACCAGGCCATAACCATACGCACATTCGTGGCCCGCGGCGGCGAACTGTGGTTCCAGGCGGGCGGCGGGATAGTGGCACGAAGCGACGAGGACAGAGAGTTGCAGGAGGTGAACAACAAGCTCGGCGCGCTGCGCCGGGCGATAGAGATGGCAGAACGGATGTGAAACCAAACACAAAAACCATGGCAATGAAGATAGCTATAATAGACAACTACGACTCGTTCGCCTACAACCTGCGCCACCTTGTGCGCGAACTGGGCGCCGAAGTGACGGTGATACGCAACGACAAGTTCACCCTCAACCAGCTCGAACCATTCGACAAGCTGATTCTAAGCCCCGGACCGGGCGTGCCGTCGGAGGCCGGACTGATGCCCGCCGCCATAAAAGCATACGCCGGGCGCAAGCCCATGCTGGGCGTGTGTCTCGGCCACCAGGCCATAGGCGAGGCCTTCGGGGCGCGGCTCGTGAACCTAAGCGAGGTGTTCCACGGCGTGGCCACGGAGGGAACGCAGCTCGGCCGCGACTACATCTTCGACGGACTGCCGCGCCGCATCACCATGGGCCGCTACCACTCTTGGGTGGTAAGCCGCGACGGCCTGCCCCCCTGCCTCGAAGTGACCGCCGAGAGCGACGAGGGGCTGATAATGGGATTGCGCCACAAGAGCTACGACATACACGGCATACAGTTCCACCCCGAGAGCATACTCACACCACGCGGACGCGACATTGTGGCCAACTGGATGAGGGGGTAACGGCAAGAAAATAAACCATGCGCAAATGTAACAAGAAGAGATATGATTGGGATTGCTTTGCGAAACGACCCGTTTCGCATCGTGAAACGGCACGTTTCGCCCCCTGAAACGGCACGTTTTGCAGGCCAAAACGGCGCGTTTCGCAACCCCACTGATTATCAACGAGTTACAAAGACAGTGCCAAAGGCATTGCGAAAGCGGACAACACATACCAAAAGACTGTAAAAGATGAAACAAGACATGAGAGGAATACTCGACCGCCTGCTCGCCCACGAGGAGCTGACGCGCGAGGAGACAAAGGACATTCTGATTGGCATAACGCGCTCCGAATACCCCACGGAGCAGATAACGGCACTGCTCACGGGACTGCAGATGCGCGGCATCACGGTCGATGAGCTGCTCGGATTCCGCGACGGCATACTGGAAACGGGAGTGCCCGTGCCGCTCGACTGCGACCGTTACATAGACGTTGTGGGCACCGGGGGCGACCGCAAGAACACGTTCAACATATCCACCACGGCGTGCTTCGTCATTGCCGGGGCGGGCTACAAGGTGGCCAAGCACGGCAACTTTGCGGCCACGAGCACCAGCGGAGCGTCGAACGTGATGGCGCGCCACGGCATAAAGTTCACCGACGACGCCGACCGGCTGAACCGATGCCTCAACGAGTGCGGCATAGTATACCTGCACGCGCAGCTCTTCGCGCGGGCCATGAAGTTCGTGGGCGGCATTCGCAAGTCGCTGCAGTTCCCCACTTGCTTCAACCTGCTCGGACCGATAGTGAACCCATCGAAGCCCCAATGCCAGCTGCTCGGCGTGGCCAACCTCGACCAGATGCGCCTATACAACAATGTGTATCGCAAGATTGGCATCGACTACGCCATCGTAAACAGCACCGACGGCTACGACGAGATATCGCTCACGGGCGACTTCAAGGTGACCACCAACGACTACGAGCGGGTGTTCTCGCCCGAAGATATATGCCTGCGCCGCGCCAAGCCCGAGGAACTCGTGGCCGGAGCCACCGAGGAGGAGGCAGCAGCGATATTCGACAGCGTGCTGAACAACACCGCACTGCCCGCACAGAAGGACATCGTGGTGGCCAACGCGGCCTTCGGCATACAGGTGCTGGAGCGCGGGCGGAAGGACATCGCCGAGTGCATAGGCATTGCCCGCGAATCGATAGACAGCGGACGGGCGCTCGCCACGTTCCGCAAGTTTGCAGAACTCAACTCATAGCGCAGGCATGAAAGACATACTCGAAGAAATCGTTGCGCACAAGCGCATGGAGAACGAGCGGCAGAAGGCAGCGCTGCCCGAGGCCCGGCTGCGGCAGATGGTGGAGCGCTCGTGCACCGACACGCCGCCGAGCCTGAGCCAAGCCCTGCGCCGCTCGGCCACGGGAATCATCGCCGAGTTCAAGCGCAAGTCGCCATCCAAGGGCTGGATAAAGGAAGACGGCAACGCCGCCTCCATCCCTCTGTCATACCAGCAGAACGGGGCCGCCGCCCTGAGCATACTCACCGACGGGCAGTTCTTCGGCGGCAGCGACGACCATATCCGCGAGGCCAGGCTGGCGGGAGTGACCCTGCCCGTGCTCTACAAGAACTTTGTGATAGACGAGTACCAACTGCTCAGGGCGCGGCTCTGCGGCGCGTCGGCGGTGTTGCTCATCGCGGCGTGCCTCAGCAAGGCCGACTGCGCCCGCCTAATGCGCGCCGCCCACGGGCTGCGGCTGGAGGTATTGCTCGAAATGCACGGCGAAAACGAGCTTGAATACGCCGACCTCGGGCCGGACATCTGCGGCATAAACAACCGCCACCTCGGCACGTTCAACACCAACGTGAGCCACTCTTTCAACATGGCAGAGCTGCTGCCGCCCGGCATACTGAAGGTGAGCGAGAGCGGAATATCGGCTCCATACACTGTGAGAAGGCTGCGCGAGGCGGGCTTCGGCGGCTTCCTCATTGGCGAGAACTTCATGAAAGCCGCCGACCCCGGCGCGGAACTGAACAGATTCATAAACGAGATTTGACACAAAAAGACAGCAAGACATGATAGTAAAAGTATGTGGAATGACTGCCGCCGACAACATATCGGAGGTGGCTGCGGCGGGAGCCGACATGATAGGCATGGTGTTCTGGCCCCGCTCCCCGCGCTACGTGGCGCAGGTTCCGTCGCACACTGGCCTCCTGCCCGATGCCGCCACACTGCCGGCCGCTGCCGGAGGGCCGCGGCGCGTGGGCGTGTTTGTGGACGACTCGGTGCAGGACATCATCACGCGGGTGGTAAACTTCGGTCTCGACTGCGTGCAGCTGCACGGCGACGAGCCGCCCACCATGCTGCGCAACCTGCGCCGGAGCATAGACCCCGACATAAGGCCGGGCATCAAGCTGATAAAGGCCATCGGCATCGGCGGCGCCGAGGACTTCGGCAAGTGCGCCGAATACGAGGACTGCGCCGACCTGCTGCTCTTCGACACCCGCTGCCCCGGGGCCGGCGGCAGCGGCAGGCAGTTCGACTGGACGCTGCTCGACAGCTACCGCGGCAGCCTGCCCTTCCTGCTCAGCGGCGGCATCGGTCCCGGCGACGAGGAGCGGCTGGCCGCCCTGCGCCACCCACTGCTGGCCGGAATAGACCTCAACTCGCGCTTCGAGACCGCCCCAGGCGTCAAAGACGCAGCGGCCGTAGGACGATTCATAAGCCGCTACCGCCGGTGCCTCGCGGCCGAGAGTCCGGCACAGTCCTCACTGCTCTCTCATCCCTCCCAGAACTCCCAACCCTCCCACTAACACCCATCACCATTATGAACAAGATAGACCAACTATTCAGCAACCGAGGCGACAGGAAGCTGCTGTCGCTATATTTCTGTGCCGGATGCCCGACAGCCGACGGCACCGCCGACATACTGATGACCCTGCAACGCCGCGGCGTGGACATGGTGGAAGTGGGAATACCCTTCAGCGACCCCATGGCCGACGGCCCGGTGATACAGGACGCGGCCACGCGGGCACTCCGAGGCGGCATGACACTGCGCCGCATATTCGACCAACTGCGCACGATAAAGGACCGGCTCACCATGCCGACAGTGCTCATGGGCTACCTGAACCCCATACTGCAATACGGCATCGAGGATTTCTGCCGCAGTTGCGCGGAGTGCGGTGTGAGCGGAGCCATAATACCAGACCTGCCCTTCGACGACTACCTGAAATACGTGAAGCCCGTGGCCGACCGCCACAACGTGCGCATAATAATGCTCATCACGCCCGAGACGAGCGACGAGCGCATCAGGCAAATAGACCAGAACACCGACGGATTCATATACATGGTGTCGTCGGCAGCCACAACCGGGGCGCAGAAAGAGTTTGACAAGGCCAAGCAGGAATACTTCCGCCGCATAGCCGACATGGGGCTGCGCAACCCCAGGATGATAGGGTTCGGCATATCAAACCGCCAGACATTCGAGAGCGCGACGGCTCTCGCGGCAGGCGCTATCATAGGCAGCAAGTTTGTGACCCTGCTCAACGAGAGTGCAAACGCTGACGAAGCCCTCGACCGCCTATACGACGCGCTGGGCAAATAAGACGGCTTGCCTGTCTGCGCGACAATAGGACGGAAGCGCTTCGGACACTCATGACATACCCGGATTTAACATTTAAGATTTCGGCAAAATAGGAAACGAAAAACAACGTTATGCAGAATATCGTGGCAAAAATTCCACTTCAAGATGCAAAACGGGTCGCTCCGCATTGCGGAACGACCCGTTTCACACCGCGACACAGGCCGTTTTGGAGTGCGATACGGCACGAATTGCTGCCTCATTTTGAGCAAAAAGCAAAGTTTCTGGCGGTTTTTCGACAGATATTACAGGCCGGATTATTGCACATTTTTCCCTAATTCCCCATAACACACATGACTCACAGGCAGTTGCGATTGCACGCTCGTTTTGGCGATATTTGCGCCGAGTGGCGAACCAGCCCGCGAAAACGCCATTCCCGGAGGGGGTTATCATGCGGAAATTAACATTATTAACCTTTATTATCGTCCTGATAGTTTAACCCAAATCGCCATTAGAAACCCAAACGACTCCTTTCTATTGCCGTGCAGATTGACTGTTGCCTTTGCCGAAGACGAAGCGGGCTACGCCGAGACGAAGCGGCAAACAAGATACCGCCAAGAGGATGAAAGCGTTTGGGAAGCCGAACACAAAATCAAAAAACGAGCATCCGGCGGGCCAATGACCGGTTTTGGTTTAACCCCGACCTGCCCGCCCCGCCGCGCGGAGACCGGCCTGCACGCGCCTTATCAGCAGTCCCGTAATGGTGGATTATCGTCTTTTTATACGATAATCCACCTGCAGGGAGGGGCGCAAAACGATAATCCTCCGTTTCGGGCCGATAGTCCTAACAAAACACATCGCCAGCTGCCGAAACGAAGAAAAACATTTAGTAACTTTGCAAACAGTAAACGCCGCGCGCTGAAACCGGCAGGCAAACGCCGACACAAAATGCGGACGGCAGCGGACAACGCCTCACGGTGACGCGAAAGGGCAACGCAAACAGACAGCCTGAACAAATGTAATGGTTGCCGCCAGCTGCGGACAAAGCAGAATTACCATATCAAAATAAATATCAAACATTTACCAATTTAGTGCTGAAAAAGCATTCCCTCATTGTTTAATAGTATGAGAGCAGGCCATGTCTGTGAAGATAAGGCCTGCTAAAATTTTACTCCCACCCGCGGCTTCGGGCACAGCCCAAGGAGCCGCCGGCTGAAAAAAGCCAAGTCAAAGCTACGAGACAAACAAAAAACCATACCATACAGACATTATGAAGTACTTGAACCTATTGCTCCTTTGCCTGCTCATGCCGACAGCCATCATGGCCGACGGATGGGAGACACAGTACAAGCAGATAGAGCAAAGCATCAGGCAACCCAAGTTTGCCGACCGCGAGTTTATGATAACCAAGTATGGCGCAAGCCCTGACGCAACGCCGGAGGCCAACCAGAAGGCCATCAACAAAGCTATAGAGGCGTGTGCCAAGGCTGGTGGCGGAAAGGTGGTCGTACCCGCCGGAACGTTCAACACCGGCGCGATAACGCTGAAGAGCCACGTGAACCTCGTCGTTGAAAAAGGCGCGACACTGCTCTTCGCCTTCAAGCCCGAGCTTTATCCCATCGTGCCCACGCGCTGGGAGGGCCTGGACTGCTGGAACCTCTCGCCCTGCATCTATGCCTACAAGCAGACCGACGTGGCCATAACCGGCGAAGGAACAATCGACGGCGGCGGCACGAACGAGACGTGGTGGAAGTGGTGCGGGGCGGCCAAGTACGGCTGGACCGAGGGAACGATAAGCCAGCGCAACGGCAGTCGCGCCCGCCTATTGAAGATGGCGGAAGACGGCGTGGACATGAACGAGCGCCGCTTCGGCCCTGAAGACGGCCTGCGCCCGCAACTGATAAACTTCAACCAGTGCGACGGCATCCTCATAGAGAACGTCACACTGCTGCGCTCTCCGTTCTGGGTGATTCACCCCTTGCTGTCCAAGAACATCACGGTGCGCGGTGTCCACATAAACAACGACGGCCCCAACGGCGACGGATGCGACCCCGAGTCGTGCGACGGCGTGCTGATAGAGAACTGCTTCTTCAACACCGGCGACGACTGCATAGCAATAAAGAGCGGCCGCAACAACGACGGCCGCCTGTGGAACCGCCCCAGCCAGAACATCATAGTGCGCAACTGCGAGATGCAGAACGGCCACGGCGGAGTGGTGATAGGCAGCGAGATTTCGGGCGGATGCCGCAACGTGTTCGCCGAGAACAACAAGATGGACAGCCCGAACCTCGACCGCGTCATCCGCATCAAGACCAACACGTGCCGCGGAGGCGTGGTGGAGAACATCTACGCACGCAACATCGAGGTGGGCCAGTGCGGCGAGTCGGTGCTCAAGATAAACCTCGACTACGAGCACAACGAGATATGCTGCCGCGGCTACCTGCCCACAGTGCGCAACGTGAACCTGGAGAACATAACCTGCCAGAAGAGCAAATACGGCGTGCAAATCATCGCGCTGGACACGTGCGTGAACGTTTATGACATCAATGTGAAGGACTGCAAGTTCAACGGAGTGGCAGAAGGCAACTCGATAAAGGGCCTCACGCGCAACATCAACTTCGACAACCTATACATAAACGGCGGCCTCGTGCTGCAACAGAAGCCCTACAAGAACTACAGCCAGTGGATGACGGCATCCGAGATGAAGCGCGTGCCGCAGTCATACCTGCTCGACTTCTCGAAGAAACCCAAGTGGAGCTACGTCATGGGCATTGAGCTTGAGGCCATGCTCGACACATACCTGAAGTACGGAGGCAAGGAAATAAAGGACTACTGCCGCCTCTACACCGACACGATGATAAACGACAAGGGCGAGATCCGCGGCTACAAGCTCAAGGACTACAACCTCGACAACATCCGCACGGGCCATTTCGTGGCGCGGATGTACGAGCTCTATCCCGAGAAAAAGAACCTGAAGGCCATCAAGACGCTCATGAAGCAGATGGAAGACCAGCCCCGCACCAACGAGGGCGTGTACTGGCACAAGGCCATATACGCCTATCAGGTGTGGCTCGACGGCATCTTCATGGGCCTGCCTTTCCACGCCCTGACGGCCAAGATGCTGCTCAGCGACAAGAAAGCGCAGCAGATTTACGACGACGCGGTGGACCAAGTGAAGAAGACTTATGACCGGACGCTCGACCCGAAAACAGGCCTCAACCGCCACGCATGGGACGAAACGCGCGAAATGTTCTGGGCCGACAAGACCACAGGACTGTCACAACACTGCTGGGGACGCGCCCAGGGATGGTACACCATGGCACTCATCGAGCTGCTCGACGTGCTGCCCGAGGACTACCCGCGCCGCGGAGAGGTGATAGAACTCCTCCGCAAGGACCTCGACGCCGTGATGAAATGGCAGGACAAGAAGACCGGAGTGTGGTATCAGGTGATGGACAGCCCGGAGCGAGAGGGCAACTATCTCGAATCGACCTGTTCCACAATGTTCGCCTACTCGCTGCTCAAGGCATATCGCAAAGGCTGGCTCGGCGCCAAGTACCGCGACGCGGGAATACGCGCTTACCGCGGAATCATCAACAACTTCATAAAGATAAACGCCGACAGCACCATCTCGCTGACCAACTGTTGCTCCGTGGCCGGCCTCGGCCCGGGCACAAGCCCCACCATAGCCAAGTACGTAAAGAAGCCCAACCTGCGCCGCGACGGCTCTTACAAGTACTATCTCTCCGAGCCTGTGCGCGACAACGACGCCAAGGGAGTAGGCCCGTTCATCTGGGCTTCGCTTGAGATGGAGGCGCTGGGATACAACACCGACAACGCCACAACGCCCATAGACCGCCAAGCTGTGGTGACGCGCAACAACCCGATTGTGACCCGGCCCGACTCATTGGCGTCGCTGACTGTGGGCAACGGGCACATAGCCGCAACGGTTGACGTGACCGGACTGCAGAGCTATCCCGACTTCTACGAGGGCGGAGTGCCGCTCACCACGATGTCAGACTGGGGCTGGCACTCGTTCAAGAACACCGAGGGGGTGACCCGCAGCGAGACGGAGAGAGCCTTCGACCTGGGCCACGGCCACGAGGAAGTGTATGCCGTGGAGTACAAGAAGGGCGGACGCAACCAGCAGGCCACTGAATATTTCCGCGTGAACCCGCACCGGCTGAACCTCGGCATCATAGGCCTGGAGCTGAAAGACAAGGCCGGACGCAAGATAGAACTGGCCGGGCTGAGCGGCATACGGCAGGAGCTGGCCCTCTGGGACGGCACAGTGAACTCGCGGTTCACCGCCGACAGCACCGCCGTCGAGGTGTCCACATCGTGCTACCAAGACCGCGACGCCGTCTTCTCCCGCATCAAGAGCGCACTGCTCAAGGACGGAAGGGCCACCGTGACATTCAGCTTTGCCTACCCCACCGGCAAGCACGCCGACGCGGCAGCCGACTGGTCGAAGCCCGGGCTGCACCGCTCGGCCATCATCTCCACCGGCGACCACAGCGCAACGATAGAGCGCACGATTGACGAAACCAAGTATTATGTAAGCCTGGAATGGGAGGGCAACGCCACGCTCAAGGAGACCTCGCCCCACCATTTCACCCTCTCCACCACCGACGACGTGCTCACTTTCTGCGCCGAATACTCCACCGGCATACCCAAGAAGCGCAGCACGTCATATTCATACGACCAGGCCATAAAGGCCGTGATGAAGAGCTGGCCGCGCTTCTGGAACGGCGGCGCGATGGCGGACTTCTCCGAATGCACCGACCCGAGGGCCAAAGAGCTTGAGCGCCGCGTGGTTCTCTCGCAGTATCTCACACAGGTGAACTGCGCCAACTCCACCCCGCCACAGGAGACCGGCCTCACTTACAACTCGTGGTTTGGCCGCCCCCACTTGGAGATGACGTGGTGGCACGCCGCCCACTTCGCCCTCTGGAACCGCCCGAAGGCCATCGCCCCCATGCTCGACTGGTACAACGAGGTGGCCTATCCCGTGGCACTGAAGATAGCAGAGCGGCAGGGATTCAAGGGCGCGCGCTGGATGAAGATGACCGACCCGCAGGCCGGCGAGGCGCCGTCCAACACCGGCTCGTTCCTCATCTGGCAGCAACCGCACTACATTTACCTCGCCGAGGAGATGTACCGCGCCAATCCCACCAAGGCAACTCTCGACAAATACGCCACGCAGGTGGACGCAACGGCCGAGTTCATGGCCGACTGGGCCAAGGCCTGCGCCCCCGACGGCGGCGAGATAAAGCTATTCGGACAGACCGCCATGCAGGAATCCATGTCGAAAGACTTCTCTTACTATCACCCCTTCGAACAGGCCTACTGGGTCTACGGGCTCAGCGTGGCGCAGCAGTGGCGCGAGCGCCGGGGGGTGGAACGCAACGCCGAGTGGGATGACATCATAGGCCGCATGGCCCCGCTGGCCGCAAACGGCGACATATATGCGGCGGGAGTGCCGCTGGCCGAGTTCGACTCGAACGCCAAGACGGCCGCCTTCGACCCATTCGTGGCCGCCGAGCAGGCCGGCCGCAAGCAAATCTCGGCCGAAGACTTCGCCCTGAAGTCGCGCTCCGACCACCCCGCCGTGCTCGGCGCCTGCGGCCTTCTGCCCCACTATCCCGCCCTGTATGACAAGGCGATGATGGCCAAGACGCTCGACTGGGTGATGCAGAACTGGAACTGGCCCACCACCTGGGGATGGGACTACGGCATGATAGCCATGACCGCCGCACGCCTCGGCCGCCCGGAGACAGCGCTCGAAGCCCTGCTCATAGACAAAGGCAAGAACACCTACCTTGTGAGCGGGCACAACTTCCAGGAGCCCAAGCGGTTGCGCCTCTATATGCCCGGCAACGGCTCGCTGCTCGCCGCCGTGGCCATGATGTGCGCCGGATGGGACGGCTGCGCCGAGCCGAGCAACCCCGGATTCCCCAAGGACGGCAAGTGGAACGTGCGCTGGGAAGGACTGCAGAGAATGCAGTAAGCACCACGATATGCAATAGGGCAAAGACCATTCTGCGGCCTTTGCCCTATTTTTTTGCGCAAGCAGAATGTCCGCAAGCTGCCAACCCTGTATTTTTTCGCAATACCTAAGAAAGCGGTTCCGTGCATTGTTTCCACCGTCCGGGCGCGGCTCAGGCGTGTGCGCCGACTACTTCCGGGCAGGCGGTGCGGCCTGGATGGGAGCAGGCACCTGCACGGTTGCCTTGCTTGCAAATATGCAACTAAAAACGGCCACCATTATCTTGGTTTCCGGCCTGTGCCGTTTTGCGTTGCGAAACGCCACGTTTCATCGTGCAAAACGGCACATATCGCCTTGCAAAACGCGCCGTTTCGCGCTCCAAAACGCCACGTTTCGCAACTCGTTGACAACCAGAGTCTTATACGACTTGCGCCATATCGCCGTTTTTAACATATTTGTGTTAAATCAAAATTGTGCATTAGTTCCTAAGCGATTTCATCATATTGTAGCGCAAAATGGCAACCAACCTTGTAGAATATGTAGCCGGCTGCGTAGAGACAAAGTAAAAGACAAGACGCCGCCAACAAGGCAGAAACATTTGGAATGTTATGGAAAGCACCCAAAACAAAAACGCAGCCGCAAGCCCGAACCGGGGATTGTGGTTGCGCTTTGTTGTTCACTCAAATGTGATGCAGGCTGGCGCAATGTGGAATTGCCTGCAATCAGCAAAGTGGCTGTCTGCCTCCCGGTGAATATCTCACGGCAGATTTTGCAGGAGGCAAGCACTGAACATTGACAGCACGATGATTCCTGCTGCCACAATGATACCGTTTAAGGCGTTAATTTTCTTCGATGACATAGCCATATCCTTTCTGTTGTTGTTCTATGCAATATTTATATTGTTCCCATTTCTTCTGCTCAGTAACCCACTTTGGGATTTTTGTAGTGACTCGATTGCCCTGTAAGTCGGGAACCATCCTTGGGTCGTCATCACTCCAAATTTCCACAGGAAGCTCTTCGATATTGTTGTCTTGACAGTTCATTCTTACATTTGGCGACGCTGCTTCAACGGGGAATGTGCCGGACAACTTATTGTTGTCGAGCCACATTGCACCGCACTTCTTCAACTTGGAGAGGCTTTTTGGAATCTCTCCGCTCACATTGGTGAAGCTGATGTTCAGGTATTCGAGGCTGTCTATATCGCCGATGCTCTCGGGGATTTGGCCGGAAATGTCGCAAAACTTGATTTCGAGACGTTTCAGCTTTTTCAGTTTGCCGATGCTCGATGGTATCTCTCCGCTGAGCTTGTTCTGGCCGATGCTCATATATTCAAGGTTCTTCAGGTTGCCGATGGCCTCGGGTATCGGGCCTTGGAGCACTCCCCCGGACATTATGAGCACACGCAGCTCGGTGAGATCTCCTATCTCATTGGGAATGGTGTCGTGAA
Organism: uncultured Prevotella sp.; assembly: GCA_944320355.1. GTDB lineage: Bacteria > Bacteroidota > Bacteroidia > Bacteroidales > Bacteroidaceae > Prevotella. The sequence goes on along the minus strand of CALUHC010000016.1, from coordinate 18,395 downwards.
ATTCACCGTTTATTACGTTGAACTCCACGATGCGCAGCTCCTGTGTGTCGAGGTCGAAAGCCGTGCCTACGCCGAGCCACGTGGTGTAGTCTGTGAGGTCCCAGCCGCCACGCACCCACGGGCCTATGGTCTTGTAGAGTTTCACCATGGCCAGGCTGTCTTTCACGTTGAGCTTCATGTGGGGTTCTCCGGGCGGTTCGGCGGGCGCCGGCTCGTCGTCTGAGCATCCGCCACACACTACCGAGGCGAGGAGCATCAGGGCGGCGGCACAGGCGAGTGCGCCGCCTGAGCGCCTGCCTCCTGCTCTTGCTTGCATTTTGAACTTGCTTTTTTTCATAGTCCTTTTGTTTTATTAGGTTGTTATTTGGTGATTTGATTATCCCCGCCTTAATGATATGCCGGGAAACCGGTCTGCGGCAGTCTGCCGCCCTGCCCGCCCTTTGGGTACGTTTGTTGTGTGCGCCAAACAGTTGGTTAAGGCCGTGCGGGCGTGGCCGCACCGCGCCGGATAGCTTTGCCATAAGATTTTGCAGTCATCTTCAGTCCCTCCTATTGTTCGCCGCAAATATAGGACTTTTATCGTTTCGTTATACTTTTTACAGGATGTTTTTCATGGAATCATTATGTTTTTCACTGTATTTAAGAAATGGTTTCGTGCATTGTTTCCACCGCCCGGGCGCGACTCAGGCGTGTGCGCCAGCTGCTTCCGGGCAGGCGGTGCGGCCTGGATGGGAGCAGGCACCTGCACGGTGCCTTGCTTGCAAATATGCAACTATAAACGACCGCCATTATCTTGGTTTCCGGCCTGTGCCGTTTCGCGTTGCGAAACGCCACGTTTCATCGTGCAAAACGGCACATATCGCCTTGCGAAACGCGCCGTTTCGCGCTCCAAAACGGCGCGTTTCGCAACTCATTGACAGCCAGGCCATTAGCAAAGACAGCCTTTGCCGATGCCCTTAATATAAAAATGTTAACAGCAGACCGTGACGGAAAGCCGGAGCACAGCGCACAAAAAACTTGCGGACATACACGCAGAGACAAGAGGAAGGCGCCACCACAAAATCACGAAAAGCGGCCTTTAATTCAATAAAAATCAGTAACTTTGCTGCATATAAAGCCGACCGCGACCAAGAGGCGGGCCGAAAGGGCAGGCCGCAAAAGCGCGTGCCGCCTGCGCACACGCACCCCAAAGAGCTCAGCCACCTCGCCGACGGCATGGAGACAGACTAAAACAAATAACCCAAAAGCCACATAAGACAAATGCGAAAAAGAAAACTTGCGCTGACCATGGCCGCCTCGGCCGTTGTCGGCATCAGCATGGCACAGGCTCCGGCCTTCCCGGGCGCCGAGGGATTCGGACGCTACACCACAGGCGGGCGCGGCGGCAAGACAGTACACGTGACCAACCTCAACGACTCCGGCGAAGGCAGCCTGCGACAGGCCGTGAGCGGAAACGACAAGAAGACCGTGGTATTCGACGTGGGCGGAATCATCGCCCTTGAGAGCGACCTCACCATAGGCGGCAACACAACAATCATGGGCCAGACAGCACCCGGGCAGGGAGTGACGCTCCGCTACCGCACCGTGCAGTATGGCGGCGACAACATCATCGTGCGATTCGTGCGATTCCGCCGCGGGCAGGAGCGCGACGTCAACGACGGCGCCGACGCCACGTGGACGCGCCAGCACCGCAACATCGTCCTCGACCACTGCTCCTTCAGCTGGAGCATAGACGAGGTGGCCTCGTTCTACGACAACCGCGACTTCACCATGCAGTGGTGCACGGTGGCCGAGGCGCTCAACAACGCCGGCCACGACAAGGGCGCCCACGGCTACGGAGGCATCTGGGGAGGCAAGGGAGCGTCGTTCCACCACAACCTGCTGGCCCACCTCAACAACCGCTCGCCGCGATTCAACGGGGCGCGCTACGCCTGGGACGGATACGACGAGGAGCGGTATGAGAACACGGTGATGGCCGAGCGCGTGGACTTCCGCAACTGCGTGGTGTTCAACTGGGGCACGGGCGGATGCTACGGCGGCCCGGGCGGCGGCTTCATCAACATGGTGAACAACTACTACAAGGCCGGTCCGGGCACGTCGCACAAGAACCGCGTCACCGAATGCTCCACCTCCAGCTCGGGCAACAGCGACTCCAACCACCCCGAGATGTACGGCCTCAAGTCGCGATACTACATCAGCGGCAACTACGTTGACGGCTACGGAGCCGACTACGACTGGCAGGGCGTGACCTACGACGACGGCCGCTCCACCTTCACCGACACCCACGGATTCTACGGCGAGGGCGAGGGAGCAACCATAAGCGTGCGCCTAGACAGCCCGAGCGAGGCCGCGCTGGTGACCACCCACAGCGCGGCCGAGGCATACGAGAAGGTGCTCAGACACGCCGGAGCGTCGCTCAGCCGCGACGCCCAGGACGAACGCTACGCCGCCGAGGCCAAGAGCGGCACGGCGACATACCGTGGCTCGGTGACAGGACGCGCCGGAATACTCGACGTGGTGGCCGACCAAGGGGGCTACGAGCTTGAGGAGGCCGCGCGGCCCGAAGGCTTCGACACCGACGGCGACGGCATACCCGACGACTGGGAGCGCGCCAACAGCCTCGACCCAGCCGACGCCGCCGACGCGGCGGAATACTCGCTCGACCCAGCCCGCTACTATACCAACATAGAGGTATACGCCAACAGCCTTGTGCAAGACATCATGCTGGCGGGCAACGCCGACGCCCAGACCGCCGTGGAAGAGTATTACCCGGCCTACACCACCGCCGACGGCACGCCCGTGGAGGCCATAAACACGCCCGACGACCTGCCCGTGCAGCCCGACGAGACCGAGGAAGTGGCCACGGGAACCATCACATGGGCACTCGCCTCGGGCGCAACGGAGAGCGGCGCCTGCTCGGCCGGCATCGCCGAATACATAACCCCGGGTGCCATGACCACAGGCCCTAACCTCACCATCGACGGCACTCGCAACGTGAACGGCACCACAATGACCGTGTTCGGCACCGCCGACAAGCAGTCGACAGCCTCGTCGCGCAACCGCGTCAGCTTCGCCATAACCCCTGCCAACGGCTACTACTTCACCCCGACACGCGCCCGGATCCTCATCTCGCGCATAGGCACGGACAGCGGAGTGTTCGACCTCGCATGGAGCGACGGCAGCGGCGAGACCGCACTCACCACCGGCCACGACATCAACCGCAACAAGGCCGAGAACGGATGGCACACAGACTACTCAACAGCCATCACCGACGTGCTGCCCGCCACGGGCGAAGCCGCCCTGCAGCTCAACATCTACAACGTGAACGCGGGCAAGCAGACAGCCGTCGCCGGCGTGGTCATAGAGGGCAGCGTGTCGCAGCTCGCCACGGGCATCAGCGACGCCACAGCCGACGGGCAGGCCACCATCAGCTACTACGACCTGCAGGGCCGCCGCGTGGCCGCCCCAGCCCGGGGGCTGCACATACGCACCGAGACTGCCCCAAACGGCCTCCGCAAGACATCGAAAGTGGTGGTGAAGTAGGCCGGACGGCTGCACACAGCGGCACGCCACCGCGACCGCAAACCACCAACACCGGCCACCCAAGCGCACGGCAAAGCGCCCGCGCCGCAGAGACAGCCGCAAAAGACAAAAGAGGAAAGAATGGCAGTCGGCCATTCTTTCCTCTTTTGTCTCCACGCATTCCTTGCTATCCACTCACCGTCTTTCACCAAACTCGGCGGCGAAACGCTCCGCCTCGGCCAGCGTGTCGAGCTTGCCCACGTCGAGCAGGCGCAGGCCGGGCTGCACGTGTCCGCGTATATCGGCCTCGGCGCAGGCGCCAAGGTAGAAGTCAATGATGCCGAACTTGTCAGGAAAGGCATCCATGAGGGCAAAAAGGCGCGGCGAGAACACATGGATGCCAGCAAAGGCGTAGCGGGCGCACCGGGCGGGGTCGAGCTGCGGGTAGGGGCTGCGCACCTGGCCCGTGGCCGTGTTTGTCCAGCCCACGAGGCGCATGGCGTCGTCGAAAAGCAGGTAGCGCGTGGTCTCGCGGCGGCTCACCAGGAGCGTGGCGTCGGCTCCGGCGGCCGCGGCGAGCAGCGCGTCGATGTCCACGTTGCTCAGTATATCGACGTTGTGGATGAGTATCGGCGCGTCGGTACGGAACAGCGGGGCGGCCTTTTTCAGTCCGCCGCCGGTGTCGAGCAGCCCGCCGCTCTCGTCGGATATGCGTATGTCCATGCCGAAGTTGCCGTTGGCGGCCAGATAGTCGACTATCTGCCGTGCCAAGTGATGGACGTTGACCACCACCCTGCCCGCCCCTGCCTCGCGGAGGCGGGCCAGCACGCGCCTTATCAGCGGCACGCCGCCTACGGGCACCATGGCCTTGGGCATGGTGTCGGTGAGCGGCTTGAGGCGGGTGCCGAGGCCTGCCGCGAACACCATGGCCTGCAGTTTTGCTGTATGTGTCATGTCTTGGGGTTGGTTATTGTTGTCCGTTGGCGGCCTTGAGCACGGAGCTGATGCCCTGCTCGCGGTGCACCACGCGCACCTCTACGCCAAACTTTCGGTTGATGTGCTCTGCCAGATGCTGCGCGCAGTAGACGCTGCGGTGCTGGCCTCCGGTGCAGCCGAAGCTGAACATCAGGTCGGTGAAGCCGCGCTGTATGTAGCGGCGCACATGGGCATCGGCCAGGCGGTAAACGCTGTCGAGGAAGGTTAGAATCTCTCCGTCGTCCTCAAGGAAGCGGATGACAGGCTCGTCCAGCCCCGTCAGCTGCTTGTAAGGCTCGTATCGCCCGGGGTTGTGCGTGCTGCGGCAGTCGAACACATAGCCCCCGCCGTTGCCCGACTCGTCGTCGGGAATGCCCTTGCGGTAGGAGAAACTGAACACCCGCACCACGAGCGGACCGCTGCCGTCGTACTTAGAGAAGGTGGCCGGGCCGTCTTGCGGGTGCGCCTTGTAGACGTTGCTCTCAGCCGTGCGGTAACCGTCGGAGCGGTTGAGCGCGGGCTGCTCTATGTGCGCGAACTGCGGCAGCTCGGTGAGGCGGCGCAGCATATCCATCATGTAAGGATAGTGATAGCACTTCAGCGAGAGCATCTCGCGCAGGTTCTGTATGGCCGGTGGTATGGAGTCTATGAAATGGCGCTTGCGCTCAAAGTAGCCGCGGAAGCCGTAAGCGCCGAGCACCTGCAGCGTGCGGAAGAGCACGAAGAGGCTGAGCCGCTCCACGAAGTGGCGCACCGAGGGCACCTCGGCATAGTTCTTCAGCGACTCGTAGTACTCATACACCAGTTCGCGGCGCAGCTTGTGGGGATACTTGGCCGATGCTTGCCAGAGGAAAGAGGCCAGGTCGTAGTAGTAAGGGCCGCGCCGCCCGCCCTGGAAGTCGATGAAGAAGGGATTGCCGCGGCTGTCAATCATCACGTTGCGCGCCTGGAAGTCGCGGTACATGAAGCTGTCGGCCGGCTCGGCTGTCAGCTCCTGCGCGAAGAGCCTGAAGTTGGCTTCGAGCTTCAGCTCGTGGAAGTCGAGCCCCACGGGCTTCAGGAAACAGTACTTGAAGTAGTTCAGGTCGAAGAGCACGCTGTCCGTGTTGAACTCAGGCTGCGGGTAGCAGTTGCTGAAGTCGAGGCCGCGCGCGCCGCGCACCTGCAACTCGGGCAGCTCGCGCACGGTGCGCACCAGCAGCTCTTTCTCCGCCATGTTGTACCGCCCGCCGGCCTCGCGCCCGCCGGCAATGGCGTCGAAGAGCGACACCGACCCGAGGTCGGTCTGCAGGTAGCGCAGCTCGTCGTCGCTCACGGCCAGCACCCTCGGCACGGGCAGCCGCCACTTGGTGAAGTGGTTGCTCAGGTAGATGAAGGCGTGGTCCTCGTCGCGGCTCGTGCCCACAGCCCCTATCACCGTCATGCCGTCGGCATCCGCCATACGGTAATACTCACGGTTGCTGCCCGCGGCAGGCAACTTCTCCACACGGGCCGGAGCCTCGCCCGACCACTGTCTGTATAGTTCTATCAGTTTCTGCATAGCGCAATCACAATAATACATACCGCCCATCCATCACATTGTGGCTCTGTTGGGCTCAAAGGCAACGCAAACGGAGCTTGCTCCAAGTTTCACGAGCGCTGCTTATCTCTTGCAAAGATAGCGAAAGTTTCGGAAACGGAAGCGAGGCCGACAAGGAAATATGCCGACCCGCAAAGACAAACAAAAAACGGGAAACAAATGTCCGCATATTGCCAACCCGACGCACATTGTCTCCTCACTTTCCAAAGTCAATGCAAGCGGGAGGCAAGAGAGCTTGCTCTCAATTGCACGAGCACAGCTTGGCTTATACATTAACCCAAATCGGTCATTAGACCGCCAGGAATATATTTTTTGTTCCTTTTCAGGCTTTACAAGTGCTTTCGCCCTGCCGGCGGCATCTTGTCTGCCGCTTTGTCTCGACGTAGCCCGCTACGCCTTCGACAAAGGCGACTGCCAATCTGCACGCCCGCAAGACGAAATCACTTTGGACTCTAATGACCGATTTGGGCTTAAGGATGGGCATGGGTGACTTGTATGATAATGCCATAATCTATGATGAAACGTATTGTATGTCTGCTTAGAAGCCGCACATTACGCGCTGTCCGCATATCGCCCGGCCACACAAAGCGCACGGCAGGGAAGGCGATATGCGGACAGCAGTGCTGTCACTCGGCCAAATAGAAGTCGGCCATGAGCATGACTTCGCGCCCGGCAATGGTCACGGGCTTGAACACGCGGTAGCGTCCGGGGCGGTTGTTGTTAAGCGCAGGCTTGAGCCTGCCCTCAAACTCATACTGCCCTCCCGGCCCTATTTCTATACCCAAAGCATTGACAATACCTCCCGACGGCAACTTGTACCAACGCCCGCCGCGCTCGTATGCCACGGAACAGTCAAGCCCGCAGGTGGCATTCTCTGTGCCAATGTTGCGCAACACGAAACTCACCGTCTTGGCTGCAACCGGCAATGTGTCTGGAATGACATCAATGAACACGCCGAGAGTGTCGGCAATGCCCACCGTGACACACGGTTCATTGCCAGCCGAACCGCGGAAGCGTATAGCAGGCGAGGCGCATACGTGCTCACGGAAGGCACGGCGCGTGGCCTCGGTATTGAGCGCAAGAGTGACCTCAACGGCATTGGCACCGACACACCACATATAGGCATTCTCCCAAACGGATGGTGGAGCCACTTCCATCATGGCATCGATGGTGTCCATAATGGCATTCAACTCGCGCTCGGTATAAACAGTTTTCTCCCCTTGCTTTGCGCAAACGGTGGTGTCGGCAACAGAATGCGCGACCACACCGCCGGGCGGCACGGCTGCAGCCCCGGCCGCCGTATCGCTGCCGACAACAACCGAACGGCCTGGCACAGACGCGCTGTCGGCCTGCCGTTGCCCCTCCGCCGCGCGGCCACTGCCGCCTCGGCAGGCCGCAACGAGAAGCGAAAGAGCCAACACCGGGATAAGCATGACTATCCTCATGAAACTGCATTTAACCCAAGAAACAAAAAACGGGGCTGACAAACTCCCTGCCACGCCGCCCGGCACCGCGCCCCTGCCACGGCAGGCAGACGAGGCCATCAGGCTATGGAACAAGAGGTTTGTCCGCCCCTGAATCGTAATATGGCGGCAATGTGCGCCGCAATAACGCCAAGGAAGCGCCCCTACTCTCCACCGGCAGGCTCGGCCTTGGCAGCGGCAGGCTTGGCAGCGGGCTTGCGTGTGGTGGTCTTCTTGGGCGCGGCGGCCTTTTCGAGCTTTGCCTTCAGCTTGTCTTCTGTGGCCTGCATCTTCTCAATCTTCGTCTTCAGACGCTCTATCTCCTTGTTCTTCACGTCGATCTCGTCGCCTTGGTTCTTGATGGTGGTGAGCAGGCTGTTAAGCTCGTCGTTGTCAATCTCCTCCGGATAAAGGCTGTTGACGCGGCTGATGAAGTCGCCAAGAATGTTCATGTAGTTGGTGAAAGCGTCGAACGGACTGCTGTATATGCCCCGGTCGAGCCCCACGCTCGACGGTTTCGTTGTCATGAAACGGAAATTGTTGCTGGCCTGCAGATAGTCCCAATCCTGGCAGATGCGCGGGTCGTTGGCTATGCGCACGCGGTCTGCCACGCTGTAGAGCTTGTTGAAGGCATCGCGCTGCATGGCGTTGCCCAGCCAGCAGCTCACGTCGCGCTCCTCGTCAACCCACGAAAGCGTGTCGGGCACGTCGAGGTTGCTCACGCTCTTGACGGCAGCGCAAATCTCGGAAGGCGTGGAGAACGTGATGTCCTTGGCACGGGCGCAGGCCGGCAGAGCCTTGATGAACTCAAGAATGTTTGACGAAAGTGGCTGCGCGATGCCAAGAGCCGAAAGCTCCATGAATATGTTTATGACGCGCTCTTCCTCCGGGAACTCTGCTATGCGGTTGATGTAATTGTCGGCAAAGAGCGGGAAGCGCTCCCACTCGCTGTTGTTGAAGCGCAGCGAAATGTCGTCGCTCAGCTCCACGTCGCGCAGCAAGAGCTTGAGGTTTGGCGCAATGTTGCAGTTATAAACATAGTGTGGCGACTTCCACCCGAGCACGTGCTTGGCACCCTCGGTGAGCATTCCCTTGAAGCCCATGGCAGCCACCTGCCCGCCGATGTCGTCGCTGTAGATGAGCGACGAGTTGCGGAACACGGTGGGCTTGCGCCCGAAGTACTCCTCCATCTTGACGCACTGCTTCCTCACGTCCTCCGCAAAAGTCTCCTCGTTGGCCAGCGATGACAGTCCATGTGAATATGGCTCGGCGAGGAACTCCACGCAGCCGGTGTCGTTGAGCTCCTGCAACTTCTCAAGCACCTGCGGCGCATGGATTTCGAGTTGCTCCATGCCCACGCCCGAAATGGAGAATGCCACCTTGAAATAATTGCCGTTGGCACGTATCATGTCGAGCAGGGTGTTGAGCGCGGGCATATACGAACGGTTGGCAATGTCGCTGATGCTGCGCTCGTTCTCAAAGTCGTCATAGTAGTAATGGTCCACCCCTATGTCGAAGAAACGATATCTCTTGAGATGTATTATCTGGTGTATCTCAAAATAAAGACATATAGTTTTCATAATGTTCTGGTTTGTTTGTGGCGAGCCGTAGGCTCTGGCCGTTTTTTTGGTTTTCTTGTATTAAAGGCGCGGCGACACCGTGACGGCCGCCGTTGCAGCCCGTATGTAATTGATGGTCAGCCAGCTGGAGCCGTCAGCGCCAGCCGAGCGTGCGCTCATAGAGTTCACGAATCCACGCTCCGACCTTGACCCACGTAATCTGGTCGACCTCGCGCTTGCCCTCTTCCTGCAGGTAATGGAACAGGCTGTCGTTGGAGCAAATGGAGTAAATGGCATCGGCCATGGCATGTATGTCCCAGTAGTCGACCTTGATGCAGTTGGTGAGAATCTCTGCGCAGCCGCTTTGCTTGGAGATGATGGAGGGCGTTCCGCACTGCATGGCCTCAAGCGGCGATATGCCGAAAGGCTCGCTCACCGATGGCATCACGTAGACATCGGAATCCTTGAGGCACTCGTAAACCTCCTTGCCACGCATGAATCCGGGGAAATGGAAACGGTCGGAGATGCCGCGCTCGGCGGCAAGGTATATCATGGAGTCCATCATGTCGCCCGAACCGGCCATGCAGAACCTGACGTTGCGCGTGCGGTGGAGCACCATGTTGGCCGCCTCGACGAAATATTCCGGGCCTTTCTGCATCGTTATCCGGCCGAGGAAAGTCACAACCTTGTCGCGTCCTGAAGAGTGGTCGGGACGCGGTATGTCGGCATATTCCTGTTTCAGCGGATACACGGCATTGTGCACAGTGAAGCACTTGCGCGGGTCCTGATGGTACTGATTGATGACAGTCTGGCGCGTGAGCTCGCTCACGCACATGATACAATCGGCCCAATCCATGCCGTTCTTCTCGATGGAATACACAGTGGGGTTCACCTTTCCGCGGCTGCGGTCGAAGTCTGTGGCATGCACGTGGATGCACAACGGCTTGCCGCTGACCTGCTTCGCGTGTATGCCGGCGGGGAAGGTGAGCCAGTCGTGAGCGTGTATTATATCGAATTCCTCGCTTCGCGCCACAACCCCGGCAATGATGGAGTAGTTGTTTATCTCCTCATGGAGGTTGCCGGGATAGCCTCCGGCAAACTCCATGCAGCCGAGGTCGTTGACATTCATGTAGTTGAAGTCGGCATAGATGTGGTCGCGCAACCTGTAATACAGCTCCGGCGGCATGATGTTGCCCACACGGTTCTTCACGTAGTCATAGTCAACGTCTCGCCAAGCTATCGGCACCGCGTTCATTGCGATGATGCGGGCGGCGTGCTGCGACTCATCGCCGAAAGGCCGGGGCAGGCAGAGGGCTATCTCAACATCGCCCTGAGCGTGCAGGCCTTCGGTTATTCCAAAGTTTGCGGTGGCAAGCCCGCCATATACATGGGGAGGATACTCCCATCCAAACATTAATACTTTCATAGTCTCAAGCCTCCGCCTTTTTATTTCTTATATGAATAATTCTCAAGCAACTTCAAGGTGCGCAGAATCTCGGCCACATTCATTGCGAACGACATCGCGCCACGCCCATGGAACGGCGGGTTGCCGTCAAACAGCTCGGAAATTGTGCCAAGAGTGTGGTAGTTCATCTCATCCTCATAGCCAACCATCTGACGCTCGATGAAGCTAAGGCGCGTGCGCTTGTACAATTTCAGGCAAGCCTCCATGTAGAAGCCCCCGAGCCACGGCCATGCCGTGCCCTGATGGTAAGCATAGTCGCGCTGCACCTGAGGCCCCACGTACATGGGATTGTAGCCGCCGCTCTTTGGCGACAGAGAGCGCAGGCCCTTGGGAGTGAGCAATTCGCGGGTACACATATCGAGCACGCTCTTCTTCTGGTCGGGCGACAGCGGCGAGAAATCGAGCGCAACGGCAAAAATCATGTTGGGACGCACGCTCCAGTCCATGTTGGATCCGTCCACATAGTCAAGCAGGTAGCCATGCTCGTTGAGGAAAGTGTCAACGAACGACTTGCGGCACTGCTCGGCGCGCGCCTCCAAACGGGCGGCAGCGCTCTCGTCGCCGCTCTCCGTGGCCATCTGGGCACAGAACTTCAGGGCGTTATACCACAAGGCGTTGAACTCTACTATATAGCCTGTGCGAGGCACGACCGGGCGCCCATTGGCCATGGAGTTCATCCACGTGACGGCTTTCTCCCGCCCGTCGGTATATAGCAAGCCATTGTCATCGAGCCTGAGATTGGGGTGCTTGTTGCCCAGTATGTATTCTATGATTGTGCGCAACAAGTCGCCGTACATCTGCCAGCACTTGGCGTTGCCTGCCTGGCGGGCGTATTGCTGCATAGCCCACACGGCCCAAAGCAGCACATCCGGCTGGTCTATCTCGTAGATGCTCACAGTGAGCGGCTTGCCTTCCATGAACTCCCGAAGTCCGCGCCCGGCTGTCTTCATCACCATCTCGAAGTAGTCCTGCTCATCGATGGCCAGCGTAAGGCCCGGCAGTGCGATGAAAGTGTCGCGCGCCCTGCACTTGAACCACGGATAGCCGGCAAGGATATAGCGGTCCTGGCCGTCCTTCTCGCGCTTGTGAAACTGGTGGGCGGCGTTCACGAGGCAATGGAAGAAGTTGTCACGCGGTGTGCGTTCCTCCACCTCCTTGGTGAAAAGAGCCTTCAGGCCACTTGTGCGTATCGGCGACGTTGAGCCGGAAAACACGATGCTCTCGCCCTTCTTGATGTCCATCTCGAAGAATCCCGGCACATAGAGGTCTTCGTTCGAGGCGTAACCGCGCTCCTGTTCCTTCGGATACTCAACCCCGCGATACCAGTCGGGACAGAACACGAACTTGTTCTCCTTGCTGAACTGCATATACAAATCAGGGTAGCCGGCATACATATATGTGCTTATGCCATTGTCTACCTCACGGTACTCACGGCTGGCAACCGTGTTCTCGTGGGTAAACTGGCGCACGCTGCGGAACGCGAGAAACGGCCTCAGCCGCAACTTTGTGGCTGAATGCGCATCAAGAAGCGTGTAGCGGATAAGGATACGGTCTTCGTAATGCTGGAAAACCACTTCCTTCTTCAGCAGGACACCTCCGACCCTGTAGATGGTGGTAGGCACCTTGTCACAGTAGAACTCGCGGATGTACTTATGACCGGTGGGACTGTAGTTGTTTCCCTGATACTTGTGCAGGCCGAGGTTGAACTCGACATCATGCTGCACCACCGTGGCGTCGAGCGACGACAGCAGCACATGATTGTCGTCATCTATTTCCGGCACGGGCACGACCAGCAGTCCGTGGTACTTTCTCGTATTGCAATCCACTATGGTGGAACACGAATATGCACCCGATCGATTGGTCCTAAGCAATTCACGACGGAGGGACTCCTCCAGGTTAGTCATTACAGCTTTTTCAAATCGCAAATAACTCATAGTCCATATATTAAGGTTTCTTAATTATCGGCAGTATTGTATGTTGTGGTCAGGGCAGGCGCAGCCGCGCCGCTTACCACTTTCAAAGTTAGACATTTTTATCGTCTTACCAAAGAAAAAACTGATTTTTTTGACAAAATAGGTTCATTTCCATTCTCACACATCGTTTTACCGCCACCATGAAACACATATTAAAACAAAATGTTGTAATTTTGCAACCGCAACAAAGCTGATGAAGTGAAATGATTGTAAAAGAGGACTTTGACAAAAAAGAAATAGCAGAATCAATTTCAGCACTGTGGGATCCGCTCACAAACGAGCAACGGCAATATCTCGTGGACAACATCAGGATACACGTTTTCGAGAAGAACGAAGTGCTTTACAACCAGAACGAGACGCCGACATACGTGATGTGCCTGCTCGAAGGCAAGATCAAAGTGGGAATGAGCGGTGTAGGCGGGCGCACACAAATCATCAGGATGATTGAGCAGATGGGCATTTTCAGCTATCGCGCCGCCTTTGCCAACGAGAGATACCGGACATCGGCATCGGCGTTCGAAGCCTCCACGGTGTGCATGATCCCCACCGCCGTGGTGATGAACCTCATAGAAAACAACAACGAACTGGCCCTTTTCTTCATAAGGCAGCTGTGCAGGATGCTGCGCGACGCCGACGCGCTGGCCGTCAACCTCACGCAGAAACACATGAGGGGGCGCATGGCCGAATCGCTGCTCATGCTGAAAGACAAGTACGGATACGAGGACGACGGGATAACGCTGCGATGCTACCTCAGCCGCGAAGAGCTGGCCAATATGTCGAACATGACCACAGGGAACGCCATACGGATGCTTTCGGCACTTTCGGCAGAAAGCATAATAATCACCGACGGACGAAAAATAAAGATAACGGACGAGAAAAGGTTGCTCAGCATATCGGAGAACGGACGCTGACACTCCTTCAGCCCGCCGCCTGCCTGCGCCCAAGGCAAGTGCCCGTCAGTCCGGAATGAGGAAGTTTATCACCTCTTGCTCCACGCTCACGCGGTAAGGCCCCACGGGCGTGCTCATCATCCTGCCGTCCACTCCCACCTTGGCATACTTGGCATCGTCCACCAGCACCTCGCGCGTACGGTAAGGATGCACGCTCTTGTGGTTGAGGAAACGCCCGGTGAGCAGCAGCCAGATGCCGGCGATGAGCTGCGCCACCTCCGGATGGTAGACCACCGACACGTCGAGCAGCCCGTTGTACGGCACCGCGCTCGGGGTCTGCCCGTAGCCGCAGGCGTTGCCTATGCACACTGTCATCACCTTGCGCCTCACTCTGTCGGAGTTTATCCTTATGTCCATGAAATACTCCAAGCGGTGGAAAAGCATCAACACAAACGACACCACGAACGACAATGTGCGCGAGCCGAACAGCCTGCGCGTCTGCCTGCGCAAGTTCATCATGTCGGCTATCAGGCCTATGTTCACACAGTTGAGGAAGTAGCGGTGGCAGCTTTCGCCCCTCTTGTTCACATACCTGATGCAGCCCAGGTCTATCTTGCGCACCCGCCGCTTCATCAGCCAGTCCACGGTCTGCGCCACATCGCCCTCGCGGAAGTTCCAGAACCGGGCGAAGTCGTTCACCAACCCGTTGGGAATCACGCCGAGCACAACGCTCTCACGCACCTCGCGGCGCGCCTCCATCAGGCAGTTCACTGCGTCGTTCAGCGCCGAGTCGCCCCCCACTATCACTATCGTCTTGTACCCGTTGTTGATGAGCATCCGTATGAGCCGCTCCACGCTCTCCGTGTTCTCGCTCTGCACAAAGTCATACCTGACCTTGCGATCGTCGAGCACACGCTGCACTTTCTTCCACTGCGCGGCCCCAGCTCCCCTGCCTCCCTTTGGGCAGTAGAGCACGCCCCAGCGGCTGTCGTCAATGTTGTTTTCCATCATTCCTTGTCTCCTTTTGCCGCGCCAAGACGCGGTCTGTTCACTGTTCTGCGCCATACCACCCAAGGATAATGTCCACCTTAGCGTCTGTAGGCAGCAACGCGTCCACCCAGTTGATGGCAAACCCACGCCTCTCCATGCCGCGAAACCACGTCATCTGCCGCTTGGCAAACTGGTGGATGGCTATCTCAAGCCCGGCGAACATCTCGTCGTATGTGATGCGCCCGGTGACGTATTCTGTCACATACTTGTATTCCAGTCCATAATATATAAGGTCGTCGGCAGCAATGCCCTCGCCAAGCAGCTGCCTCACCTCGTCCACCATGCCGTCTTCAAGGCGCTGGCGCAGACGGGCTGTTATCCGGCTCCGGCGCTCCTCTCGGCTGATGTCGAGCCCCACTATGAGCGAGTCTATTGCCGGGATGTCGGCTCCCGCCGTGGGGTTCTCGCCGTTGAAGGTCTCTATCTCTATCGCCCTTATGGCTCGCTTCGCGGTGTCCACGTCGGTGGTGTTGTGCATCGTGGAGCCGTTCTTGCGCTTCAGCCCGGCCAGTATCTCCGTCAGCTCGGCCAGGCTCTTGCCCTCCAACTGCGCCCGCAGCTCCCTGTTCTCCGGCACGGGAGCCAGGCGGTAGCCCTTCAGCACGGCCTCCACATACAGCCCGGAGCCTCCGCAGAGCACCGGCACGGCGCCGCGCCCCGTCACGTCATTGTACGCTCTCAGGAAGTCGTGCTGGTATTGGAAGAGGTTATAGCGCGTTCCCGGCTCGGCGATGTCTATCAGGTGGTAGGGCACCTTCACACCGCCCACCTCATAGTCGGCCAGGTCTTTGCCCGTGCCGATGTCCATCCGGCGGTACACCTGCCGTGAGTCGGCGCTTATCACCTCGCCTCCCACGCGCGCCGCCAGGGCGGCCGCCAGAGCCGTCTTGCCGCTCGCCGTAGGGCCTATTATGGTTATCATCCTTGCCATAGTCTCCGCAAAAGTACGAAAAAAAAGCCGTCCGGCAATGCCGGGCGGCCTTATTTTGCGCTATTGTCAGCCAAAAATGATTAGCCGTTCACCTTCTTCATGTGGGCGATGAGCTCAAGCACCTTGTTAGAGTAGCCGATCTCGTTGTCATACCAAGACACAACCTTCACGAAGGTGTCGGTGAGATAAACACCGGCGTTGGCGTCGAAGATAGATGTGAGCGGGCAGCCAAGGAAGTCAGAAGATACGACAGCGTCCTCAGTGTAGCCCAGAACACCCTTCAGCTCGCCCTCAGAAGCCTCCTTCATTGCGGCGCAGATGGCCTCCTTGCTTGCGGGAGTAGCCAGGTTCACGGTCAGGTCAACCACAGACACGTCCAGAGTAGGAACGCGCATGGAGATACCTGTCAGCTTGCCGTTCAGCTCGGGGATAACCTTGCCCACTGCCTTTGCAGCACCGGTAGAAGACGGGATGATGTTGCCGGAAGCGGCACGGCCACCGCGCCAGTCCTTCATTGACGGACCGTCAACGGTCTTCTGTGTTGCGGTTGTAGAGTGAACGGTGGTCATCAAGCCGTTAACGATGCCGAACTTGTCGTTCAGGACCTTGGCGATAGGAGCCAAGCAGTTGGTTGTGCAAGATGCGTTTGAAACGAACTGTGTGCCCTTCTCGTACTTGTCGAAGTTAACGCCACATACGAACATGGGGGTGTCGTCCTTTGAGGGAGCCGACATAACAACATACTTGGCACCGGCCTGGATGTGAGCCTGAGCCTTCTCCTTTGTCAGGAACAGACCAGTAGACTCAACAACATACTCAGCCTCAACTTCGTTCCACTTCAGGTCAGCAGGGTTGCGCTCTGCGGTCACGCGGATCTTCTTGCCGTTCACAATCAGCTGGCTGTTCTCAACGTCAGCCTCGATAGTGCCCTGGAAAGCGCCGTGCATAGTGTCATACTTCAGCATGTAAGCCAAGTAGTCAACCGGGCAAAGGTCGTTGATGCCTACTACCTCGATGTCATCGCGAGTCTGAGCTGCGCGGAAAACGAAACGGCCGATACGGCCAAATCCGTTAATACCAATCTTTGTCATCTTACTTTATTATTTAAAATGGTTTGAAATTATACCTTGTTGTCTTTCCCTATCGGCCTCCTGAATGCCATCCTGAGCGAGTAATGAATATCCCAAAGGATGCCTCGGCGAGGCCTTTCCTTCTTTTTTCGAGCGCAAAGTTACGAATTTTTTCCTATATTTGCAGCAGAATGACGTATTAAATAATATAAAAAATAATCGGCTATGAACAAATTTCTAAACGAGTTCAGGCAGTTTGCCGTGAAGGGCAACGCCATAGACATGGCCGTGGGCGTAATCATAGGAGGAGCCTTCGGCAAGATTGTGACCTCCATCGTCAACGACATCATCATGCCGCCCATAGGCTGGCTCATCGGCGGGGTCAACTTCACCGACCTCAAGGCCACGCTGCCCACCGTCCGCGTGGGCGGCAGCGAGCTGCCCGCCGCCACCATCAACTACGGCAACTTCATCCAGACGCTCATCGACTTCGCCATCATAGCCCTCTGCGTGTTCCTGCTCGTCAAGGCCGTGAACAGGCTGGCGCGCAAGAAAGCAGCCGAGCAGGCCGCCGCGCCTGAGCCGCCCAAGCCATCGGCAGAGGCGCAGCTGCTCACAGAGATACGCGACCTGATGAAGGAAAAGGCCTGAAGCAAAGGCATTGTGGCGGACTGTTCCAAACACTGAGCGATGAGTGCAATGGCATGATTGCCTTTGGCTGCCGATGCCATGCCGCACGGACTAATCATGTCTCTGCTCCCTGAGCAAATCTGTTTGCTTGCCAAATGGCAACAACGCAAGGCCTTCACGAAGCACGAAATGCCAACAAACATATTAAGAAGCTCTTTTGACTTTATCAAAAATGAATGTCCGCAAGTTGCCAAATAGTTTTTAAAAGCACTTCACTTGTCCCCTCCTTTTCCAAAGGAGGGGCGGGGGTGGTTTGTCAAAATAGATGTGATACACAATAAGTTTCATCATAGATTATGGCATTATTCTACAAAGCACCCCTGCCCCTCCTTTGGAAAAGGAGGGGACAAGTGAAACTCTTTCAAACACGTTTGGCAATATGCGGACATTCATATATCAAAATTTCTTTTATCAAATCAAAACAGCTTCTAAAAAAAGACAGTGCTTCAACAAGACAGCCCGTTCCAAAACTTTGACAAAAAGAAATTGCGAAATAGAACAAAATATGGCTTGCGAGAAGTCACGCCAAGCCGTGTTTATTGTCCAAAAGCCATGACTTTTGCGACAGAACATGACAAAACGACCCTTCCACAGCCCATTTTCGCCCTCCAAAAGATGCCATATCATAGCGCGAAACGGCCCATATCGCAAGGCAAAACGGGCCGTTTCGCCTTGCGATATGGGCCGTTTTGCAAGACAGCACGGCGCAAATAATTGCACACCCACGGTCACAACGCCATCAAACCAAACATTATCAAGCACTTACGATTGCACGCCCATTTTCGCCGAATTTGCCACCAAGAGTGTTCCCGTCCGCGAAAATCGCAACCACGAGCGAGTTAATCGCCTTTTCAGGATATAAATAAAAAGAGTCGTTTCGCTTTACACTTATTAAGACTCAAACCCAAACCGGTCATTGGCCCGCCTGATGCTTATTTCTTTGTCGGTGTCCGGCTTCCCAAAGATTTCTAATGACCGCTTTGGGTTCGAGGAATAATCACAATAAGCGACAAACGACCTCGCCAGGCACCGAGAAACGGCCGATGAAAAGCCAAACATAACCAACATTGAACCCAAATCGGTCATTAGAGTCCAAAGTGATTTCGTCTTGCCGGCGTGCAGATTGGCAGTCGCCTTTGTCGAAGGCGTAGCGGGCTACGTCGAGACAAAGCGGCAGACAAGATGCCGCTGGCAGGGCGAAAGCACTTGGAAAGCCTGAAAAGCAACA
>CALUHC010000015.1 GCA_944320355.1 uncultured Prevotella sp. | reverse complement strand
GCCCGGAGTTAGCGGACGATAGCTTTAGTGGGTAATGTCCGCTAACTCCATGAACGAGCGCAGCAAGTGATAACTTCCGTTAACTCCTGCTAACTACTCGCATTTGGCAAAATGCGGACATTCATTTGGTTCTTGTTCTCCTGATTCTGAAACCGGGTGCAAAGGTAGGGAGTTTCGGCGAGTTAACAATTGCAAATAATTCGCCCGAAATGGGATTTTTGGGAACAATCACGGCATGAATGCCACCATTTTTGCCGAAATTTGCACCCAAAATGAACAAGCACAAGACCATAGACCGCGACTTGACGAGCACCCGCCCGTGCCGGCTGCGCACCTCGCGGCTGGAGCGCATGGCCGCCGCGCCATGCCTGATGGACGGCGGTGCCATAATATTGTGCCGCCGCGGAGAATGCTTAATGCACGTAGACTTCAAGCAGTGGCACATGAAAGAGGGCAGCGTGATGACGCTATTCCCCGGCGACGTGGTGTGGACCACGGAGGCATCGGCCGACTTTGAGGCCGAGACGCTGAGCTACGACCGCGCCATGCTGCGCCGGGCCAGCCTGCAACTGGAGCGCACCGTGTATGCCGTATTGCGCAGCGACCGCTGCCGGGGCGACTCGCCCGTGGTCACGGAGATAATAGACTGTATGTTCAGGTTGCTCCGGGTGTACTTCGCCCAGGCCGACTGCGCCTGCCTCGAAGAGCTGGTGCACTACCAGCTCAAGGCTTTCTTCACGGGCTTCTACGACTGGGTGAGGCGCAATCCGGCAAGCTACGGCAAAGCGGGCAGGCCGGGGCGCACGGACGAACTGTTCAACACCTTCATGGAGTTGCTCGAACTCTGCTACAAGGAGTCGCACGACGTGGCCTACTATGCGGGGCGGATGAACATATCGGCCAAGTATCTGACCACCATCGTGAGGCGTGCCACGGACCACACTCCCAAGGCCGTGATAGACCACTACGTGACGTTGCAGCTGAAGCAACAGCTGCAGACCACCACCATGAGCATAAAGGAAATGGCGTGGGAATACAAGTTCAGCGACGTGCCTTTCTTCTGCCGCTACTTCAAGCAGCACGCCGGCATGACTCCGCTGCAGTTCCGCAAGACCACGACCGAAGCCCGCTGAGCCACCTCCTACCGCCGTCGGCAAGCGCCGCTTGCACAACGCGGGAGCGAAAAATACGCCGCCAAATTTCGCGTCTCCGCAATCTTGTTTGCCTTTGGGCGCGAATAACGCCAAAACGGGAGCACCTCAGCAAGTCACTGTGAATCAAGAAAATAGCGACAATCAGGCATTGATTGCGCCGCAAGTCACACCATGTTTTTTGGCAGAAATCCGCCAAAAGCTTAGCTTTTTGACCGGAATGAGCCTGCAATACGACCTGTTTTGCCATGCGAAACAGTGCATCTGGAACTGCAAAACGGCACATTTCGCAATGCGATATGCGCCGTATCGCAGCGAAGCAAGGCTGTGAAGGGTGCGCAAAGCGGCTGCAGCAAGCCACCAGCACGCTATTTGGCAAATTCCGTTTGTCAAACTTTCAGAAAGGTTTCTGAGTGTAAGCGACATCGAGCCTACGCCAGGGCCAAACACAAACAATCAACATTGCCACCGCATTTCCATGCTTTTTCTTTGCAATTGTCGGAAAAAAACTTACCTTTGCAGATATGTAAAGAAAAAGAGAACCGCAATGAACAAAATCTCAAGCACCATAACAACGAAACTGAAGAAGCAGGGCTACAAGGACCTCTTCTTCATCGTTCTCGGCATACTCAGCTATTCTTTCGGCTTCACGGCGTTCATCCTGCCGGAGCAAGTGGTCATGGGCGGCGTCACGGGCATATCGGCGCTGCTCTACTACGCATTCGGATTCCCGCCCGGAGTGTCGATCTGGGTGCTCAATGTCACGCTCTTGCTCATCGCGATGCGCGCGCTCACACGCCAATTCACGGTGCGCACCATCATCGGCGTGACGCTCCTCGCCGTTATGGTTGGCGCGCTCCAGCCCGTGTTCCAGCAGTTCCCCATCATCACTGCGGGCGAAGACAAGTTCATGCACGTGCTCATCGGCGGCGCACTTGGCGGCGCGGGACTGGGCCTGGTCTTCGCCCACAACGGCTCCACAGGCGGCACAGACATAATCATAGCCCTGCTCAACAAGCGCTTCAGCATGAGCTTCGGCCGCGCGATGCAGTTTGTCGACATAACCATCATCAGCTCGTCGTACCTCCTTTTCCACAGCATGGAGACCATAGTCTACGGCATCGCCTTCACGCTCACGGCCAGCCTCGTGTGCGACTATGTGATAAACGGCACGCGGCAGACGGTGCAAATCATCATCATATCGAAGGAATACGGCAAGATAGCCGACATGGTGAACACGCACATCAACCGCGGCGTGACGCTGATAGAGGGCAAGGGGTGGTACTCCAAGCAGGAAGTTGACATACTGATAGTGATGTGCCGCCGCTACGAGTCGCAGGGACTGATGAACCTCATAAAGAGCATCGACCCCCACGCGCTGGTTTCACAGACCTTCTGCCACGGCGTCTTCGGCGAGGGATTCGACAAGATGAAGTGAAGCTGGCTGCTTAGCTGCCTCAAGAAGCGAAGGAACATCCCAGACAGACTCCCCTATCAAAAAAAGCTAAAAACTTTCCATTTTGCTTGCACGTATCACTTTTTATTATTACTTTTGCATCGCAAAAAACGATGAAGGGGCGTAGCCCAGTTGGTTTAGAGCGCCGCAGTCACATTGCGGAGGTCATCGGTTCGAGCCCGATCGTCCCTACTTCATCAAGCAAAGTTCCATCTTTCATAACAAGAGACAAGCTGTCCGCGACCCATTTCACCGTCTAAGAATTTCAAAATTCATCATATAAACCATACTAACAAGACATCCGGCGATGTGAATCGCCGGATGTCTTTATTTCTGCCAATATGGCACACCGACCGCACAGGCACAATGTTTGTCTATAAGGACAGCGGGAAACAAAACCACAAAAGCAGAAAGGAGACAAACAATGACATTCGACAAATTCACAATCAAGGCCCAAGAGGCCATACAGGCCGCCGTAAGCGCCGCAACGGCAGGCGGCCAGCAGGTGATAGAACCCGTGCACCTGCTCAAGGGAGTGACGGAAAAGGCCAAGGACGTGACCAACTTCCTCTTCCAGAAACTGGGCGTAAACGCCTCTCAGATAGAAATGCTCACCGAGCAGGAAATCAAGCATCTGCCCCGCGTGGAGGGCGGACAGCCTTACCTGAGCAACGACTCCAACCGCGTTCTGCAGCAAGCCATCGACCTGTCTGGCAAGATGGGCGACGAGTTCGTGAGCGTGGAGCCAATCCTGCTGGCACTGCTCACGGTGAACTCTACCGCAAGCCGCATACTAAAAGACGCAGGATGCACCGAGAAAGATATGCGTGCGGCCATAAACGAACTGCGACAAGGACAGAGCGTAAAGTCACAATCGGCCGACGACAACTACCAGAGCCTTGAGAAATACGCCAAGAACCTCGTTGAGGAAGCGCGGCAAGGCAAGCTCGACCCGGTCATAGGGCGCGACGAAGAGATACGCCGCGTGCTGCAGATACTGTCGCGCCGCACCAAGAACAACCCAATACTGATAGGCGAGCCGGGCACCGGCAAGACGGCAATAGTGGAAGGCCTGGCGCAAAGGATAGTCAGGGGCGACGTCCCCGAGAACCTGAAGGACAAGCAACTGTACTCGCTCGACATGGGCGCACTGGTGGCCGGAGCAAAGTACAAGGGCGAGTTTGAGGAGCGACTGAAGAGCGTCATCAACGAGGTGACGAAGAGCAACGGGCGCATTATCCTCTTCATCGACGAGATTCACACGCTCGTCGGAGCCGGAGGAGGCGAGGGCGCCATGGACGCGGCCAACATATTGAAGCCCGCACTGGCGCGAGGCGAACTGCGGAGCATCGGCGCCACGACGCTCAACGAGTACCAGAAGTACTTCGAGAAGGACAAGGCCCTGGAGCGACGCTTCCAGACCGTGATGGTGGACGAGCCTGACGAACTGAGCGCAATCAGCATACTGCGCGGACTGAAGGAACGCTACGAGAACCACCACAAGGTGAGAATACAGGACGATGCGTGCATAGCCGCCGTGAAACTCTCGGAGCGTTACATCTCAGACCGCTTCCTGCCGGACAAGGCCATCGACCTGATGGACGAGGCGGCAGCCAAGCTCCGCATGGAGCGCGACTCCGTTCCGGAGGAGCTCGACGAGATAACGCGCCGCCTGAAGCAGCTCGAAATAGAGCGCGAGGCCATAAAGCGCGAGAACGACAAGCCGAAAATAGAGCAGCTGGACAAAGAGATAGCAGAGCTGCGCGACCAGGAGAAGCAGTTCCGGGCCAAGTGGGAAGGCGAGCGCGCGCTGGTGAACAAGATTCAAGAGGACAAGCAGCAGATGGAGAACCTGCGCCTGGAGGCCGACCGGGCCGAGCGCGAGGGCAACTATGAGCGCGTGGCCGAGATTCGCTATGGGCGCATAAAAGCCCTCGAAAACGACATCGCGGCCATACAGCAGCAGCTGCACAACGCCCAAGGGGGCGACGCAATGGTGCGCGAGGAGGTCACCGCCGACGACATTGCCGAGGTGGTGAGCCGCTGGACAGGCATACCCGTCACCCGCATGATGCAGAGCGAACGCGAGAAACTGCTGCATCTTGAGGAGGAACTGCACAAGCGTGTCATAGGCCAAGACGAGGCAATAACGGCCGTAAGCGATGCCGTGCGCCGCAGCCGCGCCGGACTGCAGGACCCCAAGAGGCCGATAGCGTCGTTCATCTTCCTCGGAACAACGGGCGTGGGCAAGACGGAACTGGCCAAGGCTCTGGCCGAATATCTGTTCAACGACGACTCAATGATGACCCGAATAGACATGAGCGAGTACCAGGAGAAGTTCAGCGTGACACGCCTCATAGGCGCGCCTCCGGGATATGTGGGCTACGACGAGGGCGGACAACTGACCGAAGCCGTGCGCCGCAAGCCATACTCGGTGGTGCTGTTCGACGAGATTGAGAAGGCGCACCCCGACGTTTTCAACATCCTCTTGCAGGTGCTCGACGACGGAAGGCTGACAGACAACAAGGGCCGCACGGTGAACTTCAAGAACACCATCATCATAATGACCTCCAACCTCGGCAGCCAGTACATACAGCAACAGTTTGAAAACATCAACGCATCAAACCGCTCTGCTGTCGTGGAAGCCACAAAGGCGCAGGTGATGGAAATGCTCAAGAAGACCATCCGCCCGGAGTTCCTCAACCGAATAGACGAAATCATCATGTTCGAGCCGCTCACCAAGGCACAGATTGCCGACGTGGTGCGCCTGCAGATGAACGCCGTGGCCAAGATGCTCGAGCCGCAGGGCTTCACGCTCCGCGTCACAGATGCCGCCATCGCCTATCTCGCCGACGTGGGCTACGACCCGGAGTTCGGCGCTCGCCCTGTGAAACGGGCCATCCAACACTACGTTCTCAACGATATGTCGAAGCGCATCCTGGCCGAGGAATTGGACCGAGAGAAGCCCATTGTCATAGATGCCAACGGCGCAGGACTGCAGTTCAGGAATTGAGAATAACGATGATAGTTAAACGGAAGTGTGGCGCTGAGCGCCGGAGTTAACAGGAGTTAGCGGACTAATGCTTTTGCTCTGTCAGCAAAGCTATCGTCCGCTAACTCCTGTTTCCGTAAGGAAACTCCACTCCCGTTAACTCCCATAGCGAAGCGATAACTACAAAATGACTCCCATGACCATCACCATAATAGGTGCCGGGGCGGCCGGTTGCTTTGCCGCCATAGACATAAAGAGACGCTGCCCGCAGGCCGACGTGACTGTGCTTGAGGCTGGCGGCAGGCCGTTGGCTAAGGTTGCGATAACCGGCGGAGGGCGTTGCAACCTCACAAACACGTTTGAAGATGTGAAGAGTGCCGAAGCTGTGTATCCACGGGGGGCGCGACTGATGAAACGTCTGCTAAAGGAATTCGGCCCCGAAGACACCATGCGGTGGTTCGAAAACGAAGGCGTGAGGCTCGTGAGGCAGGAAGACCACTGCGTGTTCCCTGCCTCGCAGGACGCCATTGAGATAGTGAACACGCTGCTGCAGCTGATGAACCACCACGGCGCAAGACTCTTGACAGGGCACCGCGTGAGCCGCATTGAACGCGAGGAGACGGGCGGAAGCGACAGCAGGTTTGTTCTGCACTTCGCCACAGGAAGCACAAAACCGCTCACGGCCGACATGGTGCTGGTGGCCACTGGGGGCTTCCAGAAAGCGTCGTCACTGTCCATGCTCGCCCCGCTGGGCGTCAAGACGGTCGCTCCTGTGCCGTCGCTCTTCAGCCTGTGCCTGCCCGGCGACAACATAACACAACTCACAGGAACGGTCGTGGAGCGCACAACGGCAAGCCTCGCCGGCACGAAACTGAAGGCATCGGGGCCGCTGCTGATAACGCACTGGGGCATGAGCGGCCCCGCCATACTAAAGCTTTCGGCCTTCGCCGCGCGCCCGCTGCACGACGATGGATACAAAGCGACGCTCGCCATCAACTGGATGGGCGGGCGAAACGAACAGGAAGTGATGGAAACTGTGGCCGCGCTGGCCGCCGCCAACCCAAGGAAGCAACTCGCATCGGCCTATCCCACGGAGCTGAACAGCCGCCTTTGGCTCCATCTTCTGGCCAAGAGCGGTCTGAAGGCCGACACCCGGTGGGGCGAAATGGGCCGCAAAGGCATGAACAGGCTGGTGAGCACGCTGGCCAACGACCACTACCGGGTCGACGGCAAAAACCGCTTCAAGGAGGAATTCGTGACGTGTGGAGGCGTTGACCTAAGCGAAATAAGCCCTGCCACAATGGAAAGCAAAACCTGCCCCGGCCTGTTCTTCGCCGGCGAGGCCGTCGACGTGGACGGCATCACGGGCGGATTCAACCTGCAGGCCGCATGGACAATGGCACACGTGGCGGCGAAAGGAATGGCACTCAGATGGGGTTTGAGGAATTAAGAAACTGTTTTTATTTTATCAAAGCCGAATTTGTCTCAGTCGTTTTGAAAGCCTTTTCGGTCATATTCGTCCGTTTGCTTCGTCACATAGCCCCACTATGCTCCTCACCAAACGGGCAAGTATGCCTCGAAAATTCAATTCAAACCGACAGTTGATAAAATCAAAACAGTTTCTAAAGAAGCTTAAAGAAGCCATAGCCTCACTGCGTTCCGCTGAGAAGTCAAACCAAAATCAACCATCAGAGAGCAAGGTGGTTTCGTTATGTGGCCGCGCAAATTGGCTGCCGCCGTTGCCGAAAGCGTAGCTGACTACGCCGAGACGAAGCGCCCGACAAGATGCCGGCCACAAGACGGAAGCACTCGGAAAGACGGGAAAAGCAACAAAAAAACACATCCCCGGCGGCCTAATGACCGATTGTTGCGTAACTTTAATGAATGTCTGCATTCTGCCAAATGCGAGGAGTTAGCAGGAGTTAGCCGAAGTTATCACTCGCTGCGCTCGTTCATGGAGTTAGCGGACGAATGCTTTGCAAAGGAGACTGGAGGCAGGAGACTGGAGTACAGACAGGTGTTGCCAGAGCGTAGCGAAAAAATGTCTCAGGCATTCCAACTGCCACCTCTCTTCTAATTTTCAACCTTTAACTTTTAGTTTTCCACCTGCTCCGGGCGACCTTAAGGAAGCCTAACTCCGTTAACTCCAGATAACTACTTGGCAACTTGCGGACATCAATTTAACTTTTAACCTTTAACCCAAATCGGTCATTAGACCGCCAGGAATATATTTTTGTTACCTTTCAGGCTTTCCAAGTGCTTTCGCCCTGCCAGCGGCATCTTGTCTGCCGCTTTGTCTCGACGTAGACCGCTACGCCTTCGACAAAGGCGACTGCCAATCTGCACGCCGGCAAGACGAAATAACTTTGGACTCTAATAACCGATTGGGGTTTAAATTTTCCCTTTCTTGCGTACTTGCAAATATGCAACTAAAAAACAGCCGCAATCGTCTTGATTTTCCGTATGTGCCGTCTCACATTCTGAAACGACACGTTTTGCACTGCAATACGGCCTGTTTTGGCCTGCGAAACAGCACGTTTCGGAAGGCGAAACGGCACGTTTTGCAACCCACTGAATGCCAGACAATTATCCCAAGCGGCTCCCGTTGTCGTTTTTAACATAAAAATATTAATGAATATCCGCATTCTGCCAAATTGGTTTGGAAAGGCTTCCACTTGTCCCCTCCTTTTCCAAAGACAATGCAAGCGAGAGGCAAGAGAGCTTGCTCTCATTTGCCCGAGCGCAGCTTGGCTTATGCAAAGGAGGGGCAGGGGTGGTTTGTCAAATAAGTTGATATACAATGTGTTTAGTCATTGGCTGCGACATTGTTCTACAAACCACCCCGCCCCTCCTTTGGAAAAGGAGGGGGACAATGCACTTCGAGGTTGGCAACTTGCGAACATTCATTAAATATTAAATGGATTTCCGCAAGTTGCCAAAGCCAAAGGACAATAGTTTTACTGACAGAGTAAAACCATTGTCCTTTGACTTCCCGGCGGAACGCAGCGAAGCGACAACTTCTTCTGACTTCCTTTAACTTCCAAAAAATCTCCTAAAAGCCTTCACTCCCCCTCCTTCTCAGGCTCTTTCACCTGCGAGACGAGCAGCTTGTCGATGCGCGCGCCGTCCATGTCGACAATCTCGAACTTGAAGTTTTCCCACTCGAACGTCTCGCCGCAGTCCGGCACATGGTCGAGCTGGAACATACAGAGGCCGGCCACGGTGTTGTAGTCCTCGTCGTCGAGCAAGTCTTCCTTGCCGAAATAGCTCAGGAAATCGTACATGGGGCACTGCCCGTCCACGAACCACTCCTCGCCCTCCTTGCGCGGAATGATGTACGGCTCCTCCTCTTCCGGCTCGGCCACCGTGCCGACAAGGCTCTCAAGGATGTCCTTCAGGGTTATTATCCCGATGCACGAGCCATACTCGTCACACACGAGGCCGGTGCTGATGTGGTGCTTCTTCATGTCTTCGAGCACCTTGTAAACATCGGTGTTCTCGTAGAAATATGTCGGTTCGTGCATTATCTTGCGCAAGTCGAAATCCTTTTCGCCGAGGGCAAGGAACAGGTCTTTTATGGACACGATGCCCTTGACGTGGTCCAGGTCGCCGTCGGCCACGGGATAAACGGCAAACATATTCTCCTTGATAATCTCCCTTACCTGCTCCGCCGTCATGGAACAGTCGAGCCAGGCCACCTCGCTGCGGTGCGTCATTATGGCGTCAACCTCAAGGTCTCCCACAAGGAACACGCGCCGCATGATGTCCTGTTCCACCGGCTGCACCTCGCCGTCTTCGGTCCCTTCGCGTATAATCGACTTGATTTCTTCCTCTGTCACCTTGCTCTCCTTGTCCTTCAGGCCGGTCAGGTTGAATATCACCGAAGTGCTCTTGGACAGCAGCCAGACAAAAGGATAGGCAGCAATGGAGAGCGCGTACATGGGCATGGCCACGCCCTTGGCAGCCTTTTCGGCCACAGTGAGGCCGATGCGCTTTGGCACCAGCTCGCCGAAGATGAGCGTAAGGTACGTAACGACAATGACGATGATGGCCTGCGAGACGGCGGCGGCGTAGCGCGAGGCCAGCCCCATGCCCGCGAGCCAGTCTGAAAAGATGGTCGCTACCTTGTTGCCGGAGTATATACCGGTGAGGATGCCTATCAGAGTGATGCCTATCTGCACCGTGGAGAGAAAGCGGTCAGGTTCCTTGGCGAGCTTCAGGGCATAGCGCGCTGAGCGCAGCCCGCTCTCCGCTTCGGCCGTGAGGCTCGACTTGCGTGCCGAAATCAGCGCAATTTCCGACATTGCGAACACGCCGTTGAGCAATATCAGACAGAGAATTATGATAACTTCGTCCATTTATTAATTTGATGAATGTTTGTTTCTTATGTCGTTTTAGTTGTCTTTTATACTATGGCCGACGGCACGGCCCTCATTGCTTTGCAATCTTGAGGGTCGTGCCGCTGCTGCTTTTCACTATGTATATGCCTGACGGCAAACTGTCGTCGAGACCGGAATAAGAGTCGGTGCGAACCACGCACCTGCCCGCCGCGTCGTAAACGACGGCGGGCTTACCCGCCGCCGAGCGTTCTGCCTCGGGCGCGGCTATGCCCACGGAGCCGGAGTTGCTGTCGCCGCCCATGAAGTCAAACGACACCGTTCCGGCTGCGCCGTCGCGCGTTATGCCAGTGATGGGCTTGCCCATAAGCCGCGACCCGGAGGAGGTGGCGTTATATACGGTGGCGGCCGGGCGCGAATTGTCAGTCAGCGAGTCGTTACCGAGGTACGGGTATGCTATGTTTCCGTCGGGCTTGTATATGTTGCTAGCCGGGAATATGCTCACGCCGGGATGGCTGTAGGTGTCGTTCACCGTGTTGTAACGCCACTTGCTCTCGTCATAGTCCACGTGGGTTATGATGAGCCCGCTGCCCGGAATGTAGGTATCCCAGCCTTCCTGGCGCCGGTTTTCTATGAGGTAATACTCGTCGGCGGAGCCGTCGGCCGCGTCGTTGCGCACCAGATACGACAGCCCGCCCGCGCTCATTGGCTGCAAGCCAATAACCGTTGCCGGAGCGTCAAGTTCCACCGGAGGGGCCCATCCGCAGAACATACGCTCGTAGGCCGTATAGTTTGGCGGGCACCACCCGTCGGCATTGTAGTTGCCCGAGGCCAGCAAGTCCCAGTCGCCGAGCATATCGAGCCCGGTGTAAGTGTAGAGATCGGGCAGCCCGAGGCAGTGGGAGAACTCGTGGCAGAACGTGCCGAGGCCGCTCAGCGGCGGGTTGGCGGCACTCTCAAGGCCTGCCAGCTCGCTGCCGCAGGCGTAGGTGTCAATAATCATTCCGTCTATCTCATATCCCCCTGAATAGCCCGCGTATGCCGAGACATAGTACTCGTGGGGCCAGATGAGGCGGCTGTCGGCCCCGGTGACGGCCTCGCCACCGCCGGCGTAGAGTATGAACACCTGGTCGACACGGCCGTCGCCGTCCCAATCGTAGTCGCTGAAGTCAACCTCGTCGCGCACGGCCTCGCAGGCCTCGACCACGAGTTCGCCCATGTTGAGGTCTATGTTGCGGTCCCAGCGGTCGTTGGCACCGTAGTAATAGCGGTTGTTGGCAGCGGTGACGGGGCCTACAAGGTCGAACGTGAGGTTGAAAGCCCCACTGCTCTGGTCGCGGAAATAATCGCTCACGCTGCCGTTGGCGCCATTGTCCGAGAAGCCTTCGGCATTGAGAATGGCCTCCCAGTCGGAACGCGCGTCGCCGTCGCTGAAGTCGCGGTCGGGGAAGTTGACCATTATCACCAGCCCGCGCCGCTCGCCTGTATAGGTCGAGCGCGTGGCCGCCGCGCGCCGCACAGCTCGCCTTTCGGCCACGACAGCGCGCCTTGCCGACACCCCGGCCACAGTCTCGACAGCCTCAACCGTGGCCGCGTGGCGCAGCTCGGCGGCAGTGCGCTGCCCGCTCTCGTGAGCCAGAATGCCCGACGACTTCATGCCGAAGCCAAAGGCATCGGCATAGCACAAGTCGCCGCCGGACTCGCGCACGAGCGGAACGCCGTCCTCGGTGAGGTAGTAGTGCATATTCTCGTCGCCGCAGAGGCGCACACGTATGGACGTTCCGTCAGACTGGACAAAAGTCTGCCATGTCCCCCGGGCAGGCACTGCGCCGATGCGGACGTGGCAGACCATTGTCAATATTAGCAATAGGGTTGTCGCTTTGTGCATGAAAAGAATGTTTTAATCAATGGGTGTCTATGGGAGCAGGCTTCCTTACGGCCGCTGGAGTTAACGCCGCGCTCGCGGAGTTAACGGACGAATGCCACGCCAAAGAGCGCAATACGCGGCTGCGCGATGCCTGCCGATGGCGTTACGTACGGCAGGAGAGCCATTGTCCGTTAACTACGGCGAGTGGAGCGAGCCGGACTTATGCCGTCTCCATTCCACTCCCATAATCTGTTCCCCTCACCTCTTCAGCTGCTTGAAGAAGTCGTTGCCCTTGTCGTCAACGAGTATGAAGGCGGGGAAGTCCACCACGTCTATCTTCCAGATGGCCTCCATGCCCAGCTCCGGATACTCCACGCACTCAATGCTCTTGATGCTGTTCATGGAGAGCACGGCTGCCGGGCCGCCTATGCTGCCGAGGTAGAAGCCTCCGTGCTTGCGGCAGGCCTCGGTGACCACATCGGTGCGGTTGCCCTTGGCTATCATCACCATCGAGCCGCCGTGGTCCTGGAACTCGTCCACGTATGGGTCCATGCGGTTGGCCGTTGTCGGGCCCATCGAGCCGCAGGGCATACCCGCCGGGGTCTTGGCCGGGCCGGCATAGAGCACGGGGTGGTCCTTGAAGTACTGCGGCAGGTCCTCGCCGGCGTCCAGCCGGGCCTTGAGCTTGGCGTGGGCTATGTCGCGCGCCACGATGATGGTGCCGTTGAGGCTCACGCGGGTGGCCACGGGATACTGCGAGAGTATCTTGCATATCTCGCCCATGGGCTGGTTGAGGTCTATCTTGACGGCGTTGCCCTCGCCTGCGTTGCGCAGCTCTTCGGGTATCAGCTCGCCGGGGTTGTCGTCCAGTTTCTCTATCCAGATGCCGTCACGGTTTATCTTCGCCTTGATGTTGCGGTCGGCCGAGCAGCTCACGCCGAGGCCTATGGGGCAGCTTGCGCCGTGGCGCGGCAGGCGGACGACGCGGATGTCGTGGGCAAAGTACTTGCCGCCGAACTGCGCCCCGAGGCCTATCTTGTGGGCCTCGTCGAGCAGTTGCTTCTCCAGTTCCACGTCGCGGAAGGCGCGGCCCGTCTCGTCGCCCGTGGTGGGCAGGCTGTCATAGTAGTGCGTGGAGGCCAGCTTGACGGTGAGCAGGTTCTTCTCTGCCGACGTGCCGCCTATCACGAAGGCTATGTGGTAGGGCGGGCAGGCCGCCGTGCCGAGCGTCTTCATCTTCTCAACGAGGAATGGCACGAGCGTTCCCGGGTTCTGTATGCGGGCCTTGGTCTCCTGGTAGAAGTATGTCTTGTTGGCCGAGCCGCCGCCCTTCACCACGCAGAGGAAGCGGTACTCGCAGCCCTCGGTGGCCTCGATGTCTATCTGGGCGGGCAGGTTGCAGCGCGTGTTCACCTCCTCGTACATGGAGAGCGGGGCGTTCTGCGAGTAGCGCAGGTTCTCCTCGGTGTAGGTCTTATAGACACCGCGCGACAGCGCCTCCTCGTCGCAGAAGCCCGTCCACACCTGCTGTCCCTTCTCGCCGTGTATGATGGCCGTGCCCGTGTCCTGGCAGAAAGGCAACTTGCCCTTGCAGGCCACCTCGGCGTTGCGCAGGAAGGTCAGCGCCACGTACTTGTCGTTGTCGCTCGCCTCGGGGTCGGCGAGTATGGCGGCCACCTGCTCGTTGTGCGAGCGGCGCAGCAGGAAGTTAACGTCGCGGAAGGCCTGGTTGGCCAGCATCGTCAACGCCTCGGGCGACACCTTGAGGATGGGCTTGCCTTCGAACTCGCCCATCGACACGCCGTCCTTGGTCAGGAGGTAATATTCTGTCTCGTCCTTGCCCAACTGGAACATTGGGGCATACTTGAATTCCGGTGTACTTGCCATAATAGTATATTTGTTCGTTTAATGCCTGTCTTAACGCCGGCCGGCCACGGTCGCCTGCGCCATCTGCGTGCCGCCGCTCCCCTGCCTGCCGTTCGTGCCGACTGCAAAGATATAACTTTTTTCTGTATTATGGCAA
This sequence comes from uncultured Prevotella sp., assembly GCA_944320355.1. GTDB lineage: Bacteria > Bacteroidota > Bacteroidia > Bacteroidales > Bacteroidaceae > Prevotella. Next base: position 26,030 of record CALUHC010000015.1, on the reverse strand, counting down.
TATCGTACACGTAATTTAACGCAAAATGATTATCCGCAAGTTGCCTAGTAGTTATATGGAGTTAACGGGAGTTAGGCTTCCTCACGGTCGCCCGGAGTTAGCGGACAACGGCTTTAGTGGGTGATGTCCGCTAACTCCATGAACGAGCGCAGCGAGTGATAACTTCGGCTAACTCCTGCTAACTCCCCGCATTTGGCAAAATGCGGATATTCATTAACGCAATTCGCCAACAAAGGAGTCCCGCCCGCCGCCCGCACCGGCGGGGTGCGCAAATGGAGCAAACGGGAGATTGGAGGCTTCGCCACGAAACATTCGTCCGTTAACTTCCGTTGACTCCGGACAAGGTTCCAAACTCCCGTTAACTCCTTTTCGGCACACCCTCTGTCAACCTCCAACGTGACTGAACTTAGTTTTTTGCTACGCGCCGCGCCGTCCGCACCGCGCTTGTAAGTCATTGATAATCAGTGAAGTTACAAAACGTGCCGTTTTGGCTTGCAAAACGGCACGTTTCATCGCACAAAACAGGCCGTTTCGCAACGCAAAACGGCCTGTTTCAGAAAGCCAAACGGCAGGCTTCGATTCTTGATACAAATCCGGGCGGCCGACATGGCGCGCCGGAAGGCGACGGAAAGGGCCGCTCCGCTGCCGCCGTCAGAGCGAGACGATGAAGTCATCAAGGGTGACGGCCTCGCGCCCCGGGCCTATAAACTTGTCCAGCAGCTTGGCCTTTGCCTTAGACACCGCGCTCTTGGTCCGCCCCATCACGGCGGCCATGTCGGTGCCGCTCAGTCCTCCGAGCCTTATCAGCAGGCACAGGCGGTAGTCTTGGGCGCTCAGCCGGCAGATGCCATACAGCCTTGGCTTGAAGTCGGGTATCAGCTCGTTGACAAACCGGTCAAGCTCATCCCACTGCTCGTCAGGCAGTATCACATTCTCGTCGGCGGCTTTTTTCACCTTGTTATATATAGGCGACCCGGCCAGCCGCTCCTTTATCGTGGCGCGTATGGACCGCCGCCTGTTGGCCATGTCCACAAGTGCTTCGAGCTGCGCCCGCTGCTGCTCCAGCTGCTCCGCCTGCTCCAGCCCGTGCTTTTCGGCCTCGCCGAGCTTCAGCCGCAGGTCGGCCATGCGCCTCTCCAGCTCTTTTATATAGGCATCGCTGTGCTCGGCCATCTCACGCACCAGCGTCTCGAACCGCAGTTCGCGCGCCTTCGCCCGCTTGTGCGCCCACCAATAGAACACAACAAACAGCACGGCAAGCACAAAAGCCAGGCTGCCATAAAACATCTTCCACATATTGGCCCTGGCGTTCGCCACCTCCAGCTCGGCTGCCCTGCGCTTATATTCACTGTAATTATAGCTCGCGTCCATCCGGGCAGTCACCTCCACAGACTCAACTCGCTTGACGGAATCTGTATATTCGTCAAAGAGTTCGAGATACTTCGACACATTGCGCACGTCATCACGCGCCGCATAGTACTTCACGAGAAGCCGACAGGCCTTTTGTTTGAAATAGATGCCACCACCGTTCTTTATTTTCATGCAATAGGAATAGCCCTCATCATACCTCCCCGTGTTCATGCACACATCGGCCATCATGCCATAGAAAACCATCTTGTCCGCATTATTCACATATTTTATATACGAAGCCAGACAACTATCAGCCTTAAGATATTCTTTCTTTATTAAATAGTAAGATGCAACAGAGGCTGTTATCCGCTTCACAAGCAGAGTGTCTCGTTGAGTCTTGGCCAACGATATAGCGCGGTTAAAATACAATAAAGCACTGTCCATATCATGCGAATCCCTGTAAGTAAAAGCCAGCTTTTCGAGACAATACACCATCATGGCGGTGTCTTTGCGCTGCCGTTCCAATCGGTATGATTCTCTGAAATAGCCCAATGCAGGAGCATACACGCCTTGATTAAGCAACAAAAAACCTGTGCGGAAATTAAGCGCACTGCGAAATTGCAGATTGGTTGTGTCGGCCAAAGCGTCCATCGCGTGCTGAAAATACTCTATCGCTGCCGGAGCATCACCCAAATCGCGAACCACACAGCCGGCATAATAATAAGCAAAAGGCAGCAGACTGCGGTCGCCTCCATTCGTATAATGTTCCAAGACGGCCATCGCCTCAGGCCTGTCCTCCTCTACATATTCTATATAGGCCTTGCACTTGGCCTTAAGCCGAAGCAACCTGTAATACCAACGGGCATCGCCATCAAACTCAGACTGGCGCGAGGACAATCCTTCAACAAAGGCAACGGCACTGTCGGGATTCACCTCACAAAGGCTGTCGGCCACACGGAGCGAGGCCGGATAATCACGATGCCCGCACGAAAAAATGCAAGCAAGCACCAGAACAAAAGGGAATATAAATATCGTTTTCATCTTTTTATATTTATAGATTCATGCCATGGAAGGCTGTTTTACACTCCAGTTAATCCATTAAAATAGCCAACACAAAGGTAATAAAATTTACCCAAACAACTAAAAGTGCAACTGTTTTTTCACATCACCCTCGGGAAATTATACCCGAATTGGCATTCCACTCAATAATTTTACGCCGCGAAACACTCAAATGCAAAAGCCCCGTTAATCGAGCAACAACAAGTGTTTGTCCCTCATTTTCAAGGCTTTCAGCATCAAAACACGTAGTTGAACAAAAGTTGAGAAGCAGAATTCAACTTTTATTCAACCAAAATATTTGTCCCTTATCTATCAAATCCATATTTTTGCAGCACATTCAACAACAAGCAACAAATTAAACATTATGAGAAAAAAACATTTTTAATCTTGACATTCGCATTGGGAATGGCTTTTCAACTCAAAGCCGGAATAGTGGAACTACAAAGTACAGGGCCAGCAGATTCTTCTCCAATCGGCCCACACAACCTTGTTCCCACCGTGACTTATGACAATGATATGATAACAATCAAGGCAGACACCATATATAATGATGCGCGAGTAATCGTGAGGAATAGCCTTGGTAAGGTTTTATACAATGAGCACATGAACATCGTTCCAGCTCCTCAATCTCTCTACGTTCCTGCAAACGGCAAGCATTCTATTGAAATTGTTTGCGATAGGGAAAGATACTTTGGTTTCTTTAAACAATAACAAAACATATGTACAATTATGAAGCGAACGTACTTAATCATCGCTATGCTCACACTCATTGTGAGCTATGCCTCCGCACAATTCACGTGGCCCTTCGACAAGGAAACACGACATGTAACAAAAGAGGATGCCTTAAATTTCATTAAGGCAAAATATGCAGGAAAGGATGTTGACTACTACGGAAGCATCGACTACCTTAATACAAACGATAGCAAATCAGCTGTTGCCACACAAAGCAATGATGTTGACCCTGGTTTCAACCCTTTTGACCCAGAATTTAAGGTAAACTGGATCATATTAGTTGACGAAGAACCACAAAAAGGCTGGGAACACAATTGCACCGTGTATTATGTGCCAAAGACCATCACTGTCGATAAAGATGCACCTGCAGGTTCAGGCATTGCTATAGCAAAGACAGAACACAGAACCAACCCTAGCTTTTATTCGGCTATGTTGGTGCCATGGGAAGTCAAAAACAGATACGGGAGCAACGCTGCACTGAAACTAAGGGTACCAGTATCTACACAAACGAACTCGGCATCTGAGGCAGCCAAACACACTTATGCTATCATATTGAGCGGTGGAATATCACCACTAAACAACCATCATCGTTATTGGAACGACTGTTCTTACATTTATCAGACACTGACTAACAAATATGGTGTGCCCAAAAGCAACATTGTCCCAATCATGGGAGATGGCAACGCCCCATCCTTTGACAGCTATGACCCAACAACCGGTGATCCTATATCTTCGTCATTAGATTTGGATTTTGATGGAATAGACGAGCTTGAATATCCGGCATACAAGTCTGTCGTTATCGAAGAATTCGCTAAGATGGCTAACAAGTTAACCCATGAAGATCATTTCTTTCTTTTTGTAATAGACCACGGCGGCACTGATGACAGAAACACCCAATCATATATATGCCTATGGAATAATGAAAGTCTCTATGACACAGAGCTTGCCACCCTGCTTGACCAAATAAATGCCCGTTCCATCAACGTTGTGCTCGGTCAATGTTTTGCCGGAGGTTTCATTGACAACCTCCAAAAACCGGGGCGCGTAATAGCAACCGCTTGCAAAGGAAACGAATCATCATGGTCATGTGGTGATATTCCGTACGATGAATTTGTGTTCCATTGGACTAATGCCATAAACGAACGCAACATAACCACCGGAACATCCGTAACTTCGGATGTAAACAAAAGCGGAACGGTAACAATGGACGAAGCCTTTGACTACGCACAAGCCAACGACCGGCGAAGCGAAACGCCAATGTATTCATCCATGCCAAGATCTGTTGGCGAAGATCTCGCCTTCAACAACATCCCTCTTGATATAGACCTCTATATGCGCGACAACTACGAAGACACGGGCAAAGAGCCAAACACAACAACAACCAAGTTTTGGGCAAGCCCAGACGTTTGGGTGCGAAACACTGACGATGGTCTGACACATCAAGAAAGTGAAGCTCTCAAAGTAAACGAAGTTGACCAAAATATATACGTCTACTTCAGAATAACAAATCGTGGAACAAAAGACTACAACGGAGATGGCAAATACCTTCATGCCTATTGGGCAAACACAGCTTTTGGTCAAACAGCCGATGCTTGGCTAGGAATCGCCAACAAAGAGGACGGAAAACCTTTCGGAGGAGAGTTATTTGACCCTCTTCCCATAGATGTTCCTATCAAAGCAGGAGAAAGCGTTATTGTTGCTAAAAAGGATGTAATACCACGCACAATCGCAACGCAATGTCTGAAGACTGGCAACGATGCCCATATCTGTATCCTCGCGAGAATCAAAGAAAACTTTGGTGACCCTACCCAATCAGATGAAAGTCTGAAAATTATGATTGGCAGAAAGGCAGAGAGCAAAAAGCTGGTTCAGAAGAATCTTACAGTCATTGATAGCGAAGATTTGTCAACCAACAATGTTCCTATCCTAATGCGTGGCATGACAACACAACCGGCGAAATATGGCCTCAAAGTACTGTCTGACAGCCGTTCCACGAGCAACGTATTCAACAGAGTAGAGATCGCATTGAACCTATCAACTCCCATACTCAACGCATGGAAAAATGGCGGCAAGAAAGCTGTAAACGTATCTGTAAGTCCAACAACTCCTCAAATAATACGACTTATGAATGTTGGAAGCCAAATAACAAATATGACACTAACAGATTCGCAGATAGGCGATGTGAATTTTACGTGCCGGTTATTGGCCAATACAGAGATAACGAAGCACGACACCCTGCGATTCCACATAGCCCAGACTGACGAGAATGGAGACTATGTAGGTGGAGAGGAGTTTGAGGTAAGAATAGCACCAAGACCTGCCATGGTTCCGAAAGCCAACAGTTCTGTGGTTGACGGACAATATGTATTGACCTCAAGCAACGTCAATGAACCGGTATCATACGAGTGGTATGACATTAACGAAAACTTGGTTGGCAAAGGCCAAAATATCAAAATGCCAATAGAGAAGTACGGACAATACAAACTACGCGTGATAGCCGATAAGGACGGAGCCGTAAGTTATGCTAATATTAATGTTGCCAGCGTGATGAACATCGAGGCTGCAGCATTCACCCAAACAACAGGCGGAGATGTCAATATTAAGCTATCCATGCCGGCCACAGACAAGACCAAGGTCAAAATAACCTCCGTGGCAAATCCGATGTACACCCGAGAAATAAAGGTAAGGGAATGCGAGACACAAGTACAAGCAGACGTTACCGGATGCCCGAAGGGCGTATATATGGTATCTCTTGAAGAAAACGGCGTGACAATGGACACGAAGAGAATCATAAACGAATAGTATTAACCAGGCGGGCGGGGTATGACCCTGCCCGCCACAAAACCTTTACTGCTATGAAACAGATTTTACTTTTGCTGCTGGCACTGCTGCCCAGCATAATCGAAGCACAGGTGAAGAAGACCGTACACGTTGGGACGGACACCGACTTGGAAACCCTGCTGGGCGACAATAAGCTGGAGATAGACACACTCGTGATAACGGGCGAGCTGAGACACAGAGACTTCCCGGTGTTGCGCGAATGCGCTTACACTGGCAAACTACGCTCACTATATATGGACGGATGCACTGTGGAAAATGACTCTTTACCAGAAAATGCCCTTATGATGCTGGGGCTTGGTGGAGCACTCGACTCTATTACGTTGCCTAAGCAACTGCGCGCTATAGGCGACTTCGCTTTCTACCTTAACGATATTCGTGCAATAGACCTACCACCAACGCTCAGATACATTGGTGCTTGCGCATTCCAACAATGCTACTGGCTGCACGACATAAAGATTCCGGAGGGTGTGGAAGTGATTGGAACAAACTGCTTCAGAGAGTGCGACGCATTGGAAGAGCTCAATCTTCCATCGACAATAAAGGAACTGGGACTGGGCATTGTCGCCATAACACAGAACCTCAAGACCGTACATATAGCCGAAGGAATAAAGAAAATTGACCCAAGGGCTTTCTGGGAGAGCGGTGTGTTGGAAGAGATTACCATACCGGAGAGCGTGGAAATCATAGGATATGCAGCCTTCTGGTGCTGCCAGTTCCTCAGGCACGTGGCACTGCCCGGCGGCCTCACGGACATAAACACCAGCACTTTCGAGGAATGCTACGCACTGAACGATGTGGTATGGCCCAAAGAACTGAAGATAATCCACGACCGGGCGTTCGCCAAATGCGGATTCACCACGCTGACACTGCCCGACGGACTGACGCACGTATGCAACAACGCGTTCACTGAGAACAGAGAGCTGACGCGCGTGGTGCTGCCCGAATCGCTCGCGGAACTGGGCTACATGGCCTTCGGCGGGTGCGATCAGCTACGCGAGGTCTATTCCGCAAGCCCCGTGCCGCCCGCCATCGCCGATGTATCGACCAATGGAGAGGGAGTTTACAGCAACACTATCGACATTAAATCGCCTTTCGGCGACGCGGCACAAAAGGCTGTGCTGTATGTTCCCATCGGGGCAAAAACAGCGTATGAGGCCGCGCAGTACTGGCAGGACTTCGGCGAAATACGCGAAACGGCCGACTTCCCGACGGCCATCGCAGCACCCACGGCCACGCAACTACGCTGCAAGGTGGCGGGCGGACGCGACCAAATTGTCATCATCCCGACGGGCGGAGCCGCCGACTATGCCATATATTCGGCTGACGGCCGCCTTGTGGAAAAGGGCCGGACGGCCAAGGAAACGGTGGTCGAAGCGGCAACGGGAATGTATATCGCCGACACCAACGACGCCAAGACCAAGGTTATGGTGAAGTGACGCAATGGCACACAGGCGACTGGAAAGGAGGGGGCAAGAGGCGTTGCCTGCCATAAAGCCCCTCTCACCAGCCCTCTCCCGAAGGGCGAGGGAGTGGTTACCCTCTATACTTTGCGCAGTATCATTTTGTGCAAAACAGATAAGCTGCTGCTTAGAGCCTGTTTAAATTTTCCAATAAAGTAATATTCTATCAGGTTCTTTTGCGTTTGTTTTCGGTCTGTTCTCCCGATTTTATTTGTCAGATAGCCCGCTATCCTCCTCATAAAATCAGAAAAACATCCTCGAAAACAATTCGCAAAATTGACCTGAGCAAAATTTAAACAGGCTCTTAATGATGCTGGCATCCAAATTACAATATGAATGTCAGCAATTGCCAAACTCGAAGCGCATTGTCCCCTCCTTTTCCAAAGACAATGCAAGCGAGAGGCAAGAGAGCTTGCTCTCATTTGCCCGAGCGCAGCTTGGCTTATGCAAAGGAGGGGCAGGGGTGGTTTGTAGAATTAGGCTATAATCTATGATGAAATGCATTGTGTGTCAGACTATTTTGACGAATCACCTCCGCCCCTCCTTTCGAAAAGGAGGGGCGGAGGTGAAACCCTTTCAGAAGCGTTTGGTAACTTGCAGACATTCGTTAATTATAATGGGTGAAAAGGAATATGGAACGCCATCAAACGAGTTTGGAAACTTGCGGACATCTATTAACATTTTTATGTTAAAGGCAACAGCAAGGGGACGTTTCTATTAACCTTCTGATATTCAATTGGTTGCAAAACGTGCCGTTTTGGATGCCAAAACGGCACGTTTCATGCTACGAAACGGCCGGTTTCGCAATGCGAAACCGGCCGTCTTGCCATGCAATATCGCACATACGGAAAATCAAGGTGACAGGGAACGTTTTTTAGTTGCACTTCTGCAAGCACGCCATAATGCAAACAGACGGAAAATAAAATATGCCGAAACGGCCTCCGCCCCACCCCGCGGCAACGCTCACAGCCGCCCCACAAGACGGGCGCAACGGCGCAAGACGCGCTGCGGAAGCACAGGGGCGGCCTTGGTGCCGCCGCGCTGAACGGTGCCCACAATGCGGAAACCGCTGTAACGGAGTATCTCGCGGAGGGCGCGGACCGTGCCGCCCGACTGGCGGAAAAGTATGTTGAAAGGCCAGGGAGTGGTACACGTTGTGACAATGATTGCCCGCTTGCCCTTGTGGAGAGGCCGCGGAAAGCCACGCCGCCCCTCGCCCATCATGGCGTAGACCATGCGGTCGAAGAGCACCTTGAGCTGCCCCGGCACGTTGCCCCAATAGCAAGGCGCACCCACAATGAGCGCGTCGGCACGGCGCAACAGGTCTGCCGTGCGCTGCGCATCGTCGGCAGGAAGCACGCAGTCGCCCCTGCTACGGCAGGCCATGCAGCCCGTGCAGGGCCTCACCTGCAGGTCGGCAACGTGCAATTCCTCCACATCGCAGCCACGGCTCACGGCCTCATCACGCATGGCGGCAAGCATAGTGGCAATGTTTCCGCCGCGGCGCGGGCTGCCGTTTATGAAAAGCAGAAGCATCCGTCACTAACGTCATTTGCGCTCCAAAGCGCATGACATCACCTCACGGGCTATGGCCTCGGCCTCCTCCGGGGTGCCGGCCTCACTGTAAATGCGGATTATCGGCTCGGTGTTCGACTTGCGCAAGTGAACCCACTTGTCGGCAAAGTCTATCTTAACACCGTCTATGTCGTTCACCTTCTCGCCGCTATAAGCCCGCTTCACGCGCTCAAGGATGGCGTCGATGTCGGTGTCGGGCGTCAGGTCGAGACGGTTTTTGGCCATATAATACGTAGGCAAACCGGCCCTAAACTCGCTCGCCGTGCAGCCCTTGTGGGCCAGGGCCGACAGGAACAGGGCTATGCCCACAAGGGCATCGCGCCCGTAGTGACACTCGGGATATATCACCCCGCCGTTGCCCTCGCCGCCTATCACGGCGCCGGTCTCCTTCATCTTGGCCACCACGTTGACCTCGCCCACGGCCGCAGCGGCATAGCTGCCGCCATGGCGCAGCGTGACATCGCGCAGGGCGCGGGTGGAGCTGAGGTTGCTCACGGTGCTGCCTGGGGTGTGCGAAAGCACGTAGTCGGCCACGCTGACGAGCGTGTATTCCTCGCCGAACATCGTTCCGTCCTCGCTGATGAACGCCAGGCGGTCTACATCGGGGTCAACCACGACGCCGAGGTCGTAGCCTCCGCCGCGCACCTCGCCCATTATCGCGCCGAGATTCTTCTCAAGCGGCTCGGGATTGTGGGCGAAGTCGCCCGTAGGCTCGCCGTTTATCATCTTGTAGCTAACGCCGAGACGGTCGAGCAGCGCGGGCAAAATCAATCCTCCCACGCTGTTGATGGCATCCACGCACACACGGAATCCGGCCTTGCGCACAGCCTCGACATCGACCAACGGCAAGGCCAGCACAGCCTCGACGTGGCGCAGCGAGTAGCTGTCATCGGCACGATATGCGCCAAGATGGTCTACATCGGCATAGCAGAAGTCGCCCGCGTCGGCTATGGCAAGCACCTCGTTGCCGGCTGCCTTGTCAAGAAACTCGCCCTCGCTGTTGAGCAACTTGAGGGCGTTCCACTGCCTTGGGTTGTGGCTCGCGGTGATGATTATGCCCCCGTCTGCCCCGGCCATGCGTACAGCCATCTCTGTTGTCGGTGTTGAGGCTAGCCCAATGTCGATGACGTCGAAGCCGCAACCAAGCAGCGTTCCGCAAACAACGTTGCGCACCATGTCGCCAGATATGCGGCCGTCGCGCCCCACAACAATGGCAGCGCTCCCCTTTCCGCCGCACGAACGGCGCATGAAAGTGGCGTAAGCCGTGACAAACTTGACAATGTCAAGCGGATTGAGGGTGTCGCCTGTGCCTCCCCCAATAGTTCCGCGTATGCCCGAAATTGATTTTATGAGTGTCATTACCTCTCTCTCTGGTATGTTATGTCGTAAAAGCAAGGATACACATTGGACGACGCATACGACTGCCCCTGCGAGTGGGGAACAATCAGCTTGACACGCGCTATCTCCTCGTCGGGAGTGCTCTGCCGGCCGACGTTGATGTAAGGGAACGGCACAAGCCATCCTGCCGGCACCGAAGAGCCGTAAGTAGAGTACATGACCCCGCTCACGAACGTAGCCGTATAAGTACTGTTGTTGCGCACCACCGACATCTTGTCATAGTTGCGCGAGTCATAGTCGTTGCGCGTCTGCATGATGTTGTCAAGGATGTTGTACTCCGTGTAGCGGCAGAGCACGTTGACCTGGCGGCCATCCTCAAGCGGCTCGCCGCAGCCGCGGCGCACTATCTGCATATACACGCCGCTATTGTCCATGTAAACATACTCGTTGCGCTCCACGCTGGTGGAGTCGCCCTGGCTGTGGAACTGGTCCTCGCTGATGACCCTTATCCCCTCCGACGAGATGTAGGACGATATGGCATCCAGCTCTTTCTCCCTCATCTCCCCATAAGTCTCGTAGTCATCACACGAGGCGAAAGACAGCACGGCCACCACGGCCAGCAGTGCATAAATGGGTTTCTTCATTCTTCTTTCAAGCGTTTTTGTGTCTTGCCGCACAGCCCTGTCCGCTACGCAAAGGCGGCGCACAGGCGCAAAGCGGGCCAAACCGTTTATGTAATCAGTGAGGCAAAGTTAATAATTAATCCGCAATAAAGTTCATTATTAGGCTACTTTAACGCGCTTTCAAAGTGCTTTATGGCCCGCTTGGCCACCTCCACGGCCTCGTCGATGCTGCAGAACAAGCGGCCGCCTGAGGCATTGAGATGCCCTCCGCCGTTGAAGAACATCTCGGCCATCTTGTTGCACGGGAATCCGTCAACTGACCTGAGACTCACCCAAACGAGGTTGTCCTTGTACAAGTCCTCGCGCAACGATATTGACAGCCTCTGCCCCTTTATCTGCAACGGCATATTGACCAGCCCCTCGGCGTCGCCCTTTATGAAGTGGAAGTCGCGGCAGTCGCGCTTGGTCAGTGTGAAGTATGAGGCGTGACACGCGCTGTCCACCACCAGCTTGCGGTAGAGCACATATCCCACAAGCCTCATCCTGTTCTCGCTGTAGTTATTGTACACGTTGCGGTAAATCTTGTCCTTGTCAATGCCCTTGGTCAGCAGCTGGCTTATTATGAAGTAGACCCCCGGGCGGGTGCTGTTGTAAGTGAAGCCGCCCGTGTCGGTCATCATGCCGCAATAGACCGGAGAGGCAAATGCGGCGCCCATGTCGCCGAAGCCGCCGAGCTGCCAAACCACGCGGAAAACAATCTCGCACGTGGAGCACATCGCTGTGTTCGACACCGTCACGGCACACCCGTCTATAGCAGGTGCGAGGTGATGGTCAAACATGACCTTGGCCGCCGGCGACGCGTCGAGAGCCGGAGCCATGGCATCGGTGCGCAAGGTCTGGTTGAAGTCAAGGCAGAACAGCAGGTCAGCCCCGGCCAGCAGGCGGTCGGCCTCCTCCTTCCGCTTGTCGTAGCGTATTATCTTTTCCGTGCCGGGCATCCACTGCAGGAAGTCCGGATACTGGTCTGGGATTACTATATTCGGTGCCTTGCCCCGCGTCCGCAGGTACTCCGCCCAACCAAGGCACGAGCCAATCGCGTCGCCGTCGGGGTTAACGTGACAGCACAACACTATGCTCTCAGCCTCGTCTATCAGCGAGAGCAGCTTGCCGCATTCCGCAGCCGATAATATGTCTTTAAGCATAATGCCTGCAAAGGTACGACTAATTATCAAGAATAGCAACGGGCAGCGGGATAAAAAACACAGGCAACGCCAATACAGCCAGGGTCGGATATTATTGCCCTGAGCGTCTTTTGCCGCGAGAAAACCGTATCGTTTTCTTCCGAAACGGCACGCCGCGCATCCTGCACAGCACGCTTGCCGGCCGAAGCCTGCGCCAACACACTTACGCTATCCATATAAACAACCTCGCCCACGGCCTCTGCCTGGGCAAAGGCAACCACGGCAGCCGGTGCCGCAACAAGCAGCAATGCCAATCTCTTATATCTCATAACTCAGGCCCCCGTAATATCCGTGATGAATGAAAAGCTAAACAATCGCGGCTGCGCCCGGATGGCGTCTGCTTCCGACAGCCCCATCCCAGCACAGCCGCATGGCGTATGAAAAAGCCTTAATCTGCCAATATCTCAGAACAGCTTGGCGGGATATACACCCTCGTCGATGAGACCCTGTATCTTGTCCACAACGCTCTGGCGGTCGGCCGAGTATGTAACGCCGAACCACTTGCTCGTGGTGTCGAGCACCTTCACGGTGGCCGTGCCGTCACCGATGAGCTTGTTGACCATCAGCGGGATGAAGAACTCTGCCTTGAGGTTCTCCATGTTCTTCGGGTCGGAGAGGAATTCCTTGAAGTAAGCCTCGCTGTGCTCGAAGTAGTCGGGGGTGAATCCCCACATATTCATGGACACGGGCGTGTTGTCATCCACGGGAACCCACTCGCCCTGCTCGTCCTTGTAGCGCCCCGGACCGCCAACGCGCCTTATCTCCGTGCGCTCCCCCACGGTCTGCAGGTGACCGCCCTCGTCGGTGGAGCAGATGCCGCGGGCCACAGTGCCGTTGTCAGACAACGTGTTGCCCACGCGGAATCCCACCATGGCGTAGGTGTTCTTGCTGCCTTCGGGCAGCTCGGAGAGGAACTTTCCCATCACCATGTAGGCGTCGCGGTTGTAGAAGTCGTCGCAATTAATCACGCAGAACGGCTCCTTGATTATGTCCTTGGCCATGAGCACGGCGTGGTTGGTGCCCCACGGCTTTACCCTACCCTCGGGGCAGCTGAAGCCCTCGGGCAGCGCGTCGAGGCTCTGGAAGCACAGCTCGGCGGGCACATGGCCCTCATACTTGCTCAAAATCTTATCGCGGAAGTCCTGCTCGAAGTCCTTGCGGATGACGAATACTATCTTTCCGAAGCCGGCCTTTATGGCGTCATAGATAGAGTAGTCCATTATGGTCTCGCCGTTTGGGCCGAGTCCGTCGAGTTGTTTCAGTCCGCCGTAACGGCTGCCCATTCCGGCTGCAAGAAGTAACAATGTAGGTTTCATGATTGTTGTTGGTTTATGTTTATTAATTTGGTTTACATTCTATATATGCAAAAGTAACAAATATCATTGAAAGAAAGCCATCGCGGCGGCAGACTTAACATTATTTAGCCCGATTGTTCTCGGCATCAGCGCGGTGCGTGAGAGGCATCCATGGCATCCGACATATAGTATGCCTGATAGCCGGTGAGCGTGCAGTGGTAGTTGCCGGCCGCGAGCACGGCGGTAAACTTGCGCATCCCGCCGGTGCGGTTTGGCGCGGCCTCCACGGTTACCTGCCTGCCGCTGCGCGTCAGCGTCAGCCAGCCGATGGTCTTAGTGAAGTCGCTGCCGTCGGCACACGGCTCGCCGTCTGCCGCGCTGAATCCATAAGCCTCGCCGTCTATGCGCACTTCTGCCAGCCACCAGTGGTCGCTCTGCGTGGTTGCCTGTTGCACGTCGCCTGCGGCACTGAGCACCAATGTGCGCGGGCTGAGGCAGACGGCATCATGGCTGATGCCGTCCGGCAGGCCATAGGTTCCGGCCTGCCAGCCCGTGAGCTTGGTAAAATAGTTTCCGCTCGATAGTCGCACTTCAAACCTCCTTGAGTCCGCACTGTCGTTTGGAAGTGCCTCCACTATGAGTTCCTGCCTGTTTCGGCTAACCGTAAGCCAGTTAACAGTCTTGCCGAATTCACGCTCTTCGGCGCATCGTTCGCGCTCGGCAAGCGTGGTGAGGGTTGTCTCTCCGTCCACAGTGACGCTCTCTATTGTCCAATGTCCGCCGACCGTTGTGGCTAGCTGCGTTCCGCCGACGGCATCAATGAGCACTGCGTTCGGTGCTAGGCCTATCACATCGCCCCACAAGCCATCGGGTAGTATCTCTTGTTCCCCCTGCGTTCCTGGCAGTCTCACGATGCTGTCGCCTGCGGCAATTAGAATCTCGAAAGTGCGCGGCAACCATAGATTACGTTCGGCAGCGACCATTATCCGACGGTCGCTGTGCATCACGGTCAACCAGCCGAAGGTGCCGCCTGCCCACTCCTGTTCTGCAAATGCCTTCGTTCCTGCGTCTGAAAAGGCGTATGGAACGCCGTCAACAATCACGCTGTCTATGCTCCAGCCCCCCTTCTCGGCTGTCACTATGGCGGTGTCTCTGCCGCACTTCAGGCTTATCACCGAGTCTGACAGGCCTATCGATGCCCCGCCGCCTTCGGCCGACACCGTGCCGCTGCCGCTCTCCATCCCGGATGCCAACCCCTCGTCGTCAGACGAGCAGGAAAGCAATGCCATGGAGAACGCGAATGCAACGAACAACAACTTGCTCATTGATTGCGGCAATATTCCCGTTGAAAGTATCCTCCACTCCATAACAATGAAAATTAAGGGTTATAAAATATTAAATGATTATCCGAAAGCTCCTAATCAAAGGAGTTAAGGAGTTATAGGAGTTATCGCTCCACTGCGTTCCGCTAAGGAGTTAAGACGTATGCTTTATCCGGAACAACTCGCCTTAAAAGGTCATAGGATGTTTGCGGATGGTCATAAATGACATACCAAATTTAATCTATTTCTTTGAAACAAACGAAGGTATTCTTGTTAATAAGTATTAAGAAGATAATGGTTCTTAAGCGTTTCTCTATTGCGGTGTGCGCTTTTGCATGAACCGAGCGGACTTAATGTGAAAATGAAAACATTCAAGGTGAGCTGGTGAGCTGCTGTTTCTGCAAAGTAATCCGGTGCGGGATGAAATGCCTCTGCCTTGGCCGGTAGGTGCGAAAGCGTTGCGATTTATGTCATGTTGGCGTATTTTATAGGTAAAAAAATCCTTACATTTTAACATTGCGAAATAGAAGCGGAGAGGCGGCGGAAAGTAAAATATCTTGACAAAAGGGCGGGGCTGCGGGGTGGCTTTTACCATCTTGACTTGCAAAACGGCGCGTTTTACATTGCGAAACGGCACATATTGCAGGGCGAAACGGCACGTTTGGCAAAGCAAAACAGGCCGTTTTGCAGCTCGCTTCCGGTCAAAAATCACAGTTTTGGGCGATTTTTCGGCAGATATTGGGGGCGCTGTTGTTGCACACTTTGCCCAAATCTGCCATGACTCCCGTGGCTCTCAGCGGTTTACGATTGCACGCGCGATAATGGCGTATTTGCCGCCAAAAGGCAAAAAGCCCGCGAGAACGCGATTCTCGAAGGCTTTTTTCCGATGTTATTAACATTATACAAAAAGTGTTCCGCGGCCGTATGGCAGGCCCGGGCGGCGGCTGCGGCAGGCCGGCGTCAGAACGGATAGCCAATGGCGAAGTGCAGGCCGAGGCCGTCGGAGAACTTGGGTATGTTGTAATATCCACTCTTGCCCGTGTCGTATGGCACGTGGATGCCTATGCCGAGGTCGAGGCGCAGCACGAAAAAGTCGAGGTCGTAGCGCAGGCCGAGGCCGGTGCCGGTGGCCAGCTGCCGCCAGAATGTGTCGAAGCGGAACTCGGCGTCGGGACGGTTCTCGTCTTTCTCCATGAGCCAGATGTTGCCCGCGTCGAGGAAGAGCGCGCCGTAGAGGCTGCCGAAGAGGTTGAAGCGGTACTCAAGGTTCAGCTCCAGCTTGATGTCGCCCGTCTGGTCGAGGTAGGAGTAAGTGGACGAGGGGGCGACATACCTGCCCGGGCCTATGCTGCGGATGGTGAAGGCGCGTATGCTGTTGGCTCCGCCCACGTAGAACTGCTCGCTGTAAGGGCCGCGCACGGAGTTGCCGTATGCGTAGAGGACGCCGGCCGCCACGTGGCCCACGAGCTGCGACTTCTGGCCCAGGCTCCACGTCTTGCGCAGCGATGTGTTCAGCTTCACGAACTGCGCGAAGGGGTTGCCGAAGAGGTCTTTCTCCTTGGCGTTGAAATCCTTTCCGGCGGCCATGTATATGAGCGAGAGCAGGTTGCCGGCCTCGGTGAGGCTCACCTCCCATGCTATGGGGTTGCGATACGATGCCGGACTTGTGTAATTGTACGTGTATTTTATCTTAGGCACGAACTGGTTGCGCATGGACACGTAGATGGCGGGGTTGGCGTTCATGATGGAGTCGAACGTGGCGGTGGTGTTGCGCAGCATGGTATAGTCGAGCAGGAATGGGCTGAACTCGTGGTGCGAGTTGGCCGATGTCTGGAACTTGTACGTCACCGCGCCGGTAAATGTGAGCATCTTGAAGTAGTTGGCGCGGTTGAGCACGTTGCCGGACAGCGAGAACAGCGTTGAGGGAGTGGAGTGGAAGCGGTGGCGGTGGAAGAGCTTGAAAGGCGTTTCGAGGCGAGGGTACTCTATGGACACGTCGGCGCCGTACTCGTAGGAGTTTATCCTGGAGTTGTCTCCCGACACTCTGTTGCCCGTCTGCCACTCGTATGAGCCCCTCAGGTTGACGGTCAGCTTCTCCGCCCCGCGGAAGGCGTTGCGCTTGGACAGGCCGAGCACGAGGCCGGGGCCGGTGCGGTCGTTACTCTTCAGCGAGTAGTTGGCCTCTATCGAGCCGTCGTAGGGCTTGTCGAGCACGCAGTTGAGCGTCATGTCGAGCGTGTCGCAGGCAGCCGAAGTGTCGCGCGGGGTGAACGAGAAGTCGGCTATGCTGAACATTCCGAGGCTGTTGACGTTGTTCGACGACTCCTGGTAGTCGGCCTGGCTGAACAGCCGCCCGGGCCTCAGCTTGACGTCGCGCAGCACGGCTCCGGCCCTGATGGGTATCTTCTTGCCTATCGACGGGCCGGCGAAGTAGATGGACAGGTAGCGGTGAACGAACGAGTCGGTGAGTTCTTCGGTCATGGAGCGGCGTAGGTTCATGCGCAGGTGGCCGAGATACCAGCGGCGGCGGGCCACGGCAGGTATGCCCTCGGCGGGCTGCATGTGCACCTCCACGCGGCCGGGGTTGGACACCGAGTCGGCAATGAACACGGAGTACCCCGCGCTGTAATAGTAGTAACCGTTGTTGCGCAGCAGCGTGGCCACGCGGTTGCGCTCGGCGTCCAGCCCTGCGGTGGTGAAGGGAGCACCGCTCTTCAGCGTGCTCTCGGCGAGCGTGGCGTGGATGAGACTGTCGGCAAAGGGCGAGTAGCCTATGTACTTCACGGTGTCGATGGTGTAGAGCGGGCCGGGGGTGACGGTGTAAGAGAGCTTGGCCTTGCGCGAGTTTTTCTTCGGAATGACCTCATAGTCAACCTCGGCGTTGAAGTATCCCGAGGCGCGCAACTGGTTCTTGGCCACGAGGGCGCGTGTCTCGGGGGCCACGTTGCTCATCAGCACGGGCGTGGAGCCGAAGTTGTTGCGCATCCAGCGGCCGAACTTAGACTTGCTGTTGGCGTACTTGTTGAACACGGCCAGCTTCATCTGCAGCGGCGAACGGTAGTACGCGCTGCCCAGCAACGCGCCGTTGGGCTTGCAGGCCAGAGCGGCTTCTATCTCCTCCTTGACGCTGGCAAAGTGGGTGTCGGAGTCGGACACCACGTATTGCGTCTTCTTCATGCCCGTGTATAGCACCTCGCCCTCGGGCAGGTTGCTCGTGGTGGAGCAGGCGGCCAGCGTCACGACCGCCGCCATCAGTAACAGCAGGTTGCTAATCTTTCTCATTGCCTTCTCTTGAATCGTTGGCTGCCTCTTGGCTTTTCTTTTTCTTCTTGGTGCGGAAGTCGAACAGCTCGCGCAGGCTTTCCATCTTCTTGCGCCACACAAAGCCGGCGCCATATTCCGTTATTTCGCCTTCAAGCAGGTCGTCGGCGTTCTTGTCGTAGAACAGTCTGACATAGCGTTGTGCCGACTGGTCGAGGCGGTATTCGAGCGAAACGTTGTTTATGAACGACTCGTTCTGCCCGGCGGTGGCCGTGTTGTCGCCACCCGACGACACCTTGCCGCCTATGATGAAGCTGAAGCGGTTGTTCCAGAAGCGCTTGGCGAACTGGAAGGAGTAGTCGGTGCGGGTGTTGCCCGAGGCGTCGGAGGCCTGTTCCATGCCCACGCTCATGTCGATAGACTTCATCGCGCTGTTGGTGATGTTGTTTATCTCGCTCTGCAGGAACGAGTTCAGGGCGTTGTTCATCGAGAAGCCTCCGGTGTTGCCGTCGGCCAGGTACATGCCCGTTGTGAGCATGGTCACGGCTATCTTGCCGCGCTGCTCCACGCTCATGGCGGCCAGCTCGTTCTTCAGCGTCATGTCTTCGGGTGCGTCAACAAGGAACTCCAGTCCCATGTCCTGCAGCGTCTTGGTGACCTGCACGCCGCAGTCGAAGAGCACCGTGCGGCTGGCTCCCGACTCAGACGGCACGTTTGCCTTGACGCGCTCGGTGGCGGTGATGTTCAGCCTGGGGTTCATCACGTTGCCGTTGAACTCTATGTAGCTGCCCGGCTGTATGTGGAATGTCTTCAGCGGGATGATGGGCAGGGCGTATTTCATGTCGCCCTCGTTGAGCGTATAGCGGCCCACAAGCTGTAGGTCGTCAATGTCGTTGTACGAGAGGCGCAGCTCTCCGCCTCCCTCAAGGTTGATATAGTTTGACTCGTCGGCGTTGAGCGCGCACATTATCCGCGCCCCCGACTCTATGTTGAGCAGCATCTCCATGTCGAGTCCGCTCAGTTGCGTGGTGGCGGCGGTGACCACCTTGCTCGTGTCGCGGAAGTCGGTGAAGGTCACAAGCTCGCTAAGGCGGTCGCCGGAGCTTAGGGGCGAGTCTTTGAGCACGTAGGTAAGGTCGGTGCCCCCGAGCACGTCGAGCCGGCCGTGCATGGACAGTTGGTCGAGCGTTCCGCCTATGTTGCCGTAGAAGTTGACGAAAGCCTTGCCGTAGGCCACGGAGCCCGGGTTCTTCTTGGCGTTGATAATCTGGTAGTTTGTGGCGCGCATCTGCATGTCGATGGCCATGCGCGAGGGGTCGGAGAAGTCCACGCTGCCGTCTATGTCGAGCGGGTTGCCGTTGCTGGAGTAGAGCGTGAAGTTGTCGAAGAGCAGCCGGCTGTCAACCACGCGCACCGAGTCGTTGGCCATGCGCATACGCAGTCCGTAGGGAATGCTGGCCACGTAGGTGGAGTCGAACACTATCTCGCCGTTGAGCAGCGGTGCTGACAGCGGGCCCTTCACGGTCATGTTGCCGTCGGCATAGCCGAAGAGAGCCAGCAGACGGTCTGGTATGAAGCCGTTGACCAGTGCCAGCGGCAGGCGGTTCATGCCGAGGGTGGCATCTATGCTGCCCCCGTCGTCGTCTGTGTACTTGCCGCGCAGCATTCCCACCTCGTTGCCGTTGTGGCTGATGCGCGCCCCGACAAAGTGGGAGGCGGAATCGCGCATGAGGTAGGCGAACTCGCTCCCTATGTCGCCTATCGGGGTGTTCTCGTATGAAAAATCGCTGATGTTGAGGTCGGACATGACGGTGAGTCGCTCCTGCTTGTCTTGTATGGCGTGGAAGTCGCCGTAGAGCAGTCCGCCGAGCGACGGCAGGAAAGGCATGACGGAGGTTATGCGGCCTATGTCTATCTTGTTGAGGCTGACCGTTACGTCCTGCAACGCGTCGGCGTTGTCGTCGTTCGAGTATATCTTTATGCCCATGTTGTCGGCCGCCATGAGGTCAACGTTGGCGCTGATGCGCTTGTCGCGGCCGAGGAAGATGTGGTTGTCGGTGTTCAGGTTGAAGACGGTATAGCCCAGCACGGGGCGCTCTGGCACGAGGCGCACGTTGATGCCGCTGTCGCACATCTCGGCCCTTGCGCCGAGATACAGGCCGAGGCTGTCGGAGGCATCGAGGTACCTGACGTTGAGACCGGCCTCGCGCTCGAAGTAAAAGCCGTCGAAGAGCGCGGTGAACACAAGCTGCGGATTGTCCTTGCGGTTGGTTATGCGGCCCACGTAGCGGAAGCGCGAGGTGGAGTCTTGCGCCACAAAGAAGCGCACGGTGTCTATCTGCGTGCTGTCGGCCACGAGCGAATAGAGGTGCATATTGCCGTTAAGGCCGCGCTCGGGCGACGAGCGCAGCGCCACGGCCATGTCGGTGAAGGTGATGCCCTTGGCCCGCAGGAAGTTGGCAAAGGGGTTTCCGTCGCCGCTGGAGAAGCGGAGACGGAAGCGAGGCAGCAGCCTGCTGAGCCTGCCCTGGTCTATAATCTTCTCCTCGCGCTGGCGTTCGGCCTCGCCGATGAACTGTTGCGCCTGCGCCATCAGTGCCTCGTAGCCGCCGCGTGCCACGAAGCTGAGGTCGAGGCTGCCGCTGGTCATGGTAGCATGGGTGGTGTCCGGGCTGGTGAAGAGGTCGAGGGCTATGTCGGTGGGCGTGAAAGTGTGGCGCGGTGTCACTATCCTTATGTCGCCGACAGTGCCTTGCAGCGAGTAGAGCTGTTTCAGGTCGGAGGCGAAGTTGATGCTGGCCACAAGCCCGCCCGAGAGCGAATCCTCTGTGACACGTAGCTGGCGGAAGTCCACGTTGCGCACGTCGGCCTTGACGGTGGTCTCCACCCGGCTGCGGCTCAGCAGCGCGTCGGCGGTCAATGTGCCGTCGAACAGGCGGTTGTCACCATCGAGCGACAGGGCGGCGCGGCCGTCGCGCACGGTGGCGCTGGCCGTAACGTTGGCCACGTTCCACGCTCCGTAAATGACGCTGTCCACGCTGGCGGTGGCATCGAGACGGCAGGCTGGCGACAGGAAGTCGAAGCCCCGGCCCTCGACATCGGCCCGGCAACTTACTGTATAGAGTGAGTCGGAGGGCAGGAAGTGGTGCAGGTTGAGGCCGCTCACGGCCAGCGCGGCCTTATAGGCGGTGGTGGCGGTGTTGAAACGGCCGTCGAGCGTCACCTTGCCCCCACCCTCGCGCAAGCTCAGGTCGGCAGAATATGCGCTGCCGTTGGCGGCTATGCGGCCGTCGACAGACATCCGCGGCAGGCTGAACGCCGCGCCGGGACCGGCCAGGGCGGTGACGAAGCCCAGGTTTTCGGTCTGCCCCTTCAGGCGGATGTCGGCCTTGAGCCGCTCCATGTCGGTGACGTTGGCCGCCGTGCCCGACGCCGCGAGGCGGAAGGCCGTGGGCAGCTTGATGTCGAGTCCGGCTATGTCGAGGCTGCGCACTGTGCCGCTGACGCTGCCGCGCACGGTGAGCGGGCGGTTGGGCCAGCCGCGCACGAAGTCGTCGGGCAGCCCTCCGGCAAAGCGCATGATGTCCTGCTTGCCCACAGAGGCGAGCAGGCGCAGCTCTATGCGGCCCGGATTGCGCTCGTCCATCACGCTGAGGTCAACGGCGGCCTCGGCGTGCAGGTCGGAGTCGGGCGTGCGCAGGGTGAGCGAAGGCAGGCTGAGGCGCACGGAGTCCATGGCCACCGGCCCGGTCAGGTCGGCCAGGCTGAGGCCGCTCTTCTCGTCCATGCGGCAGTAGCGCAGGCTGAGCCGCAGCTGCGGGTCGTGGTATAGCACGGAGTCTATGCCTATGTTGACAGCCGAGAGGGCTATGTGCGAGGGGTCGAGCCCGTCGGTGCGGGGCGCGGTGTTGTCGTCGTAGGCCACGGTGCCGTCGGCCAGCGTCAGCGAGCCTACGGCATAGCGCCCCGTGCCGAGGTCTATGTCGCCCTCGCGGGCGGTCAGCGTGCCTATGCCGGCCTGCACGCGGAGGGTGTCGCCGGCGGTGTGCAGGTCTATCGACGTGCGCTTTATGTCGAGCCTGTCGGCGTATATGCGCCAGAGTACGGGAGCCGAGGCGGTGTCGGGCGGCACCACGGTGTCGCGCAGCTCCACCCTCACCGCCGCGTCGCTGAGCACCGCTCCGTTCAGCTCTACGGTCTGCCTGCCAAGGTCTATGCCGCGGCTGCTCAAGCTCAGCCGGCCTATGCTGCCGCTCACGCGGGTGGTGGCTATGAGGGTATCGGTGTCGATGCGCGTGTCGGCCAGCTCCAGCCCGTCAACCACCACCCGCCCACCGAACAGCGGGCGCAGGCGCACACTGACCACGAGGCGCCCCACGTCGGCCACGGTGTCGCGCACGTGCGGCTGCGAACTGTCGGGCTGCAACACCCTGACGCCATACACACCGAGGTCGAGCGGAAACACGAGCGACACGCGGTCAACGCTAATCTCCATCCCCGTTGACTCCGAAGCCACATGCGCCACCTGCCGCACCGCCCAGTTCTGCACCGGCGGCACGTATATCAGCACCGCCACTACGAGCAGCAGCACGACGGGCAACAGCACTATGCCCCCTATCCACAACAAAACTCTTTTCATCGGCCTATTCTCACTAACAAGGCGTTGTGCGCCATGAAACAGTCGGTTACGGTAAACCGGATGAAATGACAAAATATATGTTCCCGGCCGTATGTTCCCGACATTTGTATTTACAAAGGTAAGGAAAAAATATCGAAAGAAAACATTTTAGCATGAAAAAAGAGAAGCCGTAAACGGAACTCTCACTGCATTTTGCACAGTGTCGCCGCTCCACTCCGCACCACCCGCATCTTTATTATAATATGTAGCGTGGCATGATCGGCATAAATTGACTCGCAGCAGCAACCATCGCGGAACGCAGCACGCCCCGCCTGGCAATCCATTTCGGCTGCCACCTCTAACCAACTGATAGTCAATGCGTTGCAAAACAGGCCATTTCGGCCTCCAAAACAGCCTGTTTCAGGAGGTGAAACGCGCCGTTTCGCGTTGCAAAACGGCGCGTTTTGCAACGCGTTGGTAGTCGGGCTGTCTGGAAGTATGTTTCTTACGGCAGTCCGCGATGTGCATATGTTGCCGACAGCAACGGGCGGTTGATGATGCAAGAAAGGCATGGATGGCAACAGGCTCACGCCGGGACTACGTGCACCCACAGTATTTTTGCATAGGTATTCCTGCTAAATAGCAACTTGTCGCGTCATTGTTTTCAGGTATTTTTACGTTTGCAGAGCACTCATCCGCTTTTTTTTTGTCAGTCTATTTTTGTGCAGACTGAGAGAAAGTCCTACATTTGCCGCACATTAAACAATAGGAGGTTAATAATATGAAAAGTTATGCTTTTGTGATTTTAGCGTTGGTGTCCGTCATGTTTTCATGCTCTGATGACGAAACAACAGTAGCAGACCAAGCCCGTTCGGAAAGCACAGGCCACTTTGTTTCGCTCGCCGAGGCACTGGAAAATGCTTACAGCTTCCTTGACAGCGTGGCCGAAGACAGCATGGCGCAGACCCGAACGGCAGACCGTTCCGTCAGCAGTGTGGAGCTGATAGATGCCGGCAACTCCTCCACACGCGGCCTGTCGGACTTTAGCTCCACACTCTACCTTGTGAACTTTGGCAACCAGGAGGGCTTTGCCTTATTGTCGAGCGACAACAGGCTAAAGCCGGTCTATGCAATATCAGACGAGGGCGAGCTGCGCAAGGAGGACTTCGAAGAAGACACTCCGCTCAGAGCCTTCCTGGGCGCGGTGCAGCTTGACGTGCAAAACACGCAGTCAAGCCCTTACATAAATTATTCGGGGTATCGGTCATGTGTCGTAAATGCCCAATGCAAACCGATACTAAAACTCGGTGTCAGGAAATGGCATCAAAAATATCCATATAACAAATATTGCTCAATGATTGGCAATAATTCAACCATGGTGGGCTGTGTTGCTGTTGCGGTAGGGCAAGTCATGTCAGTTTATGCGCATCCTTCCGAATTGGATGGACGGACATTTGTCTGGCGGATTATTAAAAACGGCAGCTATGCCGGGCTGGATAATGTTGCTTATTTATTAGCCTATTTAGGCAAACCGGAGAATCTTAATATGCAATATGCCAAAGATGTTAGCCTGGCATCAAAATACCACATCAGCAGAACCTTTACGAATATGGGGTATGAAGAGCCAAGTTCGTGGAAGAAATTTTCTGAGAAAGAGATCACTGATATATTGGATCAAGCCATCCCCTCTTACTATTCCAAATATGGTCCGATAATTATTTATGGGAAAAGAAACGGGGCCGGTTTTGCCCATGCACATGGATAATTGACGGGTATGCAAAGAATGTCCTCAACGCTTCAAAGGATGGTTTGGCTTCTTTGAAAGACATGGTGTTATATCATTGCGTCTGGAACAATGGAATGCATAACGGATATTTCTATTTGGATGGCATATATATTGGGGGCGATCCTGAATATTTTGACGAGTTTGATTTTAAAAAAGACAGCACGGATTACAGGAACTTCTTATACAAAGATTTACAATATCAATGGGGATACATTCCCACAAAATACAGCAGAGTAACTAAATAAACACAAGCCATTATATGCGGAAGATTCTTTCTCTTTCATTTATATTCCTGTTGCTGTCATGCAGCCTCAACAGCGGCAAGATGGGTGCGGACAATCCGCCCGCAAAGTATTACGGGATTGACATCGGCGTACGACCGAGGGTGCAGAACTGGCGGTCGCCCGGCTTCAACAGAGAACAAGACATAAAGGTGGACAGGCTGATAGACAGCCTGCCTGCAGAGGGCGGCATGGCGAAATTCGTGGTGCGCAACTTCAAGAGATGTGAAGTTGGATGTATCATCTATCAGGACGAATACGGTGATGTAAATAGCCTGACAAAGCGGTTCCGCACCCCGCGGGGCTACCGCAAAGACAGCATTGGAGATTTTTATACCATAGGTGACACGCTATATTGCGAAGTGGAACCGAACCCCTGGCCACGCAGCAGGTGGATAAGGGTGGGCATAAGTGCACGCAATGATTTCGGTTTTCCATTGGCCAGCCGGGTCATAATAGAACAGGCGCACAACGCGGAAGCACTGAAGCGGGTTGGCGGCAGGTTGCCACAACGCCCGGAAGAGGAACCGGAGGACGATGGGATTGTCGGGCGCATTGCGGAGGAATACAAGATGCGGGTGGACAGCGATTCTGTGTCCGTGCCGCGATGGGGCGGCACATACATGTTCGTTGACCGCAGCTTGAACGAACTTTGGATGCTTGGTGGTATATGGCTTGCCGAAGGCAAGGCAGAACTTAGCCCGTTGCTCGACCGCAAGAGCGGCAAGAATCTGTACAACACCCACAGCGGGCCAAGGGCGTGCCGCTGCGACTGGGGTGAGTTCAAGACCACGCGTGACACGCTGCGCTGCACCATCAATCCCAATCCGATGCGCTCAGAAAGGAAGATAAGGGTAAGGCTGTTCACCATAGACCAGTCGCTGGACATTTGGTTCTACCAGAAAGCGGACGAGTAACGGCTTGGCTATCATGCCTTATCGCGCAATTCACAAAGCAGCCTGCACAGGGCAGACTGCAAGGGTGCAGGGGTAGCCTTAGACCGTATGCCGCAGAGGGGCCCCAACGGCGCATTTTGCAAAACGAAGAAGATATCAAAGGAGTCAAGTCCACGCCGAAGCTACTCCGCGGATACCCCTCCGGGCATTCCGGCTGCAAGCTCGCGCCACAGGCGGTCGGCGGGCAGCGGAGCCTCGACGGCCACGCGCTCATGGCTCACGGGGTGGACAAGCTCCACGCGGCGGGCCAAGAGCGATATGCTGCCGTCGGCGTTGCTGCGGCGCGCTCCAT
>CALUHC010000014.1 GCA_944320355.1 uncultured Prevotella sp. | reverse complement strand
CTTCTTTTAAAAAAGCAACAAACTCGGGGGAGAGTTTGGAGCCGGATTCCGTCAAGCCGTCGAAGTCATAAGTGAATATCTCACCGGTGGAACGGTCTATCCATTTACGGCGGCGGACATGAAGATAAACACTGCGGCCACGGATCGGAAAATCCTGTATGGTCTTATAATCAGTAAAACCATACGGACGGACAGTGCCCTTTTTATAATCTTCGCGGGACATGTACTCGCGTTCATCAAGCCAATACTCCAAGCGGTCGGCTTGCTCCACATAATCTGTAAACTCGAAATTGTCCGTGATTACCTCTGGAAATACGGTTCGTAATACTTGCCATTGCTTCATGGGGCAAAGATAATGTTTTTACACGATTATAGCAAGGATTGCAACCAGCTTTTCGGACTGACCCTGAAACAGGCCGTATCAGGGTGCAATACGGGCCGTTTCATGGCGAGATATGGCGTATGCCCAAAATCAAGGTGCCGGATAGTGTTTTGGGTTGCATATCTGCAAGTATGGGCGGAATGCGGGCATGGTGTGAGGGGCAGGCATCCGGCGGTCTAATGACCGATTTGGGTTTAACATTAAAACATACTTTTTCTCGGCTCATTTTACTGTAAATTGAGAGTTTTTGTGTATCTTTGCAAAACATATTATACACTTCATTTTTTCAATTTCAAACAAGGTTTTGCGGAGGGTGGTCTGCGTGAGCAGGTGAGGCTCTCCGCTTTATTGTGCTGTTGCCGTTGTGCTTTGTGTCCATTTTCGCAGGTCTTTTTCTTCCTGAAGCCGAGAAATATTCTTATCTTTGCAGGAGATAGACTGCTCCCGGCAGCTTCTTCCTCCTCTATTTGCGCCGTCGGCGGTGTGTCCGCAGAGTCGCATTAGCGGCCGGAGGGGGAGTGGTTGCGCCTGCCGGCACTGCCTTTCGCGAAGATAAAACTATAAAAAGAATCATAATGAAACTACGAAGAACGCTTGCAGCGATGGCTCTGGCCGCGCTGCTTTCGGCTGTGCCGGCTGCTGCCGGCGCGGCCAAGGGCGGCACATTTGCCGTCGGCGACAAGACATTCCTGCTCAATGGTGAGCCTTTTGTGGTCAAGGCCGCCGAGTTGCACTACCCCCGCATTCCGCGCCCATACTGGGAGCACCGCATCGAGATGTGCCGCGCCTTGGGCATGAACACCATCTGCCTCTATGTGTTCTGGAACATCCACGAGCAGCGCGAGGGGCAGTTCGACTTCACCGGGCAGAACGACATAGCCGAGTTCTGCCGCCTGGCGCAGAGGCACGGCATGTATGTCATAGTGCGCCCCGGCCCATACGTGTGCGCCGAGTGGGAGATGGGAGGCCTGCCCTGGTGGCTCCTGAAGAAGAGAGACATACGCCTGCGCGAGCAGGACCCCTACTTCATGGAGCGCGTGGGCCTGTTCATGCAGAAGGTGGGCGAGCAGCTTGCGCCCCTCACCATACAGCGCGGAGGACCCATCATAATGGTGCAGGTGGAGAACGAGTACGGCTCTTACGGAGAGGACAAGGCCTACGTGTCGGCCATCCGCGACCTTGTGCGCAAGGCGGGCTTCGGCGACGTGACGCTGTTTCAGTGCGACTGGGCAAGCAACTTCACCAAGAACGGCCTCGACGACCTTGTCTGGACGATGAACTTCGGCACCGGGGCTAACATCGACGACCAGTTCAAGAAGCTGCGCCAGCTGCGCCCCGGCTCGCCGTTGATGTGCTCGGAGTACTGGAGCGGGTGGTTCGACAAGTGGGGAGCGCGCCACGAAACGCGCCCCGCGGCCAAGATGGTGGCCGGCATCGACGAGATGCTCTCCAAGGGAATATCCTTCTCTCTCTACATGACCCACGGCGGAACGTCGTTCGGACACTGGGCCGGCGCCAACTCGCCCGGCTTCCAGCCCGACGTCACTTCATACGACTACGACGCGCCCATCAACGAGTATGGCCTGCCCACCCCCAAGTATTACGAGCTGCGCGAGGTCATGCAGAAGTACAGCGACAAGCGTCTGCCCGCCGTGCCCAAGCCCGCCGCCAAGATAATAAGCATACCGGAGTTCGCCCTCAGCGACTTCGAGCCGCTGATGACCGGTGCCGACAGCACCGTGCAGAGCCGCCTGCCGCTCACCTTCGAGCAGCTGGACATGGGGTGGGGGACTGTTAATTACAGCACACTGCTGCCCGAGATACCCACCAAGAGCGTGCTCACCATCGACGAGGCGCACGACTATGCCCAGGTGTTCATAGACCGCGAGTACGTAGGCACGATAGACCGCGTGCAGCGGCAGCGGTCGCTCACCCTGCCGCCAGTCAGGAAAGGGCAGACGCTCGCGGTGCTCGTGGAGGGCATGGGGCGCATCAACTTCGGCCGCGCCATCAACGACCCGAAGGGCATCACCGGCCCCGTGACGCTGCGCACAGAGATTGACGGCGACGAGGTGGCGTGGACCCTGCGCGACTGGGTGTGCGAGCGCATACCCGACACATACGCCAACGCCCTGCGCGCCGTTGACAACTTCATCACCAAGGACGTGGAGGTGATGGCTCACCCCAAGGGCAACCGCGGCTACTACCGCGGCTGGTTCACGCTCAAGAAGACCGGCGACACCTTCCTCGACGTGCAGGCCTTCGGCAAGGGATTGGTCTATGTCAACGGCCATGCCATAGGCCGCTACTGGAACATAGGCCCGCAGCAGACGCTCTACGTGCCGGGATGCTGGCTCAAGAAGGGACGCAACGAGGTGATAGTGCTCGACATCATCGGCCCCAAGGGCAAGCCCGTGTGCCGCGGCCTGGCCGAGCCTGTCATCGACAAGCTCAACATCACGCGCCCCGCCACCCACCGCAAGCCTGGCGAGACGCTCGACACCAAGTCGCTGCCGCTGGCCGCCGAGGGCTCGTTTGCCGCCGGCAACGGCTGGCAGACCGTAAGGCTCGCCGCGCCGAAGACCGGCCGCTACGTGGCCATAGAGGGACTGAACGCCCACGACGGCAAACAGCTTGCCGCCATTGCCGAGCTGTATGTGCTCGACGCTGCGGGCAAACGCCTCAGCCGCGAGCCGTGGACGGTGAAGTATGCCGACAGCGAAGACGTGAGCGGAGGCAACTACATGGCCGACAAGGTGTTCGACCTGCAGGAGTCAACCTACTGGCAGACCGACCGCAAGGCTAAATATCCGCACGTGATAGTGATAGACCTCGGCTCGGAGCAGACCGTGACGGCCGTGGAATACCTGCCACGCGCCGAGCAGGGCGCGCCCGCCGGACTGAAGGACTATCGCGTGTACATATATTAAGAAGCTGTTTTGATTTTATCAAAATGAATGTCCGCAAGTTGCCAGATTGGTTTGGAATGGTTTTCACTTGTCCCCTCCTTTTCCAAAGGAGGGGCAGGGGTGGTTTGTCAAATAAGTTGATATACAATGTGTTTAATCATTGGCTGTGACATTGTTCCACAAACCACTCCCGCCCCTCCTTTGGAAAAGGAGGGGACAATACCCTTAGAGGTTGGCAACTTGCGGACATTCATTTTATCAAAAGTCGGTTCTTCCTCTGCCGTCTTGAGTGCCTTTTCGGCCATATTTGCCCATTTGCTTCGTCACATAGCCCGCTATGCTCCTCGGCAAACGGACAAACATACCTCGAAAATCCAACTCAACCCGGCAGTCGATAAAACCACAACAGCTTCTTAAACCCAAATCGGTCATTAGACCGCCGGGGATATGTTTCGCTTCTTTCCCCGGCTTTCCATGTGCTTTCGCCCTGTCGGCGGCATCTTGCCTGCCGCTTTGTCTCGACGTAGCCCGCTACGCCTTCGACAAAAGGCGACAGCCAATCTGCACACCGACAGGACGAAATCACATTGGCCTCTAATGACTGATTTGGGTTAAAGTGTAGGTTTTGTGGTTCAGGTTCCATTGTTCAGCCATTCCGTCGGTTTCGGCTTGTAACTTCCGCACCAATCAATTTCATGCGGCTTCCGTCTGTTAAAACAGCTGTTTGCCGCTTGTCCTGTCGTGCCCGGCCATGCCATGCCGGTTTGTTTGGCACGCCGTTCGTAGGCAAAAACAGCTCGTTGGCATACCGTGTCTTTCGGAGTCGGCGCGCGTTGTGTGCGTCGCGCTCGCGGATGTGTGCCGGTTCCTTTTGTCGGGGAGTGCGTGCTCGGGCTTTCTGAGCGTATGGCGGTGGCACGTTGCGCTACGTGAAAAAGTGGAGCCTGTGGCGTTTGTCGTGCGCATCGCTGTTTGCGCAAACAGTTATTCCGGTCGGCTTTTGTTCTTGATTTAAATCAAGTAATCGGTATTTTTACTTTGTGAATATTATTTTATTGTTGCGATTTGGTGATTTTTTGTTTATTTTTGCCATGTCAAGTTTAATTTAAAACATAAGCGTTATGGTGAAAAACGTACTTCATTCAGTGTTTGCCGCGATGG
Source organism: uncultured Prevotella sp. (assembly GCA_944320355.1). Classification (GTDB taxonomy): domain Bacteria; phylum Bacteroidota; class Bacteroidia; order Bacteroidales; family Bacteroidaceae; genus Prevotella. Next base: position 51,059 of record CALUHC010000014.1, on the reverse strand, counting down.
CGATAGCCTTTGCGATGAACGTCAGTGCCCAGGTTGGGGACGCAGAGGGCGGGGGAGAAGCCTCCGTTTCAACGGTAGGATATTTTGCCACGATGTCTGCCCCAAGTTCATATCTTGATGGCACAGCCGGTCGTGTGTTCTCGGTGGATCTCGCTGATCCGGAGACTGTGCTTGGGGAGTGTTGCCTTATCCCGACCGAGACGAACTCCGTGACTGGTGACACGGAATATTATACCATAGCCGGTGCTACGGTGGGCGATGCTTATTATGCCTATGTGGAGGGAGTGAGCGCAGACTATCCTGTCTATTACTTCTACTCTTTCAACATGGAGGGCGACGAGACCAGCCGTATCGCCGAGGTGGGTGATGACGTGGCCGGCGTAATGGATATGGCTTGCGATCCTGTTAGCGGCACTCTCTATGCCGTCAGCCAGGATGGCGGCAACACTAATGTTTATACGGTCGATGTGACAAACGGCGAGCAGACACTTTATTGCACACTTGAGGGTGTTTGCGTCAGTGGCCTTACTTTCGACGGAGAAGGTAATGCCTATGCTGTTTGCGATGTCACCAACGATGGCGGCTTCCTTAATGTGAGCATAGATTTGTCTCTCTATTCTGTCAGCCTTGCTGGCGAGGAGAGCATGGCCACCAAGATAGTCGACCTTAAGTCGCTTACGGGCCAGACCTCTGCTTTGCAGTCGCATACATTGGCTTTCAACGGTGAGAAGCTTTATTTTGCTTATACGAGCGGAAGAATCATTTCCTGTCTGCCCGATGGTACGGGCATAGAGGAGCTGAGACTCGGCGTGAGGTCGCGCGTGGCTGGTCTGACGTTCACCGAATCTACCGTAACCAAGGGAGCTACTCAAGGTGGTGATGAGGAAGAAGAGGACAACGGCCTGCGCCTGACCTGTGTCGAGACATACGGCGATGCCATGGGGCAGTTTGCCGATGACGTGATGTCGAAGCGCAACGTTACCTTCTACGATGAGTACAACAACCCCGTGCGCGAGGTGCAATACGGGCGCAAGGCGCAGCCGCAACTCGGTGAGAATCCGTGGCTGATGATGTACTACACCAAGTACGAATACAACGCAGACCACCGTCTCGTGAGCCGTCATTCGGAGTTGGTGCAGGAGTATGTGCGCGGCGAGTATTATTATAAGTCAAACAATGACACCGTAAAATACGAGTATGACGAGAACGGCCGCCTTGCCAAGGAGACCACCGTGGCCAGCGGACAGACCATCAGCTATGAGTATGACGAGTCGGGACAGCTCGTGAAGAAGGTGACAACCACGCCCGACCGCTTCGGCGGATTCGGTGCCCCCGATAAGGTTACCACTGAGACATACTCTGGCTTCGTGGCATTCAACCAGCCGAGCCTCATCGAGATAGAAAGCCCGTATTCCACAACATGGGAAGTGGTGGAGTTCGACGCTGACAACCACAAGGTGAAGACCACCACATATTCTGACGAGGAGCGCACCGAGGCCACTACCGTGGAGCACTGGACATGGCGCAACGACTCTATCGTGGAGTATGCGACCAACAGGGTGTATGACGGTGTGGAAGAGCCTTACAAGCGCACCGTTTACGAGTGCGAGGACGGCAACCCGATGAGAGTGAGGGAGACCTCATACTACCTCTCGCGCGACAAGTGGTACAGGGACGGCCTTCCCAAGGTGTCGTGCTACTCATACCTCAACGCTCAGTTCGCACCGACCAATATCGCGGTCGAGCCTGTGGGCGACGCTGTGAATACCGGCAAGGTGACGTTCACCGCTCCCGCGTTCCCGGTTAGCGAGGGCACTGTGTCTTACGACATATACCGCATGGGTGTCCGCGTGGCCACGATAACGAACGACGGCGAGGCTTTCGACCCGGAGACCGGCATCTTTACTTATGTGGACAGCATCGTGCCCAACGGCGAGTACGACTATATGGTGCAGACTGTGGTCACGAACGATGCGACAGGCGACAGCACAGCATACAACGTGTCTGAGGTTGTGCCGATGACATATCATGTTGACCTGCCCGCCGCTACCAACGTGCGCGGCGAGGTGGTTACCGTAGAGGATGGCGCGAACATTGTCACCATTGCATGGGATGCGCCTGAGAACCTTGACCCGAACCTCCTGTTCGAGTACTACAACATATATGTGGCAGGCGTGGGCCAGGCCAATGCCGACGACGCAGGCCAGATACCTATCACCGATACGCAGTACGGAGTGACCTTCGCACGTTCTACCCAGGATATCTACGTGGAGAGTGTTTACCACTTCGGGCGCGTGGTTTCCGACACGGTGACTGTCGATATGCGCACGCTTCCTAACGTTGGCATCGACGATGCGGTGCAGAGCGTGGATGGCGGCAAGGTGTCCGTGAGCGCAAACGAGATAACAGTCGACGGCGTGGCCTCGTCAGTGCTCGTGTTCAGCGTGGGCGGTGCTGTTGAGGTGTCGTGCAGGAACGTGAGCCGTGCCGACATTTCCGGACTGCAGCCCGGTGTATATGTGGCCTTGGTCAACATCGACGGCAAGAACATCGCCGTGAAGTTCACCAAGTAGGCAAGACATAGTGGGAGTGCGCCCGGCGCGCCATGCCGGGCGCATACGCCCTTTCCTATGGCAGTCAGTGCTGCCCGCCGGCATACGGCGGGCGGTAGGACCGCAGGCATGGAGCCTGCGGTTTAGCCGTGAACAAAGGCTTGCGCCGCATTCGTATATTAAAAACAACCGATTTACAATTATAGGATATGTATCACAAGGCAATCATTCTTTGCGCCGCACTGTCGGCGAGCGTAGCGGCAAGCGCGCAGGACGAGGCTTACCTTAGCGCTGACTTCAATGCGGGCATACCTTCGGACTTCACTCTGGTGGACATGGACGAGAATCCCGTAAGCGCGCCTGACTACCAGCGCGCCACATTGGGCGGCAGCTGGGCTGCCAACATTATTGACACAAGGGATAACATGGCGGCTTTCAGTTTCTCGTCGTGCAATTATGACTATCCGACAGAAAACTGGATGATGACGCCGGCCGTGCGGATTGCCTCCGCCGATGCCTGCTTGCGCTGGGACGCAAAGTCGGTGCACTACGACCTGCGCGAGGACTATAAGGTGATGATTTCCACATCGCCGTCGGGAAGCACTTCCGATTTCCGCGAGCTTGCGTCGTTTGTCGGCGAGGGCTATTCGTGGACTACGCACGTCATACCTCTTGGCGACTATGCGGGGCAGGACGTGCGCATTGCGTTTGTGGCCACGAGCCAGAACAAGTATATACTTGCCGTAGACAATGTCTTTATAGGTGTGCCGGGCGACTATAAGTTTGCCGTTAAGAGTACATCGCGCCGCTTTGTGGGCAGTGCGTCGGCAACAGCTCCGGTGAGCGGTACGGCGACAAACATAGGCAAGGGCTTCGCCGTCGAGGCGTTGCGTTGCGTCACCGATGGCGGTACGCTGACCTCCGACGTGCCCGGACAGTGGAATCCTGGCGAGGCCCTCGACTATAGTTTCGACATTCCCGTGTCGCTTGGCAAGGCTTCGCACTACCGCATAGAGGCCGTGCCGGCAGGAGGGGGCGAGCCGGTTGCTGTCTGCGAGGACAGTGTTGTCTGCTCTTACTTCCCCAAGACGCTGCTCGTAGAGGAGGGCACCGGCACATGGTGCAACAATTGCCCGATGGGCATACTGCAGGTTTACCGCCTCAAGGAGATGCTGGGCGATGAAGTCGTTGCCGTGGCGGTGCACGTCCGCGACGCGCTTTTCACCTCCGACTACTATAATTTCCTTGGCAGCATACCTGCCATAAAGTACAACCGCCGCTCCGAGCTTGGCTATGCCAGTTCCGCGTTCGACAACGAGATATTCGGCAAGGCAATGGCTTTGGAGACCCCGGCATATATAGAGATGAGCGTGTCTCGCAGCGAGTCTGCGCCGGGAACGCTCAGCATCAATGCGCATACGCAATTTGCCCGCGAGTACGACAATTCCACCGGGCGCTACCGGATAGGCTTCGCCCTGGTCGACGAGGCCGTGGCTGGCGACGACCCTGTGCTGCTCGGCGCGCTGCAGCAGAACAGCAGCACGCTCGTGTCGAGCAACGAGTTCTATTACCTGCCGCTTGACGTTCCGGCCGACCTGATGTTCTACCACGACGTGGTGCGCGAGGCTTCGACCGCCTTCGACGGCGTGGAAGGCAGCCTTCCGGGCACCATCAGCGTTGGAGAGACCTACGAGATGAGCCATACGCTGGCCATACCGGAGGCTGTGCAGGGGGAGAGTGACCTCGTGCTTGTGGGCTTCGTGCTCGACACTTTGGCCGATATCGTGCTCAATGTCACGTCTGTGCCGGTGCCGTCATTGCCTTCCGGCATCGATGCCGTTGGCGCGAGCGGCGCAGACAGTGCGATTGGGGTGGCCGTTGACGGCGGCGAGATCAGCCTCAGCTTCCCATCGCCATACGAGCCTTATTCCGTGACCGTGACCGACCTTGGCGGCGTTGTGCTGCAGGCGGCCGCCGGCAGCGGAGCCACCGGCGAGGTGCGCCTTGCCTGTCCCGGGGCCAAGTCGGGGTGTGTGGTGGTGCGTGCCGTCCAGGGGCGCAACGCCGTGGCACGGAAGCTATTCGTGAAATGATAGAGAGAGAGTAAATATATAAGTAAACAATCAACACAATTAACACAGTTCTTTTATGAAAAAACTTTATTTAGTATGTGTGCTGTTCGTGTTGTCCCTGCTTTCGCTCAGGGCGGCCGACGGTACAGGAGTCATCACTTACTACGGCCTCCGCGATTATACCGTGATAGGCATTTCGCCTAACGGGAAGTGGGCCGCTGGTTATTTCCAAAGCGGCGGCACCGGCCTTATGTATGCCTTCCGCTGGAATCTTGAGACAAACCGGACTGAGTTGCTGACCGGCTCTGCCGACGCTTCGTTCGCATACGGCGTGTCCAACGACGGAACGGTAATCGGCGAGTATCCCGACCATACCGTTACATCTAACGGAGCTTCCGTGACCGTGCCCGGATATTACAGGGACGGCAGCTGGCACACACTTGAGCCGATAGACGGCTTCGACTCTCCCAATGCAGTGTATTCGGGAAGGGCGCAGGCCATCAGCCCCGACGGAGTGTGGATGGGCGGCGCCATCTATGACAGCGAGGGCAAATGGCGTCCTGCCGTTTGGAAAAACGGCCGCATCCACAAGGTGTTCGACGACAGCCAAGGTTGTGTCTACGCCATAAACGCTGACGGCACAAAGGCCTCCGGATGGGCTTATAAGCCCGGTGGAGACGCTGTGCGTTTCACTGTGGTTTGGGACGTGGAGACCGGCGATGCGACATGGCTGAGCAACAGGGGCAACCCTTACAACCAGGGCACAATGTTCACCTCCGACGGCCGTTACCTGCTCCACGCCAGTGACCCGGGTTCCGACGGAACGTTCAGTGGCGGCATCTACGATACGCAGACCGAGACCAACACCATCATCCCCTTTCACACCTCCGGCCTCGTTTGGAATCACGAGCATCGTTGCATAGACGACAACCGCAATGTGTATGGCTATGAGACAGACATGATGCAGTCCACCACGGCATTGGTGTATCATGCCGACGGGACGTCGGAGACGCTCGATGCTTACTTTGCGTCCAAGGGCGTAGACCTGAGCGGCTTGTCTTTGTACAGGCTCCTCACCGTGACCGCGTGCTCTGCCGACGGCAAGACGCTTGCCGTGAGCACCACCAACAGCGAGCTCTACGAGCATCCTCTCATCGTGCGCATGGACCAGAACGTGACCAACCGCGAGCCTGTGGCCCTGACGGCAGAGCAGGTGGATGGGCTGATGGCTGCCAAGCTGACATGGAACGTGCCTGTGAACAACCCCGACAACATCACCGGCTACAACATCTACCGTGACGGAACGAAGCTCAACACCACGCCTGTGACCGAGTGCCTCTACATTGACAACAGCGAGCTGGCCCAGGGCAGCTACACCTACACTGTCACCGCTGTCTACGACGAGGTGGAGTCGGCACAGTCTGAGGCTTCGACCGTGGCCATCGCTCCGCGCGCAATTTCGGCTCCGCGCTCGCTCTACGCCCGCCAGAAGGGATGCAACAGCGCTGCGCTTACATGGAACGCCCCGGCCACCAACCTCATCTCCAAGGGCTACTACGACGCTGACGGCGAGCTGACTGCCATGGGTGGCGGCGCCAATTCGTTCGAGTTTGCCATCAAGTACGACAAGTCAGAGATGGACGCTTACAGCGGATACAGCATAACGAAGGTGTCGTTCATTCCGGAGACAGAGCAGTCAGCATGGGAGCTGAGGATATATAGCGGCTCTAATCTCATATACAGCCAGCCCATCACCCAGGCTCTCGATTACGGCCGTGAGAACGTGGTCGTGCTCAACAATCCCGTTCCCGTGTCGAGCCTCACCGACGATGTGTACTGCGCCATCTCCGTGACCGTCCCCGTGACTGCCGGTGACGACAACATGAACGTGGTGGGAGTGGACATGAACCACTGCGTGCCTGGCTACAGCGACCTCATCCGCCTTGCCTCTGAGCCCGAGTTCTACTCTCTGTCAGAGGCTTCCAGAGAGAACAGCTACGTCTTCGATTTGGCTTACGCCATGAGCATGGTTCTCTCCTCGCCCGACGATGCCGCCGACATTGACGACCTGAGCCAGTACAACATCTACGCCGACGGCGAGCTGCTGGGCAGCACCGCCTCGCGTTCGTATGTGCACACCGACCTTGCTGACGGCACGCACAACTATGAGGTGGAGGCACTGTATTCCGACGGCCGTGTGTCGCCTCGCGTTTCCGCCAGCGTTGACATAGCGCTCAACCTCAACGCCTATACAGCCATCTCTGACGTGAAGTGCTTCGGCGATGCCACGCAGGTGGAAATCAGCTGGCCCGCTCCCAAGGACGACGATGCGCAGAACATAACCTACAGCTCTGACAACTTCGGGCAGACCATCAACTACGGCGCATCCGGAACGGCATACGTGGCACGCTCCATTTACACTGCCGATATGTTCCGCGGACTCAACGGATACGTCATCAGCAAGCTGCGCTTCTACGCTGTCAACGACGCTGCCTTCACACTGTATGTTTACAAGGACGGCGAGCTGCTGACCGAAATCCCTGTTGACGACTATACGCTCGGACAGTGGAACGTGGTAACCCTGAGCCAGCCAATCGCCATCGAGGAGGGCGCACAGTACACATACGACATCGACGTATTCGACGGCTCTGAGGCCGGTGGCGCACTTGCCGTTGACAACCAGCCCACCGTGTCTTCCAACGCCGTGCTCGCCTCTACCGACGGCGGCGTGAGCTTCTCTGAGCTTGACGGCACCGGCACCGGCAACTGGATGATGGGCATGGTGGTGTCCGACCCGGCCGGACGGCCGCTGGAGGTTGACGGATACAACGTTCGCCTGGACGGCACTCAGCTTAACTCATCGTTGATCACCGACACGCGCTACGTTCACACCTTCGCTGCCGACGCCGACCACTCGCAGCAGCACCGTGTCAACGTTGACGTCACCTACACCGGTCGCGGCGAGCTGCGCGGCTCGGCTGTGTTCTTCACCATCGACGCTCTTGTCGACGGCATCGACAACACCGTGACTGCCGACCTCCGCGTATATCCCAACCCCGCCACGAGCTACGTGGTGGCCGAGGGTGCCAACGTTGAGGAGCTTAGCGCGTTCAGCCTCGGCGGCGCGCTCGTGGGCAAGACCACAGGCAACCGTCTCGACGTTTCCACCTACGCTCCCGGCCTCTATATCCTCAAGATAAAGGCCGACGGCAAGGTGAAGACCGTCAAGCTGAACGTGATAAGGTAAGCCGGACGGGCCGCTTGCGGCCACGGCAGGCCACTTACACGTGCCTTAAACATCATAAACCATTGAAAAACGCCCGGGCTTGAACAAAGCCTTTGGGCGTTTTTCTTTGTCACGAAGCAACGGATAACAATACGGAATGGATGCGCCGAGGCCGGCAGGCTGCATGACATGAAACCGCGGGCCACGCGCGTCACCGCTGCCGGGGAGCGTCCATGACGAAATCAATCAGCAATCAATACAATCAACCAAACATTCAAGAACAGATGAAAAAGCTATTTGCAACTCTTTGCCTGTCGCTCTCGTTCGCAGGGGCGGCCATGGCAGACACTTACATTGGCTACACAAACACAAACTTCGACCGCATGGCGGGCGTGCGCTTCGGCTCTTCAGAGACCCAGGGGCAGGCCATCAGGCTGACCAAGGACAAGCTCGACCTGCTGCGCGGCAAGCAGATAAAGGGCGTGCGCGCCGTGTTCGGCACGCGCAACATGGAGAACCTCACCTTCTTCGTCACCACCGAGCTTGGCGGAACACCGGCCTACGAGCAGCAGGCCAGCGGCGGCACATACCAGTGGCGCGACTTCAGCTTCTCCACTCCCTACACCGTGGGCGACGAGGACGAGCTCTACGTGGGCTACACCCTTAGGGCCTCCACTTCATACTCGCCGCTCTTGTTCGACGAAGCCACGGGTGTGGTGGGCCATTCTTACCACTACACCTCCTCGGGGTGGCAGGACAGCTACAGCCAGAACCTGGGCAACGCCAACCTGCAGCTCATCATCGACGGCGACATGGACTTCACCGACATCACCGTCAAGGACTTCTCCACCGTGGGCTATTTCCTTGCCGACAGCGCTTACACCTACACCGGCGAGATACTAAACTTCGGAACGCAGCCCATCACCAGCTTTGACGTTGAGTTCCGCGTGGGCGACGACGCTCCGCGCACATATTCATTCACCGGCCTCAACATAGCCGCCCACCAGACTTACAGCTTCGACCTCGCCGAGTATGCGGCCTCGCAGCAGGGCGACCTGCCCATAGAGATGGCCGTGACCAACATCAACGGCGGAGCCGCCGATGCCGACTTGGCCGACAACAGCGTGAGCAACACTATCTTCATGTACCCCGCCGATATGCGCCGCGCCGTGCTCCTCGAGGGCTTCACGGGCCAGTCGTGCGGCAACTGCCCCGGCGGTCACCGTTACATCAACAATGCTTTGGAAATGTTTGATGGCGATGTGGTAGAGGTGTTCCACCACATCGGCTACTATCCCGACAACTTCACCATGAGCGAGGAGAGCTTCTACATCAACTTCTATGGCGGCAGCACGTATGCCCCGGCCTTCATGGTTAACCGCATGCTCGGCAACGGCAGCTCCACTGTTGTGCAGAATGTGTCGGTGGGCGCTGTGCTCAACATGCTCAACGCCGCTGCCGCCGAGCAGCCCTATTTTGCCGTGGAGATAAACACCGACTACGATGAGGCCACGCGCCTCGTCACGGGCAGCGTCGACGTGATGCCCTACGTGATGCCCGATGCCGACACCATCATGCTCTCGCTCTTTGTGGTCCAGGACTCCATCATAGCCACGCAGTCTGGCGGCAGCAACAACTACGTGCACCGCTATGCCTACCGCGGCAGCCTGTTCAACCAGATAGGCGTGCGCATCTCTCCCGAGAGGTACCAGTGGCTGTCTACCCCTGTCAACTACGAGCTGCCCGACTCCATCTTCTCTACCTACTACGAGGGACAGACGGAAAAGCTGCCTTCCATCCTCACCGACCCCGACCAGATGTATCTCGTGGCCATTGTCAGCAAGTACTATGTTGGCTCTGACGGCACGCTCGACTGTCCGGTCTACAACGTCGACATGGTGAAGATGTGCACTGACAACGCCACCGTGTCAGGCATCAGCGACGTGGCAGGGGGCGAGGCGGCTGCCGACATCCGTGTCAGCGGCAACCGCGTCAGCGTGAGCGGCCGCGTCAGCACCATCAGTGTCTACGATATGTCGGGCCGCATGGTGCAGTCTTTCGACGGCTCCACCACCGAGTTCACCCTGCCCAAGGGCCTCTACATAGTCCGTGCAGGCGGCGAGGGAGGCACTACGTCAAGGAAAGTGGCGGTAATGTGATAATAAAAGGAGTTATCGCTTCGCTTGGAAGTTAACGGAAGTCCGGCGACCTATCGGCCGCCGGAAGTTAACGGACAATAGCTTGAAATCAGAGTCAAAGCTTTTTTCGCTGCGCTCTGGCAGCACGTGTCCGATAACTTCCGTTAACTTCATTCCGCTCTCGGTGATGGGGCTAATGTCCTTTAACTTACCGAGCGGAACGCAGTGAAGCGATAACTTCCGTTAACTTCTTTAACTCCTAAAGAAAATTATGAACAGACTTCTACTTCTACTGATGATGGCCTGTGCCGCAGGCGCGGGTCATGCGCAGAGCAAGCTCTCGCCCGACGCGCGCCGACTGCTGGCCGAGCGCGCCTCGGCTCCCACACGCACGGCCTCTGCGGCCATGGTGCAGGCCTACGTCACCCTCGCTCCGGGTGGCGACGCGGCGGCCGTTGAGCGGCTGGGCTGCGAGGTCAACCTGCGCAGCGGCCGGCTGCTCACGGCGCGAATCCCTGTTGGCGCGCTGGCAGACGTGGCCTCGCTGCCCGACGTGGCCTACGTGCAGACGGCCACTCCCGTGGCTCCGATGATGGATGTGGCCCGTCCTGCCGGCCGCGTGGACCTGGTGCAGCAGGGCGAGGGGCTCGCCGCTCCCTTCACCGGCAACGGCGTGGTGGTGGGCATCATCGACTCCGGTTTCGACTATACGCACCCCAACTTCTACAACGGCGACCGCACGGAGCTGCGCATACGCCGCGTGTGGGAGCAAGGCACGGCCACAGGCACGCCGCCCGAGGGGTTCAGCTATGGCAGCGAGTTTGACACGGAGGAGGAGATACTGGCCGCCGCGGGCGACGTGTCGACCAATTCGCACGGCACCCACGTGGCCGGCATTGCCGCCGGGGCCGACCGCAGCCTGGGCGACTATCACGGCGTGGCTCCCGATGCCGACATCGTGCTGGTGAGCATGAGCGGGGCCGACACCGAGACAAACGTCAACATATCCGATGCCATCGCCTACATCTACGCATACGCGGAGTCGGTGGGCAAGCCCTGCGTCATCAACATGAGCCTCGGCACACAGGTGGGGCCGCACGACGGGACGTCCACCTTCGACGTGCTTTCCGACGCCATGCAGGGTCCGGGGCGGCTGCTCGTGGGGTCTATGGGCAACTTCGGCGGGGGCAACTTCCACGCCACGAAGGCTTTTGCCGGCACTGCCGCCGATACGCTGCGCACTTTTGTCGACTTCAAGAACGGCCTGTCGGCCTCTGCGGCTGGCGGCGTGATAGACATCTGGGGCGAGCCGGGCATGGAGCTGAAGGTCAACGTGTTCACCTACCGCACGTTCATCAGCTCCATTGTTGACAGCTTCTCTGTGTCGCTTCCTGCGGCCACGGCTCCCGGGCGCACCGAGTCGCTCAGCGGCGCCAGCGGCACCATCGCGGCGTACGGTGAGGTGAGCCCGCTCAACAACCGCCCCCACGTGATGCTGACATCGGCCATCACCGGGCTGCGCGGCGGCCATGTGCTTGGCTTCGAGGTCGTGTCCTCGTCGGCCGGCAGGGTCAGCGTCTGGGCCGACGGCAACAGCCTGGGGCTCACCTCCGGCGATCTTGACGGCTGGACGGAGGGCGACGACCTCGCCTCGCCCGCCGAGATAGGCGGCACAGGCCACAACGTGATTTCGGTGGGGGCGTATGTCACGCGCAATGAGTTTGAGACCGAAAACTCCGGCACCATGAACATGGGCGAGACCGTTGGCGACATCGCCTCGTTCTCGTGCGTGGGCCCTACTGCCGACGGTCGCATGAAGCCCGACATCTCGGCTCCGGGCTGCGCCATAGCGTCGTCGGCCTCGTCCAACTACTCTTCAATAGCCTCGCTGCCCATAGCGGGCTATTATGAGTGGAACGACCGCAATTATTATTACGCTTATATGCAGGGCACGTCTATGTCGGCGCCGTTCGTCACGGGTGTGCTCGCCACCTGGCTTGAGGCAAACAGCGAGCTCGACCCGGCCGGCGTGCGCTCCATACTCGCCTCGACGGCCATCACCGACGACTATACGGGCAGCATAGCCGGCGTGGGCGACAACACGTGGGGCTACGGCAAGATTGACGCGTGGGCGGGCATCCGCGCGGCCATCGACCTGGCCGCAGGCATCTCCGACGCTTCAGTGGGCGCCTCGTCAGCCATTTCTGTGTCTGCCGTCGGCGGCAACCGTGTGCGCATCGAGGCACAGTCGCCATGCAGCGGCGTTGCCGTGACGGTGTTTGGCACCGACGGCGCGGTGCGTATGCAGCGCAACATCACGGCCTCCGAGGCTTCTTCGGGCGCTGAAATCAGCCTTGGCGGCCTGGCGCCTGGCGTGTATCTCGTCAAGGCGGCATCCGATTCGCATACCGAGACCGCCAAGGTCAGCATCAACTAAGAATCAAAACAGCTTCTAAGAGCGCGTTTCAGCCTCATACCTTTATTGGCAGATTGCCCGCCACGCAGCGTCGTGGCGGGCAATTTGCTTTTGAACCGTGTGTTGTCGGGTTGGGTTAAAATACCTTTCAAACCTTAATTTCGTGCGTGCCGAAGGCTTCCGTATTCGCGTTTTCGCGCAAAGGGAAAGCCCTAAGTCGCGAATATCGCGAAAACGGGCGTGCAATCTTAACCCGCTGGGAATCATGGGAGTTATGGGCATTTTGGGAGAACTGTGCAATCATTTGCGCCGAAACATCCGGCCAAAAGCCGCTCGAAACGGGTCGTTTTGGCCGTAAACGGGCTGCGAGACCAGCCCTTTGGCCTTGCGATATGGCTCGTTTTGTATTGCAAAACGCCCCGTTTGGCAAGGCTGTCTGCGCCGTTTGGTGTTCCCAAATGGCGCATATCGCAAAATGGAACGCCGTTTTTGTCAAGATATTTCGTGCAACTGCGCTTCCCGTTTTCTGTTTCACAGGAAAACGGAGTGTTAAAAACAACCCCTTCAAGAGGCTGTGTAAAGAAGTGTTCCTGTCAGAGAAAGCCCTCTCCCCATCACTCTCCCCAACGGCGAGGGGGTAATTTGCACTCGACTTGTCAGCCCGTGCGCAGCCCTTTTTTACCTTTTTATCTTTTTACCTTTTTACTTTTACCTGCTCTCTGAGCGAGCGCAGCAGCGTGCCGAAAGCATCAAGACGGCGCAGGTAGGTGCGCTTCAGGTTGGCTGCGGCCTCGCGGAAAGTCGTGCAGGTGTCAAAGCGGGCCGGGTCTTGGCCCTGCCACAGGGAGTCGTCGGCAAGGGCAGAAGGCTCCATGCGTTCAGCCCATTGGTCTATGCTGTCGGCCAGTGAGCGGGCTTTGGGCTCCAGTTTGCGCCATCTTTCCTCCACGACTGCGATGAAGGCAGGGCAGGCGAGCAGCCTGTCGAACCACAAGGCGCGGCGGCAGTACAGGCTGTCGGCAGTGAGCAGCGGCACGCCGGGCAGCCCGAGGCGGGCCGGGCGCAGGTCGCCGCCGGCATCGAGTCCGACGTCTATGAACGCGAGGTCGAAGTCCCACACCGGCCCTGCCTTCAGCTTGCCGTTGCGGTCGCGGTGCATATAGCAGCTGCGTGGGCCGTTCGGCTCGGCGTTCTGTGTCAGCTCGTGCACCAGCCACCAGTCGGCAAACGAGCCGGCGTCTATGTATTCAGCGCAGACTTTTCGCGTGTTTTCAGACGAAAGGTATAGATTACGTTCGATTTCATCGAGAAATTCCCTTGTGCTTTCAATTAGTTCGGCCGACGGCTTGGAGGGCGACTTGATGTTCACCGGCAGTCGGCGCACGGTGGTGGCGAAGCGCGGGTCGCCGTCATCGTAGCGGTCCATCTCCAGGAGCACACCCTCGTGCTCGTCTATCTCCACGCGCCCACGCGCCACCCTTACTTGCTCGGCGAGCAGGTAGAGCCCCTGTGGCTGCCCGTTCAGCACCACGTCCACCGGTCGGCAGTCGGGCGTCCAGTCCAGCCCGGTCTGCCGTGCCAGGGCGAGAGCCAGCCTGTTGTGCATCCGGCTGTGGTCCATGAAGTCGGCCAGCAGCACCCACCGCTTGCCGCTGCCCATGCCGAGCAGGGCTGTCCGCTCGTCGAACCGTATGGCCAGCGGCTTCTTCGGCTTGGCGAAAGTGGAGTGCCCGCGACCCTTTATTCCGGCCGTGTTGGTCGAAAAAACCACGGTTCCATCGGCCGCTGTCACCCTTATGGCGCAACTGTCCGTCCACACGTCGCGCGAAGTCACGGCCTTCGCTCCCGGCGTGTCGATGAACACCGTGGGCAGATAGCCCTTGGCGTGTGTGCATAAAGCTGCCGTTGTGAGGGTTGTTATTAGCAAAGTTATTTTTCTAAGCATATCTTTGATTCATTCATTGTCATCGAATGTGTCGGCCGGCATTATTTATTCCGCAATACAAACTTAATAGCCGCTTGCTCATAAGCGAACGTGAAATGGCTGAGGACAGTGGTCACTGCAAACGTCAGCAGGCTCAGGACGGTAAGCCGAATCCATGTGTTGTCAAGGCTGTCAATCCATGGCGAGGTTATGAAAACAACTGTCCATAGGCTGAAAACCTGATATAAGAAGATGTTGTAGCCGCGCTCGTTCCACACATTTATCATGCGGCATTCAGGCAGCTTTGCTTTCCAGAGCAGCAGCGAAAGCACGCTGAGCCACGCCATGCCGAACGCAAGAAAGCATATATCGGGTGGAAACTTGTGCTGCTGCATGGGAACGGCTGTGCCGGAAATGAACGTAAAAACCGCGATAGGCACAGTGACTGCCGCCACGGCAACAAGATGGCGCAGGCTGAAGCGGCGGTAATAGAAATATCCTGCAAGGAAAAAGAAATTGTAAATGACAAGGTTCTTGACTAAATAGCCTTGATGGAAGCCAAGGTCTATGAATGACATTGCGGCGATAGCGACGAGGTTCAGGGAGAGATAAAGCGTGCGCGGAATGTGGCGAAGCAGGCGGCGCTGTATGGGAAACGAGCACAGCAAGGCGAAATAGCAGCTGATGAACCAAGTGTATTGGTAGGTTGGTATTTTCGCATTGCCTCCTGTAAGCAAGAGTTTCACCACATCGCCGGCAGTCAATGAACTTGCGTCGAACACGTAGTTGCCTACCGACAATCCCGCAAACGACACGGCGGCAAAACCGAAAAGCAGCAAAGGGATGAACAGGAAGAAAGGCACGAGCACCCGTTTGGCTCTGCCCGCAATGTATGTCAGTATTGGCGGAAAGGGCGATTCGCGCCGTGATTGGGCCGCGCCGGATATGAAAAAGACTGCAGGCATCTCGAAAAGCAGGACCGAACTGAGTGGTTCTATCTTCGGGCCTATGCAATAAAGCACATGGATGACGCACACCATGTGGATCATGATCAGTCCGCGGTAGGCATCAAGCTGGCTGTCTCGCTGTTTTTTATTCACTTTATTCTTTTTTAATGTTTGGTTTGTGGCCGCTATGTCGGCTGTGCCGCCACGGCAATGTTCCTGCCGCAGAGTTTGTCGTGGAGTCTGCGCGTGGCCCGGCCTCAATGATTGCGCACAATCATACGCTTCACCGTTTGCTCCAAAGTGTACGTATATCGGCTCATGGCCGTATTGATTGCGAACATGGAGAAGGCTGCGATGCAAAATGCCGGTATCATATTGCTGCTGTATGACAGGCACAGTTCGACTGCTTTTCCTGCGGCAACAGCCGCGAATATCTGATAAAGGTATATGGTATATCCACGGACATTCCAGACAGTAACCATCCGGTTGTACGGCAGGCGGACATGAGTGAGTAGTATGGAAAGAAGGCTAAGCCACGCCACACCGAGCACAAGAAAGCGAATGTTGCCTGAGAACTTGTAGTCTTGCATGGGAACAGACAGTCCGCTTGCGATTCCCGTCAGTGCCAACGGCACGCTCACGGCTGCCACAATACAGAGGTAACGCATTCTCATGTTGCGGTAATATAGATAGCCTGCGATGAAAAACACGTTGTAAACAAGCAACTGCCGCAAGTCGAGCCACATGGACGGAAAGTCGGCAAACGACAGCGTCGTCACTAAAGCTGTATTTACCGCGAGGTAAACCACGCCCGGAATGTGTTGCAGTAGCTTGGCTTGAAGTGGAAATGAGCAAGTGATGACGAAATAAACAGATATGAACCATGTGTGGGAATAGTACGGGAAAGGCACCCCTCCAAAGGTCAGCAGCGCGTTCAACCAAGAAAGCAGCGTGAGCGAATTTAGATTGCGAGCCACCGACGGCACCACGAATGATGCGGCTAACACGGACAATATTGTCATGGACAGAAAGACGTAGAACGGGAATAACACCCTCCACGCGCGGTTTGATACAAACTTTCGGAACGTCGGAAGCGCGGCTCCACGTTTGAAAGACTGTGAAGCACCGGAAATAAAGAACACCAACGGCATCTCGAATAGGATGGCAGAGCGCAGAGGCTCGCTGCCAAGATTGAACCAATATACCGAATGAACAATGCAAACCATGTAAATCATGAGGTATGCCCTATATGCATCGAGCTGTGTGTCGCGTTCCTTCAGGGTTCGTCTTGACAGTTTCATGCCGTTCATGCCGCTATCTTACAACTGCCACCTTGCATACTGTGCCTTTGCTTCCGTCGCTTTTCGCCGTGACGATATTGTAGACTCCCGAGGCCACACGGCGTCCGTCACGGTCACGTCCGTCCCAAGTGAACATTCCGCCGTTGCTCCGTCCCTCAGCCACGAGGTAGCCGGTGGCTGTGGTTATCTTTACATCGGCGTCGAAACTGAGCCCCACAACGGTTATCAGGCCGGTATATCCTGGCTCGACAGGGTTGGGATAGGCGTATACGTTGTCCTTTTCCATCTCGTCGGCGGGTGCGGTCGCATCGCTCATATAAGAGCATAGTCCCTTGTCTGTGCCGAAGAACACCTCGCCTGTGGTGTTGTTTATGGCAATGGCTTGTATGTTGTCAGATAGCAACGGGCTATTTTCTGTCGTGAAATGTTGCAGTTGTGCCATGTTGTCGGCACTTATAAGGTATATGCCATTGCCGCTTGTCCCGAGCCACTTTCTGTTGCCTCCGTCTATCGCGACAGCACTGATTGGTATGTTGTTTAAGAGGTAGTCGGCATAGTTCGTACCATCGTTGCGTGGAATTTTAGGCTGTATGAATGTCAGTTGTCCGCTTGCGGCCTGTGTGCTTTCTATGTACCCGGGGCCTGAGCTGGTTCCCATCCATATATTGCCGTCCCTGTCTTCAACCACGCTGTTTACGAAACTCATCGTTAGCGATGTCCCGTCTTGATTCTCAAAGTCGGAATAGACGGTTATATCGTCGTTAGATGTGTCATACCGAATCAATGCGGGCATATTCCAATAATTGTTGTTCATCCACATCAGCCCCCGGCTGTCAAACATCATGTCTTCCATGTGTTCCAGTGCGTATCGCCTGTTGTTGTAGCTGACCATCAGCTCATCATGGTGGTGTGACTCCCAACTTCCGTCGCGGTTCAGTTTCAATATGGATGTCGAAGGGCTTGTGCTGTTGGCCACCCACAGGTTTCCCTGCCGGTCAAATTCTACACTTGTGACGAGCACATAGTTCTTGTTGTCGCCTCCAACGGTCTCCGCTGTCTCCAGCGGGCTGTTGTCGTTGGTGTATTCACGGACGAAACGGCCGTTGCGGTATTCGTAAAGACCGGTTCGTCCGCCTGCGAACACATGGCTTTCGTCGGTCGGATCTATGTCACAACAGAACAAGTTGACGAATGGATGGCCTATTTGATCTTCTATGTCGTTTTCATAGAGAGTCCAGTCTGTGCCGTCATATACCTGTAGAGCGGCTGTAAAAGTAAGGTCTGAATATCCGTTGGCTGCGTAGAGCTTGCCGTTATGGACCCTGAGATAGCCAAAATAGTTGTATGAGGGTCCGCCCGGTGACAGCGAGGACACCAGTTCGCGATTGTTTTCTGTATCAGAGTCATCATCCACAGATATGTTATCAGGGTAGGATGTCGTTTGTGCCCAATTGCTTTTGTCTATGAGGTTGGTGTTTTCAGAGGCCATCCATACATCACCGCTCTGCGTGGATACGTATATATTTCCGCCATTCAGTCCTACGCGTGCCACTTGAAGGCCAAGATTGTAGGTCTCGCTTATTTCCTCCCGGGCCATGTTTACCTTGACCACTCCGAAGTTTGTGGCCAGGTATGTGAACTCTCCGGAATTGGTAGTGCTGTTCACTGTCTTGTCTTCCGTCATGGTTGAGGAATACAGGTCGGATATGTTTGTTATGTTTCCCGCAATGTCCACGAGGTCAATGTTGCTGTTGTCATAAATCACGATGAGCTTGCGGGCTGTCTTGTTCCAGTCTATGCGGGTTATATACGTATCGCTCATGCCGGTGGTTTTGTCGTAAGTCGTTATTGACTGGTCGGTGGTGTTGTATTGATACAGGCTGTTCGATGCCCTGACAAACAGCACGTTGCCGGCTTCTTTTATCTGTTGAATCTCGCTGTACGCCATGTATGCCCGCCAAGAGCCTATGGCGGCGTTTCCGTTTGTGGCTGCTGCGATGCCTGCCAGAAGGCAAAATGCTGTTTCCAAAAGTATATTTTTCATTCTCTGTCCTATTTGTCTTGTTTCTTCAATCCATATTGTTCAGATGGCGTTTTGGGTGTCATCATGCCGTGTCACAC
The DNA here is from genome assembly GCA_944320355.1 of uncultured Prevotella sp. GTDB lineage: Bacteria > Bacteroidota > Bacteroidia > Bacteroidales > Bacteroidaceae > Prevotella. The sequence goes on along the minus strand of CALUHC010000014.1, from coordinate 32,362 downwards.
TGTTTATTGCTCCCGCTCGGCTATGACCCTGGCCTTGTCGCCGGATACCATCCATACGGCATCTGTGCCCGAAGCCAGTGCCCTGTCAGCTATCTCCGATACCGCATGGGCATCCGACAGATTGGCAATCGTGTCGGATATGTCTTCAGGCCATGAGAACCCTGTTTGCCCTTTTACGGCCAGCCCGTATTCAAACGATAGCAAAGGCGGTGTGCAGAACGTGGAAAAGCCGCCCTCGGTGGCACCATCGTGGATGACCATCGCCCGTCGTGCGGGTCTGGTTGAGCCTGCTACGATTTCCTTTGCCATCTTCTCGCCTGTCTGCCCGGACTGTTTTGCCATCTGCCAGTGGTGCAAATCGGTTATCATACACGCCGCCGCGTATGCTCCGAACGTATATGCAAGCAGTCGTTGCCGCGCGTTTCCGTCAAGGAGGCAGCCCGCGATGAGAGCTGCCATGGGCAGTCCGGAATAGCAGTGCATATTGCCGAACACGGTGACAAGGTGGGGCGAGGTGGCCGCGAAAAAGCATACAAGCAGTCCGACAAGGCGTTTGCCCTGCCATGCGCGGCGCGAGCCGCAGGACAGCATGGCGAGAAACGGCAGGCCGAGCGCGGCGGTCAAGGCCGCGAGCCCCCAGTTTCGTTCCGGCTTGAACATGACAGCTATGTAATCGACCGGCAGCCATGTGTAGCTGAGCCATGTCGCAATATACTTGAGATATGACCCTTTGCGCTCGTTGACAAACTCGTCTGACAACAGGCTTCCCTGCTGCAAGGACAGCCTGACGGCAAAATATGCGGCACAGACGGCGGCGCACAGAATCAGTCCGCGGACGAATCGCCGCCGGCTTCCGCCAAGAACGGCATAGCCGAATATCGGCGTTACGGCGGCCCAAGCCAGGCCGTTCTCCTTGCAAAGCGCGGCCACAAGCAGCGCAATGACATAAAGAAAGATGCCCTTACGCCCGCTTACAGACGTATATACATATAAGGAGACGAGGCCAAAGAAGCCCGAGAAGGCTTGGTTCAGCGAGTCCGTGTTGAGCAGTGTGCCCAAGGCTGCCGGTGAGATGAAGAAAAACAGCGTGGCGATGCAGCAGGCCAGTGCCGACAGTCTCATCCTTTGGGCAAGGCGGTAAACAAGCACCGTGCTGCCTGCATGGGCGGCAAAAATGCACAGGTGGTTGGCAAGCGGAAACAGCGAGGGGCGCAACGCCAGAGCGTAACCGAACAACACGTCGAACGGCCGCCAGTATTGGTTCATCGGATACAACGCTTCGGGCGAAAATGGAACGCCTACTTTGGGCGCAGTGTGGTAGTACCAATCGTCAAAAACGGGCAGAACCATACACATTCCCCAAAGCATGAAAGGCGATATTATGGCCACTATGTATAATGGGTTGCATCGTTTCATCGTTCGCGGCGTTGTTTGCGTTGTCTTTTGGGGTGGTCAAGGTTGCGGCCGTATGCCATTGCGGCGCGCCGTTTCATCTCTTCCCTACCTCTCGCCCAGCAGGTGGCGGGCCAGCTTCTCCACGGCGCGGGCGCGGTGGCTTATCTTGTTTTTCACCTCGGGGCCAAGCTCGGCGAAGGTCTTGTCATGGCCGTCGGGGCGGAAGATGGGGTCGTAGCCGAAGCCGCCGGCGCCGCGCTTGCCGCGGGTTATCTCGCCGTCGACGCGTCCCTCGAAGGTGGATGTCCGTGGCCCGTCGGTGCCCTCTGCCTTCTCTATTAACGCGATGACGGTGCGGAATCGTGCGCGGCGATTGTTATTTTCTGCTAATTCGGCCAGGAGTTTTGCCATGTTGGCCTCGCTGTCGTGGCCAGCGCCGCCGGCGTAGCGCGCGCTGTAGACGCCGGGCGCGCCGCCTAGTGCGTCGACTTCGAGGCCGGTGTCGTCGGCGAATGCGCTCATACCGTAGTTGTCGTATACGTAGCGGGCCTTCTGCATGGCGTTCTCCTCAAGCGTTGCGCCGGTCTCTGGTATGTCGGCGTGGCAGCCGATGTCGGCCAGCGAGAGCACCTCTATGCTGCCGCCGAGTATCTGGCGTATCTCCGCGAGCTTGTGCTCATTGTTTGTCGCGAATACTATTTTCATTGTCTTTGTCTTTTTTTTCTATTTGTTTTTGTGGCGCGGCCTTCACCTTTATGGGGTCGAAGCCCTCGCCGTATACCCCTATCACGGAGCTTTGGCTCACGAACGCCTGCGGGTCTATCAGTTTTATGAGGCGGAAGATGGTGACGCTCTCGCGCTTCTTGGCCAGAAGGCATATCACCTTCATCTCCCTGCCGCTGTACCACCCGTGGGCGTCGAGCAGCGTCAGGCTGTGGTCTGTCTTCCTGGTTATGGCGCGGGCTATCTCCTCGTAGTGGCGCGAGAAGATGAGAAACTGCACCGACTGCCGCTGCACGCTCATCACGTAGTCGAGCATGAGGCACTCTATGACCATGGTGCAGAGGCCGAACACCACCATCTGGCAGCGGTGGTAGACGTCGCCGAAGGCGGGTATGAAGAGGCAGCTGCCTATGATGCAGAGATCGACCATGATGAGCACGCGGCCCAGGGTGATGTCGCGGTACTTGTTCACGGCGGCGGCCACTATGTCGGTGCCGCCCGTGCTGCCGTTGTTGAGGAACACTATGGCGAGGGCGGTGCCGGTGAGCATACAGCCGATGACGAGCGACATGAAGTCGTTGCCCTCGCCCATGAGCTTGTAGAATGTGCCGTCGGGCTGCACCACGAGCGTCTGCGCCATCTCCAGCAGGAACGTGAGCATGAACGTGGCGTAGATGGTTTTCATGAGGAAACGCCACCCGAGTATCTTCAGCGCGGCCACTATGAGCACGGCGTTGATGATGAAGAAGGTGTACTGCACGGGAAACCGTGTGGCGTAAAAGACTATCGCGCCGATGCCCGCGATGCCGCCTGTCACTATGCTGTAGGGCAGGAGGAACACCGTGAAGCCGAAGGTGTAGAGCATTAGGCCGAAGGTTATGAACACGTAGTCCTTCACCTCGTTCAGCACTTGCGTCTTGTCTATCGTCATAACTCCGAGACTTTTAAAGGTAAAAATGTTGAAATGTAAAAAGGTAAGAGGGGCTGCGCGGTGGCCCCTTGCACCCCTTCTTGCCCCTGTTCGCGGCAGGCCGCGCAACGGCTTGACTGTCAGCCTGTTGCGAAACGTGCCGTTTTGGCCTGCGAAACGACCCGTTTTGGAGCCTGAAACGTGCCGTTTCATCGGGCGAAACGGCACGTCTCGCAAAGCGGTTACCCGCAGGGCGGTTCCGGCGGCGGGCCTTGGCCAGCCGCCAGGGCCTGCCTCCGGGCATTTATTTCACCACTACGTTCACTATCTTCTTGGGCACGATGATGACCTTCACCACCTGCTTGCCGGCGATATACTTCTGCGAGCGCTCGTCGGCGAGCACTGCCTCTTGTATCGTGGCGTTGTCGGCGTCGGCGGCAAACTGCATCTGGAAGCGGGCCTTGCCGTTGAACGAGGCGGTGAGCTGCACGGTGTTCTCCACCAGGTACTGCTCGTTCCACTCCGGCCAGCGCGCGTCGCACACGCTGCCCTCGCCTCCAATGGCCTCCCACAGCTCCTCGGCTATGTGCGGGGCGAACGGTGCCATGAGCACCACGAGGTCGGTGAGCAGCGCGCGGTTGTGGCATTTCATTTGCCCAAGCTCGTTGACGCAGATCATGAACGCCGATATGCTCGTGTTGTAGCTGAACTGCTCTATGTCCTGTGTCACCTTCTTTATCAGCTTGTGCACGGCCTTCAGCTCGTCGGTCGACGGCTCGCGGTCGTCCACGATGAGGCTGTCCTCGCGGCCGTAGAACAGTGCCCAGAACTTCTTCAGGAAGCGGTGGCAGCCGTCTATGCCGTTGGTGTCCCACGGCTTGCTCTGCTCCACGGGGCCGAGGAACATCTCGTAGAGGCGCAGGGTGTCAGCCCCGTATTTCTCGACAATCATGTCGGGGTTCACGACATTGTACATCGACTTCGACATTTTCTCCACTGCCCAGCCGCAAATGTACTTCCCGTCCTCAAGGATGAACTCCGCGTCCTTGTATTCCGGGCGCCAGTTGCTGAAGGCTTCTATGTCGAGCACGTCGCCGTGCACTATGTTCACGTCTACGTGGAGCGGCGTTGTGTCATACTGGTCCTTCAGTCCGAGCGAGACGAACGTATTTGTGTCCTTGATGCGATACACGAAGTTGCTGCGCCCCTGTATCATTCCCTGGTTGACAAGTTTCTTGAACGGCTCCTCCACGGCCGACACTCCGATGTCGCGCAGGAACTTGTTCCAGAAGCGGGAGTATATCAAATGGCCCGTGGCGTGCTCCGTTCCGCCCACGTAGAGGTCCACCTCGCGCCAGTATCCGTCGGCCTCCGGGCTCACCAGAGCCTTGTCGTTGTGCGGGTCCATGTACCTTAGGTAATATGCGCTCGACCCGGCGAAGCCCGGCATCGTGTTGAGTTCGAGCGGGAACACGGTCACGTTGTCAATGCGCGCGTTGTCCGTCACGCAGTTGGCGGCGGTGTCCCATGCCCAGCGCGTGGCGTGTCCGAGCGGCGGCTCGCCCGTCTCCGTGGGCAGGAACTTGTCAACCTCGGGCAGCTCCAGCGGCAGGCAGCTCTCAGGTATCATGTACGGCATTCCGTCTTTATAGTAGACCGGGAACGGCTCTCCCCAGTAGCGCTGGCGCGAGAATATGGCGTCGCGCAGGCGGTAGTTCACCTTCACGCGGCCCAGTCCCTGCTCCTCAACGTACTTCTTGGTCTTGGCGATGGCCTCCTTCACGGTCAGGCCGTTGAGAATGAGTGCAGAGTTAGGAGTGCGGAGTGCAGAGGTATGATTGGCTTCGAGCGCAGAGTGAGAAGTGTCAGTGGCAGAAGTGTGGTTGACTTTTGCGCCTTCATCGTTGCCTTTTTGCGAGTCGTGCTCTGTGATTCCGGTTTCCCCGCTCTTCACTCTGAGGTAATCATACCTCTGCACTCCGCACTCTGAACCCTGAACTGCCTTTGGCGAGTTGCACACAATGCCCTCCTTGGCGTCGAAGCTCTGCTCGCTCACGTCGCAGCCCTCTATGAGCGGGCGTATCTCGAGGCCGAAGTGCTTGGCGAAGGCATAGTCGCGCGAGTCGTGGGCAGGCACGGCCATGATGGCTCCCGTGCCATATCCGGCCAGCACATAGTCGCTTATCCAGATTGGCACCTCCTCGCCGGTCATGGGGTTGATGGCGTATGAGCCTGAGAACACGCCGCTCACGCTGCGGTCGGATATGCGTTCGCGCTCGGTGCGCTTCTTGGTCCGCTCCAGGTAAGCGTCCACCTCGGCCTTCTGTTCCGGCGTTGTCACCTTCTCCACCAGCTCGCTCTCGGGTGCCAGCACCATGAACGTGACGCCGAACATCGTGTCGGCGCGGGTGGTGAAGATCACCATCCCCTCATCGCTTCCTTTTATGGTGAAGCGCACTTCCGCGCCTTCCGAGCGGCCTATCCAGTTGCGTTGCGTCTCCTTCAGCGAGTCTGTCCAGTCAATTGTGTCCAGCCCGTCGAGCAGCCGCTGGGCGTAGGCCGACACGCGCAGGCACCACTGGCGCATCTTCTTCTGCACCACGGGGTAGCCGCCGCGTTCCGACACACCGTCCACCACCTCGTCGTTGGCCAGCACCGTGCCCAGTTGCGGGCACCAGTTCACCATCGTCTCGCCCAGGTAGGCTATGCGGTAGTTCATCAGCACCTCCTGCCGGCGGCGCTCGTCCATGGCCCGCCACTCGTCGGCAGTGAACGTCATCTCCTCCGAGCAGGCCGCGTCTATGCCCTCGGTGCCGCCCTTCTCGAACGCCTCTGTGAGCCTCTCGATGGGCAGTGCCTTCTGTTGCTTGTTGTCATAATAGCTGGCGAACATCTTCTGGAACGCCCACTGGGTCCAGTGATAGTACTTAGGGTCGCACGTGCGCACCTCTCTGTCCCAGTCGAACGAGAAGCCAATCTTGTCCAACTGCTCGCGATAGTGGTTTATGTTCGCCTCGGTCGTGATGGCTGGATGCTGCCCCGTCTGTATGGCATACTGCTCGGCGGGCAGCCCGTAAGCGTCGTATCCCATGGGGTTGAGCACGTTGTAGCCCCTCAGCCGCTTATACCTGGCATATATATCGCTGGCGATGTAGCCCAGCGGATGGCCCACGTGCAGCCCCGCCCCGGAGGGGTAAGGGAACATATTCAGCACGTAGTACTTCTCCTTGTCCTTGTCTTCGGCCACGCGGTAGGTCTTTTGCTCCACCCACCTGCGCTGCCATTTCTTCTCGATTTCCCTGAAGTTGTATTCCATCACTTTCTTTATGTCGTTTTTATTTGTTTCGCCTTATATTTCTGTTTGGGGTGAGTGCTCGACTGGTAGAGCCTCTCCATCTTTCCCTCCGCTATCATCCTCGGCAGCACTTTGTTCCTAAGATACCATGCTCTGCGCCCTACTTTGTTGGCAATCTCCTCTACCGTGATAAATTCTTGTGCACTTTCTATTATCAGCAGCTCCAACTTTTTGCTTCTCGGTTGCAGCCTTGTGTTATCAGTTATGTTGGTTTCCTCGTCCGAGCTTTCAACCTTTTGCCCCGAGCTTTCAACCTTTTGGCCCGAGCTTTCAACCTTTTCATCATCCGAGGTGTCAACCTTTACGTCCGAGCTTTCAACCTTTTGGCCCAAGCTTTCAACCTTTTCATCATCCGAGGTGTCAACCTTTTGGTTGATGCGATACTTCGTTCCGCGGCCTGTTCCGTACGAAACAAGGAAGCCGTCGAGGCTCAATTCCCTCAGCATTTTGGTTATATCGGCACTGTGCAGGGGCAAGAGGTCTTTCAGTCGGGCGTTGGTCACCATCCCTTCCGTGTAACACGTCGAGAGGGTTGACAGCTTGTTATAATTCATGTGGACGGCTTTTTCACCAAACATCCTGGCCAGCTCCCTTACGTTCTGCGCCGGCAGGAGACTCTCCATGGGCAAAAGCAATATCACGCGGTCGGGGCGCTGCTTTTCGGTGACGTATGGTTTCTTCCAGTTTTCCTCCTTCCATCCGGCCAGAATCTTGTCAACCCCGCTTCCGGCTTTCTCTGCCGTGCCTATGAGCATGAACATCTTTTGCAGCGATTTGTTCCGGCACACGCTCTCACCCCCGCCATAATACTGCGAGATGGATATGAGCATATTGCCCGGATTGGAGAAAGTTATCATGTTCTTGCGCTGCTCTATGACCACGCCGCCGTCTTCCGAATAGTCTGAATGCACCAAGGCGTTGACCAGTGCCTCCCTTACCGCCACGTGAGACGGCGTGTCGTCTATTCTCAGGCTGCTCTCCATCTTGAACGGCTTGGGCAGGGCTGCGGTCAGCTTTGGCAGCACCCTCCAGTAGAACTGAAAGAGGTTGGCCTCCCAAGTGCCATCGGGATATATTCGGTCTGCCCACCTTTCAACCGAATTGTCGGCCGGAACGTTGCGGTAATCGAGGAAGAAGTTGGGCGCACAGCCGTTGTCCGTTATGCTGTCATACTTGCCGAACATGAGCATTGCGGCCAGCGTGAGGCCCTCTTCGCCCGTTATCCGGTCGGTGCGGTAGCCTCCTAACTTCCTCAGCAGGTCTATGTCGTCTAACGCCAGCCACGGATGCACGGGACTGACCGATGCGAATATGTTCCTGTACTGCCGCAGTGAGTCGCGGTCTATGTCGGCCATGGTGAAGCCTTTCAGGATACGGCAGTCTCTCGGCGACGAGTCGTCGGCGTCGGCAAACATTCGCCTCACCTCCTGCTCGGTACACTTATAGTCGCCCTCGTCGTTCCTCTTGAAAGTGCCGTTATACGGGTTGGTCGTTCTGTAAACGGGTCTTTGCGTCCTTGTGGCTCTCGGAACGTTGAACAATATGATTTTGTTTCCACCGTATTCCGCCACTTCCACGTCGTCTTCCTTCATTATGTTTGCGCTGACGTGGTTCTTGTTGTTGACGCAACTCCAGAACTCCTTGATGTATTTTCTTATCTTATCGTCAGCGAGTCCGTCGAAAGTGAATTGGCCCCGCCGCTCCTTTACACCAAGAACTATGGTGCCGCCCTGGGTGTTGGCAAACGAAGAGTAGGTGTCCCAGAAGCTCCCCGGGAAACCGCCTGCCGCGCTCTTGTATTCAAGGTCGCAGCTTTCGTTGTCGTCAAGCAGTGAGGTGACAAATATGTCGAAATCCATTTCCGAACCTGTTTAGCTGTTTAAAACAAATGCACGAGGGCACAAAACGGACTTGCCCGCAGTCTCCCGCGTGCGGCTTTGTCCTTGCAAAGATAGCACAAATAGGGCAAACGGCAAAGGAAACGGGCGAAAAAGGTGGCGCGGCGCGGCGTGGCGGGGGTGCGCCTGCGGGCGGGAGAATGTCGGCAACGGGTCTGCGGGTTGTCGTCCTCATCGCTGCCGGGTCTTGTTGTTGCCGTCGGGCGATCCGTTCGCGACCGCTGTCGGCGGTGACAACTATGACGACTAATTTGTTGTGAGTCTGCACTTGTTTGTTGCATTCGCTGTGGCTTAATGTCTGTTAAATGTGTTAATTGCCATCGTGCGAAGCCCTCTGAGAATCGCGTTTTCGCGGACGGAAGTCCGCCGGGCGCAAATATCGCCAAAATGGGTGTGCAATCGTAACTTGCTGAGAGGCACAATGGTTAGGGCGGAAATTGGGAAGCTGTGCAGCCTTTTGCGCCGGAGAAACCGCCCAAAAACCGCCGTAATGTGCGAATTTTGGCCGAAAACGGCCTGCAATACCTGCCGTTTAGGCTTGCGAAACGGGGCGTATCGCAATGCGATATGTGCCGTTTCGCAATCTGAATCGGCACCTATCGGAAATCGTTGCCGCGTTTTTGCCAGTACAATCCGCCTGACGGTGCTTTCCGTTTCCTGTTTCAAGGGGAAACGAAGTGTTAAATTTCAGGAGGCAGGAGGCGGTAGGCAGGAGTGCAGGCAATGGCTCAATAGACAGGAGCTAAGGGGGTGCAGGAGTGCAGGCAATGGCATTTAGGGGTGGCTGGCAGGCAGGTCTTTGGCCCATGTCGTAATGGCCTTTAATGTCGGATTTGGGTTGGAAAGCCGTCCTCGCTTTTGTCCGTGCCAGCTATTGGCCACCAGATGTTGCGTTGGTTGAGCCAAAAAATCAGCGGCGTGATGCCGAATAATGAAAATAATGTGTATCTTTGCATACTGCAAAGACCTGCCACGGCACACGCGGAGCCGCCCCGCTGCAAGCAAAGCTCCGCCCCGCTGCCGGCAAGAATGGCAGGGCCGGCGCGGCGACAACAAACAACAAAAAACAAGGAAAAGGCAGCACAATACACGCGGACATACATCATAATACATAATTAACAAGAGCGTTTACTATTTATTCGGTAAATCCTGAAACCTAGGAAATTTCATGATTCAACTTATACCGGAGGAATAAGTCAGTGAACGTCTGCGCCTATGCGCAGGCGGACTTATCGGCATAAGTGGGTTTTCCTAGGACCTCAGGATTTGATAGGTGCGTTTGCGCATTTTCATATCCTGCAAGGTCCGGGCCGCAGGCCTCCGGAAAGCCCACAGACACCGTTTGGATGGTTGCGCCAAGCAAAAGCGCAGAAAATGAGATGCAAGCTCAATGCTGCAAGGGCGGTGCCGGTGGCGCTGTCCCTTGCCGTCGTCGGTGTGCCCGCGCGGGCGCAGGGCGACAGCGTGTATGCCTGTGGCTACACGCACAAGATCAAACCTGTTGAAGTCATTGTTCCCGCAGCCGCCGTGGGCGTGGCGGCTCTTATGGCCGGCGACGGCTGGGCGGGCGGCCTGCGGCGCGACGCGCAGAAGGCCCTCTCGGGCGGCGGGCGGTGCAAGCTGAAGGCCGACGACTATATGCAGTACGCGCCGATGGTGGCCGTCTACGGCCTCAACTTGTGCGGACTGAGGGGCGAGCACCGCTTCTGGAACCGCACCGCCATTCTTGCCATGGCCTACGCCACGATGGGCATTGCCGTTAACGGCATGAAGGCAGCCGTGGGCGAACAGCGCCCCGACAGCCCCGCGCGCAACTCGTTTCCGTCGGGACACACGGCCACGGCGTTCATGGGCGCCGAGTTCCTGTGGCAGGAATACGGGCGCACGGAGCCGCTCATAGGCTACGCGGGCTATGCCGTGGCCACGGCCACAGGCCTGCTGCGCATATACAACGACCGCCATTGGGTTAATGACGTGGTGGCCGGCGCGGCGATAGGCGTGCTAAGCACCAAGCTGGCCTATTGGCTCTATCCACGCATCTTCACCGCCCACAGGCGCAAAAGCGGCATGACACTCACGGCCGTGCCCGCCTACACCGACGGCGGCTATGCCCTGTGCGTGAGCGTGGGAATATGAGAAGGGAAGTTAAAAGTTATGAATTAAGAATTAAGAGTTATGAATTAAGAATTAAGAAAGAATGCTTTTGTTGACAGCAAGGCACACTTTCATTCAAAGAGGCATTCTTTCTTAATTCTTAATTCATAACTCTTAATTTCTCAGAATATCTGGAACTTCAGTCCGAGCGACAGCCCGAATATGTCAGTGAGGCGCACATGACTGTCTTGAACGAGCGCGCGTATCCACAGGTCGCACGTGCTCAGCTCGTAGAAGGCCGTGATGCTCTTCACAAACTTGCGCCGGTTGTGCGGCAGCGTGAGCTCCACGCGCTGCCCGGCGAACACGTTCAGGCGTATCTTTGTGGACAGAAAAGGGTAGTAGCTGTCGGGATAGCGAGCCGGTTGGCTCTTCCAGAACTCGTCGCCGAACACTGTGTTGAAGTACAGCCCGACCGTGAGCGGCTCTACAGACCATCCCCGCTTGAGGTATATGCTCCACGGAATGAAGTTCTCCTTGAGCGTCATCGTGGTCTTGGGGCGGCTGCTGCCGTACTTCGGCAGGAAGCCGAAGAGCAGGTGGGTCTCCCATTGCTTGCGCCGGCCGTACTCCCATCCCACTCCGAAAGACAGCAGGCCCATGTTCCCGGCGAACTGCATCACGGTCTGGGTCGGTATCAGGCTCTGCCAGCGGCTGCGGTAACGGTGCACCCGGTGGTCGTAGCGCGTGAGCAGGAATTGGTGGTCGGCCGTGTCAGTCACCTCGCTTATGGCGCTGTCTGCGGCTGTGCCAGCCACCCCGCTGCACGCGGCGCAGGTGTCGGCAGCGGCGTTTGTTGTGGCTGAGGCTGCCAGTGGCATGCACGCCAGCAGGGCTGCGGGCAGGCTAAAAGCGAACAATCTCATAGTCATATCCGTCGGGTGTGAAGGTGAACAACAGGTACGAGCGGTGCTCGGCGCAGTCAACGCCGTAGTACATCACGCCGTCACCGAATATATCGGAGGACGCAAGGCGGTGGTCGTGGCCGTAGACGCAACACTGCAGGCCGGGAAACTGCAGCACATAGTGCTCAAAAGGCTTGGCCACGTTGTTGTTGAACTGGTCGCTGTACGGCGCGGCGTGCATGCATACCACGGTCCGGTCAAACATCGTGGAGTCCTCGGTCCACTGCTGTTCGATATAGTTGAAGTCGGGGTTTGCCGCCACGTAGTCGTACTCGGTGGCGTTGGTGTTCAGGCATACGAACTTGGTGCGGGATGCGATGAAGCTGAAGTTGCTCTCGCCGTACATCAGTCCGTATGTCTCTTCGCCCGTTCCGAGGCAGTCATGGTTGCCCAGCAGCGCCACATACGGCACAGTCAGGGCGCTGAGGACGTCGCGCTGCCACACAAACTCCTTGGTGGTGGCGCAGTCGGTGAGGTCGCCGAGGTGTATTGCGAAGTCGGCCTCGCCGCGGCGGTTGATGTCGGCCACCATGTCCTCCGTGTCCGAATACCAGCCGTGGCTGTCGGAGATGAATGCCACGCGCAGCGTGTCACTGTCGCGTAAGCCAGCCTCTATGCGGCTGATGTTGGTCTTGTTGATGCCCGTCTCGCCGTCGAAGCGCACGTCGTATGGGTGGTAGTCGAACACACCGTCGCAGGCGGCGAGGGCCAAGGCGAGCACCGCGGCCAGCGGAACCCGTATGAAATCGTATGTTGCCATGAATGGATTGTGAGACTGCAAAGGTAAGCAGATTCGCCCATAAACTCAATATACATAAAATGTTTTTCGTGTTCGTTAACTCGCTTTCATTGTCCTAAATGGCAGAAAGTGCTTATCTTTGCAGAAGATAAGCTGCGCTCGGGAATATGAAAACAGGTTTTCATTCCTCTCGTTTGCATTGTCTTTGCTTTCTGGCAACCGCCGCCACGGCCGCCGGGACGGGCTTCGGCCGCGGTCATGGCAGCCCCCATTCACTTAAAAACGACACTGATGGACAACGTAAAGATACCAGAGACCGACCTCTGCGCCGCGAAGGAAGAGCTGAGGAACGCCGAGGCCATAGACACGGATATCCTGTTTTGGGACCGGATGAACGAGCCGCCGGCCAACGGCGGCCCCATGCGCATGGGCTTCCTGCTTGTCAGCCTGTGCACGGAAGGCACAGCGTCGCTCACCATCGACGCGCAGAAGTGCGTCATTGAGAGCAACGACATAATACTGATTCCCGAGGGGCACGTGATTGACGAGTATGAGGTGAGCCCCGACTTCAACGGGCTTTGCATGATGATGACCACCTCGTTCTTTTACGACACCATGCGCAACGTCAGCGACTTGTCGTCCATGCTGCTCCTGTCGAGGACGCATCCGGTGGTGAGGCTGGCCCAGCGCGAGACCGACATATACAAGAGCTACTTTGAGTTGCTGAAAGCCAAGACCGCCGACAGGGCCAACCGCTTTCGCCGCCACGTGGTGCAGGCTCTCATACAGGCCATGTTCTACGACCTCGGAGGCACGGTGTTCAAGGCGCAGGCGGCCAAGGACAGGCAGCCGAGAGCCGATGCCATATTCGCCAATTTCATCATGCTGGTGGAGCAGAACTTCAAGAGTGAGCGGAGGGTGGCGTGGTATGCCGACCGGATGTGCATCTCGCCGAAGTACCTTGCCGACTCCATCAAGAGCGCGAGCAAGTGCACTCCCAACGAGTGGATAGACAAATATGTCATCTTTGAGATAAAGCTCAGGCTGCGTAACACAGCCAAGAGCATAAAGGAGATAGCCACAGAGATGAGCTTTCCCAACCAGTCGTTCTTCGGGAAGTTCTTCAAGGAGCACACGGGAGTGTCGCCCACGGAGTATCGCAAGGTGAGGAACAACGGCACGGGCGGGTGACGCCGCGTGGCTGCGGGCGTCCGTCAGTCAGACGGCTATCATGCCCTGGCGGCGCAGTTCGTCGGCCACGGCAAGCAATTCGGCATACCACTCGCTGCCGAAACGGCGCACGAGAGGCTCGCGCAGGAACCTGTACAGCGGCAGCTTCAGCTCGCGCCCCTTGGCCACGGCGGGCTTGCACACGGCCCAGCGGTGGTAGTTGAGCCCCACGGTGCCGTCGGCAAACACCTTTTCGCGTATGGGATAGAGGGCGCAGCTTATGGGTTTGCAGAAGCGGGTGCGCCCGTTGCGGTATGCCTTTTCGAGCGTGCAGAGGCAGCAACCGCGCTCGTGGCAGGTGAAAACGCAGTCGCGTCCGCCCACGATTGTGGTCACAAGCTCGCCTTCGGGGTCGGTGCAGGCCACGCCGTTGCGGTCTATCACGGCCTGCGCCCCTGCCGAGAGTTCGGCCCAAACGTCGTCGAGCGCATCCTCAATGGCGGCTATCTCGTCGAGCGTAACAGGCGCGCCGGCCTCGCCCTCCACGCAGCACGCGCCGTGGCACGCGTCGAGGTCGCAGCAGAAGCATTCGGTGAAGATGTCGGCCGACAGCAATACGTCGCCTATCTGGAGTATCGGTGGTAGTTGCATTCCTTTCAGTTTAGAGTTCAGAGTGATGAGTGTAGAGGTATGATTACCTTGAGTTATGAGTTCAGAGTGATGAGTGTAGAGGTATGATTACCTTGAGTTGTGGGTTCAGAGTGATGAGTGTAGAGGTATGATTACCTTGAGTTATGAGTTCAGAGTGATGAGTGTAGAGGTATGATTACCTTGAGTTATGGGCTCAGAGTGAGAGGTGCAGAGGTATGATTTGCTTTTGTTGTGGAAGCATTTCTGCGGTTTTCGTTTTCTTCATACAGCGTTCTTTATACCCTTTTTGCCTTTCGTTCCGCCACAATCACATATTTTCTTAATTCTCAATTCCTGATTCTTACCCCCATTCCGCTTGTTTTTTTGACTTTTGATTTTTAGCTTTTCCCTTTCTCCTACCATTCTATCGGTGTCTGCCCGTGCTCGGCCAGGTATGCGTTGGCGCGCGAGAAGTGGTGGTTGCCGAACCATCCGCCGCGGTTGGCCGACAGTGGCGAGGGGTGGACAGACTGCAGGACGAGGTGGCGCGAGGCGTCTATGAGGGCGGCCTTTGAGCGCGCGTAGCCGCCCCAGAGTATGAACACGAGGTTGTCGCGGTCGGTGTTGAGGGCGCGTATGGCCGCGTCGGTGAACTCTTCCCATCCCTTGCGCTGGTGGCTGGCGGCCTGGTGGGCGCGCACGGTGAGCGTGGCGTTGAGCAGGAGCACGCCTTGCCGCGCCCAGCGGGTAAGGTCGCCGGATGCCGGCATCGGTTTGCCGAGATCGAGTTCTATCTCCTTGAATATGTTGACGAGCGACGGCGGGAAGGCCACTCCGCTGTTCACCGAGAAGCTGAGCCCGTGGGCCTGCCCCGGCTCGTGGTATGGGTCTTGCCCTATTATCACCACCTTCACGCTGTCAAACGGGCATAGGTTGAAGGCGTTGAATATCAGCCGGCCGGGCGGGTAGCACGTGTGGTGCATGTATTCAGAGCGCACAAAGTTGGTGAGGTCTATGAAATACTGCTTGTCGAACTCCGCTCCTATGTGCTGTCGCCACGACTCTTCTATCTTTACGTCCATGGTTATGTTTTTTCTTTTTTTGTGCTCATCGCGTTGCGGCGCGCCCGTTCCGTCTGCCTGTGGGTTTCGTTTGGGGCGCTCCGCAACGCCATGCAAAATTACAGTTTTTTCTTGTAAGAGCCAAGACAAAGGGCTGCTCTTTGCGCGTGGCGCGGCTTATTGCCGCAATGAGTCAGCCTGCGTGGCGTGGTTGCAAATATGCAATCAAGAATGGCTCTGCCGGTCTCGTTTTGGCGTATGTGCCGTTTCGTGTTGCGAAACGCGCCGTATTGGCCTTCAAGACGTGCCGTTTCGCCGTCCCAAACAGGCCGTTTCGCACGATGAAACGGCCCGTTTGGTAATCCGTTGGCAATCAGGTTGTTAGTCGTGGTGGCCGGTTCTGCCGCCTTTAACATAAAAATGTTAACGGCGACGCGTGGCGGCCTGCATCGGCAGAGCGCGTGGAGAGCTTGCGGATGTTCATTTTTCCGCGAGCCTTTTCTTTACCACTGCCGGATTGCCGGCGGCGAGGCAGTCGTCCGGTATGTCGCGTGTGACCACCGCTCCGGCGGCTATTATGCAGCGGCGGCCTATCGTGACGCCCGGGCATACTGTCACGCCGCCGCCCAGCCAAGTGTCGTCGCCGATGGCGATGGGGTAGGCCGTCTCCTTGGGCTCGCGCCGCTCCACGTGGTCTGTCGGGTGGTGCGGGGTGTACAGCTGGCACTTGGGGCCTATCTTCACGTTGTCTCCGATATGGATGTTGCCGCCGTCGAGCATCACGCAGTCGTAGTTCACGAACACGTTTTCGCCTATGGTGATGCCGTTGCCATGGTCGCAGTGGAACGGCGGGCACACTGCCGATGACTTTGGTATGCCCGGTATCAGCTCCTCTATCACCTCGCGATAGCCCTCGTCGCTGATGGTCATGGTCTGCAGCCGGCGGCACAAGTCCTTGGCGTGCCTGAGGCTTGCCATTATCTCTCCGTCGGTGAAGTAGTACAGCTCGCCGCTGCGCATTTTCTCAAATTCCGTTTTCATGTTCGTAGGTCGTGTTGTTTCTTTTGCGTTTCTTGCTTCCGCCGCGCCCAGTCTCCGCGCCCTCTCCGCGGCAGTTCCTTCTCGAAGGCCATCCGCTCTCCCCTCGGGCCGTAGCTCACCGTGCCGCATCGCTCATACCCTATGGCCGGCAGCAGGCTCAGCATCTCGGCGTTGTCGTGGTTGGTGTCCACGCGTATGCTCCGCGCTCCGGCGGCCGCTGCCACTGTTTCGGCCATTAGCATCATCGCCTTGCCCAGCCCGCGGCCACGCCTGTCGGCGGCCACGGCCAGCCGGTGCACGGTGCAATAATGCCCCGGCGTGAGCCACCGGCCACGTATCCCGGCGTATGCCGGCTCTTCGGCCGCCGTTATCAGCGCGTAGGCATCAGCCTCTCCGCCGTCTCCGCACATCACGTATGCGCAGCCCGACCGTATGTCGGCCTCTATCAGGCAGCGCGACGGGTACTCCTCCGTCCACTGGTTGCGCCCCTCGGCGGCCATCGCGCGCTTTGCCTCGGTTATTATCTGCCACACGCGCTCGGCGTCTTCGGCAGTGGCTTTTCTTAGTGTCATCACTCTGTTGTTGTCTTTGTCTTGGCGCAATGCTGCACGTCGGGCGTTGCTGTCCGCACGCGGTCCCGATGCCGTCGCGCCGATGCAAAGGTAATGCTTTCCCCGCGAAAAACGGCCTTGGCGGGCCTAAGAAGCTGTTTTGGTTTTATCAAATATGTCTTTTATCCCTGCCGTCTTGAGTGCATTTTTGGTCATATTCGCCCGTTAGCTTCGTCACATAGCCCGCTATGCTCCTCAGCAAACGGACAAATATGCCTCAAAAATCCAACCCAATCCGGCTGTTGATAAAATCAAGACAGCTTCTAAAAGTCTGCCGTGCCGTTGCTGCCGCCAAGCCATGCGTCAGCCACAGCGCCCTCCGGCTGCTGATATGCGTCAGGCGGAACACCTGCGAACCGGCCGACAGGCGTGAAACGGGCATGGCTCGAAGCCCTGCAAAAGCGGCGCCTTTTCTTGTCCGTGCGAAAATAAATGCCTATATTTGCGGTAAGATAAGCTGCATTCGGGCATTAACGGTCAAGTTTGTTTGCCGCTAGTTTGCATTATCTTGCGCAGGGATAATCACTAAAAACTAATGGCAATGAGCAATTCAGTCACACTGCAACAAGCAGTGATAAAGGGGGTGGCATCGCTCTTCGGCAACGACGACGCGCTGAAGAAGCTGCTGACAATGGCCAAGAAACTGAAGAAAGAGAGCAGGAACGCCACTGAGGAACTGACGGCAAAGGAAAAGGAAGAGGTGCTCGACGACATCAGGGAAAGCCTGAAGGAACTGAGCCTCGTAAAACAAGGAAAGCAGCAAAGCCGTCCCGTAGCTGAACTTATCAATGAGCTTTGAGGTCAGGACGATAGCGCACTTTGACAAAAGATTCAAGAAACTGTCAAAGAAATATAAGTCGTTGAAAAAGGATTTCATAGATTTCACCGAGCAACTCAAGGAAAACCCGCGCGCCGGAGCCGACCTCGTGAACTGCATCCGCAAGGTGCGCATGGCCATCAGCGACAAAGGCAAGGGCAAAAGTGGCGGCGCGCGCATAATAACCTACACCGTAGAGATAGACGAGGGAGAGCGGAACGATAACCCTGCTCACCATCTACGACAAGAACGGACAGGGCTCCATATCGCGCAAGGAGATAGACACGCTGCTGGCGGAGACATGAATCTGGCCCCAAGTAGTCCGTTAGAGACCGGCACGCAGGCATTCGGTGGTCTGAAGGGCGATAGGGGCTTAAGGCACGGTGGCCGCCGGTCGCCACATTTATATATATAATGTATCGTCGCGCTTTGTAGATTTTTCAGGTGTGCCTGTCCGCGAAGCGCTGGGCTTCGCAGACAGTTTGGGTGTTCTATGCGCCACCTTTTCCCACCCCGGTGGCAATAATGCGCAGCATCTGCTGCTGCGTATCAGGAAATCATTTCACGCATATAATCTCATGGTCGCCGGGCTTGACGGATGCCAGACGCCGGGAGTCGGCGCGCTTTCCGTCGAGCAGCACCTCACGATAGTCTGCCTCGGGCAATGCTACTCGGGCGCGAGTGCCCTTTGGCACGGTCAGGCTGAGCGTGAAGTTCCGTTTTGTGTCCTTGAAGGCAGACCTCACACGGCCGCGCACTGTGGGTATGGTTATGTCGGCCTCTGGCAGCACCGGGCGCGGGCATACCTCGAATTCGCGCCATCCCGGGGCCGTGGGGCGCACGCCACACACCTGCTCGGCCACCACAGTGAGCATTCCGCCGCTCCATGCGTGGTTGGTGGAACCGCCGCCATAGCCGCCCTCGCGCCAGCCCTCGTAGAGCGTGGTGTGCAGCGTGTCGGCTATCATCGGCCCGAAACGCTTCTTGAAACGCTTCATGGCATAGTCGCCGTGGCCCGTCTTTACGAGCGCTTCCATGACGTATTTCTCCATGTACGGGCTGGCATACTGCTGGCTTTTGAAGAGGCTGAACAGCCTGTCGTGCTTTGTGCTGTCGGCTATCCCGGCCACTATTGCCATGGCTTGCGCGCGGTCGTCGGTGGCTCCCTGGTATGAAGGATGGCGGTAGGCATAGCCGTTCCAGCAGCGGTTGTAGGCCGCGCGGATGCTGTCCATGCGAGCGATGTATGCGGCGGTGTCGGCATCGTGACCCGTTAGCCGTGCCATGTTGGCCGCCGAGCGCAGTGCCAGATAGTGCCACGCGGCGAGCACGAGGCGCATATCCACGTCCGTTCCCCAGTCGCCCCAGTCCCAGCCTCCGGCCCGGTAGTCGGTCAGCCCCGTGTCGTCGAGCGTCCAGAGCGACAGGTATCGGCGCACAGCCGGGTAGGCATACTCCATCGTTTCGCGGTCGCCGGTGTTCATGTAGTAGTACCAAAAGCCGTAGGTGCTCACCGAGGCGAGCATCTGCGCGGGCAGTTCCTTGTCCCAGTTCTCGGCCGGTATGGGCGAGAAGAGCGTGCCGTCGGGCTTCTGCCAGTCCACCAGCTCGCGTATGGCCTTGCGTATCAGGGCGTTGGCGCGTGGCGAAAGCTGGTAGAAGCTCTGCCCCATCAGTATTGTGACGTCGCCCCACCACTGAGCCCGCTCGCGGTCGGGGCAGTCGAAGTAGGTGTCGCGCATATTGACGTAGAGCGTGCGCATGGCCTTCTCCCAGAAGCGGTTCATGGTAGAGTCGGGGCAGCTGAAAGTGCCCTCGCGGTCGCAGTCGTAGCCCGTCTCGCGGTATCCCAGGCTGTGTATTGTCACTGCGGCCTCCTTGGGGTAGATGACGCGCAGCACGTCGCCGTTCATCCAGCCCAAAGACTCATAACTGCGGCGGCCGCGGCGGGTGACGTATTCGGCGCGCACGCAGTCCTGGCTGCCTCCGCGCACGTGGTCGGTCTCAAGGCGAATCACCGTTCCCTCGCCCTCGTCCTCAACGTCTATCACCGGTGTCATCTGCATATTGTAAGGCAGCCGCGCCGTGAGCACCACGTTGCCGCCCTCCTCGCTGCGCGTGAAGGCTATCGGCCGCGCGCCACAGTCGCGCCACAGTGGTATGGGGCGTGGCGCCAACCGCCCCCACGGTCCCTCTCCCCAACGCTCCATGGCGAGCGCGGGAGCGAAGCTGTCCTTGCCCTCCAGCCGCGCGTCGTAGCGTATGTTCGACTCGGGCAGGCGGAAGTTGGGCTGCGGCTCGCCCGCCGTCTGGTAGGCGCTGAGCATCCGCGCCTGCCACGTGGAATCAGAGCGCAGGCCAATCTTCGGCGCGTCGAATATCAGTCCGGCCCTGCCGCTGTTGACGTGCGAGAAGCCCGGCTTGCCGAAATGCCACAGCAGGAGTCTCACCGAGTTGCTGCCGCGCCTGAGCCACGGGCCGAGGTCCACGGCGTCATAGTAGGTGTCGGTGCGGTTTGGGCCGCGTTTCAGCCCGCCCTCGAACACCACCTGCCGTCCGTTCACCCACAGCCAGTACTTGGAGTCGGCGGCTATCCGCGCCACCACTCCCTTTGTCCGTTTCACGCTGAAGTCCTTCTTGAACTCTATCCACGTGTTAGGCTTGTTGCGGGCCGTGTCGTTGGCCGTTATCCACCGTGCCGTCTGCGCCTGCACCGCGGTTGCCACCGCGAGCAGCAACGCCGCAAGTATGTGTCTCTTTCCCGTCGTCATGCAATAGCTTTTTGTCGTTCCTTTTCTTTATAAGACACGCCGCCCGTGCCATCCGTGACACCATCAGCCCGCTTTTTAACACGGTTTAAGAAGCTGTTTTTATTTTATCAACTGCCGTGTTGCCTTGGATTTTCGAGGCGTATTCGCCCGTTTGCTTCGTCACATAGCGGGCTATGTGACGAAGCAAACGGGCGAGTATGACCGAAAAGGCACTAAAGACGGCTGGGATAAAAGACTGCTTTGATAAAATCAAGACAGCTTCTAAGCACAGCGCCAGCGGTAAACCGGGACCGGTCGCAAAACGTATCAAAAATCAAAACCTGCCGTTTCGCATCGCGATATGTGCCGTTTTGCAACGCGAAACGGCACGTTTCGCCGCCTGAAACGACCCATTTCAGAGGCCAAAACGGCACATTTTGCAACCCCACTGATTGTCAGTGAGTTACAGAGGCGATGCGAACTGCGCGATTTGTAGCAAAAAACTAAGTTTTTGATTTGGCACAACCTTCTATCCATGACCGACCGAAGGCACGGCAAGGGGCGGCAACGAGCATCGGCAACTGGCAATGGCTGCACACCGGCACGGCGGGCGCCGCCCACAGGCAAGGCAGACTGCACATTGCCGGAGGCGGCGGCGCGTTATGGAGAATTAACCAAAGTTCTTGGCTGAGTGAACCTTTTGTGCGCAAAACATAAGTTACTTTGCAGCATACAAAAGCAAAGTATAAACTAAAAACAATAGCGATATGAAAAAGGAAATGACTCTGACAGCCGCGCCCGAAAGCCGGGGTGCACAGCCTATAAGCGCAACAAAGACAGTCGTGGCGGTCCGCCGCGCCATGGCAGCCGCAGCCCGCGCCTACTCGCGCGTGCTCGGAACGGAGGTGTCAGCGCGCCAGGCGGCACGCTTGCTCAACACCCAGGCGGCTTTCGTCTTGACGGTATTCCCGACAGAATGCCCGCTCGCGCTCAGGGCAGCCTGCATGGTATGGCTCGTGGCGGCACTGCGCGGCTGCCGCCGGCTGGGCATAAAGGTGGAGGAATGAGGGCGGGGTGGTAATGCCTCTCACTCCCCGTCGCCCCACAGACTGAGCTGCGTGTCGCCTAGAAGATTGAACGAACGCCGATGGAATGGGGTGATTCCGAAGGTTTTTATCGCATTTCGGTGCTTCTGTGTCGGGTAGCCCTTGTTGCCCGCCCAGTCGTACTGGGGGTACTCTTCGGCAAGGCGGTCCATGTAGTCGTCGCGGTATGTCTTGGCAAGGATGCTCGCCGCGGCTATCGAGAGGTACTTGCCGTCGCCCTTCACTATGGTGGTATATGGCAGGTCGCGGTAGGGCTTGAAGCGGTTGCCGTCCACTATAACGGCCTCGGGGCGCACCGTCAGCGCGTCGAGGGCGCGGTGCATGGCCAATATGCTGGCGTTGAGTATGTTCAGGCGGTCTATCTCCTCGGGGCTGACCACGCCCACAGCCCAGGCCACGGCGTCGCGCTCTATCTCCTCGCGCAGCAGGCGGCGCCGGCGGGCGGTGAGCTTCTTGGAGTCGTTGAGGCGGTCGTTGCGGTAGTCGGGCGGCAGAATCACGGCGGCGGCATATACGCTTCCGGCGAGGCATCCGCGTCCCGCCTCGTCGCATCCCGCTTCGACAAGTCCATCGTAATAGTGGCTGAGAAGCGTGCTTTTTTCGTCTTTATTCATCTTGCGTAAATAAAAAAGGAGCCAAGGAGGCAGGAAGGCCTGCATTTTCCTTGGCTCTGTGTGTCGTCATTTGTTGCGTTGTTGTGGGGTGTATGGATTAGGTTGTGTCACCCGAGCAGCGGCAGCCGGCTGAGCATCTGCTTGATTCGGATGGCTGTTCGCGGCATCGGCTCGGCCACGGTGAGGCCTACGAGTTCCTTCTCGCGGGCCGTGGTGTTGATTACGCTTACCACTTCGTCTATCTTCATGCCGTCTGGCACAACGCCTACTCCGGCTATGATCTCGGCCGGGTCGAGCACATCGAGGTCGAAGTGCACGACAACGCGCGCCGCGCCGCACGCTCTCAGCCATTCGGCCACGGCGCCGTTGTTGCTCCTTATGGCATCGGGCGACAGGTGCTTGATGCCGTAGCTGGCGTGCCGTTCCTTTATCTCGTCGCGCTCCCAGTCGCGCAGCCCCACGAAGAGTATGCGCTCCGGGGCTATCGTGGCTGGCAGCTGTGACACTATCTTCGCGTCGCCCAGTCCCATGCAGGCCGTCACCGCCATGGCATGGTAGCCAGCATAGGCGTCGCCGGGCAGTGTGATGTCGGGGTGGGCGTCTATCCACACCATGGCAACATCGCCCCCGTACTTGTTTGCAAGGTATGTGAACGGCACAACGCTGGCCGAGCATTCGCCGCCGAGAGTGACAATCCTGTCGGGCGATTTAACCCTTAGTATGTCCAGTGCGGCCCCGGTCTGTGCGGCGATTGCATCGCGGTCGAGCACTCCGTTGGTGGTGGTCCGCTCTGTCAAGTCGGTGCTAACAGGCACGGTGCACGTCTCCTGTCCGCCTGACGGGGCGAGGAAGTCGAGCAGTTGCGCTCCGAGATAATAGCCGCGTGAGGCCACGTCGGGATCTTCTATTTCCGGTATCCACCTCACTATGTCGGCTCCCTGCCACTGCGGGTAGATGAGCCTGAGTGTCTTTGGGCTGTTCTCCATATATGTTTATGTATAGTTGCGGGAGTGTGTCAATGGCAATTTCTGTTGTCAGAACATTCGGCTGACACGGCGCACGCCTTCCACGAGGGTGTCAATCTCTTCCTTGGTGTTGTACAGGGCGAACGATGCGCGCACCGTGCCGAGTATGCCGAGATGGTCCATCAGCGGCTGGGCGCAGTGGTGGCCTGTGCGCACGGCTATGCCGAGGCGGTCGAGCAGTGTGCCCATGTCGAGGTGGTGGATGTCGCCGACGAGGAACGACACAACGGCATCCTTGTGCTCAGATTCGCCAAAAAGCCTGATTCCATCGACCGTGCGTAGCTGTTCCATGCAGTAGCGGGTCAGTTTCTGCTCGTGGGCGGATATGTTATCGAGCCCCAATGCCTCCATGTACTCGATGGCTTTGGCCAGCCCGTGGGTGGCTATATAGTCGGGGGTGCCTGCCTCGAACTTGAAGGGCAGCCGCTCGAACACGGTCTTCTCGAAGCTGACGCTCTCTATCATCTCGCCTCCTCCCTGGTATGGCGGCAGGCGGTCGAGCCAATCTTCCTTGCCGTAGAGCACGCCGATGCCGGTGGGACCGTACATTTTGTGGCCGCTGAACACAAAAAAGTCGCAATCCATCGAGCGCACATCGACCTTGAAGTGGGGCGCGCTCTGCGCTCCGTCCACCAATACCGGTACACCGTGGGCGTGAGCCATGCGCACGATTTCATCGACAGGGTTGACCGTTCCGAGCACATTGCTCACGTGGGCTACGCTCACTATTTTGGTCTTTTTGCTGAACAAACGCTCCATTTCATCGAGACGGAGCTCTCCCCGCTCGTCTATCGGAATCACGCGGAGCGCAATTCCGCGGCGGGCGGCCTGCAGTTGCCACGGCACAATGTTGGAGTGGTGCTCCATTACGGACACTATAACCTCGTCGCCCGGCTGCATGAAGGCATCGCAGAACGACGATACGACGAGGTTGATGCTCTCCGTGGTGCCGCGGGTGAATATGATTTCGCTTGTGCTGCCGGCGTTGATGAAGCGGCGCACGGTCTCGCGGGCGGCCTCGTGCAGGTCGGTGGCCTGCTGCGAGAGATAGTGAACGCCGCGGTGAACGTTGGCATTGACGTTGAGATACTCCTCGCGCATGGCATCGAGCACGCACAGCGGCTTCTGCGTCGTGGCGGCGTTGTCAAGGTAAACAAGTGGCTTGCCATATACCGTCCGCGACAGAATGGGGAAGTCTTTGCGTATGTTTTCTATTTCGTAAGCCATAAAAAATACAGTTTGTTTAATTCATAATTCACAATTATGCATTGTGAACAATGAAAAGCTCCGTCATTTGCAGAGCTTGCATCCCTCGCATTTGCTGAGCTCGCCTCGGAAGCGTTTCTCAACGAGATAGTGCAGGCGGTCGCGCAGCGGAGCAAGTTCCATGTGGTCTATCACCTCGTTCACGAAGGCGAACTCAAGCAGCAGTTTGGCTTCCTTGAGCGGTATGCCGCGCTGGCGCATATAGAACAGGGCTGCGTCGTTGAGCTGGCCTACGGTAGATCCGTGCGAGCACTTCACGTCGTCGGCATATATTTCCAGCATCGGCTGGGTGTACATACGGGCTTCCTTTGTGGCGCAGAGGTTCTGGTTGGTCTCGGTTGAGACGGTTTTCTGCGCCCCGTGGCGCACGAGCACGCGTCCGGCAAAGGCACCGGTGGCCTGCCCGTCGAGCACATATTTATATAGTTCGTTGCTCGTGCAGTGGGGAGCGCGGTGGTCTATCAGCGTGTTGTTGTCTACGTGTTGTTGCTTGTCGGCTATCACGCAGCCGCAGAGGTTGCACTCGGCACCCTCGCCGCACAAGGCGAGGTCAGTCTTGTTGCGCGTCACCCCGTTGTGCAGCGTTATGATGTTGTGGTTTACCCGGCTGCCTGCCTGCTGCTCAATGTAGAGGTTGCTCACACGGGTGTTCCTGGCGTGGGTCTCCTCCAGGCAGTAGAGATCGAGGCCGGCGTTCTCGCCTACGTATGCCTCTATGACCTGGGTGGTGAGGAAATGGCGGTCGTCGGCGGCGTGGTCGCAGAAAAGCAGCTTTATTTCGGCCTGCGGTTCGACGATGATGAGCACGCGGCGGTTGGCCATCAGGTCAACGTCAGAGCGCAGGATGTTTATCACCTGCACGGCACGGTCAACCTTAACGTCGCGCGGCACATAGACCAACAGGCCGTCTTGCGCCAGCATGGTGTTGAGAGCGGTCACCGCGTCGCCGTCGGTCTTGGCCAGTCGGGCGTAGTATTTCTCGATGAAATGGGGATTTTTTGCAGCTTCTTCGGCCAAAGAGCCGATGATGACACCCTCGGGCAGATGACCCTTGGGCTGCAACTTGGAGTAGAAAGCGTCGTTGACGACGAAATAAAGCGATGTGCTAAGGTTAGGAACATCGCATCGGAAAGCCTCGTAAGGGTCTACGGGGATTTCCAGACGGTTGAGGTTCAGCCCGTAGTCGGGGGCGAACAGTGCAGCCATATCGGTATATTTGTAGCGTTCCACCTTGCGTGAGGGGAATCCTTGCCGCGCGAAATCATCGAACGCACGGTCGCGCACGGCGTTCATAACGTCGGCTCCGTGTGCGTTGATCATGTCCCGGCACTCGTTGAACAGCTCTACATACTGCCTTGCGGCGGCCTGTCCGGCAGCGGTTGGAATGGCATTGCTCTCCATGTCAGTCCTCCCCTGCCTCTGCTTTAATCCAGTCGAAGCCGCGTTCCTCTATCTCGGCTGCAAGCTCAGGGCCGGCAGTTTTCACTATTCGGCCCTTGTAGAGCACGTGCACAACGTCGGGTTTCAAGATGTCGAGCAGGCGCTGGTAGTGGGTTATCACGATGCAACTGGTCTGCGGCGTCTTCAGTTTGTTCACGCCCTCGGCCACTATCCGCAGTGCGTCAACATCAAGACCAGAGTCCGTCTCGTCGAGAATCGAGAGCCGGGGCTCAAGCATTGCCATCTGGAAAATCTCGTTGCGCTTCTTCTCTCCGCCGCTGAATCCCTCGTTGACCGAGCGGTTGGCCAGCTTGCTGTCAAGCTCAACGACCTTCCGTTTCTCGCGCATCAGCTTCAGGAAGTCGCCCGCCGACATTGGTTCCTTGCCCTCATGCTTGCGCTTCTCGTTTATGGCGGTGCGCATGAAGTTGGTCATCGACACGCCGGGAATCTCTACCGGGTACTGGAAAGAGAGGAACAATCCCTCGTGCGCCCTGTCTTCGGGCTTCATGGCGAGCAGGTCTTTGCCGTTGAACACGGCCGTTCCGCCCGTCACTTCATACAGAGGATTGCCAACGAGCACGGCGCTCAGCGTCGATTTTCCCGAGCCGTTTGGCCCCATTATGGCGTGAACCTCACCGTCGTTTACGGTAAGGTTGATGCCCCGCAGTATCTCTTTGTCGCCTATCCTGGCGTGAAGGTCTTTTACTTCCAACATAACATTGTCAATTAAAAAATCGAGAGTCGGGAACCGAGAAGAAGCGCACCGACGCGCTTTTCCCACTTTCCACAATCCCACTTCGATATCACCCTATACTATCTTTCTTAATTTTTAATTCTTAATTCCTAACTCAAAGCCTCATCCCACCGTGCCTTCGAGCGACACGCTGAGCAGTTTCTGCGCCTCCACGGCAAACTCCATTGGCAGCTTGTTTAGCACTTCCTTCGCGTATCCGTTGACTATCAGCCCCACGGCCTGCTCCGTAGGGATGCCCCGCTGGTTGCAGTAGAAGAGCTGGTCTTCGCTGATCTTGCTCGTCGTTGCCTCGTGTTCCACCACCGCCGTGTCGTTGTGTATGTCCATATACGGGAAAGTGTGCGCGCCGCAATCGCTGCCGAGCAGTAGCGAGTCGCACGAGGAGTAGTTGCGCGCACCGTCGGCCTTGGGGGCCACGCGCACCAGTCCGCGGTATGAGTTCTGGCTCTTGCCGGCCGAGATGCCCTTGCTTATGATGGTGCTCTTGGTGTTGCGGCCCAGGTGGATCATCTTTGTGCCGGTGTCGGCCTCCTGGTGATTGTTGGTCACGGCCACGCTATAGAACTCCGCAACGGAGTTGTCGCCGCGCAAGACGCACGACGGATACTTCCACGTGATGGCCGAACCTGTCTCCACCTGCGTCCACGACAGTTTGCTGCCTTCGCCGCGCAACTCGCCGCGCTTGGTCACAAGGTTGAGCACTCCGCCGCGTCCCTGCTCGTCGCCCGGGTACCAGTTCTGCACCGTAGAGTACTTCACCTCGGCCCGGTCCTTCACTATTATCTCCACGATGGCGGCGTGGAGCTGGTTCTCGTCGCGCATCGGGGCCGTGCATCCCTCAAGGTACGACACGTAGGAGTCGTCGTCGGCCACTATCAGTGTGCGCTCAAACTGCCCCGTGTTGCGGGCGTTGATGCGGAAATAAGAGCTCAGCTCCATCGGGCAGTGCACGCCCTTGGGTATGTAGACGAATGACCCGTCGCTGAACACGGCACTGTTGAGCGCGGCAAAGAAGTTGTCTCGATAGGGCACAACCGTGCCGAGATACTCGCGGACCAGCTCCGGGTGCTGCTGTATGGCATCGCCTATAGAGCAGAAAATTATTCCCTTCTCAGCCAGCTTTTCCTTGAAAGTGGTCTTCACCGACACCGAGTCCATGATTGCGTCCACGGCCACTCCGCTCAGTGCGAGTCGCTCTTCGAGCGGTATCCCCAGCTTGTCGAACGTCTTCATCAGTTCCGGGTCTATTTCCTTTTTCTCCGTCTTGTCCCTCTTGGCCATGGGGTCGGCGTAGTAGGATATAGCCTGGTAGTCTATCTCAGGCAGGTGGACGTGCCCCCATGTGGGCTGTTCCATGGTGAGCCAGTGGCGGAACGCCTTCAGCCTGAAGTCAAGCATCCACTCCGGTTCGCCCTTTTTTTCCGAGATGAGGCGCACCACATCCTCGTTCAGTCCTTTGTCTATAATCTCCGTATGCACGTCGGTGGTAAACCCGAACTCATATTTCTGCTCGGCCACCCGGCGCACAAACTCGTTCTGTTTGTTATCTTGATTCTCCTTCATCTTCTTTTTCGCTGACACGGATGCGCCTTCAGGCGGTTCCGTTATTGGCTGCAAAATTAATAAATAAAGCCCTCTTCAGCAAGTATTTTGCAGAAAACACACGGCTACATCCACCATTCGGCCGATAACCTGTGTCCCATCCTACCTTATTATATCCACTTCGCTCTCCGCGAGACCCGTGATTTCGGCAATCACCGCAGTGGGAAATCCTTTCGCTTTCATCCTTCTCGCCATGTCAGCCTTGCCCTCGGCCAAGCCTTCTTCCCTGCCTTTGGCAATTCCTTTCTCCATTCCTTTCTCCATTCCTTCTTTCATTCCTTCTTTCATTCCTTCTTCTCTTCCCTCGGCTCTTCCTTCTTCACGCTCTGTGAAGATGTTGTCGCGCAGTATGACTATGTTGTCCAAGTGGCGGTAATAGGCGCGCAGCTCGTCCTTGGTCATGCGGTCGAGCTTCAGTTGCTCGCGCACGTCGGCGAGGCCGGGGGCAGATGCCTCAGATGGTATGATGCCCGTGTTGAGGTAGTATATCCACTCCTCCAGCGGGGTCTTGGCCACGCGGTTGAAGTCGTTCACCTTCAGGATGTAGTATTCGGGGTAGAGGTCGCTGACCTCGCTCACCCTGAACGTCTGCCGTTGGAAGGGCGTGAGCCTTAGCACGTCGCCCTTGGTCATGCCTCGGAACACCGTCTTGCCGTGGTAAACGTAGTCCTCGCCGTTGCCCAGCGCGAAGTAGACGATGTTGACGCTATATACCTTGCGCACGTTGCCATAGCCCTCGCCGCGGTGTATGTACTCCGTGACCAGCTTCGATGCGCCGAAGAGCATACGCTGGAAGTAGGCGTACTCGTTGTTGTTCTGCACCTCTATGAGTATCAGTTCGCCGCGCGAGTCTTCCGCCAGCATATCCACGCGGTTGTACTTGTCATATTCGTCCTCCTGGTTGCTCTCGCTCTCCAACAGGCGGTTGATGGTTATCTTTTCGCCCAGCAGCGTGGTGAGCAGTCCCTCCAGTACGCCGAAGTTGGCTTTGTTGCGTAGCAGCCGCTTCATCGCCCAGTCAAAGCGTATGTATCTGTTCCCGTTGTCCCTCTCTTCCATAGCACACATCTTTTTAATATGGTTTCACTCCGCGAAGATACGAATATTTCGGCAAACGGAGAAACGATATGCTTAGAAGCTGTTTTGATTTTATCAAATCGGTCTTTCGTTCCTGCAGTCTTGAGTGCATTTTTGGCCATATTCGCCCGTTAGTTTCGTCACATAGCCCGCTATGCTCCTCTGCAAACGGACAATCATGCCTCAAAAATCCGACTCAATCCGTCGATAAAATCAAAAAAGCTTCTTGGCCCCAATAGGCATTGGTTACGTGTACTGCACAGTTTAAGCAACTTCTTTGGGAAGTTTAGAGGTTTTATTGCGTCTCTTTCACATGACTTTGTTGCCTTTCCATTTGCCTCGTGGTTGGAGAATGCTAGTGGGGCTGTGGTGCGTGTTTCCTCTTTGCCAGGCGGCAAAAAGTAGCAGTATGCGGCAGGTATGACAAAAATAATATGTATATTTGCACCTGTACAAGCCACAAAACCACACACGGCAATGCGACACAACCAACTTGAGAGGGAACTGGACCTGATGCTCCTGATGACCGAAAACCGCAGCTACACGGTGCAACAGCTGTGCGACAGGATGGGATTGTCGCGCCGCAACCTCTATTATTACATCGACTTCTTCCGCCAGGCGGGCTTCATCGTAGAGAAAAAGGGCACGGCATACAGCCTCGACAAATCGTCGCCTTTCTTCACAAAACTGTTCAAAACGCTCCATTTCACCGAGGACGAGGCCATAACGCTGCGTCGCCTGCTCGACCGCACCGACGACAACAGCCTGCAGGTGCGCCACCTGCGCCGCAAGCTCGACGTGCTCTACGATCTCGACATCCTCGACGATGTGGCGCTGCGCGAGCAGGCCGGGCGCAACGTGAGCACGCTCTACGATGCCATAAAGCTGAAGAACAAGGTGGCGATACACCGCTACTCGTCGCCACATAGCAACACGGTGACGAGCCGGGTGGTGGAGCCGTTCATGTTTCTGGACGGCAACAACGAGGTGCGCTGCTACGAAATTTCCACCAAGATGAACAAAACGTTCAAGGTGGCGCGCATGGAAGACGTGGAGATGCTGCTCGACCCGTGGGAGCATGAGGCCGCCCACAGGCGTATGTACACCGACCTCTTCATGTTCAGCGGCGAGGAGCTGCTGCCTGTCAGGCTGCGCCTGGACCGCCTGGCCTACAGCCTGCTCACGGAGGAATATCCCAAGGCGGCGCGCCACGTGCAGCCCGACGGCGACCGCCACTGGCTGCTCAGCCTCGACGTTTGCAGCTACGTGGGCATTGGCCGCTTCGTGCTCGGGCTTTATGACAACGTGGAGGTGCTGGGCGGCGATGGCTTCAGAGACTACATCTCGGGCAAGATAAAGGCGATGAAAGAGCCGAATCGAGATGGAGACGGCGGGAGTTTGGGGCTTCGCCCCGAAGTTAACGGAAGTTAGCGGACAAGTGCTTTCAGGGAAGGCAGCGGGCAAGGGTAGGGAGCGCAGGCAAATGCCGCCGAACTTCTCGCGGCTCTCGTCCATTTAACTTTTAATATTTAACCTTTAACTTTCAAAAGTTCGGACAGCCCGCTTGGCTTCATGCAGCTTGCTGCCCGCGTTCTTTTAACTTATAATCTTTAACTTTTAACTTCATAAAGAGGACCATGCGAAAGGCTTTTATCATGCTGGCGGTGGCGTTGCTTGCCGCCGCAGACGTCTGCGCCGGGGCTGTGACGGCCAGGCCCGACCCCGTGGGGCGGCTCGCCGTCTCGGCCAACGGCCGCTTCCTTCAGTACGCCGACGGCCGGCCGTTCTTCTGGCTTGGCGACACGGGATGGCTGCTGCCGGAGCGTCTCGACCGCGACGAGGCCGCCTATTATCTCGACCGCCTGCAGGCCGCGGGGTATAATGTTGTGCAGGTGCAGGTGATAAACGCCATGCCGGCCTTCAACGTTTACGGGCAGATGTCAATGCCCGACGGCTTCAACTTCGCCGCCGCCGACCCTCCCGGGGCGTATAGCTACTGGGACCATCTCGACTATATCATAGACCAGGCCGGGCGGCGTGGCATATTCGTGGGCATGGTCTGCATCTGGGGGAGCATGGTCAAGGCCGGGCTGATGGACGCGGACGGGGCCCGCGCCTATGGCCGCTTCCTGGCCGAACGCTATAAGGACCGCAAGAACATAGTGTGGATAATGGGCGGCGACATACAGGGCGACATACGCACGGAGGTGTGGGATGCGCTGGCCATCACCATCAAGGAGATGGACCAGAACCACCTTATGACCTACCACCCGCGCGGCCGTTACACCTCGGCGCGGTGGTTCAACGACCGCGCGTGGCTCGACTTCAATATGTTCCAGAGCGGCCACCGCCGCTACGGGCAGCGCATGGGCAACAAGGACTACCCCATACCCGACGGCACGGAGGAGGACAACTGGATGTACGTTGACTCCACATGGAAGCACAAACCGATAAAACCCGTGATTGACGGCGAGCCGTCTTACGAGGACATACCGCAGGGACTGCACGATGCTGGTGAGCCGCGCTGGCAGGCCGCCGACGTGCGCCGCTATGCCTACTGGTCGGTGTTTGCCGGCTCGTGCGGCCACACCTACGGCAACAACTCCATCATGCAGTTCATCAAGCCGGGCGTGGCCGGGGCATACTTTGCCGACGGCGGGCGCAAGCCGTGGTACAAGGCGCTCGACGACCCGGGCTTCAACCAGATGCGATACCTGAAGCTGCTGATGCTCGCCATGCCATACTTCGACCGCGTGCCCGACCAGAGCGTGGTGGCAGACAACGGCACCCGCTACGACCGCCTGGCCGCCACGCGGGGCAGCGACTACCTGATGGTCTACAACTGCACGGGCCGCGATATGCGCATAGACCTCACCAAGGTGAGCGGCGGGCGCAAGCGCGTGTGGTGGATGGACGCTGCCACGGGCGTGCTCACCTATCTCGGCGAGCACGCCAGCCGCCCCGCCACGTTCCGCTACCACGGCAGCGGCGACGGCGTTCTCATAGCCATAGACTCGGAGAAAGGCTATCTCACCCCCGGGCAACGCTCCATCGAGCCTGCGCCCGTTGCCGCAGAGCGCGACCTCACGGAGTGAACGGCGTGGGGCTTGCATGGCTTTGGCCTCTGTCACGGATAGAGACGGATGGAAGGTGTTGGTATTTGTCCATGCCGCCGGGGCATTGTTGAGATATGAATGTCCGCATTCTGCCAAATGCAGGGAGTTAGAAGGAGTTAGCTGAAGTTATCACTCGCTGTGCTCGCTCATGGAGTTAGCGGACAATACCCACTAAAGCTATCGTCCGCTAACTCCGGGCG
>CALUHC010000013.1 GCA_944320355.1 uncultured Prevotella sp. | reverse complement strand
GTGCTCGGCTTTCCAAACGCTTTCGTTCTCTTGTCGGCATCTTGCCTGCCGCTTCGTCTCGACGTAGCCCGCTACGCCTTCGACAAAGACGACAGCCAATCTGCGCGACAATAGAATGAAATCGTTTCGAACTCTAATGGCCGATTTGGGATAAAGTTCAGCATTGACGAAATCCAAAAAACAGGTTTGTGGAATAAGCAAAATGCACCTGCCCCGGCCTCCCGATGCGTATCAAAAATCAAAGCCTGCCGTTTCTGGTTGCAAAACGCGCCGTTTCGGCTTCCAAGACGTGCCGTTTTGCAGCCTGAAACGGGTCGTTTCGCAGTCTGAAACGGCACAGTTTGCAACCTCACTGATTATCAATGGCTTACAGACGCAGCGTGGACGGCACGGCGAGTAGCAAAAAACAAAGGTTCTGCCGAAGGCGGAACGCTCGGCGGCATGGCATCATAGAGACAGCGACTCGCACAACGCACTGCCGAAAGCCCCGCGCCTGCTGTTGGTAAAGAACGGCAGGCCCCATACGCGAAACCGACCCGACGCTGTTGAAAAGCGTATCACCGCGCGGTCTTTTATCGCCTTGAGGCATTCCTCTTTCCAAGCATCGGCTGCACGCAGGTGCTCGCCTTTTGGCTCGATGAATATCTGTATGGCCTCATACAGATTGCCCCCGCCCTCACTGCGCATGAAGAGCAGATAGTCCGGCTCGAAGGCATCGCCGGTGCAGAAGCCCCACAGCTTCAGGTCTTTCTCGTTGCGCACCAAATAGATGTCACGGTACTTCTCCCTCAGCCTCGGATATACTGACTCTATATACTTTACCAGATGCTTCTCCTCTGACGTTCCGTAGCAGTCGTTGTAGGCGTGCCATGCGCACTGCCCCAAGTCCATGCGCAAGGCAGGGTCGGTGGCTTCGCCCATCGGGCGGCCGTACTCCCTGTCGCCGGAGTCGGTGGGCGACACCTTCAGCGTGTGGTCGCGGAACACGTCTCTCACCCGCTTCGGCACAAACTCCGCCGACCCGCGCCACTTGCTTCCGCGCTTTGCCATCAGCGGCTCCACCTGCCTCAGCACCTCCACCGCCACGCACAGCTTCTCTCTCTGGCTCATGCGGGCCAGCTGTCTGTCGTTGCCATACACTGCAATATTAAGCCCGGCAAGATACGCTTCGCTATCGATGAACTCGCCCACCGAGGCAAGGCGGGGGAACAGCTCTGCCAGGCGTGAGAAGCGGTAAGCGTCGAAACGGTTGAGAGCCGCACGCACCACATGGCGGCCAAGGTCGGCCATACGCATTGACTTATATCGCAGCGAAGCCACATCGCCAACCGCACTGTCAGTGAAAACAAGGCTTGACCGCATCTCGCCGCTGCGAAGCCGCACGCTGTACGTGCGCGACAGGATGGCCTCGCCGAGCGAAGCCCCATCGTCATCGGCACCGCATGGCACCCTTGTGTTGGAGAACACAATTCCCTTTTGGTAGAACTCGGTGGCCTTGAAGCTGTCTTTCAGTAGCAGGGGCAGCTCGCGTGCGCTCTCGGCCACGATGCCTGTCTCCACCAGTGCCGTGTGCAGCTCCTGCACATAGCGCGGGTTGTGCGAGCTGTGGTAGTGCAGCTTCTCCACCGTGCGCAGGCGGTTGGCCGTGTCGTTGTCATACTTCCGCTGTCCGCGGGGCAATGTTCCGTCGGGCGAACTGAACGGCATGTACCTTGCGCCGCGGCCTATCAGCTGCGCCTCCTGCATGGTGGTCTTGCCCGGTTTGCCGCCGCGTGCGTCGCGCGTCTCGTATAGCCGCACTATGTCAAAGAGGTTCAGCACGTCCCAGCCCTCGTTGAGCATATCCACGGCAAACACCGCCCGCACTTCGTTGTCGTGGGCTTCGAGCGTGTTCAGCTTTATCTGCTTCTCCGCCGATATGTTGTTTCCGTCTATCAGCAACAGGTTGGCCTCCTTGAAGTCCTCCTTGAGTTCGAGCAGAAGGTTGTCTGCCGATATGCCTTTCTCGGCAAAGAAGGAGAAGGCGGCAGCCATATCTCCCTTTGCGCGGCCTGCCATGCGGCGCAGGTCGGCCGTCTGCAGCCGTCTCACCGCCTGCACGAACAATTCGCAGAACGCCTTGTTCTCCGCTATGGTCTTAGACTTCAGCATCACCACCGGCTTTATGTCCTGCCCTATCGAGGCGAAGAGCTTGCGCTTATACTGGCTCAGCACCACGGCCTGCATGGCCCTGTCCACGGGCGGCAGGTCGCTCTGCACCACCTCAATGTCCTTTGAATAGCCGTCCTCGCGGAACTTCTTCAGCGGGTAGTCGAATATAACCTTACCCAGATACTTGGCCGCTATGAGCGGATTGCCAAGGTCGGCGGTGGCCGTGAACTCCAGCAGCACGTTGGGCAGCGGCGAGTCGTGGGGTGTGTTGAATATCCTGTTCACGGTGCTCTCCCAGTCTTCAGTCTCCGTTGCGCCCTGTCCGGTGGCGGCACTGCCTCCGCCCAGCTGTGTTGCCCGGCCCCGCTTTGTCGCCGAGTTTATGTGGTGCGCCTCGTCAGAAATCATCACCAAACTGTATTTTCCAAAGTCATCATACGTCAACGCATTCTCCTTCGGGTTGTTCAGTGCGCTGTGCAGTCCCTGCGTAGTGGTCAGGCATAGGTTTATGCAGTCCTCGTTGCTGTCCTGGAAGTTGTCAACCTGCCTCACCGCCACCTGCCGCCCGCCTACGCTTATCTGCGGAGCTAACAAGTATTTCGGCGAGGCTGCGTTCAGCAGGTTCTCCCTTGTCTTCTCTATTATGTTGGTGGAACTGACGAAAAAGAGGAAGTTCCTATAGCCCTTGTCGTAAAGGTAGAGCATCAGCCCCGCCATGACGAGGGTCTTGCCGCTGCCCGTGGCCATGTGGAACAGCAGGTGGGGCTGCTCCTCCTTGCCGTCGAAGCTGCCCTCCCAGTAGGTAAAGAAATATTGGAAAATGAATGTCCGCATTTTGCCAAATGCGAGTAGTTAGCAGGAGTTAACGGAAGTTATCACTTGCTGCGCTCGTTCATGGAGTTAGCGGACATTACCCACTAAAGCTATCGTCCGCTAACTCCGGGC